>CAWIHO010000038.1:0-63376 GCA_963835605.1 uncultured delta proteobacterium | reverse complement strand
ATCGAGTTCGTGGAGCGCACTGCGGACATCATCAAGTACAAGGCCTACCGCGTCTCCGCATCGGAGATCGAAGCGGTCCTGCAGGATCATCCTACGGTAATCGGCTCATGCGTGGTCGGCATACCCGACCCGAAAGTGGGAGAACGCATCAAAGCTATCGTTGTGCTGAAAGAGGATGCAAAGGGCGTGAACAGCGCGGATCTTCTGCGCTGGGCGCGTGACCGGCTTGCACCTTACAAGATACCCCACTACATCGAGTTCAGGGATATGCTTCCGAAATCCAAAGTGGGTAAGCTCCTGCGCCGGGAAATCAGGGACGAAGAAAAGAGAAAGCTGGAAAAGGAACGCCGGAAATCCTGAAGCCGGCGAGCCGTCAAATCGCGATTGATAACGACAAACATATCCGTTCAGTCTTAAAAATATCCGCGATTGTTTGCCCTTCACCAATCAAACCAATTAAACCAATTGGTACAGCGGTTCTGAAACGAAACTGTAATTGCGTTTTGCTTTTTGGTGTGCTATATAATCGCTGATCGCCGACGTAGCTCAGTGGTAGAGCAGCTGATTCGTAATCAGCAGGTCCGGGGTTCAAATCCCCGCGTCGGCTTTTGATTTTTCCGCAATCCCACCCCTCAATTGCGAAGTACATGTGAAACTTAAAAAAACTTTCCGCTATATCCAGCGAGTGAGAATGTAACAAATAAAGGCAATTGCAAGGGCCTGAAACAGAATAGCAAACGCGTGAGCAAGTGAATCTAGGTTGGACGCGAAAGCCTGATAAGCGCTCGAAGTAAACCCAAGGAACGATATGACCTGCACGGTCATTGATTCAATCCTGGTGTTGATTACATCGTCCCAAAACAGTTTTGAAATCCATCCTCCCCGGTCGGAGGGGTACAATCTTAGAAGTACCAGTACCGTCCCACACAACAATATAAATCTATGAATTACGTCCCTCATGGCCGCCTCTTAACCCACCGTTGAAGATTCCATATAGAGAGTCACTTACCGGGGGCATCCTCAACCGCACAGTTTTATACCAAGTTGCCTTCATTCATATAGCTTCGTTGCCTTGCGTCGGCACGACTCCGACGTACTTTGAGTACGCCTCCGTCGCTATCCTCCTGGTCGCCTCGCTCTATTTTTGAATGCAACTTGGTATTACAGCTTCGCATACCCGACATGACTAGCAAATACCTTGCCAAAAAATCATACCTTTGCTAAAGGAGCGTGCGGCCGTGGCGAATACATGTTTCTAAAGACCTTCGACTGACGAGAGACCGGCGCTTCACTCCGTCCTCAGCCGATCCTTTAACCCGGATACTCTTCTGGTTCGGCTGGAAATCGCTTCCACGAAGACCTCTTCCCTTCCCCAAACTTCAACGCGCTTTCTTGCCCTCGTGATGGCTGTGTAAATAAGCTCTCGAGTCACCACTTCAGAGCGCCTGTCAGGAAGCAGGACGAGGATATGCTCGAATTCCGAGCCCTGGCTTTTGTGCACGGTTATCGCATGAGCCGTCTCATAGGCGGAAAGCTTTCCCGGCAGAACCTTCCTGAATGTGCCGTCTTCCGTGGGAAAGAAAACGCGGAGGCTTCCCGTTTCAGGATCGTCAAGGAGAATGCCTATATCTCCGTTGAAGAGCTTCAATCGGTAATCGTTTGCGATTACCAGCAGCGGCTGCCCCCGGTACCATCTGCCCTCCCGTCTGATAAGCCCTCGCCGGGCGCAGAAGTCCTGTATCGTCTGATTGATAGAGGAGACACCGTATGGCCCTTCACGAAGCGCACAGAGCATATGAAATCTGTTGAAAAGAGCAAAAGCGCTGACAGGCTCCTCGGCCTTCAAGTAATCGGCGTGATAGTCGAGTGAGTTTCGTTCCAGTGCTCTGGCAAGCTCACTTGCCGGAGGGACATCCTGCCATGAAATGTCGCTGAAACCGCCGTTTTTGAGAAGCTCAAGGGCCGCCTTTCCTTCTCCCCCCTTAACGAGTCCACTCAATATGCCGATACCGCTTTGACTGCCAAAGCGATAATTCTTCTCGAGCACTACAGCCGAATCAGCCAGAGCCGCCAGGTTTTCCCCGGTGCCGGGCAGCGTATAGCCGGTAAGTCTTCTGACATGCCGACTGAAGGCTGACGAAAACCTGTTTGCGTCAGCGGCCTCACAGATGTCACTAAAAACAGCACCCGGCTCCACGGATGCCAGCTGCTCCTTGTCACCGAGAAGGATAAGCCGCGCATCTCCTTTAAGCGCGCTCACCAGCTTGGCCATAAGGGGCAGGTCGCTCATCGATGCCTCGTCGATTGCTACGACATCGTAGGGTAACGGATTCTCCTTGTTAAATCTGAAGCCGGCGCTGCGAGTCGGCCCCAGAAGACGGTGAATTGTTGACGCCTCTTCCGGGATCAGCGCCTTTACATCGGATGAGCAGTTCAAATTCACCTTGCTCTCCTGTATGACCCCTTTTAATCTGGCCGCGGCCTTTCCGGTCGGGGCCGCCAGAGCGACGGCGAGGCTTCGGCCCTTTGCCTGCTCCACCATGAGCGCAAGGATCTTTGCCATCGTAAATGTTTTGCCTGTCCCGGGGCCACCGGAGATAATGGTCAAGGCGTTCAGAGTCGCGGCCAATGCCGCGACTCGTTGCCAGTTTACCTCTTCTCCATCATCCTGCGGAAAAAGCCTTTGAAGGCCATCTCTCAGGAGCTGCTCGTCGACCGGCCTCTTCGGGCTTCGCGCTTTTGCGAGGAGCACCCCGGCAAGCTGCCCTTCATACGCCCAGTAACGCTGTAAGTAAAGTCGATGCTTTTCATCGAGAATCAATGGCTTGAATTCGCCCGCCACGCCGACTACCGGGGTTATCTTCAATTTATCTACCCACTGTGAAAGATCAGGATATCTCTTCGCCTGCGTGCCTGACCTATCGCAACCCTCGACAAGTCTGCCCGCCCAATCAGAGAGTGATACGCAGATATGCCCCTTGCTCACGGCGTTGCTTGCGAGTGCCGCCGCTAACCAGAGGTCTTCGAGCATATCGGCAGGTGTACCGGAAGACAATCTGACCATCCAGTTTGCAAAGTGGCGATCGATCTCGGTAAAGGATTCGATCTCCGGAGTCTGTCGTGCTGCCTCTAACATGTTATCTGCCTGTCAAATAGTGTGCAAGTGCCTTGAGACGCCCAGGGGCAGGCCGGTCGAATAGAACACCATAACCGCCTGCCGGACCCATGCCCCTGAGGAAAAGATAGTATACCCCTCCAAAGTGGGTATCATACTGGTAATCGGGGAGACGAAGCTCCAGGAACCGGTGCAAGGCAACCGCATATATATGGTATTGAAGTGTATAAAACTCCCGTTCCATCACGATCGATAATTTTTCTCTGGTATAGTCTTCAAGGCTCGCGCCCAGGTAGTTTGATTTCCAATCGACGATATAGTATCTGCCATCGCGCCGAAACACCAGGTCAATGTAACCCTTGAGCATTCCCTTGACAGGCTTGAATCCGAGCCTCTTGATCAGCATGCCGACGGACGCATTGCCATCGCCCTCTCCAGAGCCGAAAAGGGCACCCAATCCCTTCGGCGTAATCAGCGATAGAGGTACATGGAACTCCACCTCGTGGAGACGATCGGCGGCCCTCAGCGCGGAAAGCGTAAATAAACCCCTCTCATCCAGCGGGGCGGTAAGTACGTTCTTGGCCAGCAGGCAGATCGTCTCGACCCAGTCGGACGCAAAGCCATAGCGGCTCAGCCTTTCCGCCACGAGTGTCCGTGTTTCGTCCGATTCAAAGCGGGCAAAGTCGAGATGCTCGAGGATCTCATGCAAGCAGCTACCCGCCTTTGGGCCCGCCGGAAAGGTGAAGATCGAGAGGCCTTGAGCACCATCCGCCCGTTTCACCGCCTCGACGGGTGAAGGCTCTTCCCCCAACCCCCTGTCGCGGTCGGGTAAGTCCGCCAATTCATCCTTTCCCGACGTAAGGGCTGAAAAGCTCGACACCCGCCAGTCCAGCTCGATCTTTCCCGCAAAGGGCTTCAGCTGGAGGAGTTCGTGGGCCGACCGCGCAATGAAGTGATGCGACGCGCTCTCCTCCGGCACCGGAAGTATTTCAATGGCCCCTTGGGACCTCTGGACGACAGACGCGAGTTCCGATCTAAGCGCTTCATCCGAGGCGCTCATCATGTGTGACTCAAGGGCTGCAAGATCACACCGTCCGAGGCTGCGGCCATGAAGCAGATAAGCGAGCGCCGATGTTTCGGAATTGTTGATGTAGCCCCATGCCGCGTAGCACCGACACTTTGCGCGCGTCAGCGCCACATAGGTCAGCCTGATGTTCTCTGCCAACTGCTCTGCCTCAGCACACCCCCTCGCTGTCTCATCGGGATTCATCGACACATTTATTATCGACTGATAGTTTTCCTCTTTGTCATGATACGTGAGTAGTGACTGGGTAACCCTGGAATCGCCCCACAGGAAGGGACAAAAGGTGATCGGATATTCCAGGCCTTTGCTTTTGTGAATGGTCACAATCTTGACTGCCATCTCATCGGTCTCGAGTCTGATCTGGTGCTCCTCCGGTGCAACGTCGCCGGCCAACTGGCGTCGCTCACCCAGCCACTTAAGAAGCCCCTCCATGCCGAGCTTCTCCTCTATTGAGGCGCGGTGCAGGAGTTCGAGCAGATGGAGCAGATTGGTCAGCCGCCGTTCTCCGTCAGGAAAGGCACCAAGCCGACGCTTCACCTGTTCACGCGACACCAGCGTGCGCGCCATACTGATGAATCCAGCACGCAACCAGAGCAGACGATACTCGTCGAACCGGGTAAGCCACCTGTCCCACTCAGTCTCATCCTCTATAATGCGCGCCAGGTCGTCCCCCGATACCCCCATCATCCTGGTGATGAGAGCAACCTTAACCTTTCCTTCATCTGTTGGATCGATGACGGCTTGAAATATCTGCTCCAACTCCAGAGCCTCATCGCTCTTGAAAACAGTTTCGCCGGTGTAAACAACACTGGGGATATTTACGTGCCTCAATGTAGACTGCATCTCCTGCGCTTCCCGGTTGGTACGCACGATAACAGCGATGTCTCCCGCAGTTACGGGCCGGCCTCCGAGAAACGCTTCGTTCTGGCGTCCCAATTTGAGAAGCCTTCCGATCTCGGAAGAGACAGCCCGGTAGAGCACCTCCCGAGCGAAACCTTTCGTAAGCGGCTTGCCATCCGGTCGGCGCGTCAAGAAACCACAATTTGAATGGTGAAGGATCGGATTTGCCATCGATAGTGAGCTCTACTGACGCTGCCCCGCTTCCGCTCACCGGGAGATACTTCAGTGGTTCAAGCAGAAAGGGACCTTCGGGCCTGTCAAAGATGGCATTGACGGCTTTGATGAGCGATTCCGAAGATCGCCAGTTTCTGTCCAGGGTAAACCGCTGGGCAACGTCACCTGAGGCCTTGATATACGCGAATAGATCCGCTCCCCGGAAACCAAAAATGGCCTGTTTCGGGTCGCCTATGAGAAAGAGCGTGGCGCCTTCATAGTCATATATTCTTCTGAATATAGCGTACTGCACAAGGTCCGTGTCCTGAAACTCATCGATGAGTGCCGCCTTGTATTGCTTTCTGAGCGAAGCCGCAAGCTCTTCACCTCCTTCTCCTTGAAGCGCCTCATGCAGGTCGAGGAGAAGGTCGCTGAAGGTGCGCACGTTCGTGTCCAGCTTTCTTTCCGACGACTCACGCTTGATAAAATCGATCAGCTCTTCTCGCACCTGAGCGAGCTTTTCATCATAACATGAAGAGGTCTCCGTAAGCCGCCTACGTAGGACTTCACATTGGCTGAAAAAGGGATGGACAGGAGGTTGGGCCCGTTTTTTCAAGGCTGCAGGTTTCACGGGTGGATCAAAGCAGAAATAATCAAGTGCGTCGGGGGCGGGCAAGAAGTAACCTGATGAGAAATAGGCATCGAGCTTCTCAATTATGCGTTCGACAGCTTTCTGATTGTAGACGGATCTGTTAAGGCCCGGGTCCTGCACGAGGATATCGCGTACCTCTTGGCGCGAAGCGCGCCAAGAACCAGCGGCCTTGAAGAATGCGCCGAGACACACCTGCTCCACGGCATCAGGCACGGCTTCTTCGTCCGCATGATCTCCTCTCTGCACGCGCAGAAATGGATTTCTACCGCAGAGTCGCACGAGCTTCAAAAGCTCTTCCGGGTCGACCCAGGCGCGGATGCAGCTAAAGAGCTGCCCCGAACCCTGATAAAAATTGATCCGCCAGAAGTCATGAATCATCTGCTTGATCATGTCCGTGTCATCTTCCAACAGTTCCGTATCGAAGAGTGACCCACTTTCAAATGCATGGTTATGCAAAGCCCGCAAACAGAATCCGTGAATGGTGAAAATGGCGCTCTCGTCAAAACTTCGTAAGGCATCTGTCAGGAATCGCCTGGCCCGCTCGTGATCTTTTGTCCTCGATACGAGCCCGGCAAGAAACTCATCCGTGCCCGGTCCATAAGCAAACGCTCCTAGTGCATCTTTGATCCTCGTACGTATCCTGCCTTTCAGCTCATCCGTCGCGGCTTTCGTGAAGGTAACGACAAGGATCTCCCTGGTGGAAAGGCCTTTTTCAATGAGCAACCTCACATATAGTCCGGCCAGCGCATAGGTCTTGCCTGTGCCAGCGCTTGCTTCTAGAAGGTTCCATCCTGAAAGAGGCACGTCGTACGGGTCAAACGTGGGCGGAGTCCGTTGGGGGTTCATCGTGCCCTCTCGCGGTGTTCCATAAGTGCATCAAAAACCGCAAGCGCAACTTCTGTGAAAGGATCAGCGAACGGACCAACATCGCCAAAGCAGAGACCAAGGTAAGGATCTGCACCTTCGCCGGAAGCCCCTGGCGCAAACGCCGAACCTTCCCAGGCGGTCTCTGCTGCCTTCAACGCCTCAGAAACCTTTTCGCCCTTCTTCAGGCGTTCCGCAAAGGTCAGCGAGGATTCCGGGAAAAATCTGAGGGGCTCCGTAAGCCCTTGCCAGTAGAGATGAAGCAGCTTCTCGAGCACTTCCGCGCCACCCTCCAAGGGCTGGTACACCCAGGCCCTGTTTAACGTGATCAGCCGGGTTGTAAGAGGGTACTGCTCTTTCCTCAAGTGATTAAGGATCACGTGGTCGACCCAGGCCGCAAGTTGATACCTGCCCTTATCCTTCGCGAGACGGTAGGCGACAATACCGGACGGCCAGATGTTATCGAGACGGCCCGATATCCTGAATCCCGCTACCTCAAGATCCGCCTCGATTGGCGGGAGCGGCGGCATGGCCACATACGGTCCGATCTCTTTTGCAAAAGCCTCGACTTCGGCTACCAAATTGCTAAACGTCAGCTCCCCGGGCATCCCGGGGGGAAGCATACCCTGTGCACGCGCCACCGCCAGGTAGAGATTCAACTCCTCGCCCCGTAAGGCCTTTTTGACCAGGAGATCACTCAAGACGTAACGGTCGAGGCTATTCAGCGAAAATGGCTCTTCTCCCTGAAGAGTGCGATCAGATTCTTCCAGGTAAATGCCCAGCCTGTGGTTGAGAAGATAGCGGGCCGGGTTTTGATAGAACCTTTTTAGATCGCGGATAGAGACGTGCTTCCATTCAGGGGAGAGTTCGCCCAGGGGTTTTGATATGAAGCGTCCTGGCTTCGCGACGCGCGCTTGATTGGGCTATTGCTGTGTCGAAATCTTCCTGCGAGTAACTGAACAGCCGCCCCTTGCCCGCGAAATAAGCAGGGCTGAAGGCCTGAAGACGATGGCTTGTGACGAGAAAGCCGATCACCGATGAGGAATCCGGCATGGAGAAGCCTTCCTCGCAGTAATCGAGGAGCTCGCTTACTAATACCGATGGCGGAATGAGGCTATTATCCCGGACGCTCTGACCGACGTAACTGATGTAGAAGAACTCCCTGGCGGAGAGCACGGCCTCCAGAAAGAGATACCGGTCCTCATCGCGAAGCGAGCGGTCCCCTGGCTGCGGGTCCTGGGCGATAAGGTCAAAGCCGACGGGACGTTCCTCCCGTGGATACGCATCATTGTTCATGCCGATGAGAGCCACCACCCGAAAGGGAATGCTCCTCATGGGCAACATCTCGCAAAAAGTGACACAGCCCGTGAGGAACCCTTTAGAAAGCTGCTCAGCCCCAAGCTGCGTCGAGAGGTAGTAGCGCACCACCTCAATCTCGACCGGATCCTCAAATCCTGAAAGCTCCTGAAGACGCTTGAGTTCTTTGAGTTGCCCCCTCAACAGCTGCATATCCCTGCCTGTTTCCTCATCTTCCACAATGAAGGCTGATCTCAGCCACTCAAGAGTGTCGCTCCATTCAGCCAGCGTTCTGGGATTCTCGAGTGCCCGCACGGTGTTGAAAAGCTGCTCCAGGAACTGAAGAAACCGCCCGAGTATTTCCGCTTCATTCCCTTCCACGTCATTGTAAGGGAGCCTGTCCAGGAAGAGTTCTTCCCCGTCACCCTGCAGCGCATATCCAAGGATGAGGCGCTCTATACCGGCTTTCCAGCTGTTCCCCTCGAAAGGAGGCAAACCAAAGGCTGCCCTGTGTTCTCCATCAATACCCCAGCGTATGCGTGTCTCAACAACCCACCGATGAATCACGTCGATGTCCTCAGCCGAAAGGTTAAATCTGCTCCTGACGGCCGTCGAGCTGAGTATGTCCATGATCTGGGAGGCCTGGAGGCGACCCTTACAAAGACCGGTGATCTTGAGAAACAGATCGATGACAAGGCTTTCTGATGGTACACGCCTGTCGGCGATGGAATAAGGGATTCGCTTCTTCTCATCCTGGCATGCGTCGAACACAGCTGATATGTAAGGCGCGTAAGTCTCTATTTTGGGGGTCATGACAAGGACGTCCCTGGGGGTGAGGTCCTGGTTGGCCTCAAAAATGTTCAGCAATGTATCGTACAAGACCTCAATCTCACGCCAGGGACCATGGCACGAATGTACCTGCAGGGACGCATCCATAGGGTTGATTACTGTTTTGGGCGCGCTCTCCCCCCTGTTCCGTAAGTTCAAAATGTCAGACTGAATGGCACAAAGCAGAGAATCCTCTCCCGGGTCGATAAAGTCAGAGACCGGCTCTGACTCCAGATCGACGATGGCACGAAAGAAATCCCGCCCCAGCTTGCCAAGTGACGCAAGCAACGGATTGCCTACGTCAAAATGAAGCTCCGGCCGGAAAGGAAGATCTCTCCTTCTCCGCTCGCTCCACACTGACAATCCTTCTCGCCGGCACAATATCCGCCCAGTATTCTCTGGATGGATTGAAGAGAAAAAGGTGGACCGGGATACGATCTGCGAGGGCCTTTAAGACTTCAAGGTGATAGCGTGGGAGGGCCGGGATGCCAAAAACAGAGACGCGTTCCGGCAGACCGTGCACGCCGGGAACGCTGTGGAGACCATGAATCGATTGCAGACCGGAAAGGGTTGCCGTAGCCTCTCTCCAGACCCTGGCCCGATGCGGGTGCTCTTTTCCTTGAAAAAGGATGCGCCAGAGTTGTGCCTGCCAGTGGTTCTCGATACCCCGATCCCATCCGAGCACCTGTTCCGGCCGATAAACGGCATAGGTGTCAAAGATGTCCGCGATTCGCTCCGCCAGTTGTAACTTCTTCAAGTTCAGCTGGGTACCGCCAAGGTATAGACGCAAGGCTTCAAATCCCTCTCTTCCAAGGCAATCGGGTAAAATCCTTACGATACGCCACGCGTTTACCTCCGGACTCAGAAGGTCGAAATCAGGCAGATTCTCTAAGACCGCCTTGAATACCTCCCAGGTGAACCTGTTGGGAAAAGGGAATCGACAGTTTGCCCAGACACCGATCTTCGCGGCGAGCTCCATCGACAGCCAGCGCTCCATGCCTTTGCTCTGAACGACGATCACTTCACTCACAAAGGGAGAAGAGAGAGGCTCGGCAACTAATGCTGCCAGCCGCTCGACAAGCGCTTCGAGGCGGTTACTTGTGTAAATGTTCAGCCCTGCCATCAGTACACGTCCTTATGAATATAATAGCAGACTCGTAATCCAGCTCCAAATAGAGGCGCAAGAATTCGAAATCCTGATGTCGAAATCCTAAACAATATCGAATGACCAAAATCCAAAAGGTGACCAGGCTCCGTTCTTTAATTTGGAATATTGGATCACCCGCAAGCGGGTACTCGGAATTTGTTTAGGATTTAGATATTCGATATTCGGTATTAGCCGTAGCGGTCATCCGTTAGTATGCGGCCTGGTTGTTTTTGGCGGCAGGTGTGCTATAGTTAGAAAGCAGGCCTCAACCATTAAGCCAAGGAGCCGAACCGAGATGAAAAAGAACGGGAAGAAAAACGGGAAGAGAACAAAGGCGACCAAAGAGACACAGGAGATCGAGAAGCTCTGGGAAACTATGCCTGAAGAAGCGCGAGATGAGTTGATGCGACTTGCACAAGACTCTGACTCTGAAGACGAGTTTGTCAGGGCTGTTTTTGTTGGCGAGTGCCCCCGCTGTGCCAGCGATGAGACAGCTATGCCAGAGGGGCCCGACGGCGAGGAGGATTTAACTGTTGGCGTGTGCAAAGCGTGCGGCTATGTCTGGTGTCTCGAGTGCGACCACGAGCTCACCCCGGGTACACCCTGCGGTCATTGGGACATTTGTGAGAGCTGCGAAGAATTGGACGATGAGACAGGAATCTGCACCACATCGCCGGATCAATGCGACGTGATCCAGACGTGGCTCTCTCAAAAGAGGTCCTAGCTCGAAGCGGTCAATGTCGGGAAGACTATCGCAATTGCGCCCGCGGGGCACTCTGCAGCACAGAAACCGCACTCCTCGCAGAATTCTTCCTCCAACTGGGCCTTTTCGTGCTTCATGACGAGAGCCCTTGGCGGACAAACCTCAATACAAGCCCCGCAGCCCGTGCACCTCGTGTCATCAATACTCGGTATCATCAGAGCGTGATCCCCACCCGGTAACCATCATGAATCGCGTTGTTCAAACGTCTTGGCCGTTTTGCGTCACCAGCAAAATAAACCTCTTTACCTGAACCTTCCAGCGCCGGTCCCCAGGAACCGGCAAGCTGTCTCTGCGCGGCAATTATAGCGTCAACCTCGATAACCTGTTCCCCGCGCGCACCGGATATGCGAGCGATTCTCCCATCAACACCGAGAAGCCGGGTGCCTCTGAGTAGGGTAGCTTTCCCCTCTTTCAAGATTCTCATATATCCCCAGAGATAGAACGGGTTCACGTCCCTCCCGAGCTTCGCTCCCTCCTCAATGATGGTCAGCTCGTGGGTTCCCTGGTTGAGCAGAAAAACAGCCACCCCCAGTCCCACGCCCTCTCCGCCGAGGATCAGTACCTTGCCCGAGGGCTTGACGCCTTTGCCGATAATATCTTCGGGAGACAATACGGGAAGCCCGCTGACAGCAGGAGGGTTACTCTCAGCCGCACCTGCAGCGATCACGATAGCGTCCGCTTCCTGCCCTGAAAGAGCTTCGGGCGTGGCCGCAAAGCCCGTCTTTACTTCAACGCCTGCCTTCCGGCACGCATGCTCAAGATATCGTATTGGGCGCAGAAGTTCCTTTGCGCCTTCGTCCACGCGGGACGCAAGAAGGATGGCGCCGCCCAGTTGTTCATTTTTCTCCCAAAGCGTCACCTTGTGTCCCCTGTTCGCGGCAACTGCCGCGCACTGGAGTCCAGCTGGTCCTCCACCCACCACAACCACGCTCTTTTTCTTGCAGGCCGGGGTAAAAGCATGGTATCCCCACGCACTCTCTCCTTCGTGACCCACGGTCGGCCGGACTGAACACATGATAGGCTGATGAAAATAAAGACGGGAGAAACAGAGATTGCAAGCAATGCAGGGGATGATCTCATCTTCCCTGTTCTCGGCAACTTTGCGGGGGATCTCAGGATCTGCGATCATAGGTCTGCAAGCTTCCCAGAAGTCGATCGCACCGGAGGCGATCGCCTGTTCCGGCACATCCGGGGTGAACTGGCGGAAAGCCATCATGACAGGGACCGCCACAGCCTCTTTCACTTTTTTTGCCACCCAGAGCCAATGACCCATCGGCACGTCTCTGGTGATAACCGGAACAGAGGATTCGTGCCAGCCTATCGTGACGCTCAGGTAATCGGCGCCGGCTTCTTCAGCGATGCGAAAGCTCTCCAGGCTCTCTTCCAGCGTGTTGCCTCCGCGGTCATCGAGGAGTTCGAGGCCACAGAGCCGAATGCCGACGGGTATGCCCTTCCCTACCTCCGCCTTGATCGCTCCAAGCACCTCTACCATCAGTCGACACCTGTGCCTGATATCACCCCCGTATTCGTCTTGCCTCTTATTCGTGTACCGCGAGATGAACGTGGAAAGAAGGTAGCCGACGATACCGGAGATCTCTACCATGTCAAAGCCGGCCTCAATCGCACGCCGCGCGGCATTGACGTGGTCAGTGACCGATTCTTTTATCTCAGCAATGCTTATCTCGCGAGGCGGTTTGAAATAGGAGAGCTTCTGCGGCACAACCGACGGCATGAGGCAGTAGTCGAGTTCAACGCCCCCTTCCCTGCCGCAGTGCAAGAGCTGAAGACAGGAAAGCGCAGCATTGCGCCTTATCACATCGGCGATGCGTGCAAGTCCGGGTATGAACCGATCGTCATATATGGCCATCATGCCTTTAAAACCTTTACCCTCACCTCGCTTATCCGCATAGGCACCCTGCGTGGTCACGATGCCGGCCCCGCCCTGAGCCTGCGCTTCCATGTAAGCTACTTCCCTGTCACTCACGTACCCGTCACCGAAGGGAAAGTTTGTCTCGGTAGCAGCGTATTTTATCCGGTTCTTTGTCTTCAGAGGGCCTAGGCAACCAGGAGCAAAAATGTGCGGATAGTTTGCCATACGCTTATTCCTTTTGGTTTGCCGGCTTTCGCTGTTGGTGTACAAGGCGCAAACTGCCTGCACCCTGGGAAGTAGGTACCATACAGGGAATGGTAAGTCAAGCGGTCCGACCCGTCTGCCTGTGTTACTTCGATGCTGTTACGATAGCAGTGGAACTGCCCTCCGGAAGAGCCTTTACACGAGACCCGCCGATGAATCTGGCGCTATAGAAATCCGAGGATAAGGAGTCAACTCTTACGCCCCCTTTGTGCAGGGCTGATGCGTGAATGAATTGGCCATTCCCCATAAAAATGCCCACGTGCGTCGGGTATTGTTCATATCCCTTGGTTCTGAAAAAGACGAGATCACCCGTCGTCAGTTCCTCTCTGGAGATTCTCTTGCCAACACTATACTGCTCTCTAGCAGTCCTCGGCAGGGCGACGTCAACCAAGGAAAACATCCTTTTGACAAAAGCTGAACAGTCCATCCCCGTCAGACCGTCGCCCCCGAGCTTGTAGGGGACACCTAAAAGAGTTTTTGCCTGCTTAATCAAGCCGTACCTCTCCTCATCGTTACGCCAGGAGCGGGCAATGCTCTGCCCTGACGCGTTCAGGGACTCCTTGGTTTCAATAATGATTTGATACTGCTTATTCGCAGGCTTGATGTTGGTGAAGTGGTAAGCCCCACTTTCATCCACATACCCGTAAATGCTGGCGTACACCGTGGTGGGACCAAAACAAAAGAGAAAAAGTATAAGTATAGCAAAATACATCGGCGCGTTCCTGAAACCTTGTCCTTTGTATATTTTACGCCATGATGCTGCCCGTGAAAAGTCGAGACACGGGCCATGACCTGATGTCCTACACATCAACCTCCTCCAGCTTCAACTTGCCGCGGAGGTCTGACGGTTGGTCGGCAATACGCCATCGCTTGCTCACCTCGATGCGCTCAGGTTTTACATGCACTCTGGGTGGAGTGAACTTCAGAGGTTCATTACTACCCTCAGCCCGGTCGGGAAATCTATCCAGGATAGTCGCCCTGGCCTTATCAATAATACTGTTTTCATCTATCTCCGTCCAGTCGGGGAAACGAAAACTGATCACGTCAAGATTTGTACCCTGCTTGTCACACACGACCAGATTGAGTGTCCGAGAGAGGCCTTTTACACAATCGATTTCCACAAATTGCCTCACGTGGTCAGGTGGCGCGACATCTTTCTTTGCAATCTTGAGTGCCTGGGCAAGTTCTTTATAGGTCCGACTTGTTTGGGGCGGGATGTGCTTCATCCAGGCCGTGCAAAGAGTTGTCTCGAGGTCCCGAACGATGCTGCTTGCGTCCAAAAAAGCCTCAGTCCCGTCATCGTCGATACCGAGATCTATCCACTCTTCTTTGCCTGGTTCTATGCGCACCATTCCCCTGCATTCCTTTATCGGCTCATTATGCCGACCCCTTAAGCGCCGTAGGTGACCTTCGCCAGACAGTCTGCAATTCCTCAAGGTGCTTGCGGCGCGCTCCAGTGCAAGTAATGGTTGACAAGTACCTTGCCCAGTGAAACGCCATGATGGCACGGTTCTGTCGGTACCTGGAGAAGGTGTTCGCGTTCTGCGAGAGGATCGGCTCTCTTCACGACAGACTCAAGCGCCCTCGTATTCCCACAGCCACCGTGTGGGGAAGCATCTTCTTTCTCTTCGTGCTCAGGCAGTGGAGCCTCAACGCGATGGAATCGACCTTGCGCATGCACCGCCGGATGGAGCGGCTCATTGGCAAGACCAAACCCAGCGCGGACCGATGGGAGATGTCGCGGGGTTGATGTAACCGGAGGAACTCCGAAAGCTGCTCTCCGGCATCAACCACCAGCTCTGGCGGAACAAGGCGCTTCAAAACTACTGGCCGCTCCCGTAGCGTCGGTTGATGGCCACTAATTTTTTTCCCAGCCGTCATCGTTGCTGTTCCCAGTGTTCTGAGCGGAAGGTTACGGTAAACGGCAAGGAACTCGTCGAGTATTATCACCGGGGCGTGGTGCTCCATCTTACGGGGTTCCGAATGGCACTTCCCCTGGATGTTGAACTGACGCGACCGGGAGAAGGAGAGGTCGTCACAGCCAAACGGCTCTTGGAACGGGCTATCGCGCTCTACGGACGGTTCTTCGATGTTGTTGTTGGCGATGCCCTGTATATGGAAGCACCCTTCTTCACCTTCTGCCGGGAGCATAAGAAAGACGTGATCGCCGTGCTCAAAGGGAAGCGTGCCCTGCTTACGGATGCGAAGGGTGTATGCTCGCTTGCGAAACCGAAGGTATGGACGGAACGCCGATGCCGCGTGAGGGCGTGGGACGAGTAAGTATTTATGACCGCGGAAGGGAGTGCGCCGTTACGGGTGCTCCACACCGAGGAGTAAGTCAGGGTACGAGAACGTCATCACAACCGGTCGGTCGAGAAGACGGAGCTTCATCACTGGTCGTGGGCAACGACGCTTCCGGTCTCCCGGGTATCGACACGGATGCTCTCGCGCATGGCGCACCACAGGTGGGACATCGAGAACGATCTATTCTGTATAGAATTTTCATGGCATCGGAACCTTAACTGACTGCCATGAAGAAAAAGTAACGGCAGCAGATTTTTCGCTGATCCCGGGTTGCGTTTTCGTGATGCCGAGCGGTGGCGGCTCAGATCAGGCCGTGAGCTCCAGTAATTCACACTCGGTCCTAGTGAAAGGTTCCTTCATGCAATGCCCAGCGTGCCTTTTCGAGAATAGGGATCTCGCTCAGTTTTGCCTCCGATGCGGCACAAAGCTGGAAAAAACATGTCCTCAATGTCATCGGGCCGTGCTTCCACAGGCAAAGTTTTGTGACCAGTGCGGCCTTGAGCTCGTAATTGCCTCAGAATCCCCATCCGTCGATTACACACGTCCCCGGTCCTACACTCCTAAGTTTCTGGCCGAAAAGATCGTCAACCACAAAGGGGCTGTCGAAGGGGAGCGAAAACTCGTAACGGTCCTTTTTACGGACGTCGTTAACTATACGGCCATCTCTGAAAAGCTTGATCCCGAAGAAGTGCACAGGCTCATGGACCGCTGTTTCAAACTTCTTATGGACGAAATCCACGCGTATGAAGGCACGATCATTCAGTTCACTGGCGACGGGATTATGGCCCTGTTTGGCGCGCCTATAGCCCATGAGGACCACGCCCGTCGGGCTTGCCACGCGGCCCTTTCCATCCAGGAGGTCATGAAACCATTCTCCGATGAGGTAAGGGCTGAATGGAACGTCGATTTCTCCCTGCGGCTGGGGCTGAACTCAGGCCTCGTCATCGTAACATCGATAGGTGATGACTTGCGCATGGATTATACAGCCCTTGGTGACACCATCAATCTGGCCTCCCGAATGGAAAGTATGGCCTCCGCCGGTTCGATTCTCGTGTCTAAATATACTCAGAGTGCAGCGCGGGATTTCTTCACGTTTAAATCCCGCGGCACGCTCGCCGTGAAGGGAAGAAATCAACCAATCGAAGCATTTGAGCTCATCGGGACCGGGGCAGTGGATACACGTCTCGCGGCTGCCATCGCCCACGGCCTGACACGATTTGTAGGCAGGGAGCGGGAGGTGGGTGGCCTCAACCGGGCCTTGGAGAAGGTTGAGTCGGGCGTAGGTCAGGTAATAGGATTGGTCGGAGAAGCCGGCGTAGGCAAATCGAGGCTCGTGCTTGAGTTCAGGCGCACGCTGGAAGGCCGGCCTTGCCTCTATTTGGAAGGTCATTGTCTGCATTTTGGGAGTACGATGGCCTATCTGCCCATTCTCGACATGCTGAAATCTTATTTCTCAATCACAGAGCAAATGAAGGAAGCGACCATAAAGAAGACATATCCAGGAACGCATTGAGGGGCTCGATGGGCACCTGTCGCACATACGCTCCCCTATCCACGAACTGCTCTCGCTAACTGTTGAAGATGACTCATATCTCAAGCTTGAGCCGAGACAGAGAAGAGAAAAAACATTTGAAGCCTTGCGGGATCTCTTTATCAGGCTGAGCCAGGAAGCACCGGTAATTCTTGTCGTGGAGGACCTGCACTGGGTGGACAAGACGTCCGAGGATTTCCTGACTTACTTAATCGGATGGCTGGCTAATACCAGAATTCTTCTGATACTTCTCTATCGCCCCGATTACACGCACCCTTGGGCAAACCGCTCTTACTATATGCGGCTCGGTCTTGATGAACTGGCCATGACAGCACGACAACAGTTGCTCGAATCGCTTCTTGCCGGCGCGCCTGTCACCGGAGATTTGAGAGACTTCATAATCAGCAGGGCTGGCGGCAATCCACTCTTTATAGAAGAGCTCACCTCTGCGCTCCAGGAAAAGGGATACATCAACAAGAACCGAGGATGGTTATGCACTGGCAAAGAAGAACTCAGAAATTCAGGTACCCGACACGGTGCAAGGGATCATTGCCGCCCGCATTGATCGACTCGATGAAGAGCTGAAGCGGACGATGCAGATCGCTTCAGTCATAGGAAGGGAATTTCCCTTTTCCATCCTTGACTTCATCGTTACGAACAAAGGGTATCTGCAAGGGCACCTCAAAGAATACCTTCAGGAACTCCAAAACCTGGAGTTTGTTTACGAAGAGAGTCTTTTCCCGGAACTGAAGTATCTGTTCAAACACGCACTTGTCCAGGAAGTAGCATATAACACCCTTCTCCTCAAGCGTAGAAAGGAGATCCACGGCGACATAGGACAGGCAATTGAGGCCCTTTACCCGGATCGCCTTGAGGAGTTTTACGAGATGCTCGCCTATCACTATGCGAGGAGCGAGCGTTCTGACGTCGCATATACCTACCTGAAACTCTCCGGTATCAAGGCAGCAAGAAACTCAGCGCTCTGGGAGTCGTTTCGCTTTTACAGAGAAGCCATCGAGGTGCTTGCTGGTTGGCCGGAGAGCGAAGAACTAAGAAAAGAGCAAGTTGAGATCCGCCTCCTCATGGTCTCTCCAATGATCTCTCTCGGTTTTCCGGAGGATTCCCTCGACATCCTGAACCAGGGAGAGAAGCTATGCAGAGAGTTGGGTGAGGCAAAATGTCTGACCACGCTTCTCAGCATGATCGGTCTCTATCACTCTGTTAAAGGAAATCCGTTGCTTGGCGTCAAATACAATGAGGACTGCTTCAGGATTGCTGAAGCGGAACAGGACGTGAACCTTATTGCACCGGTTGCGTTCGACCTGTGCAGCAATTATGCGTCTCGCGGCGAGTTTCTCAAAATAATCGACGTTGCTCCGCGCGTGCTTTCTTTGCTGGAGCGTGCCGGAAAAGAGTCTGAGTGTTTTGACCGAGGGTACAACGTTTACACCGCCCTATCTGCCTTCTACGCGTTCGCAACAGGGTACATGGGCAGCCTTGACCGGGCAAAGGTCATTTTCGAAAAAGGCATCAGTGCTGCGCAAGAGATAGAGAACCTTTATAGCCTTGGACTCACCGAGACGCTGTACGGCTACGTGTTCTGCGACTACGGTGATGGGAAAGAGGGATTGAGCCACTTTACCAGGGCCATCCACTACCTGGAAAAAGGACAGATCTTCATCCTTCTCGGCCTTGCCTGGGCTGGAGTGGGCTGGTCCCATTATTTCATGGGGGAGCCAAAGGCAGGTCTGCCATTTATTGAAAAGGGTCTGAAGATCCACTCAGACGCAGGGATCAGTTACGACCTCTCCGTCCATTACTACTTCCTCGGGGTCATACATTTTGACCTTGGCAATCTGGAACTGGCCCACACGTACATTCAGCAAGCCTTGAAGTTAGCGCAGAGATATAACGAGGTCTATTACGTTGCCCTGGCGCTGCCCATGCTGGGCCGCATTCTCGGCAGCTGGGACACGACACAGCTCAAAGAGGCTGAAGATCACGTGCTTCGGGGGATTCATCTCCTTGATGACCTGAAGGTAAAACCACAGGTGGGCATCGCGCACCTTTGCCTGGCAGACGTGTACGCACATGCCAATGAAGCCCAGAAAGCCCTGCAGAGTCTGAAGATAGCGGAAGCAATTTTTGAGGAAATAGGTGCAGAATATTGGCTGGCAAAGACCAGAGGATTTCTAAAAATGCTGGGTGTCTGAGTCTGTTCCTCCTAATCTAATTGTCACACGCAATGGAGGTGTCGATGAGCCTTGGCCAGGGCGATAACGCAAAACTCGAGTTGACGGAACGGATGTGGGGATACGTTTGTGAGGGGGCAGACGTCTTTTGAAGAAGGCTTACCTGGAGGGTAAAAAAACCGGAAACAGGCTGGAATACCAGGTCACCATACAGATTGATGATCTTGACGCATTGATGGCGGGACCGGATGAAGGGCCAACCGCACGCCACGTGCCCATGACCGGCCGGGCCTCATGCCAGATGCTCTTTGGTGAAGATCTTCCCCTGCAGAAAGGCGCAATGTTCGGCCTCTACTGGAAAGACCCGCAGAGCGGCGAACGCCGCATGTCGTATGACTTTCAGGTGATTGGCCGGAACAATATCCTCTACACCTTCTCCGGATACAAGCGGATCGTTCACGACCCGGGAACCTTTGACATCCTGGAAGATCATATCGACGCTCTATGCGACACTCCAGTGGACGGAGGGCGGCCAGAGAAAAACGGCACGAGGCATCATCTACTTTCACCCGCTTACCGACCTCGCTCCCATGCTCCTTTCCATGCTGCTTCCGAAGAGCGAGAACCTCCTCAGCGTAATCAGCGCTGTTGCGCACTGGAAAAATAGACTGATAACCATGATTCGTTTCTTTTTGTTTGTCTCCAGAGAAGTCTCTGAAGAATATCTTAAGAATATCATCCCTGGCACGTATGAGACTGAATATCGCAACTGGGTCTGTAAAGGGACGTGCCAAACCGGTGGCCTGGAGCAGGAGTTCTTTCTCTTTTCGGGAATTCATCCGAAGGGCTTCCCCTGGGGAGGAGATGAAGGCTTCTCGGACATCGGGCTAATCATAAGGGACGCGGAAGGGTCGGTAAGACGCTTTGCCTTCTCCGACCGTTCCATAGCGAATCTGGAGTTGGACTTCAAGGATCAGGCGCAGGGCACATACAGATACGAGGGCAGTCTCTTTGAAATTACCAACGGGTACCAGGTATCCTTCACGGACATGCGCAAGGATGACGTTCCTGGCTATCTTCGTAAGATGCCCGCCCGCCTGGAGCTCACGTTTACGCCGCAGTTTGTTGAAAGGAAAAATGTTCCCTTCGAAGTCAGCCTAGAGAGACTGAAGGAGTTTCTCGAAGGTGTATGCGGCACCAAGGAAAAAGCGGGCTTCCTTCGTGCCTTTGATTGGATTTCGGCGCTTCTGAAAGCGGTCGAACAATGGATCAAGGAGCTGAAGCCCCTGGGTTACACAGCTGATATCTATAGACTGTCCAATATCACGGGAAGCCTCGATCTCGACGGAGCAGTACACGAAGTCGTTGCTCACGAAACACTCGCTGAGGGTGAATACGGGAGGCTTGCCAGCTTTACAATACCTACCCTGTACCACAACTACTTTTGCGCCGTTGAGCCCGCGCAGCAGCACATCCACGGACGATGCTTTCCGCGTTCAGATACGCTCCGGCACCTTGCGTTCCATAGCCGGTGGTTCTCTCGCGCACTGGGTTGACGGACTGCTCGGAAAGATCATCGGCGGCTTGGCATATATGGATTTTCAGGTGAAGAGCAAACCGGACGGTACACTGCAACATGACATGATAGAGCCGAGGGAGAAGGCCGATAGTTTGATTCTGCCCATGGCAAACATCCTCGAGATCAATAACAACCACTATCCTGGCCACAAGATATTCCAGCGGCGTATCGTCGCCTTGCCCGGTACACAGCAGAAAGAAGCTCTGGCCCTGGAAGAAGATATGAGCATACTCGACCTTGCGCCCTTGGGTACCGAGAAGACCGCACGCGTCGCCGCCATCATGAATATAGATCGGTTCGCCGCCCTGGATCAGGTTTTAGAGGCTACAGGCTTTTTTGATGTGCTGGAAAACGCATTTAAGAAAGCGGCGCAAGATAGACAAAAAACAAGGGAGACATTTTCGATCGTCATAAAGCCAAATTTCAGTTTCATGTATTCCTTGACGGACATTTCCACTTTTACCGACCCGGCTCTGGTGAAATACCTGATCGATAAGATCCATGACAAGGGCTTTAGAAACATTACGGTGGTGGAGGCCCAGAGCACCTACGCGACTTTCTTTACCAACCGCGATGTCAAGACATTGGCCCGATATGTCGGGTATCTTGGCGAAAACTACGCGATCGTGGACCTGTCAGAAGATTACGTCACCTATGAATCGCCCGCAGCCTCGGCTGCAGCAGGCAAGCCCACCCAGCGCGATGTTCATCCGGTGTGGAGAGACGCTGATTTCAGGATCTCCTTTGCAAAGAACAAGACACATGCGTATGCCTATTATACCTTGACCATCAAGAATATTTATGGCGCCCTTCCCAGATCAAACAAGTTCAAGGAGTATCATTGCAACAGAGCGGAATTTGGTGATGAGCCCATATACACGCCGGCTATCGAGCTGATACAAGACTTTCCTGTTCACTTTGGATTCATCGACGCGTATTTTAGCGCCGACGGCATTTTCGGTGTGTTCGCCGACAAGAAACCCGATTTTACCGGAACCATCATCGGGGGCGAGGATTTGGTCGCCGTTGACTGGATAGGTGCTTCCAAAATGGGGCTCGACCCTCAACTCTCCACGTACATGCAGCTCGCAGTTAAGGCTTTTGGTAAGCCGGAGATCACGCTCATAGGCGACCATTCCCTCTACGCCGACTGGCAGAATCTGCCCGTTTTTATGCCGAAAGCCACCACCGCTCTGATGGACCGCAACTACTCATGGGGGCTTATTTTGTATGCCTCCTTCTCTATGATGGATCCTTTCTTTAAGTTCAAGCTGGAAGGGAAAGGCCTTGAGTTGATCAGGCTCTTTTCTCTTCCCGTGCGAGAAGCACTCCTGGAGGCAGCCAGGATCGGGGAGCTTAGCTGGGAAGCATTGGCCGGCCTGCTGAGCCCGCCGTCCTTGAAAGATCTGCAGCAACTACTCGAGCTGCTCGCGGGGAAAGTCCAGGAGACCTGAATCAAAGGAGGGAGTATGAAGTCAGGAAGCACGTCAACACTTGCGCTGCTCTTGGTCTTGGCACTCCCCTCATGCCTCTTTGCAAACGGGTTTGACATTTACGAGCAATCAGCCAAAGCCGTGGGGCTGGGCGGCGCATTTATCGCGCAGGCCGATGATCCATCGGCTATTTTCTTCAATCCTGCCGGCATTGTTCAGCTCGAGGGCACCCAGCTCTCTGTGGGCGCCTGTGCGATCAGGCCGACGATGCAATTCAAAACGGACGGCAACCCGGCCATGGGCACAGCACCCGGCCAGACCTGGACCATAAAAGATCATGTGTGGACGATTCCCAACGCCTACCTCACCCACAGGATCAATGACAACGTCAGCGCCGGCATCGGCATGTTCAGCCACTTTGGGCTCGGGGTTAATTGGCCCAACAATTTCGAGGGGCGTTTCTCGCCCGGCGCCACCGAGTCCGTATTGACAACATTTTCTATAAGTCCCGTAATTGCCGTGAAACCATCGGAGCGATTTTCCATAGGATTCGGACCATATGCCCAGTATCTTAGCATTGATCTACGCAACAGGGCTTTTGTTGGCCTGCCCACGCCGCCGTTCACGGCCGACCGAAATCTTGCGCAAACCGTGGACGCTGAGTTGAAGGGAATTGATTGGGGGTGGGGCTACAATGCGGGACTGCGCGTCAACATCACGGAGAGGCTCATCTTCGGCGCCAGTTACATCAGCCGGGTAAACACACGACATCACGGACGGAAAGCAGACCCTGACCAGCTCTGCCACGGGCCAGGTGGTCGCGCGCCAGGATTTTTCCTCCAGCATCACCCTTCCCGCCAAGCTGCGTACCGGGCTTGCCTGGAAACAGCATCCGTGGACCATAGAGATAGGCGCAGAGTGGACGGAATGGTCGAGCTACAGGACCCTGCGCGCTGACTTTGCAGATGGAACCTTCCTCGAAAGTCAAAAGAACTGGCATAACGTCTGGATGTACCGGCTCGGTGCTCAATACTCAGTGAATAAATATCTCGACCTCAGGGCGGCATTTCTCTTTGACGAATCTCCCGTTCCCCGATCAACCCTCGATCCGTTGGTGCCTTCAGGTGACCGGAGCGTCCTGTGCCTGGGGGTAGGCACTCATTTTGGCAGGTTCACGGTTGATGTTGGCTACAACCACGTCTGGGACCAGAGCAGGCGATGGAATAATCCCTCCGGGAACGTTAACCTGGGGGCTCTCCCTTTGACCCGGGTTACGGGACAATTCCAGGACGCATATGCGGACCTCCTCGCGGTGAATGTGACTTACAGGTTCTAAAGAATGTTTATCGGCATGCGCGTGTGTTATCCGACAGGCACATAGAGACTCGGCGCCCTTATGTTGCATTCACTACATGTCGTTTCCTGTGTCCCGATATATGGAAGGAGTCTATAGCGTCTGCCGCCTATCCAAGCCTCAGGCAAAGCCATTTCGGAAAAATGGTCGTCACCCGCGCCATGCCCCAGTATCTCCCTGAAATCATGATGGCGTAATGCACAACCGATGCACAGACCTGTAGGGATACCTTTCTCCGGCGCTGTAAAGTCTTCTGTGATCCGCACTCTTCCTCCTGATCAGCTACCGGGCCACCGAGCCCGCGCACCTCTACCTGTTCCGCTAGCCCCGCGTCTGGATTAACGCAACTACCTGAAATTAACATAAGTCCTACCAACCGGGTTTTCAATTCGGCCAGATAGCCTGTCGCCCGGAGAGCAACAGTCTTTACGCCATACTCCCTTGGGGTGGATGGGAGGCGGAGAGGACGGGAAAGATCATGGGTGACGACTGGTGGCCTTACGGAATAGAAAAGAACCGCGTCACCGTCGATGCTCTCTGTCAATACTCCTTCGAACAGGGTCTCTCGACGCGGCGCATGTCGGTTGAGGAACTCTTTGCGCCGGAGACATTTGACGAGTACAATATCTGAAAGGATGATACGCTCAACAAGAACAGCTTTGCCTTGACAGCCCGTAAATCAATCTGTTATTGATCAGTATGATGATCGCCGTCCATGAGCTTGTCAAACGGTACGGCGGCAATGCCGTCGTGAACAGTATCAGCTTCTCCGCACGTATACCCATATCGGTGCCCACCTTCAAACCTACACCATGCAGGTTCGTAGTGAAGGCATCGTTACCCACTAGGTGGACATCGTGGGATGGAGTTTGAAGCAGGTGAGCCGTCTCGATATTTCGCAGGACGACTTAAATCTGACACGCGGGGGTAATGCGCTCCGGATTTGCAAGATTGATTTTGCACTGACCCGGATGTTCAAACCGGTGACACTCTGACGTCCCGAAGAAATAGTAAAATAGCGAAGGAGATTGTTTTTTCAGGATGCTTGTACTAATCTCTTGGGGTATAAGCATCTCTTTAATACTATGTATAGAGAATATTTCGGCCTGAAGGAAAAGCCTTTCTCGATAGCACCGAACTCACACTATTTCTACATGAGCCGCGGGCATCGCGAGGCTTTGGCTCATCTTTTGTACGGCATCAAGGGTGAGGGTGGCTTTGTGCTACTCACCGGCGAGGTCGGAACAGGTAAAACGACCGTCTGCCGAGTTCTGCTGGAGATCATCCCTGAAGATCTGGAGATTGCCTTTCTTCTCAATCCGCCGTTGACTGTTGAGGAATTACTGGCGACTGTCTGCGACGAGTTCGGAATCAGTTACTCTTCAGACACCACGAGCATCAAGCTCTTTGTCGCACGGATCCACGCCTATCTTCTTGACGTCCATGCCAGGGGTCGAAGACCCATTCTCATCGTTGAAGAGGCCCAAAATCTCAGCACGGAAGTGCTCGAGCAGATACGATTGCTGACCAATCTAGAGACGAATGAGTATAAGCTGCTCCAGATCATCATGATCGGGCAGCCGGAACTCAGGGACAAGTTGGGGCAACCTGAGCTGCGCCAGCTCTCGCAGCGGATCACAGCACGATACCACCTCGGCCCTCTGTCAAAGGAGGAAATCCCCGAATACGTGAACTTCCGCTTGGCGACCGCGGGCCTGAAACACGGCCGTCCATTGTTCCCCGCCCGGACGATGAAGAAGCTGTACCGACTGACCGGAGGAGTGCCCAGGCTGATCAACACGATATGCGACAGGGCATTGCTTGGAGCCTACGTCCAGGGAAAAGACCTAGTTGACACGAAGACGCTGACGATAGCAGCACGCGAAGTATTCGGTGACGAGAACTATCAGAGGCGAAGATTGAAGATATATGAAGGGCTTGCTGCTGCTTTTGTTCTGCTTCTTTGCGTGGGTCTTGCGGCAACATATTTGCAGAGACCTGAACCATTGACAAGAGAAGCGGCCAAGGTAGTTGCAGAAGAACAGCGCGTCAAGGCAGATCCCGCTCCCGCGGTGGGGGCTGCCGCTGAAGAGCCCATCGATTATGCCAGCTCCGGTACGAAAGAGGCGGCATACCAGGCGCTCTTTAGAGCATGGCAGATCGAATACAAGCCGGAAAAGGGTCGGACTGTTTGTGAACAGGCCAGGGAGCAAGGCCTGCGATGCCTTGAGAACGACAAAGGCAGCATAACTAAGCTCCGAGAGACGAACAAACCCGCCGTACTGCGCTTTCATGATGAAAAAAGCGGCCCATATTATGTGACGTTGACCGCTCTCCAGGGAGAGACTGCGACTTGCGTGATCGGTAATGAAACAAAGATGTTCGATCTCAATAAAATCGTCCAGCAGTGGTCCGGAGATTATCTGCTCCTCTGGCGGGTGCCCTCCGACTACAAGGAAAAACTGAGACCGGGGAAACGTGGGCCTCTCGTGGCCTGGCTCGACAGGGAACTGGCGTTGGTCCAGGGCCGGACAGTACGGACCCGTGCTGGAGCAGGTATATAACGAAGAGATCGTAAGACAGGTCAAGGAGTTTCAGCGTACCAGGGGGCTGACGCCGGACGGTATCGCGGGTCTGGGGACAATACTGAAGCTGACGGCTGCAGCGGGTAATGGCGAGCCCAGACTCGATGAAGCGAAAGCGAGTAATTAGGAATGTCCTATATTCTTGAGGCCTTGAAGAAGGCGGAGCAGAAAAGCGAGAAGGGCGGAATACCAAGTCTCCTCTCACATCCGCGGGCCACTGACCGTAAAAGCGGGCGTATGTGGTTTTATCCCCTCATTGCAGCTCTGTTCCTCAACGCAGGCATGATCTTCTGGTGGGTCCATCCATGGTGGCCGAACGAACCACAAACCATTGTGCAGGCACCAGCCGTTCACCCGCAGGCATCGGTGGCGCCGGCAGAGCCGCTTACCAAAATCAGAGAACCAAACCGGTCGAACAATTTGCAAGAGGTTCCCAGGGAAATGCGCGTTACTGCGCCCCGGGCAGATGTTCCCCTGAAGGGAGGGCGAGACGCTCCCTTATCCGGCACTCGAAAGATTGGGGCTATCGCCAGCGCGTCGGGCCAGCCGCAACCGCGCCCGGAAAAAAGGGCGACGCCGCACGGAAGGTTGCTCAGCCTGGACGAACTCCCGTCATGCTGTTAGGAACAGCTTGCCGGAGTTCAAAGTATCTGGCCACGCGTATAGCCCTGACCCAGGATCCCGGGTCGCAAGAATCAATGACCAGATCGTTCAGGAAGGGCAAAGTTTGGCTCCTGGCCTCAAGGTGGAGGAGATTACCCCTAGTGGCATTGTCCTCGGTTATCAGGGCTATCGCTTTCAAATTGGTATTAACGTGAACTGACCCAGGAGGCCTTTCTTACTGGCTTCTTTGGTCATTCTCGTTTCTCTGGTTTCTCTGGCTCAACGAAAAAAATGAAAGAAAGAAAAAGAACGAGAGAACCGCAGCGAACTCTTTTCGTCATTCCCGGCTACCGAAGCCGCATGGTAGTTACTGCGCTCCTGGTATATAATTAGAAGAGTGTGATGCAGGACGACCATGCCAAAGAGGTTCTGGAAAAGCTTCAGTCCGGGTACGGACTTCCCTCCCTCTCCCCTGTAGCTATGAGGCTCATTGAACTGGCGTCCGACGATGCCAGTTCGGCCCATGACCTGGCGGGACTGATCGAAAAAGACCCTTCGCTCACGGTTCGCCTACTCAAATTGGCCAACAGCGCATTCTTCAGGTCCCTTTACCCGGCCACAACGGTCCAGCATGCCATCATGAGGATCGGCTTTCATCAGTTACGGGTTCTCGCTTTGTCGCTCTCTCTGAGGGAGACGTTCCCGATGGGAATGGCCGGGCAGATGGACTACGAGCGGTTCTGGCGCACCTCCCTCTACCAGGGTCTTCTGGCCAGGTCCCTCGCCCAGCAACTGAAAGTGTGCGAGCCGGAAGAAGCCTTCGTCTCAGGACTCACGCTGGAAATAGGATTTCTGATTTTCTTTGAACTCTACATGAAGGGAAAAGAGGACGTGCCGAACAGAGGTTTTTACCCCCTGGAGGCGCTCCTCTCGTGGGAAACGGGGAGGTTCGGGATCAACCACAGGGAGATCGGAGAAATAGCCTTGAGGTACTGGAAATTCCCCGAAAGGATCGTCGCATGCCAGGGTGTCCGGGGGCATGACGAACAAGTCGAGTTGACAGGCCTTACTCGTGTATGCAGCATAGCACATGACCTTTCGGCCCTCATCTGCCAGCCTGATGCTGACTTTCGCAACATTTTTCACGCGGCGGCGGTGCACCTGGGCGTGGGACAGGACGTCATCAACGAGGCAGTGATCACGACGCTGAGGGAGGTAAATGAGTTCGCAGACACGCTCAAGCTGGAAGTTGAGAGCGAAAAGGATACATTTTTGCTGCTGGAGAAGGCTCGCGACACTCTGGTTCGCCTCTCGGAGCAGATACTGCAGCAACAGCGCAACATGCCGGCAGATGATGACTTGCCGTCCTTCGAGACGCTCAAGTCTCGGGAGGGCCGGAAGGAGACGATCGTATATACGCTCGAGGCGGTTGCGCACGAGATTCGAAACCCTCTCACGGCAGTGGGCGGATTTGCACGCAGACTTGCAAAGACCATGGACCCTTCTTCCGACAACTGGAGGTATGTGGAGGCGATCCTTCAGGAGGCAAAAAAGCTTGAGCAGTCGCTCAACGAGATGGGTAGAGATCTGGCCAGAGACGGAGACACAGGAAAGAACAAAAACGAAGGTTGAGGAACTTGTCTTTGCCTGAGTTTCCGGTTATCGCGTGAATTCGAACTGGGCCATGGCGGTTTCCGCCTCCACCAAGACGCGCCAGAGGTTTTCACTCTCTCCCAAGCCGACTTTGATCAGAAACGAGGCGATGCTCAAATCGGTACGTGCTCGAAACAGCTCCACCTGATTCAGGAAACCGTTGCCCCTTTCCCGCGCAGCCGAAATATATGCGTCCAGGAAAACGTCTTCAGGAATTTCTTGCAGGATCTCCGGGTAATCGAGCAGTTGATTGCGGAATTGGGCCAAGAAGGTACCAACATCAAAAGCGGGTGGAAGACAGAATGAGCTATTGAAATCGATGGCGGCTATGTACAGCGTTTCCCGTTTATCCAGATTATCCTGACCGATATAAATGTTTTTCAGATGGTAATCTCCGTGTCCCTGGACCAACTGTTCAGGATGATTCTCATACAAAGCGATTTCCGCTTTCCGCACCGCCTCCATGATCTCCCAAGCCCTCCGTGTATGGGGGTGCTGGATCTTTTCAAAACGTTCCACATACCTGGCTAGGCGCTCTTGTTCCTTTTCGAGGAATTCCGCGGGTGATGTGATCTTGAGTCTTTGGTTGTGCAGGCGAGCCAGCCACTGCGCCGAAAGCTGAACAAATAACTTCGCATCTTCCATGCCCGATCGGATCAACTTTTCAAAGAGCGAATTGCCGCGCAGACCCTGTTCGATCAGGATCATGTTTTCCATGTCGTGCTCGATCGTCCTCGGCACCCGGTACGTTCCCCCGTCGAAGCCATGACGAGCGATCTCTTCCATTATGTGAAACGCCCTTTGGGCAGACTGCCATTCTCGTCGGCCTCGAACTTCTCTGATGATGATTCTCTCCCTGGTCTCGTCATGACCCTTTGTACCGATGGTAATCTCATCGACTCGAACGTTGGAGCCTGCCCTTGGAATTTCTTTGAAAAAGGGTCGGCATCGACCTCTTCTTAACTCCTCGGCTAAATCCGTTATGGTCTCCAGTGGATGGTCGAAGAGGGTCGGATAGACGCCTGCATAGGTTACGCCGTGGGTATCCGTCCCGGCAATGGCGGTGAACCTGTAGCGATGCCAGTCCCTCAAGCCCCTGGTGTTTTCGGCAACCGAATGGTTGGAGCTGAAGATCTCTACCCCGTTGAGAAGAGGATTCAATAGTGTTTCCTGTCCTGGCGTTTTTCCGTGCCTATATGGGTGAGCCAGGACCAACGCTGCTTGTGGCCACTTTGTCCGAATGTTGGCAACAGGGGTACCTTTGGGAATGACCTCATCGGCTCCGTATACGAGTAGATCACCCATATCTGCGGTAGAGACCTCCTGACCGGAGAGCACCAGAAAATAGTCGGGCACCTCCGCCTCTCTTTTGAGTGCCTTTAATTCTTTCTCAGGCCACAAGTAGTGATGATCGGTGATAACGACCCCTTGCAAGCCTCTCCTGTAAATCTGCCTGAGCAGATCTTTTGCGCTGGCACTGCTACACGAAGAGTGCTCAGCTGTGTGACAGTGCATCTCCAGTAACATCGGATCTCCAGACTGGGACGTTTCTACTGCAAACAGGGCCTCGGGCGTCAGTGGGAACTGCTGTTCCGCCATCCAACCTTGACGTTTCTGAGCTACGGTAGTTAATGTAATATCGCATCCGTATCGATGCAACCGGGCTGCGATTATTCTGTGGCTAAATCCGAGGTCGTCTTCTCCCGATCCGGTTCATTGATCAAGCGGGGTCGAAGGCCTTACAGGCCTGCCGGGCAAAACGTTTCCTTTCCATCTTCTGGAGGTAGACTGACGAGGCCGGTGCGCACGATAAAGAAGTTAGTGCCGCCCCTCTACGCTGCTTCTCCCTACCAGTAATTGATCCCGGATTTCCTTTTCCAGTCAGGTTCAAACTGGTCCTCGAAGTAGTTCTCTAGTTTTTCCAGGAGCCGCTTCCAGCCCGTCTTGTATTCCTGAGTGAGGATGTCCTCGAGAAACGGAAGTATCTCGCCCAGTTTGTCCTTCGGGAGATAGGCGCGCGCACCGAGATCGTGAGACTTCTTAAGGGCCTCAGGGCTAAGCGCATGCGCTGTAAGCATGCCGACCTTGAGATTCCGTTTCACGGCAAGTTCAAGAAGGTCGAAGCCTCGCACCCCCATGATATCGAGGATCACGATATCGTACGTGTTTGCGTTTATCAGCTCCGCCCCTTTTTCGTAGGTAGTCGCCTTTTCGACCTGACAGCTCGGGCAGGAGTCTTTGATCTCCTGCTCCAGCACGGCCAGCACATCAGGCTCATCGTCCACGGCCAGAATCCTTTTGCCATCCAAAACCGACGCTGTCATGATACACCCTCCTTCTCGTTAGTCGATTGCAAAGAAGGGATCCTTACCGTAAAACAGATACTGAATCCCTCCCGACTCGCGACTGAAATTTCACCGCGCATACGCTCCACAAGGGCTTTGATACAGAACAATCCGAGCCCGAGCCCCGGTACGTCCTTGATGTTGTTTGTTTCTATGCGGACAAACCTCTTGAACAGGGCCTCGCGCTCCTGGTCGGAAATAGCTGGGCCATCGTTCGACACTGTCACGACCAGGTCGACGTCGCCGCTCACGGATAGATCCATCTGCTCTCTGCGATACTTGAGAGCATTACTGACAAGGTTGCGCAGGATGTGCAAGACCTTTTTGCGATCGTGACAGAAAGACGCACTTGCGTATCTGCCCGATATGGCCACGGAAATACCGTGACGCGCGAGGACCTTTTCTGCCTCCGCATCGGTTACGGCCCCGGCAAGCTCATCTCCTGCCGCGGCGTTCACAGACTCTAGCCCCTCTAAAAGTGCCTCTTTGAGCAGTTCCGGAACTGAAAACAGCTCGCATTGGAACAGGTTTTCTTCGGAACGGGCGACCTCCAGTATATCCTGGACGAATCCCCTGGCTTTCTGTGTATTCCTTCTGATACGCTCAAGGGACTCACGCTGGGGCTGGCTTAAGTTGCCATATCTTTCTGTTTTAGTCAGAAGACTATTTACTGTCGTTGCAACCACGGCAAGCGGTCCGACAAGATCGTGGACCAGCAGATCGTAAAGGTAATCCTTTTCATTCATACATCTACCTCGACACGCTTTGTGTCCGCGGTTCGCAAGGCTCACTCACAACGGGGAAGGCTGCCGTAAAAGTACTTCCCCCTGAGGCGGCACAGTCATCTGCGGTCCTGCAGTGTCCGCATAACGAAATCTTTCCCGGGCACAGGTCCTGGTCATTCGGAATATGGCCACATCTTGCGCTCTCCACGGATAAAGAGAAACCGAAGCGTTCCGCATAGAGCTTCATTCTTAAAAGATCGAGCCCTTTGCCCCCCGCGCCAAATTCATATGGCCTTTTCGACGCATAAAGTTCCGTCTCCCGAGCAGGGAACAACCCGTCGAATAGGGACAACTTATTTTCGTCCGTAATACCTATACCATAGTCCTTCACGCGTATGTAAATTTTCCGTTCTTTTTCCTCGAGGACAATCTCTATTCTACCCCCGTCAGGCGTGTTTTCAACTCCATTTTTAATGAGCCCATCTAAGATCTCCCTGAGGACCACCGGGTTCATCGAGAGTCTCAATGCCTTATCCCCCTTTGTCTCCAAATCGATATTTCTGTGGCGCGCCCGGAGCTTAGTATTTTTTACCAGCCGCTCCACGAAGGGGTAGAGTTGGATCGATCCGAAGCGCTGTTCGGTGCCGGGGAGATAGGCGCTCATCCACTCTTTTACCGCATCCCAGTGAACACGAACCTCATTGGTCATTTCCGAGAAATTCTCCACCTTCTGCTCGAAGCGCTCTAGCTCACCCATGAGGGAGCCTGCTTCGAGTTCACGCGCCACCCGGAAAATTTGGCGGGTTTCCTTCTGGATTTCTGCGAGCCGTTTCAGATGCCGCTCCAGCGGTTCCATGCACTCGTGCCAATCTGCATCGGCGAATGAGGCCTGAAACCTGTGCTTGAGCAGCCGTATATTTCCTTGAATCACCGCAAGTGGCGTTTTCAACTCATGTGAGACGTGGTTGATTGCCTTGGTCTTGGCCCGGTTCAATCTCTCCAACTCTAGCCTCGACTGCTCCAGGGCCTCGATGCGTGCTCTCTGCAGCTGGGCCATCTCTATGAAGACTGCAGCGTGGTTGTTGAATAGTCTCAGGAATGCTCTGTCGTCTTCGGTAAAGATGCCCTTCGTCTTATTAAGCACCTGCGCTACGCCCAGGGGCCGGCCGGCCCTGCTGTAAAAAGGCATGGAGAGAAGGGTTCTGGTTCGATACCCGGTCCGGGCTTCGGCCTCACGGTTAAGGCGTGGGTCTGCATGTGCATCATCCAGGCTGACCGTTTCCCCGGTCTTCAGGCAGTACCCAGCGATACCAGAATCGACTGGAATTCTGATTTCCTGTCGTCCCATACCCAGAGCGACCGTCGTAAAGAGCTCATTCGTCGCAACGTCGTGTAAGAAAATACTGAAGCGATCCGCCTCCATCACCTCAGTGGCCTTCTTGGCGATCTGAAGCAGCATCTCATCCAGTTGGAGGTCGAGGCCTATGAGCTGGCCAAGCTGGAGCAGGGAACGGAGTTTGCGATCTTGATCGTGGCCAGGCTCGGCGGTATCGGGAAGCCTGTTGCCGTTGGAGTTCACTCAGACCCTCCTGGTCACGCCCCTCCAGCCCGTTGCGAATAGGGCGTCTTGTCGATTACCAGGTTCATATCTTAAGAAAAAACGTCTTATGGGTCAAGTGAAATGAACGCCTATGATACGGACATCAGGCCACAGCCTATAGACATTGGCCAGAGGAATTACTGAGAGATTCGCGCTTCGCGCACTTTCACACCGACAGATTGTTCTGGTCGACGCACGTAACACTGGGGGAGTTAGGGTAAAGCGGAGATATGGAATGCAAGCTTATTCAGTCGGTCCATAAGCCCGCCAACGACATCATTTATTCTCGCCCACTGCCTCTGCGCAAACGAGGTCGCGCAGTGCTTTTGTACTGGCCGCATTATCAAGCGGAGTCCAGCGTGAGTGGGGATATTCGTAGGATGCGATTTTTGAGCCTTTCTTGAAATGGGTCAAGTTGAGACACCTTCCCTCTGGTTTTGCGCAGTTGAACTCCCACGTCGATACTGTATATTCCTCCCCAATCTCTTGACCCTCACTCCCGAATTCTTTTGACAGGTCCCGAAGACTGATAAGGAATTGACCCTTCGTGGGCGCATATTTCACAGAGACCCTCACAATCTTGTCTGAAACGCGCTCGATGGCATTCCGATCTATGAAATAGACTTCATTGTTCTGCCCTTCCACAATCCGGTCCCAGTGGGCCGCTGCCGGAGGCTTGCCCCGATCTTTGCACCCGACAATCATCGTGGCCATAAGACAAATCGCCATGAACATAGCGACACGCGAGACCGACCACCTATAGTTGAATTGAGGCAGTGACGTTAGCAGGCCTGGAAGGGAGTTCAAGTCAAGAACTCCTTTGGTACGAACAGATGAGGCGCGCCACGTCCGATTTTGTCAATCGAGAAGCTTACTTTCTTTGATCGCATAGTAAATCACATACAGCCACGAGAGGATACCGTGTAAAATAGCCAGAGAAATAGTCTTATCAACACTCCATGAAATACATATGGCTAGACTGCTTCCGAAGAAGACCACGGCCTTCATCAAGCCCATGGGATCACTCCTTTCCTAAAGATTCGCGGCCAGGTTGGCCGACGCTCCACCTCACGGTTCTCCGATATTTGTATCACACTTGACAGGCAACGGATAGTCCTTTTTTCAGCAGGCCGCGTTTCCCGGAAAGATTTCTTTTCTATCCTGCCTGCACGTGATATACTCGGACTCATGTTCCTCCACCGTTCATGGATAGCATTTCCTGTGCCATTCTTTATTGCTTCTGCGATCGTGCTGGTCATGGTCTTAGGTCTGCCGGGTTATGGAGCGGGCGGAAACGGGGGCAACCCGACATGGCGTGTTACATTTCCGTCTGCGAACGCTTCGATTAAAGCAGAAGTCGCAGACACGGAACGGGTTCGCGAAAAAGGGCTCATGTATCGCACGCATCTGGGGGAGAACGAGGGAATGATATTTTGCTTTAACCAGACGGGCTATCACGCCTTTTACATGTATAACACGCGTATCCCGCTTAGTGTCATTTTTTTGAACGAGAGTCTCAGAATTGTCGACATACAGGACATGGCTCCCTGCGTCGAAAGAAACCCTTCGGCTTGCCCTATTTACACGCCTCACGCCGCGTGTAGTTATGCAATCGAGGTAAATCAGGAATTTGTAAGGAGACACGGAATAAAGACAGGGGACCTGGTACGAATTCAGAAATAGCGGGCTGCCACCTCTGCAGGGCTCACATGGGTGCCAGCGCCCGCCTTCTGCAGTCCTTGGAGTGAAACATCTGCGTTGGGCTCTTTCTGACAAAGACCGTGCCGCATTTGCAGACTGATTCACCGTAAGTGCGCCCCTTCAGGCGGCCCATGTGAATGTTGAGGAGCTTTAAGCAATTGTCGCAATAGCCTAGCTCGTTTTCCTCACCCATATCATTGCCGCATCGTGCGCAAACCAAAGAACCCCAACGCTTTGGGTAATCGATATAGAGTCGGTTACCGCACACCCAGCATTTGTACACCTTGATGTCAAAATAACTGTCATCGATCATATGTCCGAATCCGCATTTTTCACATACCATATGGCCCCCTCTTGCGTGGTTTCTTATTATCGGACGCATACTTAGATAGTTTAGAGTTCGTTCCGTCAAGTTCTCCGCGTTCCATTATTTGGGGTGATTTCTTGCAAATAGCGCGCCACAGAACCAGGACTGGCCTGCTCTAGCCATGATTGGCAGGGAAGCGTTGGAACGGATTAAGGTACGGGAAACACGGAGGTTAACGCGGAAAAAATACCTGCCCTTCAGTTTGCCTGCCCTGCAGAGGGTGCTTCTGCAGGGCCTTACTGACCGTGGCGGATCCTGCCATACCCGCCGTATTTATCATAGTTTCTGCTTAAGTTTAAAAAAAAAAGGCCGAATAATTAGAGTAAGCCAAGCGAATGCGCATCTTAATTCATATAGGCAATACGCTGATCTGCGAGGCCATCAAACAGCTGCTTACCAAGAATGGTTACGGCGACGTCACGGTTTACGGCCAGCATAACAGCAACGGCTTTGTTCCTGAGGTGGTCCTCACGGATATCTCGACCATCAGTGAGAAACTGATTGACGGCTATCCGGACGCAAAGATTCTTTTGATGGATACGGGAGTGGATAAAGAAAGGATAATCACGACTCTCCTCTCGTACAAGATCCACGGCATCCTTTCAGCAGACACCGAATTTCATCTCCTCAAGAAAGCCCTTCTCGTGGTGAGCCAAGGGCAGATATGGATCGACAACAGCACGGTAAAAACATTTCTCCATGAGTCAGGCATTGTCTCAAAGGCCGGCAAAATAAACGGCATCACCTCCAGAGAGAAAGAGATCATTGAATATGTGTGCCAGGGCTGTACTAATAAAGAAATAGCGACCAAACTTACCCTGAGCGAGCACACTGTTAAAGCTCACCTCAACAGGATCTTCAAAAAGTTTAATGCTACGAGCCGCTCCAAGCTCATCACGCTCGTGATGAACAGCAAGTGACGCGGCCTAGCAATGGCACAACCACAAACGGCATAATTGCTAAAGTTTTTTTTGACGCAAACCGATAAGCATAACAACCCGTAAGCTAGGTCAGATGATGGAGGGTCTCGCCTTCGTGACCCCCCTCTTGCCTGGGCCTGCTAGAAAGGCTGTCCACATGGGCAAAAAATTGCTACTTGGCATCACGTTCTTCCTCCTCACTTTTCAAACTGCCCTATTCACGGCATCCGGACAGGGCATATTCGAAACGGATAAAGAAGGCAGCGTAACCGCGCGCGTGGTAAATATGCCGCTTGCAGAAGTCCTGAAAAACTTTTGCGCAACATTCAACCTTGACATGAAAGGCACGCCAACCAATGACGAGAGCATCAACTTCACCATCACGAAAGGCACCTTCGATGAGGCGCTAAAGCGCTTAATGCGAGGTCACAACTACGTGCTGATACAGGATGCAGCCACGGGCAAGCCCACCCTCATACTTCTTGGAAAGGCCGAGCGCCGGAATGTGGAAGATCTCCCGGCGGCACGGCCGGCAACAGAACCATCTCCTTACGCTTCAGCGGCTCCGTCGTCGAGTCAGGAGGGCCTTACGGCAGTTGCTCCATCTCCCACGCCCGCTGCTGCAAGGCAGTACCTTATCCTCCAACGCGCCATCTGCAGAGCCCCGGAAACCGCAAGGTGAAGAAAGCGCGGCCTCCGTTGTGGCGTCGGCCAGGCCCGCACACATGCCGAGCCCGGCAAGCTCAGCAACACCGCCAATGGCTCCGAACATTCCGGGGCTGGAATTGCCTCCCGTGCCACCAACACTGGAGCAAACAAAGAGTACAAAATCGAACGTAACTGCGGCGACTGCGTCTACATCCCAGGCCGCTATTGATCCTCCCCTTCAGATCCCGACGGAAAATTCTTCCAGTCAAACTTCCGCGCAAACACCGCCACAAATTCCCACGGGAAGCGACACTACCCCACAAAAAGCAAAGCCCAGCCTTGATCTAAAGGACCTCACACCTCCCCCAATTCCTTTCTGATGGTATGGAATAGCGCTTGCACAACGGCCCAGCGTGTGGACATGAAAAGACTCTTGATGTGGGCGGCCTTCTAAAGTTTTGACAGTCACCGGACGATAAAGAAAGTGGACCTGAAAAGGGCAAACCATCCGAAAGGGTGGGACGCAAAGCCACTGGCCTAAATCCCATGCTTTTTGCGGGACATGGTAGCAGGGTTGCCAGGCGAAAGCGGCACCTCTGAAGTGCTTAATTTCGCTCGGCGAAAATTAGCCTTGGAGGTGCTGAGGTGCGAACCGACGTATCACTCCGTCCGCGATTTCCCCGGTGCGGGCAGCTTTCCAAACCGTTAAGCCTTATCTTCGTTGCTCTTCTTATCCTCCTCACCCCTCAAGCGGCACTTTCATCTCAGGTAACCATAGCCTGGGATGCCAATTCTCAACCACAAGTCAAGGGATACAAGCTATATTATGGCACCTCCTCCGGACAATACACCACCAATGCCGACGTAGAAAACCAGACCGCCGCTACCCCGTCGGGCCTTCAAGCCGGCACCGCTTACTTCTTCGCCGCAACCGCATACGACAGCTCGGGCAACGAGAGCAATTATTCCCAAGAACTCAGCTTCACCATCCCCCAGAATGCGCAGAGCCAGTCGATTACCCTTAACCTGCCGTCAGGATGGGTCCTCCTCTCGCTGCCCTTCCAGCTTTCCAATCCCGCGATATCCACGGTTCTCGCGCCCATTGCAGGAAAATACAGCGTGGTATGGACCTACCGGAACGGGCAGTGGAACTATTATGACACCTCTGATCCAGCGGGAAGCACGCTCACAGCGATAGATGCGGGGTCGGCTTACTGGATAAAAATGACCTCGCCGTCGCAACTGCAGCCCCTTGGTGCTTCCGCTTCAGGAAGCGTTAACCTCCTCACCGGGTGGAATTTCGTGGGCTACTCGTACGCGTCGGCGCAGCCCATTGCCTCGGTCTTGAGCTCCATATCCGGAAAATATGATCTGGTATGGTCTTACGCCAACGGACAGTGGAGCTACTATGACCCCACCGATCCCGCAGGGAGTACCCTTTCTCAGTTTCAACCTGGCAAGGGCTACTGGATAAAGATGGAAGAGTCAGCCATCTGGACACTCCCATGAGCACCACCGGGCGGAAATTGGACAAAAACCAGAAGCGCAACCACACGGACCTTGCCATGATTGCCCATTCGTATAACGGGCAACGGAGGAAGCATCAATGAGAGCGCGAAAGTTTGTCATCACCTTGAGTGCCATTGCACTCATACTTGGCGTGTTAGAGATCAGCTACGCCGTTATCCCCCAAGCCATCGCGTTCAAGGCGGAGCTAACGATTAATAGCACGGCCATCACAGGGATCCAGCCGACCTATCAGATCAAGATTACCGACACGACCGGCGCGGAATTTAAGCCGGTAGATACGGCCGGAGATACCTTTGGCGAGGCCGTCTCAGGAAGGTTCAGCTACAACATACCCATGTACGACGCAACGGACCAGCCTCTGGGCGCGCAAGGTGGAGCCACCGCCTGCGTCCAGATATGGCAGAGCGGAACGCAACTCACGGTCACGTATCCTGCGCGGGGATCTTGTCCCTCCGGGAGCGGTCAGATTACCCTAGTGCAGCCAGGCCAGATGATGGCCTACGGCACGGGCCTCGGATCAGATAATACCTTTCAGGATGCAAACCCCATCACTGCACTTACTGCCGCCAACATCACGGTCAGCCCGACAAGTGAAGCATATGCTGATACGAAGACAGGCGCTTCTACCGCACAGACATTCATCGTCACGAACACTGGTGGAAACAGTTTTACGATTGGCACACTCTCCAAAACCGGGGCATACGCAAACCAGTTTACCTTGTCGAGCGATAACTGTTCAGGGCAGGCTGTCGCAGGTGGCGGTACCTGCACGGTCCAAATCGCTTTCTCGCCGACATCCACAGGTGCCAAGAATGCAACACTCGACATTCCGTCAAATGCTCCTAATAACATCAACCTGACCGTCTCTTTGACGGGTACGGGCATCCAAGCCGATATAGGTGTCGATAACACCACCTGGAATTATGGAGCGGTCAACGTGGGCAGCACCTCCGCTCAAACTTTTACGGTAACCAACTCGGGAACGGCAGGCCTCGTGATCGGCACCGTGGCTATATCAGGGAATAACGCCGCAGAATTTATCAAGGGAACTGATACCTGTACCGGCCAGACCATTGCTGCATTAGGCACCTGTGCCATCCAGGTCACTTTCACGCCCTCATCTGCTGGCTCGAAGAGCGCAACGCTCGCTATACCTTCTAATGATCCTGGCACGCCCACGCTCAATGTAACCCTGAGCGGCAGCGTCGCATCACAGAACCTTTCCATCAACCCAACGAGCCAAGCCTTTGGCAGCGTAAATGTGGGCAGCTCATCCGCCGTTCAGACGTTCACCGTAACCAACACGGGCAACGTGAGCCTTGTTATCGGCACCATTTCCATTTCTGGCGCCAATGGATCCGAATTCGCCAAATCGAACGACAGTTGCAACGGCGCAACCGTGACGCCGGGAGGCAGCTGTTCACTCGACATCGTCTTCTCGCCGACTTCCAGTGGGTCTAAATCCGCAACCTTGAGCATCCCGTCCAACGATTCAGACGGCACAACGGACGTGGCCCTGACCGGCACCGGACTTGCCAACCAAATAGCGGTCTCACCGACGTCGATCAATTTCAACAGCGTCGTCATCGGCCAGACAAGTAGCCACGACATCACCGTGACTAATTCCGGTAACGCGGATCTTACCATAACCCATGTAGCAGTCTCCGGAAGCAGTTTTGATCTACCTACCACGATCTCTGACAATACAGTTATTTCGGCAGGGAATCATGCAACGATTACGGCCCGCTTCACCTCAGCGTCCGCCTCCCCTCCCCAATCCTTCAGCGGCACGGTAACCATCACCTCCAACGGCCATAACCAGACCAGCTCACCGGTCAGCCTCAGCGCAACCGCAGTTGCCGCACCGGTCGCACACCTCTCGGTCTCGCCCTCGGGCACTATCAACTTTGGCAATAACGATATAGACCAGACCTCAGACAATACGACGAACACCATAACTGTGACGAGTGACGGAACAGTGGATTTGGTTATAGGCACGGTCTCTCTCAGCGATACAACCAACTACACCAAGACCTCGGATACATGCTCCGGCGCAACCGTGGCGTATGCGTCACAGGCCACCTGCCAGGTCATTGTGAAGTTCAACCCCGCGACCCTCGGCACAAAGGCGGCAACGGTGAGCATACCCTCGAACACCAATAACAGCAACGCTACAGTGAACCAGACGACAAGCGTGTCACTCACGGGCGTGGGTATCCAGTATGGTCTCTCGGTCACACCTTCCAGTCTCAATTTCGGTACCGTGTTACTCCCCGATAACACAGCCAGCGGCGCAGACGCTGGATGCACGGACAACGGCAATGGAACCGTTTCCTGCACAATCACGGTCCACAATACCGGCACACAGGCACTCACCGGCTTCGTCCTTGCTACCACAAACGGGAGCCAGTTCTCTGTGACGCCAACGAGCTTGACAACACTTGCCTCAGGGGCTAGCACCACGGCTACGGTAACGTATACCGCGGCTGCCTCCTCATCGGCACACACAGGTACGCTCACCGTGACCTCAGGGAGCTATACGCGCTCCGTATCCCTGACCGGCACCACGAACACGAAGCCAGCCACGCCAGCGGCCGGCTCCCCCGCCAACGCGGCCACAAACGTTTCCTTGACACCGACGCTCTCTGCCGGATCTTTCTCTGACGCTGACTCTGATACGCATGCTTCATCCACGTGGCAGATTGCCTCTGCCGGCGGGTTCGCATCGTCCGCTATTGTTTTCCAGTCAACAGATGATGCGAGTAATTTGACATCGATCACGGTCCCGCCGGGCGTGCTGCAGCAGAACACCACCTACTACTGGAGGGTGAGCTACAAGGACAGCAGAGGTCTTGCGTCGAGCAGCTCTACGGCGAGGTCCTTCACGACGTTGACAGTCCAGATGGCGGCTACGACGGGTGTAACGCCTGACACCACCACGGTTAAGACGGCCGGCGGCACCGAAATAACAACGCTTTCGTCCTCTACCCTACCCTCTTCCATCGCAAATGTCTCCACCGAGTTGCTCGCTGACTATAGCGCGGTGAACTGCGGCGCCTCCACCAATACGGCAAGCCCCAGCGTTGCCATTGTGAAGGCAAACGGCGGTATAGACAAGAACGTGCTCGGTATTGCAACGCCGGCAGGCACAAAGATCGAAACAGTTAGCACAACGACCGCGACTGACACGGCCTTCACACAGGCACCACCGACCAGCTTCACCTTTCCATACGGCGTTGTCGATTTCAGGATCACCGACGTCACTGTCGGCGCTTCGGTGAACGTAACTATCTATACGCCGAGCGCCCTGCCATCAAACGCAGTCTGGTACAAATATAGCGCTGCAAATGGCTGGCTTAAAGTCAACCCCACAGGAACTTATAACGCAGCAGGCACATTGCTCAGTTCCAACACGACCTTCAACGTAGTCAGCGGCAACGGTGTTTTGACGATAAAAGACGATGATATCACAGACGTAAGCACCGAAGTGATCTCAGGTAAGGCCGTCATAACAGACCCTGGGGCGCCCGGTATACCTGTATCTGCATCGGCGCCGGCTGCGGTTACGGACCCAAGTGGCGGTGGAGGCGGGGCCTGCTTCATCGCAACAGCCGCGTTCGGTTCATACTTCGATCCGTACGTCACGATCCTTAGAGACTTCAGGGATACCTTTCTGCTTACGCACCATGCCGGGCGGGCCTTTGTCGAGTGGTATTACAGAACATCGCCACCGATCGCTGACTACATCCGCACCAGCGAAACGCTGAGGGCAGGCGTCAGGCTCGTGCTTCTTCCTGCGGTCGGGTTCAGCGCGCTCTCTCTGAAGATCGGACCAGCGCTCACGTTCATTCTCTTCTTCGCGATCGTGTTCTGCACAGTGGCGGTGCTCAGGAAGTGCTGGAAGTACGTCCTCCAGAAGCAATAGTCAGCCGCTGCAAGGCCGAGGGGAGGCAGAGCAGCCTTCCCTCTTTTTTTGCGCCCCTCGTTCTTGCCCTTACCTTTACCTGTTATGCCCTTTTCCTATATCTCTGGCAGACTTCTTGCAGTCTACCCTTTCGGGTTGAGCTTTGCGCTATACGTGCGCTAAATGCAAGAGTTGATTTTTTTTAGTAAATAAGGATTAATAAGGTAGGCTATAGGTAGCTGAAATGCAGAGCAAAAATCACGGATTTACACTCATCGAAATGCTCCTTGCCATCGCTTTGTCCGCGCTTCTGCTCGTTACTGTTTATTCCACCTACTTCTCAATAGCACGATCTATCGACACCACGTTGAAAACGCAGGAACTCCTTGAGACAGGGCGAATATTACTCGAAATGTTGAAGCGGGATATCAGAGGGATGACAGGGAGTCGCTTTCCACTTATCAGCACAGTGGAGGAGATCAACGGAAAACTCGTCACAAACATAGTCTTTGTCACGTCGACACCAAGCTCAAATAACCCGTTCAAATGGAGCAAGGTGGGGTATACCCTCACCCAGGACCGCCAAGGTCAATTGATATTTATCAAAAAAGCAGCCAAGAACCCAAATGATGACCTCGATCAGCTTGGGAGTGTTTTTGAGGTATCGAGATTGGTCAGCTCCTTCCAACTGACCTTCTTCGACGGCACAGAATGGGTGAAACAGTGGGACTCGCGGTCCACAGGCAAGCTCCCAAAGCAGGTAAGAATAACCGTAGAGCTATCAGATGAAAAGAAAAACGTACAGACATTTACGGCTGAAGAGGGCATTCCCAGTGCCGTCTAATGAGGGAGGTTTTGTGCTGGTCACGATACTTCTCGTGATCGCCATACTCTTTCCTCTCGTATTGGCTTTCACCTCCAGGGTGCAGGTGAACCTGCTCCAAGCGGAAAACTTCCGAAACTCTGTCCAGGCTGTGCGCCTTTCCAGGTCAGGGGTTGAAGGCGCAATCGGTATCTTAAAGACCGACGATCCAAGCTACGACACGCTGAAAGACACATGGGCGCTCGATTTTCCCACTCTCAGCGTGGGCTATGGAAGTCTGGAGGTCAAAATCAAGGACGAAGACGGTAAGATTCCGGTAAATCAGCTCGTGCTGCCTAACGGGGTTGACGTAAACAAAGATGTTGAACAAAGGCTGCGTAATCTTATAAGCCGGCTGGGAGGGCGTCCAGAGGTGGTTGATGCCTTGATCGACTGGATCGACACCGATGATGCGGTAACAGGTGCGGCTGGTGCGGAATACGAATACTACAAGCCGCTTGGCTATGCCAGCAAAAACGGCCCGATTGACTCGCTCGACGAGCTATCTATGATAAAAGGGTTTGACAAGGAGCTGCTGTTCGACAGGGACCTGCTGGACTACCTGACGGTGGCTCAGACCGATGGCAAGATCAACGTGAATACCGCCCCCGCGGAGGTCTTATTCGCCCTCCTCGGTACAAAAAGTGCTGCTTTGGCGCAACCCCTCAATGATAGCGATCTGGAAGATCTCATACGCTATCGGGATGAGCATGAATTCAAGAACGTCCAGGACGTCAATGCCGTGGTTAAGATCTCGGCAGCACAGGCAGGAAATATCTCCAGCCTTATCAAGGTAAATTCTGCGTTCTTCACGGTCTCCAGCAAGTGTAAACTCGGTAAAGTAGTCTATAACTCGGAAGCGCTCTTGCAGCGTGATGGAAAAAACATCACAACAATATCCTGGAGAGAGTTTTGAGAAAGACAGCCTCGGCAATTGTGCAAGATCAGGAAGGCTGGTACGGTCTCACCTTGACTGCCACGGACCGGGAAATAAGTGATGTCAAGGTGCATTCCGGTTACAACCTCGATGAACTGAAGAAGATGTTCGACAAACAGCCTTGCGGGGTCGCACTTGATGATGCAGCCGGTTATCTCGTTAATCTTAACCTCCCCTTCAAGGGAAGGAGGAAGATCAGTCTTGTTATAGGCGGCCAACTGGAAGAGATACTTCCCTTCCCTATCGAAGATATGGTGGTCGATTTTCAAGAGCTGAGCACGGATGGTGCGGTATTGGCAGCAGCGGTCCCCAGATCTGTCCTTCCGAACATAGACGGCAAGAGGCAGATACGTACGGTATCGCTTCATAGCCTCGCTGCGCTGCACGCACTTGAATGGTTCAAAATCCTGCCGCAAGAGAATGCCGTCTTTCTCAATTGTACCGGAAACAGTACTGTTATCATGACGTTCCAGCGACACAGACTCGTCCATCTCAGACACTTTTTCAGATCGCCGCAGGCGGGCGCCACGATCAGCGCGCTTAAAGAAATCGCTGAGCAGACGGGCTTGAGTGATGCCCGGTACCTAATGGTGGGTGGAGAGGATGGCCCTCTGGAAAAGGAGCTGCTCCAGCGTGCGCTCGGTATCACCATAGAACTCCTGACATTGGACGACTATATCATAGGGGAGAACCTACGGGCGCAGTCGTGGGCAGGGCTGGGCGCAGCGCTCATGGCCCTTAATCCGAAAGGGGAGATAAATCTGTCCGGGGAACGATACCGCCCCTTTTCAGGGTCGAGCCGATTAGGCCTTTACGTGACCGGCGGGCTCGCGGGGCTAAGCCTTCTCGTGTTGGGACTATCCTCCCTTGACCTCTACTTGAAGCAGCGAACCTATGACTACCTCTCCAGTGAACCCAACCGCATTTACAGGACTGCCTTTCCAAAGGCTCCACCGGTCAAAGACGTGGTCAGGACATTCGAAGAGAGGATCGGGAGGCTCGACAGGGAAGAAGGGGGCGCAAGGGAGAATGAGGCGAACCCCCTGGTTCTTCTCGACGAGATAAGCGGCAAAATAGACCCTCAAGTAGACGTCAGGCTCAGCGAATTCGTGGCTGATGATAAGGAGTTTGCGATCGCCGGGACCACCGTTTCTTTCGCCTCTATTGACAAGATCAGGGACGCTCTGCAGCGAATCAAAGGTGCAAGCACCATTGAGCTTCAGAGCGTAGATATGGCTCCCGGTGGGCAGGTTCGATTCAGATTCAGAGGGAAGCTATGAAGGTGCCGGCAGCCCTCCTCCTCATCCCGGAGCGCGTTTGGCTTTTTATTTTTACAGGAATTTTTTTCCTCGGGGCGGTGGCCTCCTACGTCCTCCACACCGACGCCAGCGCGGTGGAACAAAAGATCGTCTCGAAACAGCGAGAGGTCTCCTCAGTTCTGCAGCTTAAAGAGACCTATGAGACGAGAAAACGCAGTATAGAGAAGAGTCTCCAGAAGACTGAATCGGTGGGCATGTCTCTTGCATCCGTTGAGGGCATCGTAACTAAGACCCTTGTTGGCGGCAAGCTCACGATGCTGAAACCGGCAACGTTGAAGGAGGAAAAAGGTACGCAGCAGATGGCGATTGAGCTCACCGTCACCGGTGCTCCTCTCGGTGAGGTTGTATCGTTTCTGAAAGCAGTGGAGACCGCGGGCTTTCACGTGAAGAGGCTGCAGCTGACAGTGCCTCAGGCCAACCCAACGGCCCTCGATATGCACGTGATAATGGCGCAGGTGTAAAATGAGGCTAACAAAACAAAGCTTGCTATATGTGGGGATTGCTCTGTGGGGAGTTGCAGTCATGCTGAGTACCATCCTCCTATTTTTTCCGTACCAGAAAACCCTGAAGATCGTCTCTCAGAATCTCCTGGGATCTAGCCGTATAATAGTTGCACTGGAAGGTCCCCGTTTCGGCTTCATCAGCGCGCAGGCTTCCAGGGTTGTGATCGGGCATGTTGCAGTGGAAGGTAGACCGCTATTTGAGTTGAGGAAGATCGACGCGCGGTGGCACCCATTGTCCCTGCTCACGGGGAGGCTGGCGATCTTTTGCAGGGCGCTTGCCTATGATGGTATGGTAGAATGCTCGATAGATGGAATTCCCGTGCTTGCAAAAGGAAGCCCCTATATGAAAATAAAATTCGAGAACGTCAACCTGGCAAAGTATCCAGAGGGGACACTTCCGTGGTTCAAGGGGATGAGCGGAAGTATGTCGGGCTGGATCAAGGAAGAAATGCCTCTGGAGAGATCAGACAAACAAAAGGGGTCGTTCCGGATCATTATGACAGCGGGCGAGATAAAAGACGTACAAATAAAGGGCCTCCGGAACTTTGTCCTGCCCTATAAAGAAGTCGTGGCTGAAGGACGGATATCAGGATCGAAGATTTATGTAGACAAAATCGTTGTTGACGGCGAAGGCATCAGGCTGAATGGAAACGGCACCCTAGAAAGAGGGGGAGATGAGCAGAGAGTCAATCTGACATTGACCTGTGAGAATACCTCGCAGATATCGCCACTCGCCAACGGATCGGTGATTACCGTCACGGGAAATCAGTGGTCTCCCACGATCACGATTTCGACCGAGCCCGTACAACACGGGGAGAAAGTGGCCGCCAGGAATTATAGGGCGCAAGCTGGACTTACTCTATGACGCGACAACGGTTGCTTATGTTCGCCGGAGTGTCGACCCTTGCGGGCGTGTTTCTGGGCGTCATTGCCTTGATAGCGCTTGACGCATCGTTACTCAGCATACCCTTGCCAGTCGGCTGGAAAGGTGGCGCCGGATCGCAGAAGACGGAGGGAGAGCTTATAGCGGACGGTTCTAAAGACTACAAGGCAGTGACCGAGAGGAATCTGTTCAGAGCTAAGCTTCAGGCAGAGATCCCCAAGCCAAGGAGCGAGAAAGAGATCGAAGAAGAGATGCTCGTCAATATCCTGAAGCCCATGACCCTTAAAGGCGTGATGACAGGTCAGCACAACAAGGATTTTTTCGCCGTGATAGACAGGGGCGGCCAGAAAGGTGTTTGGACTTACGAAGTCGGTGAAACCATCGAACGGGGTCTTGCGGTAACGGATATCAGGAAGGACGCTGTTATCATCGAAAAAGGTGACTTCGCGGCAATCCTCAAGCTCTTTGCCAGGAGCTTCGAGAGGATTCCCAGCGCCCACGCGGCAACCGCCCCGAAGGAGATTAAACAGGAAGATCTGAAGCTCGCAAAGAAAGTACAAACCGTCCCGCGCACCCAGGACTATAGCAAGGATGTAAAAAAAGAAGGTAAAACCACGGTGATATCAAAATCGCTGGCGGAAAAGATGAAGAATGATAATACGACGATCATGTCCTCAGTCGCCATTAAACTGTCGACAGACACATCGGGCAGACCGAATGGATACAAAGTGGTAAGCGTGGACAATGGGAGTCTGGCTCAGAAGCTTGGCATCAGGGCGGAAGATGTGCTCCAGGAAGTGAACGGTTATGGGTTGAACACGGCTGAAGACACAAAGAAAGCACACGATGCGCTGAAGAATGCATCCAAGTTTGAGGTCAAAGTACTTCGACAAGGAAAAGTGGAGACCCTTCGCTATGAAATACGATAACCTTGTACGACGTGGTGTCGCAAATAGACACAACTCGGCTCTGAGAGTCTTCACCCTCTTCGTGCTCGTCATCGCTGTTTTGACGGTAACCAGGGGCGGCGCAGCAGCGATCGTGACGACTCCCGTCTCCCCGAAGCTCGTCTCGCCCGGATCGCCGGACCAAAGCGGCGCGGAGGTGGCAACGCTGACGCCGACGCTTACATGGGGAGAAGTGTTTGACGCGCAGCTTTATGCCGTGTATGTCAGGAAATTCCCGTTCACAGAGAACGACGTTGTTTTCAAAGCTGAGTCGGTTTCCAAGCCCCCCGTTACAGTACCTGACGGTCTGCTTGCCGATGGAGAGAAATATCGGTGGTATGCGAGGGCCTTTAATAAGGCTGGCTGGAGTGATAAGTCGCAGGTCTTCAGCTTTGTGGTGAGCCTCCCTACAGCCGACTCTGCGCCATTGCTTGTCGCGCCCGGTTCCGCAGGCAGGCCCGTGCCCATGATTACGACGGCATCTCCTACTTTCCGTTGGAAACCTGTGCCCAACGCAAAGAAATACAGCCTATACATAAGCAAGTATCCTTATGGCAATAGACGGTTCGTCTACAAGAACGAATCAATCACCGACAGCTCTTTCACCCTGCCAAAGGGCCTTCTCTCTCCCGGCAAGACGTATCGCTGGAACGTCAAGAGCCAGACGAAAACCGGATGGGGTAACCCTTCTCAGAGATTCTACTTTGTTGTCAAGGCCCCCGAAGAAAAGACGGCGGGCACAACAAACTCAGCAACAACTACACCGGATCAGAAGAAACTTATGGGGGAGAGTTCAGCGTACCCTCTTCTTCCTAATGACGTCATTGTGGAAGGAGAATCGCCGCGCTGGAGCTCCTTTCTGGCGAGGTTGTATACGCCGCACCATGTGTCAGCTGACGCAGGGTCGCGAATAGACCAGACCTCGCCTCCTCTTCTCCCTCCGTCGACCCAGAAACAATTGGCCCAGCGCGAAGTGCCTCCGAGCATTCCCTCTCGACCAGAGGCAGAGCCTTCTCCGCCTCCACCCTTTACTCCAGCCTCCAACGGTTACCAAGGCGAGCCATCCCGTCCCACTGCCAAATGCAGGCACGTCCGGGTTCCTCACCAACCCCGATGGCCCAGAGACCCACACCGCAGATGCCCCCGCAAACTGGACTACCAGCCGCGCCAGCCCCATCGCCACTACCGCCCCCCCGGCAAGGCAATCATATATCAGCCCCCTCGGCCGGTAGCATGGTGCAGATGCAATTTGACAACATAGAGTTGCGCGACCTCATCAAGTTCGTCAGTAATATCATGGGAAAAAATTTCATATTCGACGACAACGTCGTTAAAGGGAAAGTGACGATATTGTCGCCGAAGAGTCTCACGAGAGATGAAGTCTTCAGGGTCTTTGAGAGCGTTCTCAACTATTACGGCTTCAGCATCGTGTCAAGCCCTGAAGCCTACAAGGTCGTCAAGGCGGCGGATGCAAAGGCACTTGCCATCGAAAGTCTCGACAGGGAGAAGGTGCTCAGCGCACCCTCCGAGGAAAGGATCTCAACACTCATCCATCCCCTCGAATATCTCGACTCCAATACGATGGTAGGTATCCTGAGGCCACTCATGGCCAGGGATGCCTACCTCGTCAGCGTCCCATCCAGTAACTCCCTTATCATGATCGACACGTCGGCTAATCTCCAAAGACTGAAGAAACTGGTGAATGAACTCGACATCCCCGTCTCCAAGCAACTGAGCTCCATCGAAGTTTACAACGTCCAGCACACCACCGCAGCCGACCTCGCAAAGACGCTCCAGGCTCTGCTCGCGGAGGGCAAGAAAGCGGCAACGCCGAAGGATAAGATTTTTGTTACCTCTTATGCGCCCACCAATTCTCTCCTTGTCAGTGCACCTCCGGAGGACCTGAAAGACATAAAACGGATCATCGAAGGTATAGATACTATACGGCCTCAGGTGCTTGTTGAAGCTGCTATCGTCGAGGTCACCGCGAACAAAGCAGGCTCGCTGGGGGTTGACTGGATCGCGGGCGCCCTGTCCGCCAGTGGCAGGGGGGCCATCGGCGCTCAATTGAACCCGTCGTCCCCACTCGTGAGTATCGGAGGGGCCCTAATTGGGGGTGGGTCCACGTACGACCACTTCGGGGAGCACGACCACGACCACTTCGGGGAACGCGGCAGCCGTAGTGACCGCCGTTTCGGCGCTGTCCGGGTTCAACGTGGGAATTCTTGGCGGTAACATCACGTACAACGGTCAAACGTTTCCGGGGATTGGGGCCTTTATACGCGCAATAGCCAGCCAGGATGACGTCAATATCCTTTCGACACCCCAAGTGCTCACCATGAACAATGAGGAAGCCGAGGTCGTGGTGGGCAGTAACGTGCCTTACCTCACCAGCTCCAGGCTCGACTCCGCAGGAAATCCGATCAACACGTTTGACTATCGCGACGTGGGTGTTAAGCTCAAGGTCAAGCCTTACATAAACAAAGATGGCCTCGTGTACCTTACCTTGTATGCCGAGGTAACACAGGTGACGTCGACGACCGTGGGAACCGGCACATCAACGCAGCCGGCGCCAACGACGCTAAAGAGGTCAACAAAGACGACGGTAGGCGTAAAAGACTCCCAGACCATCGTTATCAGCGGACTTATCCAGGATAACACGGAAAAAACAAGTCAGGGCATTCCCTTTCTCTCTTCAATCCCTATACTGGGTGCCCTGTTTGGTACTCAGAGTAAGACGAACAACAAGACCAACCTGCTCGTTTTCATAACGCCCAGGATCATTTACAGCGCTCAAAAGATAGAAGAGTTAAGTCAGCAGATGCAAAAAGAGCAGGAGAGGCTCATTAACCAGCAGAGTACGACCAAGCAAGAGAAAAAGAAAGAAATAGAAAGAGCAAAGAGATAGAGAAAGAGTAACATCACGGTGGAATCCCTTGTAGCTCAAGATCTCGCACCACTGCCAAACCGCGTTGCCCGGATACATTATTCCTTCTTCCAAAAGTATGGAGTCGTACCCGTGGGCTGCAAGAAAAAGCCCCCCTCCCTGGTGATCGCGGTCTGCGAGGACGAGAAGAACGCAAATGCTGATGTGCTCAGCCTCTTCTCATCCATGCCCATTGAAAAGAAGTATGTCTCAAGGGAGGATTTCTTAAACTATCTGAGTATCTTCAAGGAAGAGCAAGGCAGAGAAGTCGTGATCGGTGTCGTGGAGGATCTCGGCGAAAGCACTCTCTCCGAAATTGCCCAGGAACTCCCCACTGGCCACGATCTTCTCGACGATGCGGCCAATGAACCGCCCATCATAAAGCTCGTCAATCTGCTCTTCTCAATAGCGGTCAAGGACAGAGCAAGTGACATCCATATACAGCCCATGGAAAACGACCTGCGCGTGAGGTTCCGCATCGACGGTCTCCTATACGATACCTATAAGCCCCCGAAGAGAGCCCAGAATGCTATCGCGTCGAGAATCAAAGTCATGGCCGGCCTCGACGTTGCCGAAAAGAGGCTCCCGCAGGACGGGAGGATAAAGATCCGTGTCGGTGATAAAGAGATTGATGTCAGGGTCTCCATCATCCCTACGGCGTATGGCGAGCAGGTGACGATGAGGCTCCTCGATAAGAATGCGGGGATGGTTGATCTGGGAGAGCTGGGCATGTCCCCTGCGCTTGAGAAAACCATAGGCGTCCTTATTTCACGGCCACAGGGCGTGTTTCTGGTCACCGGCCCAACGGGCAGCGGCAAAACAACAACGCTTTATTCCGCCCTACAGTATATCAATACGCCCGAAAAAAACATCTTGACCATTGAAGACCCTGTCGAGTACATCATTCAGGGTATAGGCCAGATGCAGGTTAACCCTAAAATCAACCTTGACTTTGCGAAGGCATTACGTTCCTTTCTCAGGCAAGATCCCGATGTGATCATGGTTGGTGAAATACGGGACGAGGAGACAGCGCGGATATCTATCCAAGCGGCCCTTACAGGACATCTTGTTTTTTCCACATTGCATACCAATGATTCCGCAAGCGCGCTCACGCGGCTCGTTGATATGGGGATTGAGCCCTACTTGCTCACTTCGTCGATAACCGCAATTCTGGCGCAAAGGCTTATCAGGAGGATATGCCCTTTCTGCAGAGAGGTCTATGAACCAACGGAGTTCGAACAGGAGCTGCTAAAAGGATACTTGAAACAGGGGAGCGGCACGGTCTACAAGGGCAAAGGTTGCGATGAATGTCTCAACACCGGCTACATTGGGAGGGTTGGCCTTTTCGAACTGCTCATACTCGATACGAAAATCAGGCACATGGTCCAGGAAAAACAATCGTCCGAAGAGATCAAGACAGAGGCAGTCAAGGACGGCATGTTGACCCTCAGGGATGAAGGTATCCAGAAAGCCCTGGCCGGCCTCACCACTCTTGCTGAAGTCATGAGGGTGACCATAGAATAATGTTCTTCACGTACTCAGCCCTCAACAAGGCAGGTAAACTGCAGAACGGCACCATTGAAGCCGATGCTGAAACCAGCGCCAAAAACGAGATTAAGGGAAAAGGCCTTTTTCTCGTTTCCTTGAAGACGCGAGAGAGCAAGGCAGAAAAGAGAAGAACACTTTTTTCCTTCGGCATCAAACAGAAGCTACCGGTTCAAGTGGCCCGTCAGCTGGCATCACTTCTTAAGGGCGGCGTGCCGCTTTTTCAAGCGCTCAGCATCATAGCCAATCAACTGGACAGCCAGACAGAACGAGAGATAATAGGGTACGTGCGCGACCAGGTCCGCGGAGGCTCTTCCTTGTCAGAAGCTCTGAAGGCCTACCCCGGGATATTCGATCGTCTCTTTGTTTACTCCGTTCAGGCTGGCGAGAAGGCCGGTGCACTCGATTCAATTCTGAACTACCAGGCAGACCTGCTTGAGAACCGTGCAGCGGTCCGGGGTGAGATACAGACCGCCCTGACGTACCCCGTCATTATGGCTCTGGTTGGAATAGCCGTTCTTCTTTTCCTCATCGGATACGTGGTTCCTATGGTCATGAAGATTTTTGACCGTATGAATCAGCAGCTGCCCGCTGCGACCCGGCTGCTCCTCGGACTGACCAACTTCGTCAATAGCTACCTCCTGGTTATCCTCGGCGTCGGCGCCTTATTCACCGTGATTTTTGTACAATGGGTGAAGAGGAGCCCGAGCGGGAGGAAGGCTTTCGATACGTTTCTACTGAAAGCACCCGTGTATGGGCAGCTCTATCAGATGATCCTCGTCAGCAGATTTGCAAAGATCGTCAGTACACTTCTAAAAAGCGGTGTACATATGCTGCAATCACTCCTTGTCGTAAGCTCCACTATACGGAATAGCGTCATGTCAGGAGCCGTCTCTAACATGGCTGAAATGGTCGAGCGAGGCGCGGATCTCTCCATTGCATTGCGCCAGTCGCAGGCCTTTCCGTCATATGTCGCGGACATGGTCGCCGTGGGGGAGAGCAGCGGCAACCTGGAGGAGCTGCTCGACACGGTCTCCGTCTATTACGACACGCGCGCGAAGCAGAAGATTGCGAGGCTGACAGCCATGGTGGGACCACTCATTATCGTGGCCATGGGTGCTGTCATAGGCTTCATTCTCGTCTCTATTCTGCTGCCCCTGTTCGAAATGAACAAAATTCTTATGAAAGGTTAGGGAAAAACAATGACGCAGAAAATGTTACAGAATGGGAAGAAAGCACAAAATGGTTTCACCCTCATCGAGTTGATGATCGTGATCGTCATTATAGGCATCCTGGCCACCCTTCTCATCCCGCGCATCATGGAAAGGCCGGAGGAGGCCCGTCGGATCAAGGCCAAGGCAGACATAAAAACCATCGAGAGCGCACTCAAGCTCTACAAAATTGATACAGGCAACTATCCTACGACTGAGCAAGGCCTTGAGGCACTCATCAGAAAGCCGGACACATCCCCGGTGCCCAAGAAGTGGAGAGAAGGCGGTTACTTGGAGGGAGATGCGGTACCGAAAGATCCCTGGGGCAACCCTTACTATTACACCGCTTCAAGATTCGCGACTCAGGCACGTCAGGCACTTCAGGGCGTGATTATGAAATAGTCAGTTACGGGAACGATGGACAGCCTGGCGGAACAGGGAAGAATGCGGATATTTCCAGCGCTGATCTCAGAAAGGACTAGAGGCTTCACCCTTGTCGAGCTGCTTATTGTTACGCTCCTGCTTGCCATCTTTCTGACTTTTGCTTCAGTCAAATGGCAGGTCTTCTCCAGTAAGGGTGGGGAGAGTTTCTTGGAGAATTTTTCCATCGAGGTCACCTTGCTCAGGGAGGAAGCAATCTCAAATTACGAGGAACGCGCAATTCAGTTCGATCTCTCTACAAACAGTATTTACATCGGGAGCCCGGACCGACTCAAAGGGTTTCTGCAAAGCAGAGAGCTGAAAGTGCCCGAGCCCTATGTCTTGAAAGACGTTGTGCTGAACGGAGAAAAGATCACTGTGGGAAAAGCCACGATGCGATTTCTCTCCACCGGTATGATTGACAGGGTAATCCTGCACTTTCTATCGACGAAAGATCAGTTCTACACGGTCCTCCTCAACCCTTTGACGGCTAAAGTGACGGGTGAGAATGGATATATTGAAGAGATCACGCTCCGATGAAGGAACAACCCTTCTCGAGGTAATGGTAGCCGTGGCCATTGCGGCCATAGCCCTCGTTTCGTTGATCACGCTGGTCGTTGCGTCCCTCGACATGGAGGAGTATGCTCGCAGGATGACCAGCGCGACGCTTATCGCCGACGGTAAGCTGAAGGAAATAGAAAGAACGGGATACCCTGAGCTATCACGGGTGGAAGGGCTGGTGGACGAGAATGATCCCACTGGTTTCTCTTACAGGACCATCGTCACTGAAACCCCAATCGAAGACGTGCGTCAGGTAGAAGTGGAGGTTTTTTGGGACAAGGGAAGGCGCTCTGTCACCCTTACCGGATACTTTGCAAAAAAATAGCAACTGATAAGTTCCGGTTACGGGTTGCGTGTTACGGGTTTAAGTACAAGTAACGGATACTTGCTAACTCGAAACTCGTAACCCGGAACTCGTAACGACTGTTCTATTGTCTATACCGCCTTCCTGTGGTAAAATCGCAACAACCCTAACCGGCAGAGGTGCAGATGATCATCGGGGTCCCTAAAGAGATCAAGGCTGAGGAAAATCGGGTGGCAGTGGTGCCGGGAGGCGTCGAGACACTGGCCGCCAGAGGCCATACCGTCATCATAGAACGGGGCGCGGGCGCAGGCAGCGGGTTCAGCGACCTCGATTATGAACGCGCGGGCGCCAGAATCGCCGCCAGTCACGAGCAAGTGTTTCTGGAATCGGATCTGATACTTAAAGTGAAAGAACCCCTCCCCAGCGAATATCCACTGCTGAAAGAGGGACAGGTCCTCTTCACCTATCTCCACCTTGCGGCTTCCGAGTCGCTTACAACGAGCCTCGCTAAAACCAAGATTATCGGCATCGCGTATGAAACGGTTCAAACCGACGATGGCTATCTGCCGCTTCTGGCGCCAATGAGTGAAATCGCTGGACGGATGGCTCCTCAGGAGGGGGCGAAATACCTTGAAGAAACGTACGGCGGGCGAGGAGTGCTCCTTGGAGGCATACCAGGCGTCCCGCCCGCCAATGTAGTTGTGTTGGGCGCAGGCAACGTGGGTCAGAACGCAGCTCGTATAGCGCTTGGTATGGGAGCATCGGTCACCGTACTCGATATAAATCCGCGAAAACTGAGAGCTATCGACGAAGCCTTTCATGGGCGGTTAGTCACCATGATTGCAGATAATTACAACATCCGCGTGGTCATCACATACGCCGACCTTGTTGTAGGAGCAGTGCTGGTACCGGGCGGGAAAGCCCCCAAGGTTATCACTCGGGATATGCTCAAGCTCATGCGGCCAGGGGCTGTCGTGGTTGATGTGGCCATCGATCAGGGGGGATGCGTTGAAAGTTCCCATCCTACCACCCACCACGAGCCTATATATGTTGAGGCAGGCATAGTGCATTACGCCGTTACAAACATGCCCGGAGCAGTTCCGCGGACAGCGACCCGAGCGCTAACAGCGAACACGCTCCCTTATGTTATGGCGATAGCTGACAAAGGGTGGAAAAAGGCCGCGGCAGACGACCTTTCGCTGGCAAAAGGCATAAACCTCGTCGAAGGCCGGATCACGCACAAGCGCGTTGCAGACGCCTTCAACCTACCCTATACACCGATCGAAGAACTGCCTAAGCTCTCGTGACGGTAATTGCTGAGGCCCATTGGCTCTATTGGCTTCACAGTTCGCTGATCGCCGAATCACAGTGAAGTGAAATGGTTTGACAAACGACAGCGCATCTGGTACAAAGTGAAAAAATATATCAAGGAGGGGGATCCTATGAAGAAACATGTGGTAACGGTTATTCGTTATACTTGCTTTCGTTCTCTCCATGGGCGCTATAGCGTTGAAGGCGAACGCGCAGACAGTCACGCTCAGGTATTCAAACTTCTTCCCGGCACCGCACAAGAACAGCGTCCTCGCTGAGGCGTGGTGCAAGGAGATCGAGAAGAGGACCAACGGGAAGGTCAAATTCAACTACTTCCCCGGTGCCACGCTGACGCCGGCTGCACAGACGTATGACAGCGTTGAGAAAGGCATCGCAGACGTGGGCTTGAGTGTTCTCGGTTACACTATGGGGAAGTTTCCCCTCACCGAGGTGACCGACCTGCCACTCGGCTCCCAGAGCGGTTACCTGGCCACGAAAATGAACAACGCATACTACCAGAAGTTTAAGCCGAAGGAGCTTGATGGCACGCAGGTCATGTACCTGAGTGGCCATGGCCCGGGTTTACTCCATACAGCCAAGAAGCCCGTAAATAAATTGGAGGACGTGAAAGGATTGAAAATCAGAGGCACCGGCTTGAGTGCCAAGATCATCACGCACCTTGGCGGCGCTCCTGTAGGTATGCCTATGACAGACACCTATGACTCCATATCAAAGGGCGTCGCAGATGGCGTCCTGGCTCCGTTTGAAGCCATGAAGGGGTGGAAGCTGGGAGAGGTCTGCGACTTTACCACCCTGGACTACGGCGCTTCATACTCCACCGACTTCTTCGTGGTCATGAACAAGGCAAAGTGGAACGCTCTGCCTGCTGATGTGAAACAGATCATCCAGAAGATCAACGAGGAATGGATCGAAAAGCAGGGAAAGGTATGGGATGAAATCGACCAGGAGGGTAAACAGCTCATGAGCCAGCCGGGCAAGAAGATCATACCCCTCTCGAAAGAAGAAGATGCCCGTTGGGTGAAAGCCGTACGTCCGATACTCGACGAGTATGTGGCACAGGCAAAGGCCAAGGGCTTACCGGGTGATGAAGCCCTGAAGTTCTGCCTCGATTACCTCAAGGCCAATCAGAAGTAATTCTGAGTGAAAAAGAAAGCCGCTGGCAGCCTATGAGCCAGCGGCTTTCTTATTGCCGAAGTATTTATATTAAGATAACGGGTCGAACCAACTACACAAATTTGACTGATGCCGGTTTGCATTCGAACAGAGAGCGAGGCGCTCAAGCCATGGCGAACGAAGGCGTACTTGAAGTACGTCGGAGTGAGACAGGCGCGCCGGCAACGAAGCTATATGGTTGAAGGCAAACCGGCATTATGCATCGGAAAAACACTTGAGCCTCCCGGCACGAATCGGATGGCGCAACTTCTTTAATGCCTTAGCCTCTATCTGCCGGATGCGTTCCCGCGTCAACTCAAAGCAGTGCCCTACCTCTTCCAGCGTGTGATCGTACTTTTCACCTATCCCAAACCTCATGCGGATCACCCTCTCTTCTTTCGGGGTCAGGGTTGACAAGATTTTGTCCAGTTGTTCGATCAGATCACGAAAGATCACGGAATTCTGCGGAATTGGCGTGGCTTTGTCTTCAATTAAATCCGCAAGGTGCGTGTCTTCATCCTCGCTCACCGGTGTCTCCAGCGAAATCGGCTCCTTGGTGATCCTCAGTATTTTCCTTACCTTATCAACACAAAACCCCATTTTGGCTGCAATCTCATCCGGGACCGGTTCCCTTCCAAGCTCTTGAACCAGTTCTCGGGAGACCCGGATGATCTTGTTGATCGTCTCGATCATGTGGACCGGTATCCGTATGGTCCTGGCTTGATCCGCAATAGCCCGCGTTATTGCTTGTCTGATCCACCACGTGGCATACGTGCTGAACTTATATCCCTTTCTTATGTTCAAATTTCTCAACAGCCCTCATAAGCCCGATGTTGCCTTCCTGCACCAGGTCCAACAAGGAAAGCCCACGGTTTATATACTTCTTTGCGATGCTTACCACCAGTCTCAGGTTTGCCTTGATCAATTCATTCTTTGCCCGAAGGCACTGCCTCTCAGCCTCCTGGATGCCGGCCAGTGATGACTTCAACTCCTTTACCGAGACCCCCGCCTCACTCTCCGCCCGCTCAGACCTTTTACGCAAGGTTGCCAGTTCTCTTCTCTCATCTTCACCGCGTAAGTGGTTCAACCTCCTGGCCTCTTGCTCCAGCTTCTCAATCTTTCCTATATGCCGCTTCATCCTAACAGTGATCCGCTCGATCATCTTTCTGCTCAGGTCTATCTCGGAGATGATCTGCCCGATCTCAGCCTGCAGAGCCTCTCTCTCCTTCTTCTTCCGCACCCTTCGCATGCGCTGCGATTTCTCTTTGAGGCGCTCGAGAAGCGCAACAATCCTCTCTCTCTGAACATCCGCATCGAAACCCGACTCGTCCTCTTCGTCAGCTTCGGACGTTATCTCCTTAAGGCCCATCTTCCCCGCCCTCAAGACAGGAAGTGCGCGCACAAGCTCCTTGATCGTCAGCGGCACGGACAGAATGATGCGCTTGATCTCTGCTCGGGACAGTTCAATGCGCATCGCAATCTCTTTCTCGCCTTCCCTCGTCAGCAAGGCTACTCCACCCATCTCCTTGATGTAATGTTTTATGGGATTTGCGAACTCATCGCCGTAAACGTCATCCAGAGACTCATCAAGGATCTCGCCATACCTCTCCGTATCGCTGAAAGAGGCCTCTTCCTCCCGCTCCATGTCAAAAAGGTCGATGTCGTCAAGAAAACTGCTCTTCTCCTCGTGACCGGGCACCACAAGATAAATGTCGGCCCGCTCTTGCGGTTCCTCGTACGGAAAAAACTTTTTTCCTACAGACAGGCCCACCATATTTATTCCATCGTTTCTGTCATCAGACATGGCTACCCCCCTTGGCGGATTTGGATCTCATAACCTGAACTACCTGTCGCTTCCGCTCCAGAAGTTCAGCCAAGGCCCGTTCGTCCCCTTTCTGTTCAGCTTCTGCCAGCTGGCCGGTGATCTCCTTAGCTTCTTCCTTGAGCCTTTTCCTTTCGATATGCTGGCAATAATCGAGGATAACTTTTTCCATCTCATCCGCTGCATACTCAGCCACTTCCAGGGCTGAGCTCAGCACAGAGTTTTTCAACTCGTCCCCCTCCAGCATCGCGACAAACCGCCTGACCTCCAGACATCCATGCTCCTCATAATGCTCAATCATGCGATCCAGAACTTCCTGTGATTCTCTGTCTGCGATATAGCTTTTCACCCCCTTTCCCTTAAGTAATTCCATAAGAGCGGGCCTGTTCAAGCAGATGCCTATAATCTGCCGCTCGACAGTGGCGCCCTGCCCCTCTTCCGGATTCATCCCTTCCAGCCTCTTCTCCTTGATAGTATCCCAGAAACGATACTCCTCAATGCCAGTCAGTTCGGCAAGCCTTTGGACATAAAGCCTCTTGACCACATTGTCTCTCATCCCCTCCAGTTGAGGAAGCACGGCCCTTATGAATGCCTGCTTTCCTTCGACCGTAGAAAGGCCGCACCGTTTCATATGAAACTCAAATGAGTAATCGAGGATCGCTCTCTTGGACCGCATGAGCTCTTCAAAACCGGGAAGGCCCTTCTCCCTGATGAAACTGTCCGGGTCATGCACCTCGGGTAAAACGACCATCTTTCCGTTAATACCCATCTCCCCAAAGAGGCCGATAAGGCGCAAGGTACTCTTCATGCCGGCCTCATCTCCGTCAAGCATCAACGTGATATTCTCCGTATAGTTCCTGAGTCTGGAAATCTGCTCTTCTGTTATGGACGTACCGAGCGTTGCGACCACATTGCGGACACCGGCCTGGTGCAGGGCGATAAGATCAAAGTATCCTTCAACGATGAGGGCTTCATCTTTCTCGGTAATCTGTTTCCTTGCTTTGTCTAATCCATAGAGAACGGACCTTTTCGAAAAAACGCCCGATTCAGGCGAATTTAGGTACTTAGGCAGCGCATCTTTTTCCAGACCCCGGCCTCCGAAGCCGATCACCTTGTTGTTCACGTCGAGAATGGGTATCACAATCCGTCCGCGAAAGATATCATAGATGTCGCTGCCCCGCATTTTAAAAAGGCCTACGCTAAAAAGCAGATCGAAGGGAACTCCAAGCCTTTTCGCGAACTCCTGGGTGTAACTTACCTTCTCGCTGTAACCCAGACTGAACTCGTCGATCGTTTTCCCGTCGATGCCGCGCTTCGCAAGGTATCCCCGCGCTGCATCCGACTTCATAAGATTGCCGTGATAATAGTCGGCAAGCTTTGAAAGTGCTTCCAGCATGGGCACTCTCTTGCCCGCCGACCTGCTCGTCATTTTTATTCCGAGCTGATTAGCGAGGCTTTCCAGTGCCTCATGGAAGCTCAAGTGGTCATACTTCGCAAGAAAATGGACCGCATTCCCACCTTCGTGGCAGCCAAAGCAGTAGTAAATCTGCTTCTCAACGCTCACGGTAAACGAAGGCGTTTTCTCTTTGTGGAAGGGACAGAGTCCCAGAAAGTTTTTTCCGGCGCGCCTCAACTTCACGTATTGAGAGACGAGATCGAGAATATTTACCCGTTCAAGCACCGCATCAAGTAAGGAAGTCACTGCAACTCCACTATGGTCACGCCTGAATTACCCTCGTCGCCCTTCACTTCGATATGGGGGGTCTCCAAAAGACGATGCCTGATCGCGTCCATAAGCCTTCCCGTACCGATCCCATGCACTATGCGGAGCCTTGGTGTGCCATGTACGATTGCCCTGTCAACGAACCTATCGACCTCGCGCAACGCCTCTTCAACTCTCATACCCCTTACGTTCAATTCGGGAACATCGATATGAGGCACGTGGATCTCGACCTGTTTCTCAAGGGATTTGGCGTGCTCAGGGACCTTAAAGAGATACTCGGTATGCACCTTCATCCTCATACCCCCAAGATCCACTTCAGCCGTGCGCTTCTCTTCGTCGAGACCTGTCACATAGCCATCGCGTCCCACCGATTTGACCTTGACATGATCTCCGATGCATATCACTTCCTGGGGTTTTCCCGGACCCGTGTGCTTCTCCTTGAGCAGATGCAGGCGACCCCGTGCCCGCTTGACAGAGGACCTCTCTTTCTGGAGCGCTTCCTTGTGAATCTCGTCCAGTTCTCGCTCCACTTCCAGGAGGCGCTTCTGGCACCGCTCCTCAGTCGCGTTCAGGTATTCCTCACGCTTTTCTTTTAAGAGCGCAAGCCGCGTCCTGGTTTCCTCTCTCAGCTTTGCAAGGTGTAGCCGCTCTTCCCTGAGCTTCCCCGTCTCTTCCTCAAGACCTCTTACAAGGTCGTTGAGCATGTATTCCTGCTTGCCAAGGTACTCATAGCTCTTCCCGATGATTTCACGAGGCATGTCGCAGTTTTCAGCAACGTGAATGGCATTGCTGACCCCAGCTACCCCGTAGAGAAGCCTGTACAGGGGTTTCATCGTGTCGGTGTCAAAGTCGGTTGCTGCGTTGAGCGCGAAGGGCTGGGAATATCCGTAGGCCTTGAGAAGGTTGAGGTGGGTAGTCACAATAGTCTTACAGCCTTTCTCAACAAAAGCATCGATAATGCCCATCGCCAACGCAGAGGCTTCCTGGGGCTCTGTGCCTCCTCCAATTTCATCTATCAGTATTAGTTCACCTCCCCGAGATTTTTCGTAGAGGCTCTTGATCGCGCTGACGTGCGCCGTAAAGCTGGAGAGTTCCATGGAAATATCCTGTTCATCTCCAACGACCGCGAATATACTCGGAAAGAGGCTTATCCGCGGATTTTCCCTGGCAGGAATGAAGAGACCCGATGCCCCCATCGCCACAAGGAGGCCGATTGTTTTCAAGGCCACTGTTTTACCGCCTGCGTTCGGCCCGGAAATCACCATCGCCTTCTTCTGCTGTTCCATAATTATGTCTATAGGGACAGCCCTTTCCTTCTTAGACATGATGATAAAGGGGTTCCTGGCCTCCTTTATATCGATCGACCCGTCCGTGGCCATCTGCGGTCGAACAGACTCGTATGCAAGAGAAAAACGAGCGAGACAATGATAGAAATCAAGCTCAATAATGGTTTCAAGGTTGCTCTCCAACTGGTGTACGTAGCCCCGTACCCAACCCGTCAACTCACGCAGTATTCTTTTTTCCTCTTCTTTTTCCTCTTCCTCCAAAATGCTTATCTGATTGTCGAGCTCGACAATCGCCATTGGTTCCACAAAGGATGTTTTCAAGGAGTGGGAATAGTCGTGGACAATTCCCTGAAAGAACTGATTGAAGTTAGGCTTCAGTGGTATTACATACCTGCCATTCCTTATGGCCACGTAGGTGTCCTGGAGCACCGGACGCACGACGTCCGACTCCATCATTTTTTCCAAATACCTCTTGACCCGCTCCCTCAGCTGGTAGAGATCTGACCTGATTTTGGACAGGTCATAGGAGGCGCTGTCTTCAAGAAAGCCTTCCATGTTTATGGCTTTACGAATGCGCGCGTTTACGGATGCAAGCGGTTCGATACGTTCAAGTACTTCGTCGACGTAAGGCTTCTTGCCAAAAGCACCCTTCAGGAAGCCCGCTATCTCCTTGCAGCGGACCAAAAAGTCGTGGAGTGCTATAAAATCGGAAACCTCAAGAACAAGATTCTCGATGGTCAGTTGCGTGAGGATAGCTCTTACGTCCGGAATCTCGGTGAGGGGTACGTGACCATTCCACTTTATAAGCTCCAGGACTGCTTCCAACCTATCCTGTCGCGCTTTTATCTCATCAATGGATGAGGCTGGTCTTAAGTTGGAGAGACGATCGTCGATGAGTGAGGTCGCTGCGTATGTTTTGATCACATCGAGCAGCTTCAAATAATCGATGTAGAATAAGGTCTTGTCGATCATGCAGCGTTAAGGGCTAATTCTGGGTAGATAGCCGTTGACGCACCATTTCGCTCAAAGCCTTTCCATCAATCCTGGAAGCGTGTTTTTCCATCAGGAATCTCATCACCTTTCCCATATCCTTCGGGGTCTTAGCCTCTAATTCACGAATAGCCTCGTCCACCTCACCGGACAGTTCAGCAGCTGTCATCTGCGCAGGCACAAATTCCTGTAAAACGAGGAGTTCCTTCTCTTCCTTTTCAACCAGGTCTTGTCTGTTTCCTTTTTTGAAGCTCTCGATAGATTCAAAATGCTGCTTGATGAGCGTCTTGACCACCCCGTAGAACTCTTCCTCGGTGAGTGGTCTTACTTTTTCGACCTCTCTGTATCTGATCGCACTGACAAGCATGCGCAAGGTAGAGACCTTCACGGCATCACGCTCCTTCAGCGCTTTCTTGAGGCCCGCTTCGATATTTTCCTTAAAACCCATTATTAGTACAGGCCTTTTTGCATCGTCCTCTTTATCTTCTTGAGGGCCCTTTTCTTTGCGGCTAGAATCTTCTTCTTTTTCTTGACGCTCGGCTTTTCGTAATGCTCTCTTTTTTTAATCTCAGACAGAATACCAGTCCTTTCGCACTGCTTCTTAAACCTTCTCAGGGCGCTCTCGAAGGACTCGCCATCCCTTACGATAACTACCGACATTCATTTTCGCCTCCCTCCATCACCGATTACAATTCGAAGGATAAATTTAAACTTAACTCTTCTGGCAAAGTCAACAGATAGTT
>CAWIHO010000037.1:0-110431 GCA_963835605.1 uncultured delta proteobacterium | reverse complement strand
TCCCTCTGTCGCCGACAGAGTGGCCCAGACGGTCTGGAAACGCTATTTTGAGCCGATGGTGGAGCCGCATTTTCACGAGGACTCCTACGGCTACCGGCCGGGTAAGTCAGCGCTCGATGCGGTGGAGGTCACGCGGAAACGATGCTGGAAATACGACTGGGTGCTAGAATTTGACATCAAGGGTCTGTTCGATAACATCGATTTCGAGCTTCTGATGAAAACGGTGAAGTGGCACACCAAGGAGAGATGGCTCCTTCTCTACGTTGAAAGGTGGCTGAAGGCGCCGTTTCAGAAGGATGACGGGACGCTGGTCGAGAGAACGAAAGGGACGCCCCAGGGCGGAGTCGCAAGTCCGGTCCTGGCCAATCTCTTTCTTCACTATGTGTTCGATCTCTGGATGAAGCGGAACTATCCTCTCCTGCCATTCTGCCGTTACGCCGATGATGGTATTGTCCATTGTCGTACAGAATCGGAGGCGCAATCTCTATCGACATAGAGCCGGTTACCGCATACCCAACATTTGTAAACCTTGACGTCATTATGACTGTCATCAACCATATACCGTGAACCGCATTTGCCACATACCATTTGAATCCCCCCCTTATACTGTGGTGTTCTTTCAACTATGCTCCATTCTCTTGGTGTTTACCCCATAAGGTATGCTTCATGACTGGCCTCATTGTTTCCTCGCGCCTTTCTCTGGTTATCTGCTGGAAGTAGCCTAGAGCCAATCCCCCAACGGTTTATTTCTTGTCGGTAGAACGGTTTAATGCTTGTGGTCCGGTGAAGCGACTGAAGAGGTTCGTACATCCAGGACTGACAAGGGCTTTCAGCATCTTAAAAATGATGATCCCTAACCGTGCGAGATAAGAGCGTTTTTACAGCGTACTTTTTTGACCTCCAGAGAGATATTAAGACATGCTAATTTCTGAATAAGTCGCGTAATTATTGGGGCTTTGTGGAGTGCTCTAGCATTGGACAAAATGGTAAAAATCAGGGGATATCAATCTGTTGGCATCCTCTACTCATGAGTTATTGACAGCCTTTAAACAATCAGTGTGGAAAACTAAGAGATTGATTATGGAGCTCCTAGGGTTCAGGGCCGGAGGCTCCGATGGTACCGCTTCTACTCTCCTAAGATCTGAAGCCCAAACGCCTCTCTGAACATTCTTGCTTGGTTCTGACATAATCAACATGTTGCTTGCGGGCTTCTTTGCCTGGAACATTTGTACTTACCAGGCGCTTGTATATGTCTCGAATATCCGCCCGGGCCAATACATCATCTTTCTTGGAGTTAAGAATGAAGTCAACGAGCTGCTTCCGGTGGATGACGGGGGTTGTTGTATCCACCTTCCCTAGCTCACACGTGTCGCTGAAGACAACTACCGGCCAGTAGGGGAGATCACCATAACGGGCGAGGGTGTTTTTCAGCACCTGAACGTGGGTGCGATTCTGTCGTGCGGGGTTATAAAACCTCTGTTTCTTCTTGCCCATGACTTGGGTCCAGTACTCTGATTTCTGAGTTCCAAAAATCCATCCATCGTAGGCTTTGGTCTCTATGACAAAGATGCCACGGGGTGAGATGACCGTATGGTCTATCTGTGCGGTTCCTCCTTCGCTTTGGAGCAGCAGGTCGTGTATGACCACATGGTCGTCAGGCAGTGCTTCCAGGGCCTTCCTCGTTTTCTTCTCGCCGATGACACCCTTCAATCTGGGGAAGGCAGCTTTGAGATAAACCTTTCCAGCCAGTAGCAACACCACCAGCAACAAAAAGGTGAAAATGACTGCGATGGATGAAGAAAATAGGAGACTGAACGGAAAGACCCTCATGGCTGCCCTTTAGCGGGTCATCGCTGTGGTTATCGGCCAAAAAAAGAAGAAGTGGCTGTTCATATGTGTTGTTTTTTTGACCCTCACTGTCACCTGCGTTTTCGTTGCGCAGGAACGATGTTGTTTTTCTTCGCCTTCGACGTTTCAAATGCTTCCCTGAGCTGCTCCACTTCAGCCCGAAGCTGTGTGTTGGTTGTTTTGAGGTCCCCCACCTCGGCGGTAACGGCGGCAAGTTGTTCTCTCGTATCAGCTGCAGTCACCTGTGCTTTGAACGCATTGAGATCTTTGACAGCTGATCCAACTGCGGATTCAACGGTACTAATTCCATTGTCCAGGTAAAGAAAGCCTTTGCCTGCGGCGGCTATGGCAAGAATGCCACAGCATGTCACGAGGATGTTTTGCAAAAGGACTTTATAGAATCTTTTCTTCTCAGGCTTTGCTTCTTGATCACCCGTGTCTGGCTTTACTTCTTGATTACCCATGGCGCTCAGCAACTCTTCGGCACGGGTCTCATATCTCGTCCATGCGCTCTTTTCCATGAGAACCTCCTCAAATGATGTATGACGCATCTATCGTTACCTGCAAATGAGAGGCCAATGTGACACCTTTATTTGAATGCCTATTCCGTGCCTATCCCCGCCCGTTCACCCTTGGAAATGCTCAGCTGGTTTGGCGCAGTAGACGGCATGGTAGGGTTGACCCGCCTCCGGAAGTTGTTGCAATGAAGATTTCAGGTCACAAGACACGGTCCGTATTCGACAGGTACAATATCGTCAATGAGGCTGATATCAAGAATGCATGCGAACTGGTCTCAAATGCTCATCAGGAAATGAAGGTGGCTGTGGAACAGGCGCAGAATGGGGATAACGTGGTGAATTTGGTTAAGAAGTAATCTATCGAGTGCTGAATTTTGGTTCGGCAATTACCGGGCAGCCATCCGCCGGAATGAGGGCTTTCCTGAGGGGTTTCACGCTACGCCCCTAAGACCCTTTTTATCATCTCTTTCAGCTCGCCTGTATCGGTGGACTTCACAATGTATCCATCACACACCCAACTGGCAAAGTCCTGCTTGAACTCGCCATAAGCTGTACAAAGAATTACAGGCTGATCCTTGTTGATCTTTTTGATCTCAGCGAGCGTCTGAATGCCATCCATGCTCGGCATCTTGATATCCAGCACGATCACGCTGTAGACAGAGTGCTTCAGTTTTTCGAGAGCTTCGAGGCCGTTAGAGGCGAGATCAACTGCGTACCCTTCGTCCTCAAGTTCCTCCTTAAAGAGGAGGCGGATATGCTCTTCATCATCGACAACCAATATTGTTGCAGTTTTCATGCTCACCCCTCTCCCTACTCTAATTGTAAGCACCCTCAGTGAATTTGGATACCAAGCCAAGGTTTCGGTTCCTCTCACACAAGTCAAGCAACCCGTCTACTGTTCATTCTGATCGTATTCCGGATTTCCTTTACAAACAGTCGAAGCTCATTTCCTCAATTTCTTAGCGATATAGACGCGAAGGGGACAAAAGAAGAAAACGTCGATCCCAGACGAGTATAGAAGAAACCTTTCGACGTTAAGAGACGAGTGAGAGGTGAATTGTATAGTTGAGGTCTACGAGGGGGACTGAACGAAGTGCTCTTATTGAATCTTGTTTAGGAGCTGACAATCCAATCTCAATTTCTACTCACTATTGTGACCTATCGTAGTTTTTGTAGGTGACGCTGCACCACTTCGTCTGTTGATTTGATTAGTCGCTGAACCTCTTCAAAAATTTGGCGCTCACGGTCGATCAGTTCGGAATGTCTCTGCAGATGATCCTCATCTTCAGTCTGGTGGAGTTTCAGCCACTTCTCATGGTTAACCCGTAATTCCTTTTGAAGGGATTTGAACATGGTGTTAAGGTCCTTAAACCTTTTTAGGTCATCCTCATATTCGCTGCAGTATTGGTGACGCACTCGCTTCCTCTTAGTATGAGTGAACTGTGGCACCCAGCAAATTGTAGCATAAGACTTCTATCACATAAATGTGACAGTCGAGATGACAAGAACAAAATGTCGATCACAGACGAATATAGACGAACCTTTTCGTAATTCTGAGACAGTTATGATGAACTGTATGGTTGAAGTCTACGAGACGGACAGAATGGGGATAACCGAATGAATCTGTTACGAGGTGAGATAGTGAATGGTGAATTTTCAGTTAGTTATGATCTGTTCCGATCTACTCATAGGATCTCTTTTGGTAATATCGACATTTGCCTTCGGCATTCTCCAGGAGGCTTTTTGTCCCTTGGATAAAATCTGTAATCGGTGCATTCGGAGATACACACTTGTCATGGACAAACCACTCGCATTTTGTGCAAATAGTGAGCTCCATATTTCCTCCTTTTATCAGACCTCCATATTATACCACTTATATGCAAGTATTTAAATATGCAACTGTTTTAGTCTTGTGTGAAGTACATAATTGCCTAAAAATGGGTATGTGAAAATTACTTTTAGTTGGGTAACGAAAATCAGAGTCGGTGAACAGCATAGAAATTGGACACCAATCCAAGGTTCCAGTCTATACGCATAGGACGATAAAAATGGGGATAACGTATTGAATTTGGTTAAGGGGTAATATATCGAATTCCCTTTTAACTTTACTTCCTTCAATCCATCACACGGCAATTCTATTTTGAGGGAACCTACCAGATTTTAACCAGCCATGAATGGGAAAGATACGAAGATATTTCTTGCCTTTTTTATATCTCTTTGTACAATAGGAGAAACAGTCTTAAGGGCGGCGTGGTTACAGCAGCTTTTTTTCTGAAACTCATACGTCAGAGAAAAGCTTATCTTCTTATACGCGGTGTTCAGGAATAAAGGAGGGATTAAAATGAAAGCAAGGACAAGGTTTCATTTGAAAGGTGGTAAAGTGGTTGACTTTTCAAGTGAGGAAGTCGAGAAAATGGACTCTCTTTATTACATTATTACGCCAAAGGGAGAGGACGAAACAAGAAGCGAGATAAGAATACCTCACACATCTATCCTGATGATCGAAGTACACAAAGAGGAATCTAAAGAACATAGACAAGTGTCAGGATAATGAACTGACTATCATCTCAATAGAGCTCTTATAGGGAAAACATGGAATAGAAATTGGATACCGAGTCAAGATTCCTGTCTGAACTTTGTATCCTTTCGGTCGTTGTGACCTGCTCCCCAAAAATAGTACATCCCGAGAATAGAGGTTCGGTATAATACAGCAACCACTCGGGAGGCGACATGAAGGGGAAACGGTTTTCAGAAGAGCAGATCGTCGGAGTTCTCAAAGAAGTGGAAGCGGGCGCAAAGGTGATGGATGTCTGTAGAAAGTACAACATCAGCGATGCGACCTATTACAACTGGAAGACCAGGTACTACGGGTTGGAGGTCAGCGAGCTCAGGCGCTTGAAGCAGCTCGAGGATGAAAACAGGAAGCTCAAGCAGCTCGTGGCCGATCAGGCCCTGGACATTCAGGGCTTGAAGTATGTGCTCTCAAAAAAGTATTAACGCCCGGGGTGCGACGCAGTATGGTCAACGATCTCAAAGAGCACTTTGGGCGAAGTGAGCAGCAGGCGTGTACCCTTGTCGACATCAGCCGTTCCTCATATCGCTATCGGCCTCGACCGCCCACCGATAGCGAGCTCAGACAAAGGCTTAAGGAACTGGCTGAACAGAAAAAGCGCTACGGCGCACGACGGCTGCATATACTGGTAAAGAAGGAAGGTCTGGTAGTGAACCATAAGAGAACCGAGCGGATCTATCGGGAGGAGCACCTTGCCCTGCGAAGGAAAGTGCGAAAGAAGCTGCCCTCAGGGCTACGTGCGCCTTTGCCACAACCTGCTGCTCCCAACGAGCAATGGGCCATCGATTTCATCCACGACATGACCGCCACGTCACGCCGCTTCCGGTGCCTCACGGTCCTCGACCTTTATACCAGAGAATGTTTGGCCATACGGGTGGACACCTCGATATCGGGTAAAGCGGTGATCGATACGCTCCAGAGGCAGTTGGAGTTACGGGGCATACCAAGAACGATCGTCCTCGATAACGGACCTGAGTTTACGAGCAACCTCTTCCAATCGTGGGCAGCAGGCAAAGCGATACATCTGGCCTACATCCGGCCGGGAAAGCCTATGGATAATGCCTTCATCGAGAGTTTCCAGGGAAAATGCAGAGACGAGTGTCTGAATCAGCACTGGTTCACGAGCTTACCGGAAGCTAGGCAGATCATCGAACAGTGGCGAGAGGAATATAACCATGAACGGCCGCACAGCTCGCTGAGCGACCTGACGCCTATAGAGTTTGCGGAGAGAGCCACAGCATGAAGAAAGAACCTCTATTCTCAACCTGTACTAAAAAAGGGGTACGGTCAGTTGATCCAAAGAATGCGCCATGAGGGTCTTTGTCAGCCTCAACAACAAGCCTGTCGATTCTTATTGATTCCGGAAGAGGTTCGTATAAATGCCACTTCAAGTCTTTTCTCATCCAATAGAGTGTCCAAACGTTTTGTTTTCTGCTGTACTTGAATTTTGCAATACCTAAGCTTGTCCACTCTTTTGGATTGTCCCATCGAGATCTTTCCTCGTAAACCGTTACATCGTGTTCCTTGACAACGAAGACTGTTCGGAGCTTATCCCTAAGATGAACTGGGGACCTCCGTTTACACAGTTTTCCTACGACGTTTTCAATATACCTCAGTTCGACTTCGCTGAATGACATCGATTTATCCCGTTCTCCATTGTCCCTGACGCTAGAGATTGAAACAGAGTGGTCTCTTTCATTTATTATCGGAAATTGTAATCAAATCACAAGGGGAAGGCATCAATCACAGACGAAACCTCGATGAACCATTTCGATGTTTAGGGGTAGTGACGGTACTTTGAAGTCTTCAGAAGGGTTGATCCCGTGGGGATTTGGAAAATAGTCACTTATTTTTTGTGAAGGATAATGAATACTCTTTCACTTTATTATCTTTTTGATTTAATTTGTCCGAACCTGTCCTTATAAAAAAATTGTATAAGTAACCTTCTTCGAGAGTGCATAGAGTAGCATAGATATCGTCGAACACCTGTGGAGACGCAATTAACCTTACTTGGCAACGAGCTTCATTCTTGTCCACCCAAAAAAATAGACTACCGACGTCATCTCCGATGTTATCGACTCGATCTATTCTTAAATCAGCTCTTATGTGATCTTTTTCGTCGTCAAGGCGAATCCTACGGTAAAATAGCATCACTCCGTTAAGAAGTATGGAAGAATTGTTCTTGTTAACTCCAAACTCTATCATCTTTGAGAATTTGGTACCTCTAAATTCCCCGTAAGTAGATAGATGGTCTACATGAAAATGTCTAGATAGTAAGGTCATGACTATCTAGGGAATATTTGTCGATTCTATGAGAACTTGACACGGTCTTTGCCTTAACCAACCTCTCTATTCTTCATTCTCTCTCAATCGAGAACAGTTCACAAGAAGAAAACGTCGATCACAGACGAAACCTCGATGAACCTTTTCACTTTTCCAGGATAGTTGATGAGATGAATTTACAGGTGAAGTCTATGAACTGGCTAGAAACTGGATACCAAACCGAGGCTTCAGTTACTCACACAGAACGAAACGGGATGTGCCGTTTCGGAGTCTTACGAGGTTGCCGCCTATTGGGTCCTGAATGGCCTCCTCCTGAACCTCGAACGGGATCACGGGAGACATCAACCCATCTTTCCTCAGACGGACGGAAGAACTTTCGGACCTCCTTTGCCAGAAGAAGTCTATCAAGTCTCTGAGTATCAACATAGTCATAGTCGTGATTCTTATACTGCACACGTAGGATCATGTTGACCTCCTTTGCACGTGATCTCTGTCTACTTCAATTATAAGCACTCCTCAGTGAATTTGCATACCATGCCAGGTGTCCAATCTACTCTCCACAATCCAAGCACAATCCAAGCACAATTTCGTGTTATGATGGTGCCAAGGCGTCTGGTGGGCCTCCTGGACTTCAACAGGATGTCTTGTAACATATTGGTTTTATGGGAGTTATTGAACTGGCGGAAGTGCATGGGAATCGAACCCACCTACCAGTTTTTGGCCGGTACACTGGATTTGAAGACCATCGAGTTTTACCGTCATGATCTCCACAGGGATGCGATATCACCGATTCTCAACCGTCCGATGGATTGCTCATCCGGATGGCCCATACAGATCCCCTTGTATGACTAAACCTGCCTTCAAACCAATTGTAGCCAGGCCATGAAGCAAGTCAAGAAGATTGTTTGTAGCAGTAAACGGAAGCGGGAAGGATAGCCACTTCCTGTGGTTTATTTTCAGCACCACCGGCGAGGGGGGTCCACCCAAACCAGTTGGAAAAGCAGATAGAGCAAGATATAATGCAACTGAGGGATCACTTCCCATGGGCCGTCCGGTAAAAACCGATATTCCCAAAGAAGAGCTGGTCAAGATCATCCAGAAGCTGCTCAAATCCAAGGACTCCGATTTGGACTTTCTGCTGCAGCTCGATAAAAAGGACCTTGAGACCCTTGTTGCTGCGATAAGGGAGGGAGTCCAATAATGCGCTTTACATGTAAGCGATGTGGCAATTGCTGTCTCAACCTCACGGATGCTTATCAATGCTCCGTTGACCAAGCAGATATCGATATGTGGAGAGGGAAGTCAAGAGACGACATACTGGAGTGGGTTGATGCCATTGATTTCAGTGACGGGAGGACGGTTTATGATATCTGGATAAACCCCAGGACCGGTGATGACGTCACGAGATGCCCATGGTTGAGGAAGTTGCCGAACAAGAATCAATATGCCTGCAGGATTCACGAGGTAAAACCGAGGGTCTGCAGGGAATACCCCAAGACAGAGGAACATGCGAGGAAAACGGGGTGTAAGGGATTTGATCCTTAGGCTGCCTTAAACCTCCACCGTTCCCCAATCAGAAGAGACTGAGACACCAGAAGGTACAGTGTCTGTTGCTAAGATCACCCACGCCGGCAACGCAAAAGAAGAGCTCTATATCAGAGAAAATCAGTTTGTATATAAATTCGGGGGTGAGGCTTCTGTATATCGGGACTACTTTTTCAAAGATCCAGGAGGAAGGAAGGGCTTTGGTAATCAATCGAGATGCAGCCTGGATACCTTTTTTTCAAAATCGGCCATGTCTACATGTTTTTCAAAAGTGATCAGCTTCCAAATGGGATTGGCCCTTCTACAATCGTCAGAACAGCTTACCCAACTCACCTTCCAATAATCGAGTGCTACTGGACCCTTACTTTATTGTTCAAATCCGCCGACAACTTTTGAAGACTATCATTCGTTTTAAGGCTGGACAGGAAGGAGTCAACATGAGTGAGCCGAAGAATCCAATAGATTTCCTCCGGTTCTACTTGTTCTGGAAATGGGAGTACCAGAGGCGGAACCGGGAGTATATAGATGACTATAAGAAGCTCATGAATCTGGCTTCCGATGTGGCAAAGGAAACCGGACAGGACGTGCAAAAAGCTATTATCGGGGTAGATCTCAGCCCTAACATAGTACAAAAATGGGGTGACAAGATAAAAAAGGCAATGCCTTCGACCATAGACTGGTCGGGGAAGCTGGAAGACCTGCCTGGCTTAGGCTGGGAGCTATACCTGAACCATATTTGTGGCATAGATAGTGCGGAACTGGTACAGAAATTGTCTGATTTCGAAAAAAAGCATCAGAGAGATCCAACCCCTTACGACTCCGGCCTCACAGCCAATGACATCATCGAAAAGATAACAAAGGAAGGAGGCCCAGAGGATCCCATGGATTCTACAGGTTCGTTCGACATCTGGAGGGCCGGCCTTTTTCATCTTTATGTTTCAACATTACCGGAGCAGGAAAGGCAGAAGGTTTTTTCTACGAAGCAGACCCCAGAACAAAAACAGGAGTTAGACACGCTCAAAATTCGTCTATCCCGACCTGAGGAGCGAAAACGATCCGTGCTATTACTTCCCTTCCTTGACAAGACAGTGACCTTATATGAGAAGTATGGCTTCTCCTTTTTTGAATATCCTCCTAAAGATGTAGAAGATCTGCTTGACCGTTGGGTTCCTCTCATAAAGGATGACTTCAAGAAAAAAAGAGCGGTTTTTAGGATCGATCATACGCCAAGGGCGGTGGGTTTGTGGCTCTGGGAAGAGGCTCAAGGGAGAAGTGGCAGACAAAGGCCTGGGATCGTAACACTGTTTAAAGAGAAGATGGGCCAGGAGAAGTTGGACAAACTAGGATATACATATTCTGATGCTCGCATGTTCTACCGCCTTCTGGACGGGACCCAGTGTTGCATAGATAATGCTGATGTTCTACCCGTGAGCTAACTTGAAATATGTGATAACTCAACATCAGACTGTTCAAAATACACCTTTCCCCTTGACAATCCTCAACTGGATTGAGGTCACGCCTGTGGTTACTTCATCGGTTCTGAAAAGGAAGCTGTACCTCGAAACTGTTTTTTCATCAATCTGGAATGACCGTGTCGAGACCCAAGCCACAAAACCTCACTCCCATAAGGAAAAACGCCAAGAAAAAGTGCCTGTATTTTGCCTGCAAAAGGGTGTTGAAATTCCCTATTTTTCCCTATTTTACTCAACCGGGGTAAAAACAGAAAACGGGCCGAAAGGCCCGTCAATCCTTGATTTATAATGGTGGAGCTGAAGGGTATCGAACCCTCGGCCTCATGACTGCCAGTCATGCGCTCTCCCAGCTGAGCTACAGCCCCACTTGATTTTTACGGACCTGAACGATACTTTTTGCGACCCTATTTTCGTTCAAGCACTATATGATTTTACAATAGCACGGTTTGACCTTTTGTTCAATACCCTTTACCTTCACCATCCCCGGCCCTCGCCACGCTATACGATCGAGAGCGCGCTGTTTACTTCTTTTTCTTCGTCTCTTTGGCTTCCTTCTCCCTGATTAAGGTAAGCAGCTTCTCAGGCGTTATGGGTACTTCATAGACCCGGACACCCACTGCATCATAAATCGCATTGGCGATGGCGCCATGCAGCCCGCAGCCAAATCCCAGGGAGCCTTCCTTTGCACCGTACGGGCCCTGCGGATCAGGGATGCCCAGGAAGTAGGTTTCGATGCGCGGCGTCTCGTTTGCCGTAGGCACCTTGTACGTGCGGAAGTCGCTCGTCAGCTTGCGGCCGGTCTTCGGGTCCCACACGTTCTGCTCAAAGAGACCCTGGCCGAGCATGAAGTTGATCTGGCCGTGCATGTTCCCGCGGACGAGCATCGGGTTCAGCACCGTACCGCAGTCATTGACCGCCCAGATGTCGGTCACCTTCACTGCGCCGGTCTCGGTATCCACCTCGACCTCCACGGCCGTCGTGCCGAAGGAGTAGGCGGTAACCTTCATGCCGTACGTTTTCTCGTTGTAAGGCTCTTTCACGTCGACGCTGAAATCGGAATAATCGATGCGGGCCCTGTAGTCGCCAAATCCCTGGATCGGTTTCCCTCGCTTAAAGGCCGTTCTGCAGACCTCGCCCAAAGAGACGCCTTTGCCCTTGCCGAGGCGCAGCTTGACATAGTACTTGCCGTCATCTCTCAGTTCCACTTCGTCCCACGCCACGTCGAGGAGATCGCCCGCAATCTCGAGGATGCGGCGTCTCGCGTCCTCTGCCGCCCGCTTCACGGCATTTGCCGAGACGACCGTCGCCGACATGGAGTAGTCTCCGGGGTCCTGGTAGCAGAGCTCGGTATCGCCGTAACAGATCTTGATCATCGACATGGGGATGCCGGTCACTTCGGAGGTGATCTGTGTGTGCATGGTCCGGTTGCCCTGACCGAGGTCGCAGTTTCCCGTGAAGACCGTGCAGCTTCCATCGTCATTAAACTTTATGAAGGCGGTAGAGCCGCTTCGGAACCCCATGTAGAACATCGACTGCATATTGCCTGAGCCTATGCCGATGCCCCGTTTCGGCCCCATCTTGCCCCGTTTCTTCTTGTAGCCGGCCTTCTCAGCCGCCATCACGATACTCTCGGAGAGACCCGTAGAGGTGACGGTCGCCTTCGAGGGTACGACCTCGTTTGGCAGTACAGCGTTCTTCAGGCGGATCTGTGATCGGGTCGATACCCAGTTGTTCCGCCACCTCGTCAAACGCCACATCTACGGACATCGGCCCCACGTGGGCCCTCGTCCTCATCATGGAGCTTATGGTCTTGTTCGTGTAGACCAGGCGGGCATCGTACCGGTAGCTGGGAGCACGCCAGAGCACCTCGTCGATGAGGAGCGGCACCCAGAGCTCGACGATGGCGCTTGAGGCGTAAGCGCCGCACTCGAGCATCATGTGGATGTCCCTGCCCGTGATCGTGCCGTCCTTCTTGAAGCCGATCTTCATCGTCCATACCTTGGCCGCTTTGTCCCTCATGCAGTCTTCGACTTCTTCCCTCGACATCTTGATCTGGACAGGCTTCAAGGCTTTCCTTGAGAGGAGGGCTGCGATGAAAGCGCCGGGAGGCGTATCGGACCTGCCGCCGTGAGCCCCACCCATGTCAACCGTGTGGAGCCTGATGTCGGAGAGAGGCACCTTCAGCGTGTTGTGAAGTCCCTGGCGCACCTGGAAGGGACACTGGGTCTGCATCCAGAAATTATACTTGCCGGAGGGCTCGTAACTGCAGAGCGCCGTGAAGGGCTCGGGCAGCGCATGGCTCGCCACGTCGCACGTAAAGGTTTTTTCCCAGACCAGGTCACTCGTCTTGAGCGCTTCTTCTATGTTCCCCTCGTTGACGAGGTAGTGGGCAGCCATGTTCCGGGCACGGCTCTCGTGGACGAGGGGCGCGCCCTCTTTCATCGCATCCTGCCAGTTGAGCACGAAGGGCAGCGGCTCATACTCCACCTTTATAGCCTCGATCGCCTCTTCGGCAGTGTCCTCATCGATGGCAGCGACCGCGGCAACTTCCTCGCCCACGTAGCGCACCTTGTCAAAGGGGAGGAGCACGTGGTCTCTCGTATGGGGGATGATGCCGAAGAGAGCGCCGCGGGGCGTGTCCTTGATGCCCGTCACTACGGCCTTCACACCGGGGATCTTCTCTGCCTTGCTCGTATCGATAGAGAGGATCCGTGCATGTGCATAAGGACTCCTCAAGGCCTTGCCGTAGAGCATGCCGGGCAATACTATATCAGTCGTATATTTTGCCAGGCCCAGCGCCTTATCAACGGAGCCGATCCTGGGCATGCTTTTCCCGATTAAGGTACTCATCGCTTACCTCCTTGAGCCTTGGATGCCGCCTGGATGGCTTCAACGATCTGCACGTAACCGGTGCAGCGGCAGATATTATTGGCAATCCCTTCCTTGATCTCATCTTCCGTAGGATGGGGATTCCTGTCGAGGAGTGCCTTGGCTGACATGATGAACCCCGGGGTACAGTACCCGCACTGGATGGCGCCTGCATCCACGAAGGCCTGCTGAATGGGATGCAGCGTGTAGCCATCGGCCAGGCCCTCGATGGTGATGATCTTTTTGCCTTGAGCCTCGATGGCGAGCGTCAGGCAGGAGAGGATGGGTCTTCCGTCCATGATCACCGTACAGCCGCCGCAGTCGCCTTTGTTGCACATCTCTTTCGTTCCTGTAAGCCCGAGCGTCTCTCTGAGCACCTCAAGGAGGGTCCTCCGGATGTCCACCCGGACGGTATACTGCTCTCCGTTGACGTTGAAGGTCATCTCCTGTTTCATGCTATCCTCCCTTCTCGTGAAGCCTGTTTGAGGGCTCTTCGGACCATCACCCTGACGAGCTCTTTCTTGTACGTCGCGGTGAAGAGGATATCGGCGCCCGTGCGGGCCTCCTCTGCTGCTGCTTTCGCTGCCTCATCTATGCGTTTATCCGTTATGGACTGGCCTTTCAGCACGTCTTCCGCCCGGTGAGCCCGTCTGGTCGGGAGCGTGACGCCGCCGAGTGCTATGCTGACATCCTTGCAGACACGACCCGCCATGGTCATGGCGACTGCCGCGGATACGGTTGCATAGTCAAACCGCTCCCTCACGGCCCACTTTTCATAGCCCCATATCTGGCCTTTAGCTACGGGAACCATGATCTCCGTCACGAGATCACCGTCCTTCAGCTCCTTGTAGAGCTCTTCCACCGGAACGGTGCGGCTTCCTTTTGCATTGGTCAGGGCTACCTCGCCGCCTAATGCCATGAGCACCGGAACAGTCTCCGCCGTGGCAAGGTTGCAGGCCACGTTACCGCCGAGCGTGCCCATCGCGCGGATCTGCGGGGTACCGAGCCTCGCGCAGGCCAAAGCGAGCATCCCGTACCCTTTCTTCACCGCGGGGGCGTCGGCAACAGCCTGAAGGAGTGCCATGGGGCCGAGTTTCAGCCGGGAAGGGCTACTCGCTATCGCGTCGAGACCCGGGATGGCTTTCAGGCTCATCAGGTACTTCTTGAGGCCGATGCGTTCCTTCAGGCGGTGGAGGGTGATCGTACCGCCTGCCATGACGCGTGTCTCGGCCTTATGCGCCGCGAGGAAGTTTACGGCCTCCTGGACGCTTGTGGGGGCAACGTACTCGAAGGGGGGTAAACGTCGGTAGTAGTACATGGGTCACTCCTTATGCATTTATGGTTACTGCGTTAAGACGTGCGCGCAACCTGCCGAAAGAAAAACGTGACGCAGTCGCCATGCCGGGGCTTTTTCAGGGCATCGGTTCCGAACGGCGAAGACGAAAAAGAGCGACAGGTCGGAAAGCCTACCGGGCGACATAAGTGAAGATTAAAAGAACGAACAGCGTTTGTCAATCCGCCAGATATAGAAATGATCAGGGTCAATGAACGGGTTCGTAATCGACACTCAAAGCAGCGCAAGGATGCCCCGTACATCCTGGATGATGTGATTCGGTTCAACCTCGTCGAAGCCGCATTTTTCAGGCCTTCCCGTAAGTACACCGACGGTTCTGATACCGAGCAATCTTCCAGCCATTATGTCAGTCTTCTGGTCACCGACGATCATTGCCTCATGGCGCTCCACGCCCAGCATCGGACGAGGGTCTTCTCAACATGGGACGGGTGCGGCTTCACGTATTTAACATCCTCTCGCGTAACAACCGCGTCCACATAGTCCATCATATCCGGAAAGACGCGCAGCAATGCCTCTTTGCAGCTCCGCGTCAGAATGGCAACTTTTATTCCCTTGTCCCGGAGTTCCTTTAACAGTCCGCGCGTAAAGGGGAAAACGTCCTTGCCTTTGGAGGTCTCCAGTTCGATCTGGGTGAGCCTATCAAGCGCTTCCTTTCGAAAAGCGGGTGCGGCTTCCCCGCACCGGGCCTCGATTGCATAAATGGTGTCGAGAATAAAGGGCCCTTCGCACTCCCGGGCAGAACCCCCTGTGAGATACTTATCTCCAATGCTGAACATGTCTTCCTTGGCTTGCCGGAAATCGAGGGTCAACTCCGTCAGCGTCCCATCGAAGTCGAAGAGTATTGCCTTAATCATTCTTACCTCTCGAGGAGCTCGATCACGGCCCGTATATCCGCGACTACGTGATCAGCCCCTGCTTCCGCAAACTTTTCCTTCTGCGTCCTGCCTGCCAGGACGCCAACAGTGCGCATCCTCGCAGCTCTCCCGGCTATGATATCCGTTGGGTGGTCGCCAACTAATATCGCCTCGTCCGGCTCCACGCCGAGCATTGAAAGGGCTATCTCAACTTGGGCCGGATTGGGCTTCACGAGATCGGTATCATCCCGTGTGACTATCGTATCGACGCATCTCTCTACGTCCGGAAAAACCGTCTTGACCGCCTTCAGACAGTTACGTGTTATGACGCCGAGGCTCATACCTCTCCCGCGGAGTGCGGCAAGCACACCTTTCGTGTAAGGGTAGGGGTCGTTACCTTGCAATGCCTGCACTTCGAGCGCGCACAGCCTTTCAAAGGCCTCGCTCCGGAACCCGGCTCCTTTTTCTTTAAGCCGTGCTTCGATAGTGTAGATCAACTCGAGCGTATAGAGTTGACGAAGCTTCTCTATCTCTTCCCGGCTCACATAGTGCGCGGCTATCCCTTCTATCTCGACTCGCATGTGGTCAAAGTTGAGCGAAAGCGGGGCCAGCGTGCCGTCAAAATCGAAGATGACCGCCTTAATCATATGTAAACCGTCTAACTTAGCGGCAAGTAAAAAGCTCCAGTGCGAGGAGTGCGAGCCGTGAGGAACGCAGGCGTACCTTGAGGTACGTCGGAGAGAAGCGGGTGAAGCGCGACAAAGCAGATGGACTTTGACGCAGCCGTCAGTCATGACTCGGATGTGGCGCTGGCGCGTTACGTCAAATAGGCCGCGCGTCGTGAGCCGCAGCGCCGGTATCACGGGCAACGACAAGAAGGACATCTGAAAGAACGGGTTTGTAAGCGTCACGCCCATACGCTTCAATGCCTTGTCCATCCGCTTTTCTTTCCGCATGTACTCGCGGCCATCGCAGTCTGAAATAATACCATAAAAAGGCATGGGGATATGCTCGAAGAGCCTGCCGTGCCGCGATAGCGCCATGCCCCCATTTTCCTCCGTTAATCTGGTAAGCACCGCGAAAACGTCAGTCAGGTTATCGCCGACGATGACCAGGTTGTGGCTGTCGTGGGCGTATGTTGTACCGATTGCACCACCCCGCAGTGAGAAGCCCTGCACGAAACCGAATCCATACCGCTTTTCTCCTCTGTACCTATCGAAGGCATACGCGTAGACGATGTCCCGGTCCGGGTCAGGGAGCAAGTATCCGTTTTCGATGCGCGCTCCAGCGACACGATGCTCCGAGAGGAGCGTACCCTCGCGCACCCCTATCACATGAATCGTATGCCCCATCGCTTTCTGGCGCAGGTCCTCGAGGGAGAAACGCGCGACCTTCATCCGGGAGGGTGGAGCTTTTGTCAAGGCACGGCCCTTATGCGGCCGCTTCTCGCCCCGGTAAACCACGCGGCCGTTCTTGATGGTCATGCGCACCCTTATATCCCGCGGGTCCTCGAAGATGACAAGGTCTGCTTTCCTGCCCAGGTCGAGCCCTTTTCTGTCATCCAAATTGAAATAGCCAGCGGGGCTGACGGTGACAAGCCTCAAAGCCTGCGCGAGGGGCAGACCGCCTCGCACGAGCTGGCGCACGAGCAGATCAAGATGGCCCTGCTCGAAGAGATCACGGACCGAGAGATCGTCCGTGCAGAGCGAAAGCTGTGGGAGATAGCTTTCCTTTATCAGGGGGAGCAAGGTGCCCAGGTCCTTTGAGACGGAGCCCTGCCTCAAGAAGAGGTGCATGCCAAGGGCAAGCTTTTCTCTGCTTTCCTCGAGCGTTGTCGTTTCATGGTCGGAGTGGATGCCTGCCGCTATATAAGAACGGAGCGCGTCTCCCGAGAGCGTCGGCGCATGGCCGTCAATAGGCTTTCCGGCAAAGAGATCGATCTTTCTCATAACCGACTTCTTGCGACCCAGCACACCTTCGATATCCATCATCTCTCCAAGACCAATCACCCGTTTGTGACCCCTCAGCCAGGTAAGCTCCTTTACGCCCAGTTCGCCTGCGCCCTTCTCGAAGCGACAGGAAGGCACGCAGGAAGGGGCCATGACGTACACATCGAGTGAAATCGTTTCCAGGAGTCTCAAGTACCACTGCAAACCGGGCAAGCCACCGGCATTTGCGATCTCGTGGAGGTCCGTTATGATCGTGGTTGTGCCATGCGAAAGAAAAGCCCGGGCGTACGCAGCGGGCAACAGATGAAGCCCTTCGAGATGGAGGTGGCTCTCAATGAACCCGGGCGAGACGTAGAGGCCGGAAATATCGATTACTTCTTTGGCGGGAACAGGCTGAAACGAAAAGAGCCTCCCATCCTTGATGGAAAGCGCTTTTCGTTCTATCGCCTCACTCAGCGGATCAACGACAAAGCCGTTTGTGAGTAATATGTCAGCTCTTTGCGCTTCTATGTCAGCTTAAGCCTCTTTGCCTCAATGACATTGGACATTCCCCGAATCTCGCCCAACATGTCGTCGCTGACGTGTGCGTCTACGTCAAGGAGCGAGATGGAAAGACCACCCAGGCTCTCCCGCCCGAAGTACATGGCCCCGATGTTTATGCCTTTCTTTGCTAATGCAGTACCGAGACCGCCAATAATACCCGGTTTGTCGTGCGTGTACAGGAAGAGCATATTCTCGGTGAGATCAGCGTCCACGGAGATATTGTTTACTTTGACCAGGCGCGGCTGCTTTTTGCCGAGCAGCGTGCCGTAGGCCACGTTCTGCGCTTTTTCTCCAACGAGTCTGATGCCGAGAAGGGACGTATAATCGTCATGTTCTTTCTCTTTGATCTCTTTGATCCGTATGCCTCTCGTCTTGGCCACGATCGGCGCGTTCACATAGTTGATCCCCTCGAGCTGAGCAGAGAGGATACTCTTCATGATCCCCTGCGTGAGAATCTTGGTCTCCACCTCTGAAATCGCCCCCAGATACTCGATCTCCACCTCCACGATGGGGAAGTCGGTCACGAGAGCAATGAATTTGCCCAGGCGTTCAGAAAGACTCAGGTACGGCGAAAGTTGCCTGAGTATCTCGATAGAGACGGGTGGCGCGTTCACGCTGTTCTTGATCACCCCGTTGAGTGCGAAGTCGACGATCTGGTCTGCAATGTCGATCGCAACCTTCCCCTGAGCTTCCTTTGTTGATGCGCCGAGGTGAGGCGTGCAGACCACCTTGTCCGAAAGGACGAGAGGATGATCCTTCGGAGGCGGCTCCTGTTCGAACACATCGAGCCCTGCTCCGGACACCTGGCCGCTCATCAACGCATCGTAAAGGTCTTGCTCGTTGACGATTCCGCCGCGGGCCACATTTAAGATAATGACGCCCTTCTTCGTCTTTGCAAGAGCATTCTTTTCAATCAGGTTTCTTGTCTCCTTAACCATGGGCACGTGAACAGCGATGAAATCGCTCTTTGCGAGCAGCGTGTCGAGGTCTACAAGCTCGATCCCCTTCGCAGCGGCGACCTCCCTCGCAACAAAAAGATCATAAGCGATCACCTTCATACCGAGGGCTATGGCCTTCTCTGCCACGATCATCCCGATGTTGCCTATGCCGATAACGCCCAAAGTCTTGTCATAGACTTCAACACCCATCAGGAGTTTTTTCTCCCATTTCCCCTGCTTCATCGTAGCGTCCGCAAGGGCTATTTTCCGTGCCACCGCAAACATCAGAGCAAGTGTGTGCTCCGCAGCAGCAAGTGCATTCCCTTGCGGCGTATTCATCACCACAATACCCTTTTCAGTCGCTGCTTCCACGTCCACATTATCGACGCCGATTCCTGCCCTGCCGATCACCTTCAGTTTGTCTGCTTCCTCTATGATTTCTCTGGTAACCTTGGTGGCGCTTCTGACGATCAGCGCATCATACTCCCCGATGATCGCTGCAAGCTCCTCCTTCTTGAGGTCTGTCTTCACGTCAACGGAGAGGCCCTTGGATTTGAGGATATCCACTGCCTCGCCGGACATCGCGTCTGCTATGAGGATCTTCATGGCTGCTCCTTTACAGGTCTTTAAGAGCGTCAACCGCTTTTGCAACCCCTTTGCCCATTTCAAACTTATAGCCAAGGTCGCGAAGCGTGAATTCAATGGCTGCTACGGCCGTTATAACATCGTATTTGTCCGCATAGCCGAGGGTGGCGAGCCTGAAGATCTTGCCCTTGAGCTGGTCCTGCCCGCCTGCACCCGTCACGCCATATTTTTTCCAGAGCGTTTTGTAAATCGCTTGACCGTCAACGCCCTCCGGCGCCATGATCGCTGTGACCGCTGGGCTCGGTCTCTTGGCAAATACCTTGAGACCGAGCGCTTTCGCTGCCTCCCGAGTGGCATAAGCGAGCCCGTCGATCCTCTTGTATACGTTCTCCAACCCTTCCGCCTTGATCATACGGAGTGATTCTCTCAGGCCGCTGATAAGCGAGATTGCAGGGGTAAAATTGGTCTGGTTCTTCTGGAGGTTCGTCAGCTCTTTTGTCCAGTTGAAGTAGAAACGTGGTAATTTTGCCTTCTTGTTAAACTCCCACGCCTTGTCGCTCACGCCGGCAAAGGCGAGACCCGGAGGAAGCATCAGAGCCTTCTGGGAGCCGGCCACCAGGACATCGATGTTCCAGGCATCTTGCGGAAGCTCAAAAACACCTACCCCTGTGATACCATCCACAACCATCAGCGTTTCAGGATAATTCTTGATTATGGCGGCTACTTCCTTAACAGGAAACATAGCGCCGGTCGATGTTTCCGTGGCCTGCATGTAAACGGCTTTCACGCCGGAATTCGCCTTTAATGTCTTCTCCACCAGCCCGGGGTCAAGGTCGTCTCCCCAGGGCAGGTCGATGTTGATTGCCTCAACGCCGTAAGCTTTACAGATATTGGTCCAGCGCTCTCCGAATTTACCGCTCCGGATACAGATGGCTTTGTCGCCGGGAGAGAGCATATTAGTAACAGCACCCTCCATGGCTCCCGTGCCGCTCGAGGCGAAGATAAGCACTTCATTCTTGGTTGCGAACAAATACTTCAGGTTCTCTCTCACCTCCGCCACAATCTCTTCAAAGAGAGGGTTGCGGTGGTGCAGGATCGGTTCAGCCATTTTGAGCAGCACTTCCGGGGGGATGGCCGTGGGACCCGGAGCAAGCAAATATCTCTTCATAAAATCCTCCTTATAAGCAGCGCCGTTTTTCCTGTCATTCTAAAAGATTGCGCGAAGGAATTCAAGAGAAACATTTCACATGTAGAAAACCCGAGGCCCGTGTGTTATATTTCTATACAATGAACAGAGTCTATTTCGACCATGCCGCAACGACTCCCGTGGATAAGCGCGTGCTTGAGGCCATGCTTCCCTATTTTTCCAATTCCTTCGGGAACCCCTCATCGGTGCTGATTGAGGAGGGAGGCCCTCCCCGGCAGGCCCTGGACGAGGCACGGAAGAAGGTGGCGAACCTCATTGGCGCCAGGAGCGATGAGGTGCTCTTTACCTCATCCGCCACCGAGTCGAATAACTTGGCAATCAAGGGTCTGGCGCTGGCGCACAAAAGCAAGGGGAACAGGATCCTCTTCTCTGAAATTGAGCATTACTCGATCATGCTTCAGGCGGACTCTTTGCGGGGCCTCGGCTTTGAGGTCGATTTTGTGAAGGTCGATGCGCACGGTCTCATCGATATGGCCGACCTCAAAAAAAAGGTGACGAAGGGCACGATCCTTGTCTCTATCATGCATGCGAACCTGGAGATAGGAACAATCCAGCCAATCAAGGAGATTGGCCGGTTTCTCAAAGAGCAGGGTGTGCTCTTCCACTCGGACGGGACCGGTACCTGCGGCCAGATCTCTGTCAACGTGCAGGAGCTCGGCGTGGATGCTATGACGATTTCCGGCCACCAGTTTTATGGCCCGAAAGGGGCTGCCGGCTTGTATCTCAGAAGCGGCGTGCCCATGAGACCCATACTACACGGAGGCTTCCAGGAAATGGGCTACAGGGCAGGCACGGAGAACGTGCCGGCCATCGTCGGCTTTGGCGAAGCGAGCAGGCTTGCGCAAGTTGAGATGGAAGGAAAGGTTGCAAGGGTTGCCAAGCTCGGGCAGAAGCTATGGGCAGGGATAGCATCCATATCCTACCTTCATTTTACGGGCCATCCCACGGAGCGCCTGCCCGGCCATGTCAGTTTCTGGATAGAGTTCGTTGAAGGAGAATCGCTCCTGCTCTGGCTCAACCTGAATGGAGTGGCCGCGTCCACGGGCAGCGCATGCGCATCTAATGTGCTGGCGGCCGATGAAACAGGACTTAAGGCGTCACACGTGCTGACGGCTGTGGGGGTGCCTCCGGAGATCTGCCACGGATCCATCACCTTCAGTCTTGGCAGGGACAATACGGAAGAAGAGGTCGATTACGCCCTGTCGGTTATGCCGACGATCGTTGATCGTTTGAGGGAGATGTCGCCCCTTTATGAAAAAGCAAAAGGAGGTAAGTAATGGCTCAGGGCCCCTATAGTGATAAAGTGATGGACCATTTCATGCACCCGAGAAACATGGGTGAGATAGAAAATGCAAGCGGCGTGGGAGAAGTGGGGAACCCGGCGTGCGGCGACGTGATGAGACTTTATCTGAAGATAGAGGATGGCAAGATCGTCGACGCGAAGTTCAAGACCTTCGGCTGCGGCGCTGCTATAGCATCGAGCAGCATGACCACTGAATTGATCAAAGGCAAGAGCATTGACGAGGCGCTGAAGCTCTCCAATGAGGCGGTGTCAGAGGCCTTGGGCGGACTTCCACCTGCAAAGCAGCACTGCTCAGTGCTGGCCGAAGACGCACTCAGGGCGGCCCTGGAAGATTACAAGAAGAAACAAGGCACAGTTTAAATACGGTTGACGAGCTGATTGGTTGAGTAGTTGAGTGGTCAAAACGACCGGCTTCGACCTCCCAGATGAGGGCGTATCGCCAAGAACACTTGGCATGTAAGAAGAAACAGATAATTGTCGTGCCTCAAAAGATCGAGCAGATCCGCGATGCCCATCCGAATTCGTAACGGTCGTTCTGTGGTTGATTATTACATGCTTCTATGCGCCGCCGCGGCAGCGGCCCTGCTCGCCCTCTCGTGGCACGTCGAGACCTGCGCCTTCGAGAATGAGCCAATATCCATTCGAGGTATCACCTGGCTGACTCCGGCGACCAAGGTCAGAGGCTTGAAGCTTCTAAGGAAAACGGGCGACACTGAGATCTATATCCGTCCCCACGACCCGCGGCGAGTCGGGGCGGCTTCCATTGGCCGTACCAAGTACCTATTTGAAAAGTCTGGATTTACGAGCGCAATAATCGAATTCAAAGGTAAACAGAATTTTCGAGCGGTGACGGACATTCTAAAGGCCGAGCACGGCCAGCCGGAATTCACTGCCGAGAATCCCTCGCGCCTTGTCTGGATAGGACAAACGGCCTCTGTTGTACTTGAATACTGGCCGCTGACAGAGGTCGGGACGATTCTTTACATGTACGGCTCGCTAGACAAAGAGATCGAGAAGAAGCGAGCAGAAGACCGGAAGGCCGCCAAGCAGTTGAGATAGTTTATATCCACGCGGCCACCCTGCCTTATCGTATAAACGACCATTATGCACGCTGATTGTATCTTTTGTCAGATTATCAGGAAAGAGAGGCCGGCTGAATTCGTGTATGAGGACGACACTCTCGTGGTCTTCAAAGATGCCTATCCGCACGCCCCTGTCCATCTGCTCATTGTGCCGAAAAAACATATCCGCGGTATCAACGACCTCGCAGACGAGGACCGGGAGATCATTTCCGAGATGATTTTCAGGGCGAGGGAGGTAGCGCGACAGGTCGGGGTCAGCACCTCAGGATACAAACTGACCTTCAATGTCGAGCGCGGCGCCGGGCAGGTGATCTTTCACCTGCATCTGCACCTCACGGGCGGCTGGCACCATTGATGCCGGCGGCCTTTCACGCCTACCTTCGTTGCCCTTCGCCCTGTTCCACCTCGACGTACCCCAAGGTACGCCTTCGGTAGCCCAGGCCTCGGCTCGCCTCGGTATGCATCGAAATTCCGCGGCATCAAGAGTTATCGTCCAGCACCAGCACGGAAGCAAATCCTTCCTCTGGGATGGACATACCGGATGCGCTACGGGGCCGGCCCGTTATACCAAGCTGCATTCAAAAATAGAGCGAGGCGCCGGACAGATGATCTTTCACCTGTGTCTCACCGCCGGGTGGACCCGCTAGCATCGTATGCGGATGTCTCACAGCGATTTGCATTCAAGATGGACGACACCGAGGCGGCAGCGAGGAGCTTGCCGCAGGCGTACCTAAGAAGTACGTCGAAGAATAAGGCCGACGCAGCGACAACGAAGGTATGACGCTGAAGGCCGTCCGGCTGTCAGAGCGATCGGATCTCTTGTCGCATAAAGACCGTATAAGAGATAGCAAAACAGACAGCCGTAATCGCGATGAGCGACAGGATGTACGGCAGTACGATAAGAATGCTCTGACTCAAGGGGAGAGGTCCCGAGAAGCGCTCCTGGGAAAACTTCTCCATAGGGCCCACCAGGATGATGGTGCTCGTGGTCTTCCTCGTTGGATCAATAACCGTGGCCGTTCCGTCCGTGTAGAGCACCATGGGGGAGATGAGGGAGATGGCCCGCTGAATCTTGGCATTGCGCATCAACGCTTCAGGGTTTCCCGAATTGGCATCAGGCACGGCAGCATTCGCGACCACGGTTGCCCCCATCGACACAAAAAAGGAGAAGAAGATCCAGAGAGCGAGAGATGCCAAAGCGGACGTCGCGATGCTCCTGAAGATGATGGAAAAGAGGATAGAAACCCCGAGCCAGAAGGAGATGTAAACGATACTCACGATGAGGTATAAGAAGATGCGCCAGAGCTCTTCCGCTCCCGGAACAACACCCACAATCTTGAGCCCCATGCCGGTGATGAGGAGAAGGATCGATGCCATGATAATGCTTATCGTGACAACGCCTGCCAGAAACTTCCCGTTAATGACCGCATCCCGGTAGATAGGTTGAGAGAGGAGCTTGCTCAGGGTACCCTCGTTGCGCTCTCTGTTGATGGCGTCAAAGCCCAGTACGAGCCCGATCAGGGGGCCGAAGAAGGCCACGAATTGCACCAGTGAGAAGACGACACCCCTTGAGATGAAAAGCATCAGGAAGACAAACTTGGGCTTCGCCACGCCTTCGAGGTCCTGCTTGATAGTGACGCCCACCATGTAGGCGATGATGAGGCTTACCATGGTGATCAACGAGAAGAGAATGATGAAGCGGTAACTAGAGAAATGGTCAGCCAGTTCCTTTTTGAATATCGGTTTCCAGCCTTGCACGTTTATGTCTCCTGAAAGTACTTCATGTAAAGCTCTTCTAGCGTGTACTCCTCTGCGCCAAGGCCCAGTTTCTCCTGAGCCAGCCGATCCATCGGGCCTTGAGCCACCATCTTGCCTTTCATCATGATGCCGACACGACGGCAAAGCCGCTGCACCATGTGGAGGAAGTGGGAGCATAGAACAATTGTCATACCTTTTTCGCAGGAAAGGCTCTCGATGAGATCCATCATGCGGTTAGTAGCATCGGGGTCCAGGCCCAGCGTGGGTTCATCGAGAAAGGCCAGCTTTGGTTCTTTGACGACCAGCTCGGCGATACCGAGTCGCTGCCTCATGCCGCGTGAATAAGCGGCTACCTTTTTCCTGGCCTCGTCCTCGAGCCCCACGGTCCTGAGGGCAGCGTCAATCCGTTCGTCTGCCACGTCTCTCGAAAGATTATTCAGCTCAGCGACAAACCGCAGCGACTGCACTGCATCGAGGTCGCCGTAAAAGCCCATATTTTCCGGCATGTAGCCGACCATTCCCTTCACCTTGATAGAATCTCGCGTGGGATCGACACCCAGGACCTGCACCTTGCCGCTCGTGGGTTCGGTAAGGCCGAGCAGCATGAGGATAGTAGTCGTTTTGCCCGCGCCGTTCGGACCGAGGAACCCGAAGACCTCTCCCTGCACTACATTGAAGGTGACATGGTCCACGGCCACCTGTGTCTTATAGACTTTGGTGAGGTCCTCTGTTTCTATGATAACCTGTTCTCTTCATCAGCCCCATCGTTAACGCCTGCCCAACCAGTGAAACAGCCCGGTAAGTCCGAGCACCACGAGCACAATGATGCCGATGCCGATCCATCCCCAGGCGGTTGAAGCTTTCACGGTAACGCGGAACTCCAGGTTCTTGGATGCCTTCTCCGTGTTTATGCCGATCCCTACAGAGTAGTCGCCAACGAGCGCTTCCTCGTACGGGGTGATGGTGACCTCTACCTGCTTCAAATCGTTAGGCTCAAGGGAATCAAGCTTTTCCGGCTTGAACTCGACCTTCCAGTTTTCCGGCTTGAAAGACATGAACTTTATATCCTGCAGAGGAGCAGAGCCCGTGTTCTTGACAAAGATCGATACAACGGACGGTTTACCCTGTCTCGCGTCCAGCGTGAGCAATCCGCTGGGGGTACCGGCGTCGAGAGAGTACGTCCCCGTGAGCACTACCATCAGCTTGGCTTCTGCTTTCGCATCACCTGAGCTGACTCTCATGATGATAGGGAATTCTCCAGCCTTGGAATTCATGGCAGGCTTCACCTGGATCGCAACGGTCTGGCTTGAGTTGGCCTTCAGACGAAGGCTTGTAATATACTTGGTCTCATAAGCAGGCTTGAAGTTCGTTTCCCAGCCTTCCGGGGCCTGCGCCGAAAGGTCGAATACCGCGTCCCTGTCAAGTTTGCTTTCAACATCCACGGAGAACTCAAAGCTGGCGTCCGAAGGGCCGCGCAGCACAGGATACGACGTTGTCAGTCGCACTCCCCGCGTCTCCGGTCCCGCCTGACGTTCTCTGACCTTTACGAGAATAGGCTGAGCCATCTTAAACTGCCCATCCGCGGTCTTGGCCTGGACGTCAAACACGTAGTCGCCCGGCTTCACCGTCTTGTCCGGTTCGGCCTCAAAGGCCACCGTCTTTTGCTCGCCCCAGGGCACTGAAATGCCGGTTACCGTATACTGATCCGTCTTTAGCCTGGCTTTCCAGCCTTTGGGCACGGAAGCGATGGAGACATCCACGTTCTCGTTCGTGCGCCCCTTGTTGTCGAACAGGAGGTTCATGGTGACGGTTTGTCCCGGCGGGACCTCCACTCCAGGGAACTCCGCTGACATCTGGATCGATCGCTCCGGGCGATTCTCAAAATCTTCCTTTTTCTTGGTCTCGGCAGCCATTGAGGCCCACCCTGAAAAGACAAGGCCCAACGTCACCATGACCAGCAGTCCGCAGAAACGGTATGATCTTGTTTTACTCATAAACTTCCCTCCGATAAAAAAGGATCATGTAAGTTTTCCCCTGTTTGAAAACCGAAATTGTTGATCGGGGAATATGATAGTAACTGCTCCAAGAAAAGTCAAGAGCAAGAGTAGCTGGGTTGTTCGGATCAGCGTACGGTCCGGACGGCAGATTTATGAAAAGTCGCGATCATCGGGATGGCCGGCCGTTGGCGCCTTCTCGCGGCCAGTCGTAAAGGGAAGTTTCTTCTCTTTTACCTTCGCTTCTTCAAAAACCCATGACGAGGGCATGACGCACGCCCGTATCCACCTCTCTCACTTGCAGCCTCAACTCTTTCACCTTTGCTGCTTCACCCGGGAAAAAGACGAAACCGTATGCTATCTCTCCGGGCCTTACGGGTCGGTTCTCGAGGCTCCTCTTACTGAGGTCTTCCCTGACCCTGACCTGGGGGTCCGTATCCATCGCTCCTTTGGTCCCACCCGCCACTCCGCCAATGGCTGCACCCACGGCAGCCCCTGTGCCCGCTGCATTGCCTACATTCGTCCTCGTCACAATTCCAATGGCTGCACCCAGGACAGCGCCGGCAGCGGCTCCCAGAAGCCCGCCTTTGGCGGCCTCAGGCACTATCTTCCCCATCTCGGTTTTTTTGTTGATGCGGTCGTACGCCTGGTCCTGAGTGAGGACAGGCCATAAATTGTTGGCAGCGTCCACGAGGAATGTCTGATTGGGAACAATCTCCAGAGAGTGGTTTCCCTTGTTGTCGAAGATTACCTGTACCGGAAGAATGCCGCTGCCGCGCATGTCATAGTTGAATGCCTGGGTTGCCTCCGCGGGGTCATCGTAAGCCTTCGCGGCGATGTCTGCGCCTCCTGCCCGTGTGAAGTTGGGATAAGCCATGGGCATCTTGAAGGGCACCACCTGAGGTTGGTATGTGTGGCAAGCACCCAGTGCAAGGACCATAAACAGGGTAGCGCAAAGAAAAGCCAATCCGTGACGTCTGAGCATAAGCACCTCCGTATCAGGCGATTGTATGACAGAGCATGCTGTTTGTCAAATTAGGTGTTTGGCGCCTAAGCCGCCCTTGCGGCGGCTCCTCTTGTCTGCCCGTCACCCGTTACGTGTCACGGCTTTCTTCTCGTCTGCCCTAACCCTTCATCCGTGTGTAAGCCTGTCCCGCAATAGAATGCAAAATCGACAAGAGCGTTAAATGCCTGAATCTCCTCTTCTGACCTGCCTTTTTCCATCTCCAGCGCAATCCATCCCTGAAATCCGGCACCGCGCTCCGACTGCACGCACGAGACCTTGAAATCTTTCATTTTCACGTGTTCAAGCAACTCCGGAGCCCTGGTGATCTTGAACCCGGCAAGGCTGTTCCACACGTGAATATAGTGGCTCAGCATCAAGGGTAGGACAGGGAAGGAAACAGAATAGCCGCCCAGGCTCATCATAGTGGGGGAGGAGAATTGCAGAACCGCGCTTCTCCGGAATCGATCGGCGCCCTGCATAAGATCCTCATACGATGCGCCGCATACATCCTTGTCAGCTGTGGAAACAGGGACGGCCTGACCGCTGGCAACAAGCTCGTTGAGGATGGGGGCCAGGCTGTATGGCACGAGTTCGGTGATCCTTACTCGACGCGCACCAGCCTCTGATGCGTGGGCAAAGGAGCATGTATAGGGTTTCATTTTTTCTGGCCCGAAGTGTTCCGCAAGCCTGCGCTTCAGCTGAAGAAGTACTTCGTCACTGGTGTAGAGTACGACGGACCTTGGCATCCTGCATGATCCCCTCTACGTTCTGTCGTATCTTCGACATGCGGTCCGGAGAAAAGGATTTCACGCTGAGAAAGGCTGGATTTAACGTATTCCTGGGAACGAAGTCCTGAACCGTGAATCGCTTCGCATCCCCCACCCTGGAGGCTGCCTCGTATACATCTGCCTCTTTATGAAGGAAGGGCACAACGGTCATCCTGAACTCGTGATCAATCTCTCCCCCGATGACGAAGTCGATGCTCTCTTCGATCTTATCGCGGTCAACCGTGGTGCCGCACCACCTGTCGTAGGCCGCGATCGGGCCCTTTGATATCCATGGCGATATAGTCGACAAAGCCTGCCTTCACGAGGTCCTTTATCACCTCCGGGTGTGAGCCGTTTGTATCGAGCTTAACCTTATAGCCCTCCCGTTTCAGGCGCTCCACAAACACGGGTAAGCCTTTCTGGAGGGTTGGCTCGCCGCCCGTGATGACAACCCTGTCAACCCATTTTCTGAACTTTCTGAGGTTCCCCAGGATCTGCTCCTCCGGTATGTCAAGCAGGCGATCGTGATTCAAGACCAGATCGCTGTTATGACAGAACGGACACCTGAAGTTGCAGCCTCCCGTGAAGAAGACTGAGGACAGGTGATCCTTCCAATCGAGGAAGCTGGTCTCTATGAATCCCTTTACGGGAAAGTTATGCCCTGCTGACAACCTCTAGTACCTCTTCCATCTTGGGGACGTTGCCCCTCCATTCGCCGATCCCATTCTCCATTCCATCTTCAACAACGATGGTGGGAAGGGCCATAACGCTGTAAAAACTGGCCTCGGCAAGCCCATCAGCAGTCTCCACGTTATAGTCGACCACGTCAATGTTTTTTTCTCTGAGGTGGTCGCCCAACTTTTTCGCCAGAGGGCAGATCACACAATCATCTTTATAAAATATTTTTACTATGCCCATCGGTCTCCTCCAGAAAGATAGTGTTAAGAAAAAACCGTTACGGGTTACGAGTTACGAGTTTGCTACCAACGTACTGCCTTTAACCCGTGACCCGGAACTCGTAACGCGCAACCGTCTTTGTCATCCCGCCGCTGCCACTTTTTTCTCTTCAGTCCTGCATAAAATATTCCATGTTCCTGTAACGATCCTTCAACTCGCCCAGCTTGCCCTTGTTCCAGCTTGAGACCTTGGTGAAGTAACCCGTGATGCGTGTGATGCCGTCCACCTCGGGCGAGCCGCAGTAGGCACAGTCATCCCTCAAGCCCCGTGAGGTGCGGTGACACTTGTTGCACGTCGTGAACTCCGGCGAGAAAGCTATCTGATCGCTGGTGGTGTGCCTGAAGGTTTTTAGCACGAAGTCAGCAATTGCGCCCTTCGATGGCTGGGCCTCGCCGATCCAGACGTGCGAGATGGAACCTGCCTCTATCAGCGGATGAAAGAGACCCTCATTGGTGACCCTTTCGATGGGGTTCATGGGCGCCATCACATTGAGATGGGTTGAATTGGTGTAATAGACCTCACCCGATGCCACATCTCCTTTCACCACCCTTCCCGATGCGGGAGAGAAGTACCGCAAATCGAGTCGCGCAAAACGGTAACTCGTGCTCTCCGCCGGCGTCTGCTCCAGAACGAGCCTCATGCCTTCCTGCCTCTTCATCTTGTCAGCGAGAAGCTTCATATGCGCAAGAATCTTGAGACCGAACTTCAAAGCCCTCTTGGAATCGTGCAACTGTTCGCCGGTATGTATCTGGACCATCTCATTGAGACCCACCATGCCGATAAGGTGCGACGCCTTGTTCATCCTGAGGTAAGACGTGCCGTCCCGGTTCATGGTCAGCAACGCAAGGGGCCCGTCCTCACCCGCGGAGAGTAATCTCTCGATGAAGGCCCTTTTTTCTTTGTGGGCCTTGACGGCAAGCATGAAGCGCTCGGTGAGCAGGTTGAAAAGTTTCGTGTCATCCTGCTCGGCCGTGTAAGCGATGCGCGGAAGGTTGAGGGAGACGTTCTGCAAAGCGCAGTAACGCATTCTCCACGGTTCCTTCGCATCGAGCAGGTCCTGTTCGTCCAGTTTGAAGCTCAGGCGGCAGCACTCTGATATCTTGGCTGTCTCCCCCCTGTCAAAGACGAAATAGGTATTGCCTTTGTCTGATGCGACGTCGCAGATGAGGTCGAGAAAATCCGCATAGCCGTCGGTCTTGAAGAATTTCTCCGTGATATGGACGAGTGGCTTAGGGAAGAAGAAAGGCCTGCCTGCGCCATCTCCTTCTTTGAAGACCTCAAAGAGCTTCCAGACGAACCGCTGTGCCTCTTTCTCATACTGTCCATAAGTCTTACCGGTGAACTTGCCGCCCGGACCGATGGCCGGGACATCCACGAAGTGTTTGGGGATCTCCCAGTACAGGTTGATATCGGTAAATATTGCCTGGCCGCCGCGTGCCACAGCCTGCTGAGAGAATTCGAAGATCAGCATCTGGGCAAGCTGCTTAACCTCATTGTCACTCATGCCCTCCAGGTACGGCGCAAAGAAGATGTTTACCGCATCCCAGCCGATAGCGCCGGCAAAGTGGCTTTGCAGGGCAGCTGCAAACTTAACGAGGTGGGCAAGGAGTACTTCAGGGTGCTTTGCAGGTTTTGCCATAGACAGGGAATGGGGCAGGTCGAGCCCGAACTTCTTTATAAACTCGAGGGACTGGCCGCTGCAATATGGCCGATCTATGAAGCCAAGGTCGTGGAGGTGGATATCACCGTTCATGTGGGCATCGGAAACATCCTGAGAAAAAACGGAGAGGAGCGCAAACTCCTTTTTTATCCTCTCTGCGAGGGTAAGATTGGTTGCCTCCGGCCCATGCGGGACATTGGCGTTTTCTTTGTTCGGATGGAGGATCAGGGTATCGACATCGTAGATGGGCATACCAAGCCGGGTATGCATTTTACGGGCATGTTCCAGCCCTCTCTCAATCAGACGTGCGTTCACCATCTCCCTGATCAGTGGTGCGGTGACCACCTTGATGCCCGACTTACGAATGAGCGACTCGACGTCCTTGCTTATAGCCGCTGCGGTATCATGATCGATGAGCGTCTCCCTCATCATTGCGTCGACTATCTTTTCCCTGTTCCATTCCGAGATGGTCTCTTCGGAAGTTCGAACGAAGAGATTTAAATCAGTTGTCTCTGTCATATATACCCCCTCCACTAGATATAGTGCCTTGACTAGAAATAATACTATATCTAGTATGCTGTCTTGTCAATGAAAAAATTTTAATAATTAGATCGATCCAAAGATACGCTTACTTAGCCATCAACTTTTTGACTGTTTCTGCTATGGTGGAGCAGAGAAGACCGCCGCCAACAAGAAGAAGTATTATGCCAAAAAGGAGGGACGTAAAGGCAACCTCCCCGCTTGAAGAGCCCGCTGAGACATATACATCTCTCATGAACATCACGCCAAAGACCATGAGCATCACGGCAAACGTGAACATGACACCGAACAGGAACCAGAATAGTGCCCTATGCATAGCGTCTCCTCAAGATTTGTCCGACTTCAAAATCTGCGCTGCTTCTTCCGGTGTCAGCGATACGTTATAAAACTCATCTTCTCGTTTGAACTTGGATGATCTGAGATCTCTCGGCAGTATCTCCACGCGCCAGTGGAAGTAATTCTCGACCCCGTCAGACTCCTGGGCGATATCCCCTGCGACCGGGTTGGGTGCTGTGTGGATCACGATCGTGTGAGAACTTCTCGCGCGCTCAATTCTTCTCATCACATCAAGAAACAGGTGAATGAATTCATATTTTAATGCCCTGTCCTCGGTAAGAGATTCAAAGATATGGCCGTGAAACCTGGGCAGCAGGCAGACCTCGAACGGGAATCTAGGCGCGAAGGGACAGAACGCAACAAAATTCTCGGAGATCGCAACAATCCGCTTGTTTTGCCGTATCTCCTGGGCAGTGATATCACACAGAAGACATCGTTCTTTCTGAAGGTAGTGGTCCTTGGAATTCGCCAGTTCGAGAACTGTGCCATGTGGCATTATCGAGGTTGCGAGTATATGGGAGTGGGGGTGATAGATGTATGAGCCCGCCAGTTCCCCGTGGTTTCTGTATACTTGAACGTGTCTCAATCTCTTATCTTTCTTCAGGTCGAGAATCCGCTCCGCGTACATATCGAGAACAAGGGCCAGCTCATCCACTTCGAAATCCGATAGATTCTTCGTGTGGGCCCTGCTTTCCACCACGATTTCGTGGGCACCCACGTTCCCCATTCTGTCGTACATCCCTTCTGCCTTCTTGCCTGCTAAAGCCTCGATCATGAATAGCGGGTTGGCTGCAGGGAAGCAGCGTACCAGCCAGTTACCACCGGCATCTCTAACCTCTCTGATCGGTTTGCCGGGAAGATGTTCGTTGCCGGGGCAGAAAGGGCAGACGTTCAACTCACTGCTCTTGACCCACGTCAGTCCGACCACGACCCAACTGCCGGAAATAGGGTCTTTTCTCAGCTCTGCCACGCATCAAAGATAAACTAAATCATCTGCTTTGTAAAGATATAAGCGAAGACGTAAATTGAGGAGATAACGGGGGCCTGACCAGGACACACATCAGGACATAACCAGGACATAAACTTTGACAAGAAGCTTCAGGCTATGATAAAAAAGCTTATGAGTCTGGTCATTTACAACACATTCACCGGAAAAAAAGAAGAGTTTGTTCCGGTTACCCCCGGCCAGATAAAGTGCTACGTGTGCGGTATCACGGTCTACGACCACTCGCACGTCGGCCATGCACGCAGTGTGATCGTATTCGACGTGATCTATCGGTATCTCACAAGCCTCGGGTATGACATTACCTACGTGAGGAACTATACCGATATCGATGACAAGATCATCAACAGGGCCAATGCGGAACATACCGACTGGAAGGAGATAGCCGAAACGTATATCGCCTCCTTCAAGGAAGACATGGCAGGACTCAGGGTCGTACCCCCGACCTTTGAGCCGAAGGCAACAGACCACATCCCCGACATGATACTCTTCATCGAAAAACTCGTGGAACGGGGATATGCCTATCAGGCTGACGGCAGCGTCTATTTCTCCGTGAGAAAATATGATGGGTACGGCAAATTGTCGGGAAGAAGCCTTGAGGAGATGATTGCAGGGGCACGCATCGAGGTAGACGAGAGAAAACAGGACCCTCTTGACTTTGCCTTGTGGAAAGAATCGAAGCCGGGCGAGCCCTCCTGGGAGTCTCCTTGGGGCAAGGGCAGGCCGGGCTGGCATATCGAGTGCTCGGCCATGAGCACCAAGTATCTCGGCAATCCCTTTGACTTTCACGGAGGGGGCAAGGATCTCATCTTCCCGCACCACGAGAATGAGCGTGCCCAGACAGAGTGCGCAACGGGAAAGAAGTTCGTCAATTACTGGGTGCACAATGGGTTCGTGACGATGCAGCGGGAGAAGATGTCCAAGTCGATTGGAAACATCCGGACCATAAAAGAGTTCTTGAAGGCGTACCATCCTGAGGTGTTGCGCCTCTTCTTTCTCTCGACCCATTACCGGAACCCTATCGATTATACGGAACAGTCCCTGGAAAATGCCCAAAGCGCGCTCCAGAAGCTCTACTTCACCCTGGAGAGAATTAGAGAAGTATCGAGGGAAGGGGTTGCCGCCTCCAACCAGGCCAACTACCCTGAGCTTCAGGACCTGGAGAGAAAATTCCACGAGGCCATGAGCGATGACTTCAATACGGCGCTTGGTTTGTCAGCGCTCTTCGATCTCTCCAGGCTGCTCAACAGGATGGTGGATGAGCTGGATGAGAGCAGCCGGCCGGCACTCGCTCGCGGAGAGCAGCTTTTCGTTTCGCTCGGCTCAACCCTGGGACTACTGGGCGAGGAGACCGCAGCCTTCAGTCGGGGCGAGACCCTCCGCCACCTGAGGCGCGTTGGTCTTGATGAAGCGGCAGTGCAGGAGGCCATTGCGGACCGATCAGAGGCGCGCAGGCGCAAGGACTACAAGGGGGCAGATGAGATCCGCACCATGCTCCTTGAAAAGGGTATAATCTTACTCGATACACCAAACGGCACGACATGGAGGACAAAATGATAGAGGTTCGGTTTCACGGGAGAGGCGGCCAGGGGGCGGTTACCTCAGCAGAGCTTGTTGCGCAGGCGGCAATAAACGAAGGTCTTTACGCTCAAGCTTTTCCGAACTTCGGTCCGGAACGGAGAGGGGCTCCTGTACTCGCCTTCTTGAGGGTTTCCGACAAGCCGATCAGGATCCGCTCAAAGGTGTATCAACCGGACGCGATTGTGATTCTCGATCCTACCCTTCTTTCCTCCGTGAGCCCCACGGACGGTCTCAAGAAAGATGGTTTCGTCGTGATAAACAGTAACAAATCGGAAGAGGAACTGCGCAAGCTGTTTTCCGGGTTCAAGATTGCATCCGTAGATGCCTCACGCATTGCCCGCGAAGAGATGGGCGTGCCGATCACCAACACTACCATGCTGGGCAGCCTCGTCAAAGCAACCAAGATTATTGATTTAGCGTCGCTGGACATACCCACTAAGAACCGGTTCGGTTTGATTGCGCAGAAGAACGTCGCCGCCTATACCAGGGCATTCAAGGAGACACAGATTATTAGTTGACACGTTGATGCGTTTATACGTTGATGCGTTCAACCACGGCAGTTATTGAGTCAGATGCTCAGTCAGTCAACGAGTAATCAATCAACGTATAATTCGCCCCTCGGGGGCGTGCATGATTAAACCCTGGCAAATCCTCAGCTCAAAGCTAGACGCGGACTATAAGGTCTTCAAGATACGGGCGGACAAGGCCGTCTCGCCGCGAACCAACCGAACCGGCGAGTTCTACACCATCCAGTCGAATGACTGGGTGAATGTCGTGCCTCTTACCGGGGACCGAGAGGTAGTCATGATCAGGCAATACAGGCATGGCTCTCGGAAGGTTACACTTGAAATACCCGGCGGGCTCGTGGATGAAGCTGACCCGGGGGAGGCTGCGGCAAGAGAGCTTCTCGAAGAGACGGGATACGCCGGGAGAAGCGTGAGCCTGCTCGGCTCCACGAACCCAAACCCTGCGATATTCGACAACACCTGTTACACCTATCTGGTGGAGCACGCCGAAAAGGTAAAGGAAATGTCGCTCGATGTACACGAGGATATAGAGGTTGAACTGGTCCCCATCACTTCTATCCCCCAACTCCTCCGGGACGGCACCATAAATCATGCGCTGGTCATTGTGGCTTTCCACTTTTTCTTCCAGAAAAACGGCTATCCGGAAGGCCCATGCTTCGGGACATAGTCCGGACAATCGAGAAAAAAGTCTCTCCCGTCGGGCAAGAGATTATTCCCTGCATAAAGGCCCTGGGCCGGGTCGCAGCACGGACCGTGAAAGCGGGGCGGGACCTTCCTCCTTTTGACTGTTTCAGCGCTCGACGGCTTCGCTTGCAGGGGAGGCGGCAAGGAGTTCATCGTCAAGGCATGGCTCGGGCCGGGCGAGAAGTGCGCACTTCATCTGAAAGCAGGAGAAGCCGTTTTCGTGCCCACGGGGGCAGCAATACCAACCAATACGCGATTTGTGCCGGTTGAGCACGTGCGAGAGGACAGGGCCACAATACTGGTGGAGACCCTGACTGACATGCGAAAGATCTGGAAGAAAGGCTACTGGATACGTAAGGGTGACGGCGTGGCGACCAGAGGAACGCGTATCAGACCGCGCGCCATGGAGCTTCTGGCGCTTGCGGGCCTGGAGAAGATAGCCGTCTTTCGAAAGCCCAGGGTCTCAATTCTGTCAACAGGCAATGAACTGAAGAAAGGGATCGTCGTCAACTCGAACCAATATCTTCTGACCGGGCTCATAGAAAGGAGTGGAGGGGAGGTCGCACAGATGGCCGTTGCCGGCGACGATGAAGGGGAGATCGGAGGAGCCCTCTCCGGCATGACGGGCTCTGATCTTCTGCTTGTGACCGGAGGCACTGCAAAGGGCAAGAAAGACGTAACACGCTCATCGTTTCAGGTGCGCGGAGCGACTTTTCTTTTGGAAGCCCTGCCCGTCGTGCCCGGTAAAACAATGACGTTTGGAAAACTGGGCCGGACACCCTTCTTCATTCTGCCTGGAAACCCCAGGGCGCTCAGGACCCTTTATGATGTATTTATCAAACCATGCCTTCTGAAGCTCGCGGGCAGGACAGGCAGCATGCGCTTCGGCAAGGCATCTGCGCCTGAAGATATCGAGAAGGAGACTGACAAGATCCATCTCATCCCCGTTGCCTTTTCCGCTGCTGGAGCGCCGTATATTAGGGAGCTTTACGTGGATGAGCCCGATGGTTTTATCATCCTGGAGCGCGGGACAGAAAGAGTAAGAACAGGCGAGGAGGTAGAGATTCAATGGGCAGACGCGTGATCCCCGTGCTCTCCGTCATTGGCAGGTCAAACACTGGAAAGACAACCCTCCTCGAAAGACTAATTCCCGTCCTTAAGTCGCGAGGCCTGAGAGTTGGGACAATCAAGCATCACGCAGGAGATTTTGAGATAGACAGGGAAGGCAAGGATAGCTACCGGCACAAGAAGGCCGGCGCAAGTGTTTCCATGATTACGTCTTCCGAAAAGATAGGGCTCGTGGCCGATGTCACGCAAGAGTTGACACTATCTGAGCTTGTGAGACTCTATATGCGTGATATAGACCTGGTCATCACAGAGGGCTATAAGAGGGAACATATGCCGAAGCTGGAAGTTTACGTGTATCAGAAGGGGCTCGAGCCTTTGGCAAAGCAGGACCCGGACGTGATCGCCATCGCGGCCGACCGAATGATCGACGCCCACGTTCCGGTGTTCTTGCGCGATGAGCCCGAGGCCATAGCGGAGTTCATCATCACGAAATTCCGATTGCCGACAAAGTAGACGACCGCTTACGCTTAAGGACCGCCACGCCTTTAACGGTTACTGGTAGAAGCGGCGCCTGAGTTCCTTGACGAGCGCTATGTTCTCAAGGTGTCCCGTGCCCCGGGCTACGACCTTGCCGATAATCGGGCGAGAAAGAAGGTATAAATCGCCCAGCAGGTCGAGCACCTTGTGGCGCACGAATTCATCCTCGAATCTGAGTTTCGTGTTGATGACATGATCATCGCTCAGGATGATCACATTGCTGATACGGCCTCCTGACGCAAGCCCCATCTTCTCCAGTCTCTCGAAATCCTTCAAAAACCCGAAGGTCCGCGCCGGTGCAATATCGGTCACGAAGTGTTCGTGTCCACCTGAGAACTGGTATCTTTGCGTGCCCACGGGTTTTGGGTAGCTGAGCGTGTAATCGATGATGAGCTCCGTGGCCGGTTCGATGGAAAGATATTTGCCTTCGGGCAGATTGGCAACCTTCACCATCTCTGTGACAACCAGTGGTTCGATGCCCGCACGCTGTTCCACAACCCCTGCTTCCTCGATCTTCTTGCAGAGCTCAAGCGCAGAGCCATCGAAAATGGGCACTTCCTCGCTAACCTTTATGAGCAGATTGGTGAGGCCGTATACGTGACAGGCGGCAAGCAGGTGTTCCACCGTTTTCACCGTGCAGTTCTTACCCTTGAGGGAAGAAGCAAACCCTGACGAGTACACGTAGTCAATGAACGCCGGTATCCTTTCGCCGTCCGGGACGTGCTCAAAGATGATCCCCGTGTCAACGGGCATCGGCAGCAGTATCATTCCCGTCTTGACCCCGGAATGGAGCCCCATCCCGTAAGCTACGATGCTTTTCCCAACGGTCTTTTGCTTGCATGCCTCGAGCCCTGTCGGCACTTGAATCCTGATCTCATCCTGCCTGTCCTTGCCATTCCCTTTGCCGGCAAGACCTCTTGAAATCACTTCGAGCACCTTTTCAATAGAGAGCGGCTTTTCGAGGAAATCCGTAGCACCCATCTTTACCGCCTCCACCGCGGTAGAAATGGTGCCGTGACCGGAGATGACGATAATCACCGCATTGGTGTCGGCTTCCCGTATGTGCCTCAAGACGTCGAGACCGTCCATTTCGGGCATCCACACATCGAGCAGCACCACCTTCGGTCTCACGTGCTCAAACAGAGCGAGCCCCTCTTTGCCATCCATCGCGCTGAATACGGAGAAGCCCTCCTCTTTCAGGATGGAAGAAAGACTCTCGACTATGCTCTTCTCATCATCGATAATCAGGACCTGGTTCATTGCCTGGTTCATGGCCTGCTTGTCCCGCCTGGCTCGCCGATCAGTTTCTGGCAGGTATATTCAAGAAGCACAGCGAGGGCTTCCATATCGAGAAACGACTCAGCTGACTCATCGAACAGGAATTGGAAAGAAGCATCGAATTCCTCATCCTTGTCCCAGAAGATGACCAGCAATGGCACCCTGGGAAAGGGATGCAAGGCGGCCGCGACATCAGGCTTCGCCTCAGACCGGTACATGCTGGCGCCTATTGCCTGCAGTCTCTCCCGCAGGAGCGCTTGATTCCTCGTAAATGTCTTCGCCAGCAGGTCCTCTATGTTGGCTTTTATGTAAGATGCAAACTGAGCCCCGTCCTTGAAGTCCCGATAAGGCACCCATGCATTTCGCAGCGGATCATCCCCGGCCGTAAGAAGATATCTGAGAACGAGAATCGATCCGATAGTGTCAAGTTTTGGATCGCTCTTGTAAACAGCGTCATCCTTGACCGTACAGATGTCACCGAAGAGAGGGATCTGCGCTGACCCGTCAACCAGAGAACCGCCCAGGGCAGGGGCGTTGGCCGCTGCGTTCCGACTTCTTGCTTCCTCCAGAAGCTCGGCCAGCACCGCATCGTAGTTGGATTTGCCATCCGTGAGAAACATCGGCATAGTCTACCTGAGTCGGCAGAAATTTACAACCACGCCCGCGGAGCATTTACACTCCTCAAAGGCTGTGCCATATTACAAGTATGAGGGTCGGACGAGGAGATCCCTGACAATGGAAACTAATGAACGTGGGCCAAGCTCACCGAAAGAGATCGATTTTACCGACGTTCCGCTCCTGGCGGACCTCGATAGAATCAGGCTTGCGGAGCTGATACCCAGCTATCGAACAGATTCATGTCGAAGTCAGGGGAGATCCTTTACAGGGCGGGAGATCCCGGTGACGCCCTGTTCATTATCATTGATGGAATAGTACGGGTATTTTTGCGGCCCGGTGGACAGTCGCTGGAGATCGCCTGTCTGGGGCCCGGGGATTGGTTCGGGGAACTGGCGCTGCTGACGGGTGAGCCAAGAACCACCGATGCCGAGGCCCAAACGGACTTGATCCTGTTAAAGCTCTCCCGAAATAATTTTAATCAATTAATCAAGAAATACCCATCCCTGGGGGTAAGCCTTGCAGGTCTATTAGCGGCAAAACTCGCATCCGCCAATGTCGTCATGAGAGGAACCGGGGAAGTATCTGGCGAACCAGACCCTCCGTGGCTGCAAGCCGGCGCTCAGACGTGGCGACCACATCATCCTGCTATCGCGAAGGACGAATTTTTTCGAGAGCGCCCGTGAATGTGTCGAAAGATAGGCGATTCTTAGCGTTTTGCCTTATGGTGCTTCTTTGCGTCCCATCCGCCCTTTGCTTGAGCACGACGGGCCTCAGCTACCCCTCGCATCATGCTCTTCGAGCTGCTGCTCGCTGCCACTATCCTGTGGAGTTTGAACGCATTTTCCTTTCATACGGTTTCAATCGGCCTACCGGTCGTGGCGGTCCTGCTCGGTGTCACCACAGCCTGCAGTGGCCTTTTCAGGCTTTTCCAGCTCCACATGGTTTCTCGTTCTTGCGGTGTTCGGCATATCAGCCTCCATCGCAAAGACTGGCCTTCTCTACCGACTGACCCTCGTGATGATCAAGCGTTTTCCGCGGAACTATTTCGGACAGGCCTTTGCCGTGGCCTTTTCAGGCCTTCTGTTAACACCGATCATCCCTTCTCCCAATGGCAGGTTAGCGCTTGCAAGCCCGCTCATATTGACACTCACCGAGATCCTCGGCTACAAAAAAGGAAGCGGCGGAGCGGTTGGCCTTGCCATGGCAAGCTTCCTGGGCCATGGGAACATGACCATTATGTTTATGAATGGTTCGTTTGTCTGCTTTTTCATGCTGGGCCTTCTGCCACCTGACGTTGGTTCCTCCATAACCTGGGGCTATTGGTTCAAGGCGGCCTGGCTCCTCTCGACCTTTTATTTTTGCGCTTCTTATCTTGCGATCATTGCCCTCTATCGCCCCACTGAAACGAAGGAACTGGTCCCATCGGTGGCGGACGCGCAGTTGCGGACGCTCGGCCGTATGACCATGGAGGAGAAGGTCTGTCTCCTTGCCGTTTTCACCTCGCTCGCAGGCTTCCTGACCCAGTCGTGGCACCACATTGATGGGGCCTGGATAGCAATGTTGTGCCTCCTCATTCTCTTTGCAACCTCAGTGCTCGACCAGACCACTCTCCGCACCTCCATAGACTGGGCCTTTCTTATTTCTCTCGGGGCCCTGATAGGCTTCGGCAACGTTATATCCGCCAGCGGCCTTCCGGAAATCGTGGCAGGTGCGGCAAAACCTTACCTGCAATTCCTTGTCGGCAGCAAGCTGGTCTTCCTTCTCGTTATAACGGTGAGCGTGGTCGTGATCCGGTTCATATTGCCTGCCTTTCCTTCCCTGGTGGTCTGTATCCTGGCGCTTCTGCCAATCAGCGCCGCTCTGGAAATCAGCCCATTTGTCATCGGATTGATCGTGCTCCTCGTGAACGAGCCCTGGTTGTTGCCGCACCAGAGCATGATTTTTCAAACGCTCCTGTCGAGCACAGAGGGACGGCTTTTTGATCATCCGCAAACCGTGAAGTTCGCGCTTGCTTCACGTCCTCATCTCCCTTGCCGCCATTGCAGTTTCCTTCCCCTATTGGAAGTACATGGGCCTGATCCGCTAGATGCCGACTTGCCTTCAAGCGTATACCTTCGTTGCCCATCGGCCTGTTCTTACTCGACGTACCACCAGGTACGCCTCCGTAGCACAGGCCTCGGCTCGCCCGGGGTACCCGGCCGAAGGCTGGGTCTCCATCTTGAATGCAAGTCGGCATCAGCCCGTTTAACCGCTGAAGCTTGAAACACCGATCACCCACAGCGATGCGAGGCTGGAAGATAACCACTCAACACGGTCAGGCCGGGCGGACCTTTTCGGAGCGAGAGAGCGGAGAAAACGGTGCGAGCGGCGGCACTTTCCTAGCTTCCATTAAGATATTCAATCTCATAAGTCATCAAAAGAAAGCCGAACGGTGAGGCCGCTTGGCTTTCTGTAAGCGCTGCGATGATCAGGTGGTATCTATGCGCCGGCCGGAGCGCCGCCGCCCTGTCTGGCAACAAAGCCCTGTGTCGCCAGGCCCGTAGCAGATGGCGTTCCGGCGATCTGAGCAAGATAGGTCCCGTCCAGGTTTTTGATGTGGTCGTTAGTGTTGTCAAAATAGTTGAAGTGTATCTGCTCTTCGTCGATGATCGCTTCAAAAAGCTTCGCGGTGGCGGCGTCTCCGTTTTCTCTGCAGACCAGCAGAAACTCGTTGTAGGCCACCATCGTCGCGTCCTCAAGGTTTGCATCAAATGAAAAAACGACCTCGACCTTCTGACCCTTTTCGGTCTTTGCCGCGGGCTCTGAAGTGGGCTCTCCATCCAGTTCTTTTATGCGATCGGCGAACATCTCCGCGTGACGCATCTCATCGATCGCTATGAGCTTCACCTTTGCGGCCATATCTCCATAATCCATATTATCCAAATTGTAGTGCTGGTTCATGTACTGGATAATGGCATGCAACTCCCTGGCGCGCGCCTTGTTCAACACGTCAATGACTTTTTCCCTCCGCTTTTCTTTAGAAACTTGAGCCACGAAACACCTCCTTGTTTATTTCAGGTTTGCACTGGATCCGCTTCCATCCTGCTGTCGTCACTCATCTATATTCTGGTCATCAGCGAGCTTTTTGTCAATCGATTTAGCCCTTCTCCTTTATCCTTTATCCTTTCTCCTTGAGCCTTCATCCGTGAACCTGCCGCGCCGCGGTTGCCGGCGGCACGTATTTCCTCAGCATCAGCGAAAGCGACACCACGGTCACGGAACTCATGGCCATGGCAAGCCCCGCAAACTCAGGCTTCAGGGTGATACCGAAAAACGGATAAAGAAGCCCTCCTGCAACAGGTATAAGAGCAGCGTTATAAGCGAAAGCCCAGAATATATTCTGCTTGATCCGGGCCATCACCTTCCTGGCCAGTTGCACGCCCGCGACCGCATCCATCAGGTCATCCCGCATAAGGACAATCTGGCCGCTTTCAATAGCCACATCCGTGCCGCTCCCTATGGCAATCCCTACATCTGCCTGCGCCAGGGCCGGCGCATCATTGATACCGTCACCGACAAAGGCCACGGCGCCGTTTGCCTTCTGGAGCTTCTCCACTTCACGTGCCTTGTCCTGCGGCAAGACCTCAGCAATGATCTCATCGATCCCAACCTGGCGCGCAAGGGCCTGTGCCGTCCTCCTGTTGTCTCCGGTCACCATCACGACTTTGAGCCCCATGTTCTTCAGCGCGAGAACGGCTTCCCTCGATGTTTCTTTGAGGGTATCGGCCACCGCAATGATGCCGCAGGCTACATTCCCACGGGCAATAAGCATAACGGTCTTACCGTCGCTTTCCAATTCCGTTACCTTCTCATCCACCTCTTTCGAATGAGCCACGTTCCGCTCGTGCAGAAAGAGCCTGTTTCCAACGAGGATCTCCTGTCCGTTCACGGTCGCAATTACCCCTTTGCCCCCGAACGTGTCAAACCGCTCAGCATCCTCGATCTTCAGATTTTGCTCCGTGGCTTTTCGCACGATAGCTTCGCCGAGAGGATGCCGGGAGTTCTTTTCGACGCTGGCCGTGAGCCTCAAGAGCTCTTCCGCATCGATACCCAGTGGAACTACGTCGGTGACCTCGGGCCGGCCTCTCGTAAGGGTGCCTGTCTTGTCAAAGGCGACAACCTTGAGGCGCTCTGAGAGCTCAAGAGCCTCACCACTCTTGATAAGTATGCCAAGCTCCGCACCCCTGCCGACACCCACGGTTACGGCTGTTGGCGTGGCGAGGCCGAGGGCACACGGGCAGGCGATCACGAGAACGGAGATGAGACAGGTAAGTGCGAAAAGCAAAGTGTTGCCGAGCAGGAAATACCAGACGGCAAAGGCAAGGATAGCAATTGCCAGAACAACAGGAATGAAATAGGTAACGACCCTGTCCGCAAGCCGCTGAACAGGCGGCTTGGCCCCTTGGGCCTCTTCCACAAGCCGTATGATCTGGGCAAGCAGTGTCTCTCTGCCCACTTTCAGCGCCTTGAACCTGATGACGCCATTCTGGTTGAGCGTGCCGCCAACGACGTTCTCTCCCGGCTTTTTCAGCACCGGTATCGGTTCGCCCGTTATCATCGACTCATCGACATAGCTCTCGCCGGCAACAACTTCGCCGTCTACCGGGACCTTTTCTCCGGGCCTGACGAGCACGATCGCGCCGATCTGCACATCCTCCACAGCTATTTCGGTTTCGCTGCCATCCTGAACAATGGTGGCGGTTTTGGGCTGCAGGCCTATGAGCTTCTTTATAGCCTCGCCTGTCTTTCCTTTGGCCCGGGCCTCAAGGTAACGGCCCATGGTGAGAAAGGCTGCAAGCATTACTGCGCTGTCGTAAAAGAGAAACTCCCTGGTCAGGATGATCTGAAACGTGCCGAGAATGCTCGCCACGAACGAGACGCCTATGCCCATTGAATACATCACGTCCATATTGAGATTCCTGTTTTTCAGCGCCCGCCAGCCAGCACGAAATATCGGATGGCTCACGTAGATGAACGTGGGGGTGGATACCACGAACATGAAGTAGGCCATTGCATGGTGAGAAGCGATGGGAAGGAACATGAGGATCATGAGAGGGATTCCAACGACGAAGCCGACAATCGCCTGGTTCCGCTTCTTGCGGAGGTCTTCGGCGCGGATCGCCTCATTCTCGTCGGTCTCTTCTCCTTCCAGCCCCAGATACTGATATCCGGCGCCTTCGACAGCGCTGCGCATCTCGCTGATCGTTGTCAGCCGGGGATTGTACGTGACCATCGCTTTTTCAGCGCCGGCGTTGACGGACGCATTCACCACACCGGGAAGACGGGAAAGCGCATTTTCAATGCTCTTGGCGCACATCACGCAGGTCATGCCGCCCACCCGCAGTGCGACCTTTTCATCGACCACGCCGTATCCGGCGTCTCTGATGGCTGCCTCCAGGTCAGCAAGTTTTACCTTGGTCTGATCGTACTCAACGGAAGCCGTCTCTTTGCCAAGATTCACCTCGCTCCGGAGACGCCCTGGACCCGCGTGAGTGCCTTCTCTATCGCCTTTGCACACATCGCGCAGGTCATGCCGGTGACCTTGATCTCTGTTTTTGTTACGGTATGGTCCGGTACAGGAGTTCCTTCAGTTTGCATTCAATAAGTATAGGCTTCCAGACGCTTCTTGTCCATTACTGGGCCACCCCACGCGGGTACCCGGGCGCCCACGACCCACTTCGTGGTTACCCCGCGGCAGAGCCACCGGAGCCTCCCCTTCTCACTCGCCGTGCTCGCTGGATAGCTTCCCACGGACGCGGGAAGCTATTGGCGTGTTTATGGCGCACGTATTGACAAGTGGCAAGCGACAGCATATAGTATAAGGTAATTCTATGTTCACTCTTTGCGTTAAAGACAGTTTTGCGGCTGCTCACCGGCTTGAGGCGTACCATGGCAAATGCGAGAACCTTCATGGCCACAATTTCACGGTGGAAGCCTTTTTTGACGGTCCGCAGCTGAATGAAGATGGCATGCTTGTCGATTTTGCGATACTGAAAGGGTATGTTAAAGAGGCGCTTTCTGAGCTTGATCACAAATACATTAACGAACTTCCCTTCTTCCAGGAGAGGGCAAGCTCGTCCGAGTATATCGCGCTCTATCTGTATGAGCGTCTCAGGACACTGCTCAAAGAGAAGAGCGTATCCGTGAGAGAGGTGCGGGTCTGGGAATCGGAGAAGGTCTATGCAGCATTCAAAAGTTGACTTACAAATGAAAGATGTACAGAACAGTCAGGACCACCGGAATATTGAGATAGACAAGGTGGGAGTGAAAAACGTCACCTATCCTATCACGGTGCTTGACAAGGCGAACGGCTACCAGCACACCATAGCCACGATCAATATGTACGTGAACCTTCCTCACAATTACAAGGGCACGCACATGAGCAGGTTCGTGGAGATCCTGCACAGCAAAAAGAGCATGATCAACATGAAGAACCTTCCCGACATCTTGAGGGAAACGAAACAGAAACTCCATGCGGAGGCAGCCCACCTGGAAGTGCGGTTCCCTTACTTCATCAAGAAGGATGCCCCTGTCACCGGGACGCCGGGTTACATCGAGTACACATGCGGATTCGTTGGCCACATGGACAAAGACAATGTGATGCGGGACTTCACCGTGTCCGCCTCTGTGCCCATCACCACGCTCTGCCCCTGCTCCAAAGAGATAAGCGAGCACGGCGCCCACAACCAGCGCGGCATTGTAACGGTAAACGTGAAGTTTAAGCGTTTTTTCTGGATCGAAGACCTGATTTCGACCGTTGAAGGGTGCTCGAGTTGTGACGTATTCTCTGTCCTGAAGAGGCAGGACGAGAAGTATGTGACGGAAAAGGCGTATCTCAATCCTAAGTTTGTCGAAGACGTTGTCCGTGATGTTGCGGAAAAACTGGGCAAGGAGTCGAACATCACGTGGTTCACCATCGAGGCGGAAAATTTCGAAAGCATCCACAACCACAGTGCGTACGCATATCTTGAGAGAACAAATAACAAAGGAGGGATGGTATGAAGAAATATGCTGTGTTAGTTCTGGTAGTACTGTTACTAGCGACAGGATGTTCGACGTGGAAGCGCTTAACGGGCCAGGAGGACCAACCGGTAACCAAGGGCGAGACGCCAAACGTGACCTATTATTCGTTCCCCGACATCCCGATACCAAAGGAGCTGGAGCTGATCAGGGACAAGAGTTTTGTGTATGAGACCTCCAATTTGAGAACAGGTCTGCTCGTCTTGAGCGGTAACATCGATATTAATTCCCTGGAGCAGTATTTCAGGACGAACATGGCAAAAAACGGATGGAGGTTCATCAATGGCTTCAAGTACGCCACCGTAATTCTGAACTACATGAAAGACGATAAGGCCGCCCACATCCGTATATCGAGAGAGAATTTTTCAACCTGGGTAGAAATCTGGGTCGGCCCGCTTGATAAGCCTGTGGGGATGGGAGCAGGTCCAGAGAGGAAATGAACCCAAACAAGTGGGTTAAAGCGCATACTGTCGAGAGCATCTTTGAGTCGGACGTGCTCAAGGACGCTCTCGACAGGGAAGGCATTGAGTACATAGCAAGAGAACATAAAGACACGGCATACGACGGCATTTTTATTCTTCAGAAGGGGTATGCCACGTTCTTCGTACGAGAGAAGGATGATGCCGCTGCGCAGGCGGTCATACGTCAGATCAAGAATCTCCCCTATGTGGTTTTTTCGAAGGATTGACCCCGAGCACATCCGATTTGAACTCACGCTACAGACGCACTATGTTAGCTTTGTCGGCGCCGGCGGCAAGACAACACTCATCGAGTACATCGCTGCCGAAGCAATCCGTCGGGGAAAACGGGTAGCAATCACAACTACCACGAAGATCTGGGCAAAGGAACCATACGTGCTCTGGGTCGATCTGGGCAAAGGTCAGGCGCGACCGGACTTCGTCCGCGTTGGCAAGACCGTTGCGGGCGGAAAACTGACCGCACTTGAGGCAGAGGAGGTTGCAGAGCTGGGGTCAGCGTACAATCTTGTCCTGATTGAGGCAGATGGCTCGAAAGGCAAGCCCCTCAAGTATCCCTCAGAATACGAGCCCGTTATCCCTCCTTTCTCGGATCGTGTGATCGTTGTTGCGGGGCTCGATGCCCTGTCAGGAAGGGTAGACGAGCAGATATTCAGATGGGAGCTGTTTGAACGAGCAACCGGCGTGGCAGGCGATACACGCGTCACACCTTCTCTCTTCTCGCGCTTCTTTGAGGATGACACCTTGATGAAAGGCGTGGACCGCGAAAAATGCGTGATCGTGCTGAACAAGTATGATGCGTGCGCTGAAAGGCATGCTGTGACCGACCTCGCAAAAGAGGTGCTGGAAAAGGCTGGGGCCACGCGTGCAATCGTCAGCAGCGCCCGCTTCCAGACGTTCTATGCCCTGGAACGTTTGGAAGAGTGATTCAGTGCTTAGTGCATCGTGCATAGTGTCCAGTGGACCCCAACTGAGATCCCAATACCGGTGTGCCGCAGTGCCGACAGCGGCGCGCTAAGCGCTAACCGCTGATTTGACTGTTGACTTGCCCACCGATTCTTATTATAAATGAAGTGTGCCTGGGTGGCGGAATAGAAGTGGCAGTCTGTGGGGCAGAACGTTATACTATGTATGTAGTTTGTGAGAAAGATCGAAGAATTAGTGGTAAAGAAGTTAGTACATATACTAACTAAGGGCCCGATGGTGGAATGGTAGACACATCAGACTTAAAATCTGACGCTCGAATAGGGCGTGCCGGTTCAAGTCCGGCTCGGGCCACCATTATGCAGCCCCGGAATCCTTTTCAAGGTTCCTCATATCCCATAAAACCCATGAAGCTGATTACACCAAGGCCATCGAGCTAAAGCCCGCGATGGCAGAAGCCCATTACTTTAGAGCATCAGGCAGGTATGAAGAGGTACTCAGGGACATGATGACCGCTTGCGGAGCTTGGCTGCTTCTACCACTTCACTGCTGAACCTAGACCCGCGACCTGCGCCTTCAGGTCTGCCAGATGCTGGTCGATATTGCCCTTGGTTACCAGCACACCGAAGTCATCAGGCACTTTGACGCTGCTGTCGTTGAAGATGCGGGCAAGGATCAATGCGCCGACCTTCAGCCGGTAGTGCGAGGTTTCGTAATAGTAATAATTGTTAGTGGTGATCGAGTTCAAACCGCTGAAATCGTAGAAGTCGGTGATTCTGCTCAATTCTTTTTCAAACAGAAAGAACTTTTCCAGCCCTGTAGCGAGGTAGGTGGCTTTGTGAATGGGGTTGATGAAGACGATCAGCCGTACTCCGTGTGCTTTCAAAAGATCCACCGTTTCCCTGATCTCCTCTAGTGTCTCCCCCATCCGGTCACCTTCAGACAACCAGGGTTTCTGGAATATCGGATCCTTCGCGTGTTTTGCCGGGTCTGATCTCAATAAGTCTCTCCGTTTCAGCCGGCGGCAACATAAGGCCCGTACCGTAATGGTCGTACGCAACCGGCTGTCTTTTCCCCATGAAGCCTTCGAGCGGTTCCTTCAGGCTCTTCAAAGAACTACATAAGGTATTTCAGATAGAAGAGGGCCGTACTCTCCTGCACCGCCGGGGGATAAGGGTGCCTCACATAATCCGTGAAGCGCTCCGCAGGATCTGTATTTGTAAGAGAATTCGTCGAGGCCTATGAGTACTATTCTGGGCCGTGCACCTTTCTTCACTATATAGCGGAGGTTGTCAAGGTGATTGCGCGGCAGACCGGCACCGTACTGCATGTTGTAACAGGTTGCATCTTTGACTTGTCTGCCATCGATCCCGTTTGCCCTGGAGGATCCGAAGATGAGGCAGTCGTACTTCTGCGGATTGAGGGCGATGTAGCGCGTTTTGATGAAATTTTCGCTTGGTGCGATAAACTGGTGGGAAACGTCATGGCGCCAGGTCCCGTACCTGAAAAATCCATACGGGTCGACGATGTAGTTAATGAGCCCCACGGAGCCGAGCTCGACTGCTATTATGATAAGGCCGGTAAAGAACCACTTTTTGTGTCGCGTCATCGCATCCTCAGAAATACCGGTAGACAAACTCTTGTAATTCGAACATATGCAGCACAGCGTAGACCCCGGCGGTAAGCACTATGAACCATTTCCAGTCAGGCTTGAATCTTTCCGTCATCTCATTCGAATTTCTGAAGAATAAACAGATAACCAGTGCCGCGAAAATGAAAAGCCAGGAATCTCTGCTTCCCTCCATGACGCGCTTCCAGGGCATAAATTGTATGCCGTGATTCGCCAGGGAATGGAGGCTCCTTGCCCATTCCTCGGGAAAAGCAATGCCGGTGAGACCCGCCATGCCTTTAAGCACCCTTATCGCATCGTTCCAGGTCTTTGCCCGGAAGAAGACCCACGCGATGTTGACGAAGTTGAACGTCACCAGCCAGGCGATTATACGGGGGAGCCTTAACCCGGTCCTTTTCCATGCGCGGTGAATGACAAGGCCGGCCCCATGGAGAAAGCCCCAGAAAACAAACGTCCAGCCGGCTCCATGCCAGAGGCCGCCGATCAGGAAGGTGGCCATCAGATTGCAATAAACATGCGGCTCGGATACCCGGTTCCCACCCAGCGGTATGTAAATATAATCTCTTAGAAATCTGGTAAGTGTGATATGCCAGCGGCGCCAGAAGTCCTGTATATCGAGCGCCTTGTAGGGACTGTTGAAGTTGATGGGAAGTCTGATGTTAAAGAACAGCGCGGTGCCGATGGCCATGTCGGTATAACCGGAGAAATCAAAATATATCTGGAAACTGTAGGAAAGAGAGGTCGCCCAGGCGAGCAGAAGATTCAAATTGCTTGCCCCGTCGAACCCCGGGGAAGCCCACTCTTGAAACCGATCGGCAATCTCCACTTTCTTAAACAACCCTATGGCGAACAGATACAGCGCCAATGACAGGTTTCGGTAGTTGAGCGTCTTGCTCTTCAGACTCTCCAGCTGGGGTATGATCTCGTCATAGCGGGCGATGGGGCCGGCCAGGAGACGCGGAAAGAATGAGATGAACAGCGTATAGTTGAGAAAGCTGGTGCGTTTGTCAGGGCTGCGGTACAGGTCCACGAGGTACGCGATCTGGGTGAAGGTAAAGAAGCTTATACCGAGCGGTAATAGGATCTTCCTCGCCGGCAGGCCGAGGCCGAACCACTCATTCAGATTACTGATCACGAAGCCGGTATACTTGTAGTAGCCGAGAAAGGCCGCGCTGACGGCTATTCCGAAGATAAGGAGCGCTTTCCGCCTGGTCTGCCCGACCTCCTGAGGGGTAGTAAGCAGGCGTCCAAGGCTGAAGGTAAAGAGTATTGAAAAAGCGAGGAGTAACCCGAACTTCAGCTCAGTCCAGCAGTAGAACACGAATGAGCAAAGGATCAGCCAGGCCGTCGAGGCAGCTGTCAGGCGCCACCTGTTGAGCAACAGATAGACGATAAGCGTGCAGGGAAGGAACAGGAAGATAAATTCGTGGGAATTAAACGCCATTTATTGAAGGAGCTGATATTCTTATCACTGATTTCCTGTAAAGCCCATGGGTGACCATTGCACGCCCCGGAACGATACCCGGAGTTTTGTATGGCCTTATGCATTTGCTTATATCACACGGTGACTACCTTGTCCATAAGATTGGGATCGGGCTGAACTGGTTTATCGTCGCATAGAGCGCTTAAACGTTACCGAGTGAAAGCCGGTAAGAAGAAGCAAGGAAAGAAGAGGTGTTACGTACTTCATGCCATTTCTCATCTACTACCGAAGCAAGGAAATTCTAAATGTCGTTGACGGATGCCTGAAGAATATGTAATAAGAAGAACTACTGGTAGCTTGTTAGAACAAAATGCGCCGAAGCTAAATCGACCGCTGAATCCACTGGGAAACGGAGGCAATCGTAATGTATTTATCCAAACAGGAGAGAGATCGAAGATATGAAGCATTGAGGGCGTCCATGGCCAAGGAGGATATACCGGTCCTCCTGGTAGTAGGAAACGGCCATGCAACGGGCAGCCCTATTTTTGCCACCGGGGGGTTTCGGTACCTGACCGATTTTTTCATATTTTCCCAATACGGCCTCTTGCTTTTCTTCCAGAAAGACGATCCTGTCATGCTTGTCCCTATGGAGTTGCAGGAGACGGTTGCAAAAAAATACTCCTGGTTAGACGATATCCGGTTAAGCCTTGACTATGCCGAAACAGTGACACGTGTTCTCAAGGAAAAGAAACTTGAACGAGGAAAAGTGGGCATCATCAGCATGGAAAGCATCCCGGCAAGCGTGTACCTCTCTCTGCGAGAGAAACTTCCGGGGACAAAGTTTGCGGATGCCGGATCCATGCTTCTTCGCCAGAGGTTCACAAAGAGTGACGACGAAAGGAAGCTGCTGAAAAAGGCGGCGGAGCTTAACGACGGGGCCTACAAAGAAGTGCTGAAAAAACTGAGACCCGGCATGAAGGAATATGAGGTGGCCGGGATCATCGAGGGCTTTCATCGTGGACACGGCGCGGACAAGACGTTCAATCTTGTTTTTTCCGGACCTTTCCCGGCATCCAAAGAAGGCATTCCTTTCCAGGGCCTTCCATGGTGCCCCGGCCAGCGGGCGATTGAAAAGGGAGATTGCGTCCACATGGAGATGACCAATGCCTACGGCGGCTACTGGAATCAGTTGGTCAGAATTATCTCAGTGGGCGTTGAAAATTCAGCTTTGATAAGATTCCATAAAGCGGCGGTGACGGTCACGCAGTCAGGCTTGAAAAGCATAAGGGTTGGGACAAAAACAGCCGATGTAGTCAGCACCATGGCAGAGACTTCAAAAGAGTGCGGCTTTACATTAACTGCGCCTCTGGGCCACTTTGTGGGATTAGACCTGATAGAGGGCAGAGTGGCAGCAGAGAGTGAGGTGGTATTCAATCCCGGCGTCGCTGCGATTATTCATCCCCGCATCGATGACTCAAAAGGCGCGAATATGCTCTTATGGGGACAAACCTATTTTATGACCGAAAGCGGACCCGTGTCGCTGAATCAGACAGACGATCTGCTTCACACCGTATGAGGACCGCTATTTGCTAATAGCATATAGGCCTTAGCTGACTAATAGCCGGCAATTATCTATGTGATGACAATGATCTCCTTTTGAGTTTTGTGGAGACACTCACTCACTCCGCTCTCTGTGACCAGGTAGTTGTCGGTAACCACGGCCCACGCTTCAGCATTGATGGCAAAGGGATGGACAGTCAGATTCATCCCGGCCTGGATCTTCATCGGTTCGTCATATCGGATGGCCGGCCTCTCCACGAGGTCATAACCCTGGCCGTGGGCATAAAGCCGTCGCTCAGGTAGATAACCCCTCTTCTGAAGGAATTCATTATTCGCATCCCACAAGTCCTTAGGACTTGCGCCCGGCTTCAAAAGGCTCAGTGATAGAGTCTGTGCCTCTATGGCTGTCCCGCTGGCATCCTGAAGGGCCTGGGATGGTTTTCCGAGAGAAAAGATCCTTCCGATCTCCGTATAAAAGCCGCCGGGGCCGTTGGTCTCAATCAGAACAGAGACCTGGTCCCCTTCCTTGATCATCCTGTTTTGGAAATGACGGAATTGCCACCGGCCTGCCACCCCTTTAGGGGTCGAACCTACCAGAATCAGCTGGCGCTCACTGCCTTGCATGACCATCGAGTACTGGGCTTCGGCCAGGATCTCAAAATCTCTCCGGCCGGGCCGGATCGACTTTCGCACCTGTTCCATAGCCACATCCTGGCACCGGGCCGTCCCCTTGATCAACTCGACCTCTTCCGGGCTCTTGATCACCTTGATCCGGTCGATGTAGTCCGTAGCATCTACAAACTTGCACCCGGGCATATGTTTTCTTATGTATTCATAAAAAGTGATGGGCATGAAAGATTTACCAACCAACCCGATTGTGGGACGTTTCTTTTCCTTCAATACTCCGACAACCAATTCGGCATCCATGGCGCTGGTATAATGGATTGAAGGGAAATAAGGGGCTCCCAGCCTCTGCTTCACGCCTCGTACCGCCCACTGAGGAGGAAATGGGTCGCTCGGGGGAGGGGCACCACAAGATATCAAAGTCATCTCGTCATCCACAGGGAAAATCACGGTGAAGGGATAGCTGTGTCGCGCCGCAAAATCGCTGAACCATCTTACATACCCACCGAGGAACTCCTCGTCGTTCCGCATCACTAGAAAGTCGATTTTATGTTCTCGCATCACTGTGCGGGCCGCGTTCCACCTCCGTTCAAGCTCAGCGGTCGATATCGCGGTTGTCAGTCTTTCTCTTGGGTCTTCCATTGTGCCTACTCCTTGAATTGTTTTGTTATTCCTCGAGGGTCGCAAGTTTCTTTCGCTGGGTGACGATGGGGATAATGAAGAGCAGAGCCGCAACGATCAGGAAAACGAGCGACAAGGGCCTCGAAATAAAAATAGAAAAATCGCCTTTGGATAACATCAGTGATTGGCGGAAGGCCTCTTCCAGCATCGGTCCCAGGACCAGTGCAAGGACCAAAGGCGCGCCGTCATAGCGGAATTTTCTCATCAGATACCCGACGATGCCGAAGATGAGCATGACGACCACATCGCCGACACTGTTGTTAAGACTGTAGGCTCCGATGAGGCAGAAGAGCAGGATCAAGGGATAGAGAAGGTAGTAGGGAACCTTCAAAACCTTCACCCAGAGCCCGATCAGGGGGAGATTCAGGACCAGAAGCATCACATTTCCGATATACATGCTCACGATGGTTCCCCAGAAAAGGTCGGGGGCCTTGGTCATCAGAAGCGGTCCGGGTTGCAAACCATGGATCATCAACGCGCCCAGAAGGATGGCCATGACAGCGTTGCAGGGAATTCCCAGAGTAAGGAGTGGGATGAAATTCCCACTGGCGGCGGAGTTGTTCGCTGACTCAGGCCCTGCCACCCCCTGGATAGCGCCGTGACCGAATTCTTCCGGATGTTTGGCGACCTTTTTTTCGATGGCATAGGAGGCGAAAGAGGCTATGATGGCTCCTCCCCCGGGGACAAGCCCCAAGAAGAAGCCGAGGATTGTGCCCCGGCCGATAGGTCCGGCAGAGTCTTTCCAATCCTGAAGCGTGGGAAAAAGATTCTTGAACTTCGTCGACACGATATCCCGTTTGATCTCAGTCTCCAGGTTCTCGAGGACTTCAGTAATCCCGAAGAGACCCATGACGACAGGAACAAGCCCCACTCCATCGGCAAGCACCTGGAGGCCATACGTGAACCGGTATTTCCCGCTGATGGCGTCCATGCCGACTCCGCCGAGAATCAGGCCTACTGCAGCCATCAGCAGGGACTTGAGCATGGAGCCGCTGCTCAGGTAGGTGAGAACGGTGATGCCCACAATCATCATGGCAAAATATTCAGGAGGTCCGAACCTGAGCGCCACGCCGGATAAAAGCGGGCCTGTAATGGTCAGTGCTATAACCCCGAACGTACCGGCAATAAAAGAGCCGAAAGCGGCAATCCCGAGGGCAGGACCCGCCCGTCCCTTGAGTGCCATCTTGTGGCCGTCCAGGCAGGTGACGACTGAGGCTGCTTCTCCGGGAATATTCACCAGGATGGAGGTCGTGGAGCCGCCGTACATAGCGCCATAGTAGATCCCGGCCAGCATAATCGTTGCTGAAACGGGTGTCGTATGAAAAGTGGAGGGCAGAAGCAAGGCTATGGCAGCAGCAGGCCCCAGGCCGGGCAAAACACCTACCAATGTCCCGATGAGGGTTCCCATAAAACAGTACATCAGGTTGATGGGTTGTAAGGCGACTTGAAATCCGAAAAGTACGTTGTGAATCACATCCATAACTTAACCTTCCGTCTTCAGAATCTTAAAAACCCGAGGATTCCCTTGGGCAGTTGCGACTGCAAAGCAGTTTCAAAGATCAGGTAAGCTGCGACAGTCACGGCGAGGCTTGTCAAAGCTGCCACAATCCATCGCTTCCTTTCAAGAATTCCCAGAATGAAAAGGAATAGTAACAAGGTTACCGGAATGAAGCCCAGTGGTTCCATAAGCAGGGCATACAGAAAGATGGCAATCAAAACGTAAATGGCTTTCCAAATATTTCGAGACGCCCCAAAAATGTTCTCCCTGACCCCTTCCATCTTCTTGGTGAGGAATGCCCTTGTGAGGATGATAAGGGAGATGATCGAAACAAAAATCCCTGTATAGAAAAAAAGAAATCCAGGGCCAGGACGGTGAAGCGTCCCCAGACCCAGACGGGCCGATTCAACGCTCACCAGTATCCCGAAAAAAAGCCAGAAAAAGCCGCTTATCTTGTCTGCCTTGCTCATCAAGCGATCTCCTTAATCACCGCGCGTCTCACGCTGGTCTATACGAAACCCGGGGCTATTTATTCTGCAAACCTAATCTCACCGCGATTCCGTGGGCTGTCTCATAATCGTCGATGATCAACTTTCTCAATTCGGCCGGTGGCCTGTATTCAACAACATATCCCAGTTTTTCAATCTTGGCTTTCCCCTCGGGATTTTTTACCGCTTTCTCTATCGCGGGAACGAGGACCTTCTTCACGTCCTCCGGCATACCCGCGGGACCGAACATGGCATGCCAGCCCGAGAGCAAATCCCGCTTATAGCCTAATTCCGTGAGGGTAGGAAGGTTCGGATAGCTGGAAGGTTTCTTGCTTACCAAGAGCAGCCGAAGCTTCCCTGCATCGACGTGGGGCGCAAATTTACCCACGATATCGAAACTCACTTCCACGTGGCCTCCCAGGAGGGCGGTTACAACGGCTTCTCCTCCCTTGAAGGGCACGTGAGTGAATTGCGCGCCGGTGAGCGACTGAACGATCTCCACATCGAAGTTCGACGTGCTTCCGACCCCGGCCGTGCTGACGCGGAGTTTGCCCGGATTTTTCTTGGCATAATCGACCAAATCTTTAAAGGTCTTCCATGGTGAATTGGCCTGTACGGCCACAGAGAGAGGGAAGAACGTATGAAGAGCCAGAGGATCAAAATCCTTGATCGGATCATAGGGAACCGTCTCGGGATTTGTGACTCGCGAATAGACCATTGCTGCCGAGCTCGTATACCCGAGCGTATAGCCGTCCTTTTTGCTCTTGGCCAGGGCATCCGTCCCCATGGTGTCTGAGGCGCCCGGCTTATTCGTCACGATGATCTGTTGCCCGAGGATCTTGCCCAGCTCATCCACAAGGATCCTGCCGTTTACATCCCCCCCGCCCCCTGCGGGAATAGGGATAATCATCTGGATGGAGTGATTGGGATAAGACTGAGCATGAACCAGTGTGGCTGCCGGGCTTACTAGAAATGCCCATATGACTGCTGCGGTGATGACGATTAGTCGTTTCATGACGTCCTCCTTTTAAAAATGTGGTCGGCTATCGTGTATCGGATGCGGTATGACAACGAAAATGTCTTAGCAGAAAAGTCTCTTAAGGACGACGGGCGCGTCAGTTTTTCACTCATCAAAAATTAAAGCCGCTCTTCAAATTTCTACCGGAAAACTATAACTTGAGAGGAATCTTTAAGTCAATTTGCGGAAGCCCCAGAATTATGTTGACACGTCGTGCCCGGACAATATAACAACCCGCGAGCTTGCGCTGTAACAGCTCTCGCACAACTCACGCTTTGCGTAACAGGCAAAGTGCGCTGCAGGAGCGCTCTCTACTCTCTTTTGATGAGCCGCATCAGGTTCCCGGCAAGAATCAACTCCTTTTCGGCTTGCGGTAGATCGATTGCCTTGACCTGGTCGAGCGCCCCTTTCATCCACGCCTCGCCCTGCTCGGGACCGAAGGGGTAATCAGTCGCGAATATGATGTGCTCGGGGCCGAAGAATTTGTAGCCGCATTCCATGGCGTGGACCGCTCCGTTTAAGACCGTGTCTCCGTACAGGCGTTTGAAATATTCAAGTGGATCACGCTCCAGAGGTGGGAATATGGCGCGTGGGAATATGGCGCGGGCATCGTAGAAGCCCTTTATTCGTTCCGAGAAGTGAGGAACCATGGCGCCCATATGGTGGGTGACAATCCTGAGATTAGGAAATTCCTGCAGTACGCCCGAAAAGACAAGACGCGCCAGCGCCATGCTCGTCTCGTAAAGCCAGCCGAAGATTTTGTCGAGTACGTATTGTTGGGACCAATCCTGCTGAAGTTGCGGATGCAACCAGATCGGGGCCTTAGTGGCGTTCGCCTTTGCCCAGAACGGCTTGAATTCGGGCGCGTCAAGCGCCTTGCCGTCTATGTTGGAGACTATATGAATGCCCGCCATGCCAAGCTCGTTGATGCAACGGTCGAATTCCGCAAGGCACTCTTCGGTGGGCACAGGGATGTGCGCGACGGGAATAAACCGGTCAGGATGCTCGTTGGCTGCTTCAACAATCGAATCATTTGCCAGTCGCATCAAGCCGGGAAGAATGTTTTGCGGTATGCCGAGCCAGACGCTCGGTCGACCGAGCGTCAGAACCTGTTTGTCGATCCCGTGTCTATCAAGGACCTTCACCCTGTTATCCATATCACTAAAGTAGGTGAGTGGTGCCAGTTCTTTCAGCTCCACCGTCGGATAGGCTTTCAACATGGCTTCCAAACAACGTTTTGGCATCACATGCGCAAAACCATCGATGATGAGTCCCATAGAGAATCTCCTTTCTATGTTTATGCTCGTTTCGCCTGTTTCTGCTTAGCCGTAACCTCAGCCTTAACCTCCTGCACGTTATCGTCTCTCGATCAATCTGAGAAGGTTCCCGCTGAGAATCAACTCTTTCTCGGCCTGCGGCAGGCCTATGGCGTTGACCTGGTCCAACGTTTCTTTCACCCATTGCTCGCCTTGCTGGGGGCCAAAAGGATAATCCGTTGCCATGATGATATGCTCAGGGCCAAAGAACTTATAACCACACTCGAACGCATGAACGGTCCCGCACAACATGGTGTCCCCGTAAAACCTTCTGAAGTAGTCGAGCGGATCCCTGGGGAGAGAGACAAGACCAGTCCCCGGGTACAGATCCCGGGCTTCGTAAAATCCCTTGATTCTCCCCGAGTTGTGTGGGACCATGGCCCCCATGTGGTGAGGGATGATCCTGAGGTCCGGGTATTCCTCCATGATCCCGGAAAAAACAAGCTGTGCAAGCGTAATGCTCGTCTCGTAAAGCCAGCCGAAGATTTTGTCGAGGGCGAACTCCTCCGACCAGCCCTCCACAAGCTGGGGATGTATCCAGATCGGGGCTTTCGTCGCATTGGCATGCGCAAAGAAAGGCCGGAACTGAGGTTCGTGAAGGCGTTTTCCATCGATGTTGGTGAGTATCTGGATGCCTGCCATGCCAAGCTCATTGAGACACCTGTCAAACTCAGGCAGATACTCTTCCGTCGGCACCGGCAGGGTTCCGACAGCGATAAACCGGTCAGGGAACTGCTTCGCCACCGCCGCCACCGTGTCGTTTCCAAGCCGCGTCATCTTCGGAACAGCGTCGGCCGGGATACCAATCCACGTACTCGGGCGGGCCAGGGTAAGCACCTGTTTGTCCAGTCCAAACTTGTCCAGGACCCGCACTCTGTTTTCCATGTCCCCGAAGTAGGTATGCTTTGCCAGCTTCCGCAACTCGGCAGTGGGATGCACCTGCATGAGTGCATCAGCAAAAGCCTTTGGCATCACGTGAGCAAACCCGTCAATAACAAGTCCCATAGTACCTCTCCTTTTCCGGTGTTCTCAGCCACCGGGCTTTTTCGAAAACGATATTCGACATGATAACACGTGCCGCTTACCGGTCAACATAAATTTGCGCGTCCTCAGAGAAGCAGGCTCTACTACTTACCGCTATTTTCCTGCGACCATGCATGGCCCGTTTGGCTTGAAACCCTTTCCAGCCCATAGCGATCCAGAAGAGATTCCCACACCGAGTCATCCATGAGCCGCAGCACGGCGACGTTGATGGGCCTGCGCAACGGGCTCTCCCGCGGCATTGCCAGGGCGTAAAGATGGGCTTTTAGTTTTGTTGAATACACAGAAATTTTGCCGCTATATTCGCCATTCGCGTAGAAGTTTGCCCTGGTCTCAAAACACAAGTATCCATCGATCTGACCGCTCAGAACGGCATTCATGGCCTCTTCATCCGTGTCGAACAATGTGTAGTATCCGCCCGCTTCCTTTAGCATATCTACCTGCACAGACCCGCTCTTTACCCCTAGGTGCATGTACCGGAGCTCATCATCCTCGATCACCTGCATCTGTTGAAGTTGGTCCATGAGTGAGTGCGTGAGAGATGCAATAACCGCGCTCAGTACCAGGCCGCAGACTATCATCCATGCCAGACCGAGAATCCTCCCCGGCAGCGTCTTGAGGTAAATCCCGAAACACAAACCCGAGGCCAAGGTGGAACCGGCCCAGTAAATGCCCGCGCCGACGCCTCTACGGACGCGTTTGGCCAAAATCTTCAGGGTTGCGTTTTCTCTCGATCAGCCAAACCAAAACGCCGAGCAACAAAAGCGTAGCCAAGAGTATGAGAAGCACCGTGAGGGTTCCCCAGGAAAAAAAGACCGAGATGGCCGCCATCCAGGGATGCTCATGCTTCGGCTGATAAGGGGTGACGACGGCATGGTGCCCCTCGCCCATGGGTGTGGCAAAGTCGAAACGCTTTTCCCGCTCAGCGTTGATGAATGTAGTAATGGCCGCCACATCGATCGTGCCTTCCTCAAGGGCAGTCATAATGTTGTTTAAGGACATCTCTTTGAAGGTGTACGGTTGCCTCAGTTCCTGAGCTACGAGTTTCCAAAAATCGACCATCGGGCCGGTCCATTCCCCTTCCTTGTCTTTCGTGGTGTAGGTCTGGTCATACTGAATCGCCACAATCAGCGGTCTCTTTAGAACGGCCTCGGTAGTATCAAGGGGGGCTGCCGTGGCCGAGCAGGTCGGGCCAATCATCAGCACAACCATCAGCAGTATCGTCAATAGAAAGAGGCGTATCATGCTAATCCTCTTGCAGCAAGCGCCTGACACCAGCATTGATCAGGCTAACGTTTTCCACGACCGGCTCCATACCGTCTCTTTTCTTCCATCGGGTTGAGCAGCCTGGTTTTGAGGTATTGGCTTAAGTCAAGTTGGTTGATGACGGTCTCGCCCATTGGCCGGTCCATGACCTTCAACAATGCCACATTGAATGGCTTACGCAGAGCGCTGTTTTGGGGCATGGCGAAGGCCCTTCGATACGGCTTTAGCTCTGTCGTGTAAATGGACAGCCTTCCCCGGTAGCGAGTCTCCGAAAGATAACGCAGGTAGCCCTCATCATATAAGAAGCCGTCAATCCTTTTACCCATAAGGGCCGCTACGCATTCGTCAGTGTTATCGCAGGGCGTGTGCCGAACTCCCAGCTTTTCGATCATCTGGGCTTGCACAGATGCCTTGAACATACCGAGGCGCATCTGTTTCAGCTTATTGTTGTCAAGTACCCAACCCGAATGCTGTTGAGCACCCAGATAATAGGTGAGTGAGGCAATAACCGCGCCGAAAGCAACAACGCACACAACCATCCAGAAGAGACCCAGTATCCGTCCCAAAGGAGTTTTCAGGCTTATGCCAAGACATATACCGGAGGCCAGCGTTGAACCGGCCCAAAAGATACCTGTTCCGATTCCCCTGCCTGCTCCTTGCCCGAAATATTCCGGATTCTCTTTGCGTTCGATCAGCCACGCGATGACGCCGACCAGAACGAGCGCCGCCATCAGCATGAGGATCACCTTGGCGGTAGTCCACGAAAAGAAAATCTGGATGACCGACAACCAGGGGTGATCCCAGACCCTGTATCGTGTTGCCACGGCCAGGCGTCCGCCGCCCAGTGGCGTGGAGAGATCGAAAAGTTCTTCTCGCGAAGCCGTGACAACCACTGGAACGGCCGTAATGTCAATAGTGCCCTCCCGAAGCGCTTTGAGAATCTCTTCAAAAGGCATAGCCTTGAAAACGTATGGCCGCTTCAATTCCTGGGCTATGAGATCCCAAAAATCGATATAGCTCTTCAGCCATCTGGGGTTTTCACGTTTAACGACATCGAGCGACGAGGTGGAAAAACCGACAATCAAGGGCTTACCAGGATATGTCTGCCTGGTCTCAACATTTTGCGCCATGACCCAGCCGGCCTGCAGAGTAGACCACAAGAGAATCAAAGCAGAAATCCGTCTCACGTCAGCCTCGCTCAAAGCTTAACCACAGGAGCCTATAAGTGACAACTATTATTTTCATCCCATGCTTTGGCCATATCCCCCCCAATTCTAATCATTGCATAGCCCAAAGAATAGTTTAAGGATTATTATTGAATGACGACTAAAACAGGCGGCAGTGCACGGATGGACTCCTGACACACCATCGAGACGGGAAGGACGAAGGGTTCTTTCTAATAACGCTGCAGCAACTGCTTTCTCTTCTCCTGCGGTTCATTCCTTTGTTTTTCCGTCCTTTCGCATCAGGCTTTTCGCCTTTCGCTTCGTCAAGAACGATTTGTACTTCTTTGGCTTCCTGGGTGTTGCGCCCGTATTTCGCAACGGATTTTTCAAGATAGGTCCGTGCTGCGGCTGGCCTGCCGATCTCCATGTAGTACCTTCCCAGATACTCGTACCCAAGCCCTTCGTAACCTAATCTGCCTGCGACCATACCATACTTCTGATAAATGCTTGGCAGGTTGTCCTTGTACGGAAATAGTCCTTTCAATACCTCCGCAGCGTCAGAAAGATCCCCGCTCCCTTCGAGTGCTGATGCGAGGAAATACCTGGCGATGGGGTCGTTCTCATTGCGTAACACCTCTACCGCTTCTTTGAATCTCTGGGTTCTGACAAAGATTTCACCGAGAAAAAGATTCCGGTATGGCGAGTCCATGTTGCGAATGATCTCTTCAGCTTTGCCCGTATTGCCCTTGAGAGTGTAAACAAGGGCCGCTCCGTATGCGCTGAGAGGATCCTTCGGGATCCTTCTCGTACTCTCCCAGCCACATATCCTCGATAGCCGGACTGAGGGGTTTATTCAGAATTTTCAGCCTCGCCGCAACGTAGGGGAAAAAATCCGTCTTCACCGTGGTCTTGGGCAAGGCAATCCTGCTTTCAATTTTTGCCGCCCGAACATCGGAGTACGGGTGGGTGAGGAGGTACTGCGGAACCATCTTTTCAGACTCGGTAGAACGAATCTTCTTCAAGAAATCGGCAAGACCGTGCCCGCTGTAGCCTGACGCCTCTGTAGTGGCCAGTCCGGCCATGTCTGCCTCGTCTTCGTACTCACGGGAATACTTGAGCGATACGGTTTGCGCAGCTGCCATAGTAGAAGTCATCAGAGCCGGGCCAAGGGCGCCTGCCCCGGGTATCAGTGCGCCCAGTCCGCCCAGCACCATACCCGCAAGCGTGGCCCAACTCAGAGGCTTCTCTTTTTCCATGCTTTTGGCGACGTGCCGCCTGGCGACATGGCCAAGCTCGTGGGACAGAACGCCTGCCACTTCTTCTTCCCGATCAGCCATTTCGATGAGGCCCGTCGTCACATACGCGTACCCGCCCATAGTCGCGAAGGCATTGGGTGTCGACGACTCGACAACCGTGAGTCTGACCGGAAATGGCACGCCGGCATTCGGCTCAAGCCTCTTGGCGATCCTCCCCATATACAGGCATACGTACGGATCGTTGTTCAGCCTGAACGCCTTGAGCACCTCGAGGTGGATCTCTTTGCCGGCCTTCTCTTCATCGCTCAGCGTGAGGCACCACGTCGTTAGGGGAAAACAGACAAGCAGGATTGCGGCCGTGAGGGCTTTAAATTTCATCGACTACTTTTTGCCGTTCGGCCTTTCGACCTCTTCAGCCTTTTTTTGGCTGATTTTTTCACTGCCGGGCGATGCTCCACCGGGACCTTATATGAAGAAAGGGTGAGGGCGGACGCCTTGGCCAGCGTCAGTTCCGTCCTTGTCGGGACTCTCTCGTAAAGCAGCCCGAGAATATCAACGGCATCGCCCCAGAGGTTTCTGCTTCCCAGGAGCGCAAGGATATAGATCTGTCCATCCTTTTCGAATGCCCCCACGTAACAGTGTTTGGAGACTCTTGTAAAACCGGTCTTACCGCCGATGGAAGGCTCGAAGCAAAACAGGAGCCGGTTATGGTTGGCGTAACGTATGTCCTGTCTCCCTCCTTTGAAGAGAAAATACTTCTGGGAAACGATCTCCCGGAACTGATCGTTGGAGAGCGCATAACGAAACATGAGGGCAAGATCCCAGCAGGTACTGTAGTGCCCTGGCACATAGAGTCCTGAAGCATTCCTGAAGTGTGTGTCTATTGCCCCAATTTCGCGGGCCTTCTCATTCATCATGGCTGCAAAGTTCTCCTCGGTTCCGGCTATAGCCAGACCGAGCGCGTAAGCTGCGTCGTTCGCCGACTCGACCATCGTGCCTCTGATGAGGTCTGCCGCCCTATACGACTTGCCGGGCGCAAGATTCAATTTTGAGGGCGGTATCTTGCGTACACTTGCAGTCGCGGTAATCGGTGCTGACCCATCAAGCATTTCGAGGGCGAGAATCGTGGTCATCACCTTTGTCGTGCTTGCCGGGGGAAGTTCCTCATGGTAGTTTTTCCCCGCAAGCACCGCCATGGTCTCCTTTTCTACCAGCAGGTAAGAACGTGCGGTGATCTCTGCTTTTGCGTGCAGACACAGAGAGAAAAGCGTGATTACAACCGCAACAAAAGGAACCGCGAAGCATTTACGTATCATTGCACCCCCTGACTGCATACTTGGTGCCGCACAGTACTTCTAGTGCAGTATATATGCCATTGCTGTTTTTTTCAAGTCTGGATAGGGTCACGCACCGTAACCCTGACATGCATCTGTCTGATCTCTCCTGCCGGAAGAGTGCTTGCGCGTGTATTGGCGCCGATCATTCGACTTCGTTTACACTTTCCGCCATAAAACAGGCCAGATGACGAACATGCTGGCATGCCTCCTGTCTATAGTTATCGCACTTTTCGCTCTGTCCTGTATACGCAGCGTTCCCTCTTTCGATGAAATGAAGTATCGACACGATGTAGAAAGCTGCAACGTCTCGACTCTCTATGCGCCCCATCACAAAGACGGGCACTACTTCAATCCCTGGATGCCCATGAAAAACGGAGGGTTGCGAAATGAAATGACAGCAGTGTAGCCTCTTCCAGACGCTATTTTTCGTCCAGGGGCTTAACCGCGAAATTGAGGACGACAGCCTGCACGATATCGAAGAGTACGTCGTCGGAAGGGTCCACTTTCTGCCTCTCGAAATAGGAGAGTTGCAGCAGAACGGATGTCACTGAGAACTTGGAGACAATCCTGCTTCCAGAAAGCCCTGTCCTCCGCCATGTTTCTCACTGCACCGATGGTCCAATGTGCTGCTTCGGTCTGGGCAGGCGCACTAAGCCCGTCCATAAGGTCGCACAACTGGTTGGCGATCTGCCCGGCAGAATACTCCTTGACATAGTACTCTATAAGAGCCTTGAACGTCCGATGTCTTGAACCATCAATCATCATTGCCGCACTCTTGGCACAGATTTCAACACATGTGGGAGAGCATCCACGGGTCCCGGCCTACTGTGAAGTTCTATTCCGGGTAACCCGTGTTCTCGCAACTCACCTTTCTGAAATGAAAACCGCAGATCGCCAGGCCGATGGCGAGCGGCATAAGACGCGGACGCCTGAAAAGCGACCAGACGAGGAGTTTCCAGTATTGAAAGCGCTCCTTTTCAGCTATTCCCAGCACAAAAACAGATCTCACGAAGGCAGCCACGTGGCTGAAGTGAAAATGGAACATCTTCTCTTGAGAGGGAGCATAGTCAGCCAGGAATCGCCTAACCCGCTCATAGTAACATTTAGGGGAATAGATCGTATCCAGGATTCTCTGGTAGCCACTGACAAGTAACTCCCGGTTCATTTTCGGAATAAAATTCATTGACAGGTCCATATGATCTCCCGAAATGTCGTTAAGGAGACGGCCCTCCTTGACGAGGCGCTCGTATAGTCTTGTTCCGCGCGGAGCATTGAGCAACCCTACCATTGCCGTAACTATGCCGCTCTCCTGTATAAACTTGGTGAGCCGGTCAAAGATCGAGGGCGGGTCGTTATCGAACCCGAGGATAAACCCCCCTTGGACCTGTAATCCTGATTTCTGGATAATTTTCACACACGCCATGAGATTACGATTCTTGTTCTGGAACTTGTTACACTCGGCAAGACTGGCTTCGTTCGGCGTTTCAATGCCAACAAAGACAGTGTCGAATCCGGCACGCACCATGAGCCCCATGAGCTCATGGTCGTCTGCAAGATTGATAGAGGCCTCCGTTGCAAACGAAAACGGATGGCCCATTTTTTTCATCCAATCACACAGAGCAGGAAGCACATCTTTCTTCAATTTTGCCTTATTCCCGATAAAGTTGTCGTCAACAAAAAAGACGCTTCCCCTCCAACCGGTCTTATAGAGACGGTTCAACTCCGCAATAATCTGATCCTTGCCTTTCGTCCTCGGCTTCTGACCGTACAGCACCGTGATATTGCAGAACTCGCAGTTGAAAGGGCAACCGCGCGAATACTGTATGTTCATGGAAGCATAATTCTTCAGGTTGGCCATCTCCCACTGAGGGATCGGCGTCTTCTCGATATCGGCCCAGCAATCGGACGCATAGACACGCTGAACCCGGCCCTTCTCCAGGTCCTCCAAGAATAAGGGAAGCGTTATCTCCGCCTCATTGAGCACGAGATGGTCAACGTCAGGAAAATTCTCGGGCATCGCAGTGAAGAGCGGACCTCCTCCGACGGTCTTCACCCCTAAAGCTTTGCATCGGGAGATGACCTGTTGCACAGATTTCTTCTGAATACACATCGCGCTGATAAAAACGTAATCGGCCCATCGAAGGTCTTTGTCTTCCAGGGGCCTTACCTGCATATCGATAAGTCTTTTTTCCCAGTTGCGCGGGAGCATGCCGGCCACGGTGAGCAAACCGAGTGGCGGAGAGCTCGCTTTTTTTGAGATGAATTTTAGGGCATATTTGTAGGACCAAAATGTGTCAGGATGTTTGGGGTAAACCAACAAAATTTTCTTGCCCGTCGTTGCCATGCTCCGTCAACCTCCAGCCCGACCCATTGTTTGGTTTCTATGGATCGTGCAGCCTATAAGTCCACGAGTTTGCGGCCGGTTAGCAGGGGTACGCCAGGGTCAGGTGCTTTGGACTATTCGGCTTTCGAGAAGTATACCAATCTTCGGCCTTTCTTTGTATTCTTTTTTTTCTTGCTGTGGAGTAAAAGCCGGAGGAAGACTTCAGGCGGTGATTGTCAACATGCATACAAGGCCCGCCCGGTTCAGTCAATAACCGCTTTCCCGTGCCCAAAGCTTGGTAAGGGGAGGCGCCTACAGAACCGTGTCTGAAACGGCGGACGCAGCTCTTGATGGTAGGTACGCCTAGTGACGATGAAAATAACGCGAACGACAAGGGGGAAGGGCAATTCCCGGCAGTTGTGGACCCGGCGTACTGCCCCTGCCCCCTGAACCCTTTCCGTCTCGTTCCGGCAAAGGTGCCGGCTACGCGTCCGGATCTTTATGGGGATGACGGCGCGTACGGGCCTGGTTGGGGAGCGGATGGCCCTGGACCAGTGACCTGTCCGGAACCGGATGGCACCTGCACCTTGTGCTCAGGTACCCATTTGCCGTTCACATCCTGACCCGGCACCGTGACCCATGACCCTTGCTGCTGATACCCCGTCGGTGGCGGCGGTGGAGGAGGCGTATAGGATCGCCGCGGCGGTGCAGAACCGGGGATCTGGTTTCCCTTCGCATACATGCATTGCTGGTAGGCAATGTCGTACCGTCTCTGGAGCTGATACTCGGAAGAAGCGCCCGCGTTACTTCCCATGGCGGTTCCGCCAAGGAGGCCGGCTCCGCCACCAATTGCAGCACCGGCGCCCGCGTTGCCCGTGGCAGCGCCAATCGCTGCACCCATCGCAGCCCCTACCGCCGTTCCCACTACCGCACCGGTGGCGAGGTTCTGGTTGGCGGTTTCGCTTGGCGATGCTCCGCCAATCTGCCGCTGAGCCCATTGCCTGCAAACAGTGTCATCGGCCTGAATACCTCAAAGGGTTTTCCCGGGCCCGGGAGCACCGTGACGCTCGGGCCGGTTGGCATCGTTGCGCATCCCGAGAGCATTACTAAGACAGAGAAGAACAGAAGAGCTCGTTTCCAATTCATGGTGCCACACCTTCCTTTCCCGACTGGGGGCGGCGTCGGAACTACCTGCGTCCACCCGCCCGGGCAGTTCCTGACGTACGGGTAATAACCTTGCGGATCCTGGCAATAGTACCAGTAAGATTGCTGCGGTTCGCTGGGGACCGGAAGCTGCGTATCAGCAGGCGGGTAAGAAGGGTAGGAATAGGCGTAAGGGTAGGAATAAGGGTAGCCATAATAAGGGTAGCCATAGGGGTAGGCGTAAGGATACCCCCAACCGTAGGGATACCCCCACAGGCCGAAGCCGTACCAGCCATAGCCGCCCCGCCAGCCACCATAATACCCTCCGTGCCACCCGCCACCCGTGCCACCCGCCACCTCCGTGCCACCCGCCACCGGAATGGCCTCCTCCGCCGTGTCCGGCAGCAAAGAGGGCGCCTGAAAAGAGAGCGAAAGAAAGAAAAACACCAAGAGCAATAATAACAGCAACCTTTTTCATCTCTCAGCCTTCCTCCTGTTCAAAGCATAATCCCCAAAAATTCTTGTGTCAACGTCCCCTCCTGAGCGGGGCTCAGGTTTGGCGTTTGAAGAGCATAAACCATGCCAGGTGAGAGTTCCTTACCTTGATTGGCCCACCTGTAAACTGATTGCCTAACGGTTCTACATGCTTTCGCGTCAATGATCGGCCCGCATAGGACGCATGAAAGGAACAGACAAACGACATTACTGTCGAATTAGGCCTACCGTTTTCGACATTTTTTGACGGGGTTCGTAGCTGGAGAGGCTCCACTATTTCCATACCTTCGCCGGGTGGTGGGGTAACAATACGAAACTGTGCTCCTTAGCCTTGTTTTTTACGCTTCCTGGCGTTAGATTATCACAAAAAAAGCGGAGGGTCATCTATGAAATCCTGGGCAAAAGCGCTCACGGTCGTAGTTGCGGGGCTTATGGCGGGAATGGCCTATGGAGCGGACGATCAAGCACTCAGGACGGACAAGGAGAAGACGAGTTATGCCATAGGCGCACAGACGGGCGCCGATATGAGGCACTTCGGCATGGAAGTGGACCCTGACCTTGTGGCAAGGGGCTTCAGGGATGCCTATTCAGGCAGGAAGCTTCTTCTCAACGACCAGCAAATGTCCGAAACATTGGCCGGTGTCAGCAAGATAATAGCGGCGAAAAGCCCCGAACTCATGAAGCAGGATGCGGAAAGGAACAAACAGGAGGGAGAGGCATTTCTTGCACAAAACGCGAGAAAGGACGGCGTGAGAACCCTGCCGAGCGGACTGCAATACAAAATCATCAGAGCGGGCACAGGGCGTATCCCGAAACCAACAGATACCGTTGTCGTAAATTATCGCGGGACTTTTATCGACGGCACCGAGTTCGACAGCTCGTACCGGCGTGGACAACCATTCGTTTTTCAAGTTAACAAGATGATCAAGGGATGGATTGAGGCTCTGCAATTAATGAGCGTTGGCGCAAAATGGCAACTTTTCATACCGCCCCGCCTCGCCTACGGTGAACAGGGAGCGCCTCCGGCTATAGGCCCCAACGCCACGTTAATCTACGAGGTAGAGTTACTCTCAATCAAGTAACTCTTCAAGAGACCCTCCTCCTCCGGTGCGGCAAAGCCTTATGCCAAGTTGAGTTTTGATGCATACCGAGGCGCTCCGAGGCCTGGACTGCGAAGGCGTACCTTGGGGGCCACCCGCGAATGAAGAGCCTGGCAGCGCGCGGGTACCCGGCTAAAACAATTAGGTCCCGTGCGGGCAACGAAGGTAGGCGCAAAAGGCAACCTGGCATAATGGACTTTTGAGGTAGCCGCCCGTATACTATATGCCGCATGAAGCAGATCGTCATCGGCACCGCAGGACATATCGACCACGGCAAAACCGCTCTGGTGAGAGCACTCACCGGCATTGATTGCGACAGACTCAAAGAAGAAAAAGAACGGGGCATAACGATAGAGCTGGGTTTTGCCCATTACAGATTCGGAGACGATCTTCTGGCGGGCATCGTCGACGTTCCCGGCCACGAACGCTTTGTCAAGCACATGGTGGCAGGAGCGTGGGGCATTGATATGGTGCTCTTCGTCGTTGCGGCTGATGAATCGGTCATGCCGCAAACAAGGGAGCATCTCGATATCTGTGAACTGCTGGGCATCAAAAGGGGCATTGTCGCTATCACAAAAAAAGATCTCGTTGAACCCGACATCGTGGAGCTGGTTAAGGAGGAGATACAGGACCTCGTCAAGGGTAGGTTCCTTGAAGGCGCACCTGTCATTCCCGTTTCATCGACGACGGGCGAAAACATCGACCTCCTCAAGGAGCACATAAGAAGGGTAGCCGATGAGATTCAGGAACGGTCAAAAGCAGGCATCTTCAGATTGCCCGTTGACCGCGTCTTCACCATAAAAGGTTTCGGCACAATCGTGACGGGTACGTGCATCTCCGGCCAGATTCGTGTGGGCGAAGAGGTCGAGATCTATCCCACCGGAAGGAGGGCAAGAGTAAGAAATGTGCAGGCCTACCATGAGGACGCCGAGGAAGCGGCGGCAGGCCAGCGTGTAGCGCTCAACTTACAAGGAGTGGAAAAGCAGGAGATCGAGAGGGGAACGCTTGTCGGCAGGCCGGAAAGCCTGGTGCTGACCAGCCGCATTGACGCAACATTCCGGTATCTCAAGCTGCCGTTCAAAGCGATAAAAAATGGCAGCATTTTACGGTTTCATGTTGCCACCACACAGGTGGAGGCCCGACTCATCTTACTCGACCGGAAAAGTGTAGAGCCGGGAGAAGAGGTATTCGCGCAGTTCATTTTCATGGAACCGATAGTCGTGCTACCCGGGGACAGGTATATTCTACGGGGATCTTATAGCGTACAGACGCTTGGCGGAGGCGTAGTGCTTGACATCCTGCCAAAAAGACACGTGAAAAAGACGGGAGACCTTGCCAGGACCTTCTCTCTGCTGCGTGAGGGCAGCATCGTCGATAGGGCCGAGTATCATATCTTGAAAGGAACATACGAGGGCATGCGGAGAGAGACACTCGCCGTCCTCCTGGGCACAGAAGAAAAGGCTATTGAAACATCCATCACGGAACTGACCGGAAGCGGAAAGGCAATACTGATCGGGAGAACCCTCATCCACTCAACACATTTTTCCGACTATAAGGCTAGGCTGCAGGCGCTCCTTACAGACTTTCATGCGAAGAACCCTCTTAAAGTGGGCATCTCCAAGGAAGAGCTACGGACGAGACTGCCCAAGGTGGAACCGCACATATTCCAGGTTGCCCTTGAGGAACTTCTCAAAGCGGGCCATCTGGAACTGGAGAAAGACAAGGTACTCCTGAGAGGTGCGGCGCGGCCGGCTGACAAGTCGGTACAGCAGGAGGAGGAGCAAATTCTCAAGAAGCTTCAGCGGTCGGGGCTTACGCCGCCCATGATAAACGAGCTTTCCGCAGATATGAACATCAAAGAGGCCAGCCTTCGTGACATGCTCGGGAAACTTGCCCACGAGGGCAAAGTTGCCAAGATCAAGGGAGATATGTACTTCCATGCCGGGGTGATAGACACGCTGAAGAAGAAAGTGATTGACCACCTGGAGAAGCATAAGGAAATGATGCCGTCAGACTTCAAGAACATCACAGGTGTATCTCGAAAGTACATGATACCGCTGCTCGAGTACTTTGACGAAACGAGGCTCACCATCAGAAGCGGGGACAAGCGCCTCCTGAGAACCGCCTGAATGCCGGCTTAAATTTCGCGCCTATCTTCGTTGCCCTTCTCCGCCCCTCACGTCGACGTACATCTAGTACGCCTCCGTTCGTGTCGTTTCGGAGCGCCTCGATATCCATCGAAATTTAACCCGGCATGACCGCCTTCCGGGCGAGTGCCTGATATCAATTCGAATTCGACAAAATCCAAAACGCGGACAAGCGCGTTCTGTTTAGAATATTAGATATTTGAGTTTGTTTAGAATTTGGATATTCGATATTGGGATTTGTCTTACACTATTAGCCCCTGATGCGCCTTATAATACCCTTGATGAAAGAAGCGTCTGGCTCCTCCGCGGGAGGGGCGGCCATCTTTTCAGCCACGTAGGGGAGGCTGTCCCCCTTACCCGACATGGCGTTGATCGCTTTTGAGATTTCCTTGAACCCTATCTTGGTGGCTTGATACGAGAAACCGACGAGCAGGGCAAGGTCGGACAGGGCCACCACCGTGCGGGGCAGCCCCTTGGAAAATCGGTGAATGATCTCGAGGGCCTCTGTTGTGAATATGTCCCGTTCGTCATCGAGCCCACTCTTGGAAAGTCTGCACTCGATGAGCGCTTTCGTCTCCTCAAATGTAAGCGGGATAAGATAGTACTTGACGGGAAGCCTCTGCCAGAATTCCGGGATGCCCTTTACTGTGTTCCACAGAGGCCTCTGGCCGGACAGGATCACGGTCAATAGATACTCTTTGCTGTAAGTGAGATTGAGTAAGATTCTCAACTCCTGCAGCACGTCCTTCCGTTCACAGAGCAACTGCCCCTCATCAACGATAATGAGCGCCCTGCCTCCGGATCTCTTCAGCTCCATCAGCGTATCTTTGATGCCGAGGAGGTTTCTGAATTTATCATCGTCCGGCCGCGTGTTGGTCAAGCCCGCATGTATGCTGGCCACCATCTGGGAGACGGTGAGTGTTGGGTGGTCGATCATGGCATATCTCAGCCGGTCGCCATACTCGGCCCTGAGCTCGCCAATCAGCTTCAAGAGGACGGTTGTCTTACCCAGTCCGGCTTCCTCCGAGACAAGCAGAGCACCACCCTTGTTGGTGTTGACAGCGTACAGCAGTCTCTCGAAACATTCATAATACTGCCCTCCGAGGTACATCATCTCCTCATCGGGCGCCAAGTGAAATGGTTCCTTTTCCAGGCCCCAGTAGTCGAGGTATTCGGAGCTCATGACAGATTCATCGGCACTTTCTCGCTCTTTCTTAAAAATTCGAATAATTCGAAATTCTGACCGATGGAAAAGTTGGTCCGCGCTCTCTCACGGTTTGCATCTCTTGCATGGCGTATAGCCTATCTTTATGGCGTCAAGCCGGTTCCTGAAGATGATCTTATTCTTTTCTGGTATCTTACCCGCGTACGGGCAGTCAGGTTTATGAAAGACATACGTTCTCTTGTTGCCCACGTAATACGACGCTGTGTCCGTTTTCTTCTCCTGCCAGAGGCCAATCTCTTTTGACATGGCCTCATTCTGATATTTAATGAGAAGGTCCTTGTATTTCAGGTTGGGGGGCTTGATCATGGCCCTTGCGTAGCCGCGCTTCACCAGCTCCCCATTCACAAATAGATCCTTCACAAATACGTAAGCAAGAAGCCTGCCGTACGCGTCGTGTCTCTCTGCGTCGAACTCCAGCCTCACCTTCTTAAGGAGCACCAGCTGTTTATTGAATGCCGTCGCCTCTTTGGCATAAAACTGAGGACCTCCACCTTGCTTCATGCCCAGTTCCGGCGCATCTAGGCCGAGGTAGCGTACCTGCTCGCCCGTCTCCAGAACGATACTGTCCCCATCAATCACTTTACTCACCGTGTACTCCTTGCCAAGACAGGGGGCACAAAAGATTGCGAGAAGGAGCAAAGAAACTGAAAGAGCGGCGTTACGCATTGAGAAATGATTGTACAATATTTTCTCGTTATGATAAATAGCATATGGTTCTTTCTCGCTCTATGCACCTGAGCTAAAGATTTTTTTTAGCACTGACCCGGACAAGGGGGTTCCGTGAAAAGATCCTTGCAGGTATCTTTAATTATCGCTGCATCGCTCATCCTATCACAGCCGGTATGGGCCTCTGAGAACAATTTCTCTGTGGGATATGGCTTTGCCCTCTGGAGCGAAAAACACAGCGTCGGCAATATCGCGGAGGGTCCGTATAACTTCGTTCAGGCCGCTTACTCTCATGAGATGCCCATTTCGCAGAAATGGCTCATACAAGCAGGGCCGTATCTCGCTTACGTTATGAGGCCTACTGATGGAGTCGACGTGGGATTGAATCTTGGCGTCAAGGCTTATCCATTCAGCAGGGACCATTCTGGTTTCTTCTTTACGTTGGGCACCGGTGGGGCGTATAGCACAATCGCTTATACCGAACAGGCAACGCATGCGTTTTTCATTCTCCAGGGCAGTATCGGTTATCGCTATAAGAACTTTTACATCGAAGACAGATACAGACACTATTCGAATGCTGGCACGTCCTCGCCTAACCGATCGATTAACGCGAACATCATTAGTCTTGGGATGTATTTCTGAGTGCGGCCTTCGGCCGCATCTGGTGTTACGTGTTATCGGGCCGCGAGCGGCCTGTTCCGAGTTACGGGTTTAAGACCATTTCAGTGCTTCCAGCTTAACATGTTTCTGCTTTTAACTCGTAACGCGTAACTCGAAACTCGTAACAGTTAGTGTGCTGACGATTGATAGCAAAAGGGGCGGATGTGAGATCCGCCCCTTTTTGTTGAAGCCTCGTTGAAACTACTTATTCACCGGCTCGAAAGCGAAGAAGACCCTTTCCTTCATTGCGATGCCACCCTTTATATCAATGGGATGCGCCGCAACAGGGAAGACCACAAACTGCACCTCATCGCCATCTTTCAGCTTGCCCGCGGGGCAGTTTATGATCTTGGTAACCAGGCTCTTGATGGGGCTTCCGGCGGGGAACAAGATCGTTGCGTGGATGAGCGGAGAGTCGTAGCCAAGAGGCACGCCCTTCAGCTCTTCGGAGAAGACAAAGACCTTCGCCTTCTTGGGCAGCTCGACGTACTCCAGGTCTTCGCTATAGCACTCCGGGCAGATCACTCTCGGCGGGTATGATACCTTGCCGCAGCCCTTGCACTTGGTCGTTGTGAACTTTCCCTGTTTCAGGTTTTCGTAAAATGGCCAGACCCGGTTGAACTCTTTGCACTGAATCGGCCACATATCCATGGTCACCGGATATTTATCTTCCAATACGGGGATTCCTAATACAGCCATGTTCGCCTCCTTATCTCGATACCGGCTCTTTGCCGTAAATGATGATGGTATGCTCGACGTTCATGCCGCTCAGATTGTGCTGGAGCGCGAATACCGGATCCTTCACCTGGTGAATCGCACGGCCCTGGAGCTGGCGCATCAGCTCGCCGCCCTGACGGCAGCCTGTGCCGCCGAAAGGATGGCCGCACGCGAGAAGTCCGCCGTCCGTGTTGATGGGGACCTTGCCCCCGACCAGGATCTGTCCCGAAGAGGCGTACGCGCCTCCCTCACCTTTCTTGCAGAAGCCGAGTTCCTCCGCCTCGATGATTTCGGAGATAGTGAAGCAGTCGTGGGTCTGTGCCACGTTAATATCCTTTGGTGACAGCTTCGCGCGCTCGTACGCCTTGGCTGCGGCCACGCGCATGTGCGACCAGTCACCCGCATGCTCGCCCGGCCAGTTGGCGGAGACGCTGTGCTGCCGTGACCTGGGCGTGCCCCCTCAGATAGACGAGCGGTCTATTGAACCGCTTCGCAAACTCCTCGCTCGCGATCACCACCGCGGCAGCGCCGTCGGTGATAGGGCAGCAGTCATAGAGGGTAAGCGGCATCGTGACGACCGGCGCACTCATGGCTTCTTCCATGGTCAGCTTCCGCTGCATCTGAGCCTTGGGGTTGTCGCTCGCGTAGTTGTAGTTCGCGACTGAAACGGCAGCCAGAGTCTTCCTTCTTGGTACCGTAAGCCTTGAAATGGGCCGACGCCGTCATCGCGAATACGGGCGGCGGCAGACCGAGACCGTGGGGAGCATCCCAGTCATGGTCGATCGATGCCAATTCACTGTAGAATATCTCCCATTTCTGCGGCGTGTAGAGCTTCTCGCCGCCGGCAACCATGACACAATCCGCCATGCCTGACTCGACGAGACCCTTCGCCAGGATGATACCGGCGCTTCCACCGGCGCAAAGCACGTCCACGCGGGCGCAGATCGACGTCGGCTTGAGGCCGAGACGCTCGGCGATTACCGGCGCCGTATTGACCTGGAAAGAGCATCTTCCCGCATATGACGTGGCCACGATCAGCCCGTCGATGTCGTTCTTGTTGAACCCGGGGAGATCCTCAACACAGGCTTTTCCTGCCTCCTGGAATACATCCACGAGGCTCGCTTCGCGCACGCCCCATTTGGACATGCCGCCAGCGATGATACATGCGTTCCTTGCCATAAGTTCCTCCTTAAAATTAGCTACGTTACTTTCCCTTGTAGCTTGGTTTTCGTTTTTCTATAAATGCACTCAGACCTTCACGTCCATCCTCAGACGCATAGGCGATCACAAACGAATTCCTCTCCAGCGTCAGCCCGGACGCAAGGTCCATATTCATGCCGTTGTCCACACATTGTTTGATAAGAGAGAGTGCAACCCTTGGCTTCGCCGCCAGTTTGTTTGCCAGCGCAAGCGCCTCTTCCATCAGCTTCTCCCGCGGCACGACTTTGTTGACGAGACCAATACGAAAGGCTTCATCAGCGCCGATAGTGTCCCCCGTAAACATCAGCTCTTTGGCCTTCGAAGTTCCTACGAGCCTGGAAAGCCGCTGCGTGGCCCCTGAGCCCGGCATAATGCCGAGGTTGATCTCAGGAAGCCCAAAGATTGCGTCAGTACGACGCGATGCGCAGATCGCAGCAGAGGGCGACTTCGCTGCCCCCGCCAAGGGCAAGACCAAAGACCGCGGCTATGGTCGGCTTCGCAATGCCGGTAAGTTTTTCGAAGCATTTCTTAGGTACAGTGTTCTGAAAATCGAGTATCTCCGCCACGCTCTTGTTCGCTACATCTTTAACGTCCAGCCCGGCGGCAAAGGCCTTTTCTCCCGCTCCCGTGATCACGATAGCGGCAACCGATTCGTCCTTCTCGAGCTCACAGAGCATATCGTACAATTCCAGGTAGAGCTTTATATTCAGAGGGTTTACCGGGGGGCGATTCATCTTTATTAAAGCTACCGGGCCTTGTTTCTCGAGTAACAGCGTCTCGTAACTCATGGGTGCCTCCTGACTTTACTTATATTCGTACCAGCCGGCTCCTGTTTTCCTGCCGAGGCGACCCGCTTTTACCAGGTTCTTAAGCGTGTGGGAAGACTGCCATTTTGTTTCAGCTTTTAACTCCTTGCGCAGATACTCATTCACCATCAAATTGATGTCGAGACCCGTAAGGTCCATCAACTCAAACGGCCCCATAGGGTAGTTGAGGCCAAGCTTTGCGGCCTTGTCGATGTCCTCTTTCGAGGCTACGCCCTCTTCGAGCAGCACCATGGCCTCGATGAAGTGCGGGATCATCAGCCGGTTTACGATAAACGCAGGGACATCTTTCTTGACTTCGACACCCTCTTTGCCGAGCTTCTTGACAACATCCATACAGGTGGCGACTGTCGCGTCACTGGTGAAATGACCTCTCACAACCTCTACTAATCTCATGAGCGGAACCGGATTGAAAAAGTGCATTCCGGCAACCTTGTCAGGCCTTTTGGTTGCCGTTGCGATTTCAGTGATCGACATCGATGATGTGTTTGTCGAGAGAATGACCTCCGGACCGCACATCTCGTCAAGGGCCTTGAACACCTCTTTCTTCAGGTCCATGACCTCAAGGACCGCCTCAACGATGAAGTCACAAGCCTTCATATCCTCCAGCTTCGTCGTACCCTTGATGCGCCCCATGACCGCATTCTTCTGGTCAGCAGTCATCTTTCCCTTTTCTACGCTCTTCGCGAGGAACTTGTCGATATTTTTGAGACCGCCCTGCACGAACCTGTCCTCGATATCTCTCATGACGACATTGAAGCCAGCCTGTGCGGCGACCTGCGCAATCCCGTTGCCCATCGTCCCAGCGCCGAGTACCCCGATAGTCTTAATCTCCATACACCACCTCCCGTAAGATAGTTAAAAAATTCACATGGTTTGTAATATATAACTACTATTGAGTAGCCTCTGTCAACTATTTTGAGGATCGGATATAACCCCTGTTTAGTGGGTTCGGCAGGGTAAACTGGAGGTCTCATGCCCTATGCCCCTGCCCCTATTTTTTGTATAAGTTGGTATAATATCCGATACCCGTTGGGAGGTTAACCATGGTGTTCGGTGGTAGTGGCCCGGTAGCGTATGGGCTCTATGTTTGCGGCATCCCGTGGTCACCTGTCTATCTGCTTGACGGCAAGCAGCCCGTATTGTTCGAGGCAGGCTTCACCTGCATGTGGCGGATCGCCGAACAGATGATTCGCTCAGTATTGATGAACAGAGAGCCCGAGATACTTTTCTTAACCCACGTTCACTGGGACCACTGCGGAGCGGCCGGCTATCTCCGGCGTGCTTTTTCCGGGTTACAGGTTGCGGCATCGATGAGGGCGGCTGAAATAATCAAAAGGCCGAACGCCATCGCATTAATGACCCAACTGAGCGCCCAGGTGACCCCAGAGGTCGCTTCGGTCGATGGGGTGGACACTTCCCAATTGAGCAACGAGCCCTTTCTGCCTTTCGACGTTGATCTGATCGTTGAAGACGGGCAGACAATCGAATTGGGGACCGATGTTACTGTTCAAGTGCTGGCCACACCGGGGCACACTCGCGACCATGTGAGCTATTACGTACCCGAGAAAAAGATACTGATGGCCACTGAGGCTTGCGGCTGCCTCGATCGAGCGGGGCAGATCATCACAGAATTCCTGGTCGACTATGATACGTATATTGCTTCTATCGAGCGGCTTGCAGCTCTACCCATAGAGATTCTCTGCCAGGGCCACCACTTTGTCCTTGTAGGTATGCAGGAGGTCAAGGATTTTTTTGCGCGATCTATCAGAGAAGCTAAGGCTTACAAAGAGAGGGTCTGTGAACTCCTCGACGCTGAAGGCGGAGCTGTCGAACGCGTAGTGGCACGAATAAAAGCCGAACAGTATGACGCAAACCCGCACGTGAAACAGCTCGAACAAGCTTACCTCCTCAACGTGCGAGCTCAGGTCGCCCACCTGGCGGCCAGAAAGGCAGTGAATAGTACTTAGTGAATAGTGAGAAACAAGTACCGAGAAGCGAACCGCTTGCCGGTCTTTCACCGGGGGTCTTGCAGATAAGCTACAAACTCCTTTTCAAAAGCGGCCAGGTCCTCACCAAAGGCAGTGCGAAAGTTTTTGAGACGGTCATCCGATTGCCTGAACAAGCCGAAATAATGGAGGACCGGCTGTACTCCATGCCTCTGGACAAGGAATTCAGTGGCCAGGAGAGACTGGCCGTACGCTGAGGAGCCGCCAAACCGGATTCGTGACTTCATGAAGTCCTCCAGTGTCACCATCTCAGAAAGAGGTGCGCAGGACGAACGATGAGCTGTGCCCTTGATGCGCGCAAGCAGGAGAGTCCGCCTATCCGACGGCCCTCCCAGGTCAAGGGACTCCAGCACACGGTAGGCGATCCAGTCGGCAAAACCTTCACGCAACCACTGATCAGATGTACCGCGCCGACCGCCAGCCAGTCCATACTGGACTGTGTGCACCAGCTCGTGCGCCAGTACACGGATCCGCTCCGACCAAGGAATGCGCTCAAGTGCCTCCTCATTCGCAAGCACCATTTCTGGTGCTCCTACCGCCACCGCCCACCCCGCCACCTCCCGAGCGTAAACCGGATCGAACCGGACAACGTGGACAAGGTTTGATTCAAAGGCTTCACGGCTGGGATACAGCAGAAGCTTCGGCTGTGAAACCGGTAGTTCAAATTTGCTCCTCAGGAGCGAGGCGACCATGGCCAAGGCGCTGTCGTAATCTGCGGCATGGCCATTGCTCTTCCCCACGAACGACAGCGAGCCCACACTGGCGTTCACCTCCATAGCCTGACCCTGAGCCGCTGTCGGGTAGAGAGAAAAGAGTCCGACTATGGCGAGTGCAAGTAAAAAAGCCTTTGTGGGAGATCCCTGTAGATCCGCAAATAACATAGCCTGTCTCTCCGTGGCCTTTTCTTCGCTTCCACTCCTCCGAGTGCGGGCCTAGGACCTTATCGTCCGCGAGTATGCGCATCTTTATAGCCCAAAGGGTTGCAGGCTTAAGCCCTTCCGCTTGCGCCGGGGTTGATTCCAATGAAACCCGCCCTGCACTCTTTTTTCACAACAAGGCCTCTTTTGTGCTATAATATTTCCAAAATATTCTAAAAAAGGAGGCAGCAAAAAGTATTTGGACACCAATCCAGAAGAGGATGTTCTAAGGCTTTCTTTTGACGATACCCACCTCGCTCGCAATCTGTTCGGCCCCAGAGAAGAAAATATCCGCCACCTGCGAAAATACTTTAACGTAAAGACAAGCATTCGCGGCACCCACCTTACCCTCATCGGAAATAAACAGGAAGTTGAAAGCACCGGGAAGGTAATCAATGAGCTTGCCACCATCGTCAGGAAGGGGTTTGTCATCAGGCCTTCCGATATCGATCAGGCCGTCAGGTATGTCGCGCACACGCAGAAAGGGGCTGATGAACTCTATAAAGATCAGATATTCATCCCGCCTATGCGGAAGGTGGTTGTACCGAAGACGAAAAACCAGATCTCCTATGTGGAGGCCATACGAAAACATGACATAGTGATCGGTATCGGTCCCGCGGGCACCGGCAAGACGTATCTAGCCATGGCTATGGCCCTCTCCGCTTATTACAAAAAGGAAGTTTCACGGATCATACTCGCCAGACCGGCCATTGAAGCGGGCGAGAAGCTCGGTTTTCTGCCGGGAACGATGTACGAGAAGGTAAATCCTTATCTCAGGCCTCTACACGATGCACTGTATGATATGCTCGACATGGACAGGGCAGCGAGACTTATGGAAAAGGGCGTCCTTGAGATAGCGCCTCTTGCGTTCATGCGCGGCAGAACACTCAATGATGCCTTCGTTATCCTGGACGAGGCCCAGAACAGCGCGTCGGAGCAAATGAAAATGTTCTTAACGCGCCTTGGCTTTTCTTCCAAGTGCGTTGTGACCGGGGATATCACCCAGATCGACTTGCCCGACAAGCGTTCGTCGGGCCTTGTGGAAATACAACGCGTACTGAAGGGCACAAAAGGCATCAGGTTCATCTACTTCACAGAAAAAGATGTTGTGCGCCATCCTTTGGTGCAGAAGATCATCAGAGCCTATGAAAGAAGAGAGCTTGTTCGGGGAGAGAAGCTTGTCGGGGAAAAAAGAGAACATCCACCCGAGACTCATCAATAATAAGCACGCCATCATTCTGCTCTTTTGTTTGATCCTGGCGACTATCATCTATGTGAAGATTCCCTATGCGACCGAGGATTACCTTATAGGTGGCGCGGCCACGGGCACCATCCGGGCGCCATACGATTTCCTGGTCGGGGGAAGTGGAGCGACGATAAAGAAGGGTGAGATCATTGTCAGGGAGGGTCAAAGGATAAGCTCCTCCGATCTCCAGAAACTCTCGGCACTGAGGGCAAGAGAGGAAGAGGAGAAACCATTCACCGGGCGATTCCTTTTTCTGTTTCTCATCCTCTTTGGATCAATCGCCATCATCTACCATTTCGCCGAGAAGAACATCAGGAAATTCGCCCTTACCGACAAGGACCTTTTCTTCTGCCTGCTCCTTACCACCCTTACCACCCTCCTCGTAAAAATATCCATGGTTCTGCTGGAGCAGTATAGACCTGAGTACGCGCAAGATCTTTTCTACATGGTTCCTGTGTTCGCATTCGGGATGATCATGAGGGTGGTCTTGTTCTCTGAAGCGGTCCTCATTTTCTCCACCATCCTCGGTGCGGCCGTGGCCTTCATTCTGGACGACGGGCTTGCCGTCTTTCTCTACGTTTTTCTCGGGAATGTGCTGGCAGCCTACTTTACAGGCACTTGTGAGAAGCGGACAGTCTTGCTTAAGGCAGGTTTCTACACGACCCTGATCATGGCGTTTCTGGTGATTATGCTTCACAGTCTTCCCGGATACCCCGTCGCCGACCTCCCCATTCGTATAGGCGCTGTTTTCTTTGCCGGAATCACAAGTAGCTTCATCACTCTCGGGTTGCTTCCCGTTGTGGAGCATCTCTTCGACTACATGACTGACATAAGGCTTCTGGAAATGGCAAACCTTGAACATCCGCTACTCGGCGAGATGATGATCAAAGCCCCCGGAACATACCATCACAGTATCATCGTGGGAAACCTTTCCAAGGCAGCTGCTGAAAGCATAGGGGCCCATCCCGTCCTGACAAGGGTCGCGGCATACTACCATGATATTGGCAAGCTTAAGATGCCCCATTACTATATAGAGAACAGGACTACGTCCGAGGATGCCCATGGCGGACTGTCTCCGCACATGAGCGCACTCATCATCCTCTCCCACGTGAAGGAAGGGATCGAGCTTGCCCAGAGATACAGGCTCGGGAGACAAGTCCAGGAGATGATTAAACAGCATCACGGAACCACACTGGTGAATCATTTTTATACCAGGGCAAAAGAACTGGAAGATCCGTATCTCTATGCAGTCCGGGAAGTAGACTTCCGGTACATGGGACCAAAACCGCAGACGAAAGAAGCGGGTATACTGATGCTGGCCGATGCCGTAGAGGCAGCCTCTCGTAACCTGGAGGAGCCCACTCCCAAGAGGATAGGAACGCTTGTCCAGCAGGTCGTAGAGAACATTTTCGTGGATGGGCAGCTCGACGACTGCGAGCTGACACTCAAGGACCTTCATGCGATACAGAAGAGTTTCACGACCATCCTCCTCGGCATTTTTCACCACAGAATCGAATATCCGGAAAGGATGGAAAATGGCGGTTTTGATAAAAGATTCCCAAAGATTGTTCGCTCTGGACAGGCGACGGGTGCGAAAAGTAACCGAGGACTTATTAACCTATTCGGGCCTAGAGAATAGGGACCTCAGCATTCTATTCACGGACAACAAACAGATCCGGAAAATCAATCGAACCTACTTCAACAAAGACCGCCCGACCAACGTCATATCCTTTTCGTACGTCGATGGTTTACCTTGCGAAGTCGCGGGCGATCTGATAATCTCACTGGAACGGGCTTGCGAAGAATCAGCAAGTTCAGGTATACCGTTCTATGAACGTATTTTTTCTCTCATCATTCACGGACTCCTTCACGTTCAGGGATTCGATCATGAAACGGGAGAAAGAGCGGCCCGGAGAATGAGATATAGAGAGAAGAAGCTGCTTACCTATGTCCTTTCCCATAGATTATATAAAGAACTCGCGGCTTAACCTGCCGTTCTCCTCAGCGATTCTCCTGGTACTTTCGCAGCCCCCCATCTCGTTGTTCCCCCTCGCCTATGTCGCACTTATACCCCTTCTTTTTTCGCTTGAGAAGGGGAAACATCGCCGGAATTTCTTCGCCGGCTTCCTTACAGGCATCATGGCCTACACCGGGCTTGTCTACTGGGTCGTGGTTGCCATGAACACCTATGGCGGCATCAGCATTCCTCTGGCCATACTCATCCTTGCGCTTCTCGTGCTCTATCTCGCTCTCTACGTCGGTCTTGTGACCTGGCTTTGCCCCTGGCTGGAAGTCTCGCTGCGCGTGCCTTTGTACCTTGGGGTGCCTTTGCTCTGGGTACTCTGCGAATACTGGAGGGGTTGGTTTCTGTCAGGCTTCCCATGGTCATACCTCGCTCATTCCCAGCACAACTTTCTGGCGATGATTCAGGTCGTCTCCGTAACCGGAACATACTTCGTCTCATTTTTTATCGTCGCCATCAACGTTATTATTTTTTCTTTTCTTCGCAGAAAGCCCGTGCCTCTTTTTTACACACTACTTATCGCCGTGCTCGTTGTCGCATCCCTGGTATTCGGTTACGCGCGGCTGAGAGATAAGGTAGACGGCACGCTCAAGACAGCGATCATCCAAGGGAACATCCTCCAGGACGTCAAGTGGGACGAGGCGTTCAAGCTAAACACCCTAGATGTCTATTCGCGACTCACCTTGGGGGAGGGACGCGGTGTCAACCTTGTGATATGGCCTGAAACAGCGATGCCCTTCGTCTTTGACGCCGACCCTGCCAGGAGCGTAGTAACAGCACTGCCTGAGATGCTCTCGACTCATCTGCTCTTCGGAACGCTCTTCAGAGATGATCGAAGCAGATTCTACAATTCAGCGTACATCTTCGGGAAAAAAGGTCAGATCGTCGGCAGGTACGACAAGGTTCATCTCGTCCCATTCGGCGAATTTACCCCGCTCCGTGACTATTTCCCCTTCCTTGAAAAGATCAGCGTGGCGACGGGTGATTTCTTTTCCGGCGGCGGACACAGTCCCATCTCTACAGAACTTGGCAAGGTGGGGCTTCTCATCTGTTACGAGGGAACATTCCCCTGCATCACGATTGATACCGTGAGAAGAGGTGCTCAGGTATTGGTCAACATCACCAATGACGCCTGGTTCGGCAGGTCATCGGCCCCCTACCAGCATTTGGCATTCTACACTTTCAGGGCCATCGAGACGGACAGGTTCGTGCTAAGGGCCGCCAACACAGGCGTAAGCGCAATTATCGATCCCAGGGGCCGAATCATTGCCCGGACAGATATATTCATCAGAACGGTATTGAAAGGTACGTTCTCGATGAGAGACGGACAAACCTTCTACGTCCGCCATGGGGATTATTTCGTCGCGCTCTGTCTGATAACGCTGGTTGGCCTCATTCGTTCGCGGAGCTGGTCGCTCAAGAAAAGTAGGCAGTAAGCAGTAAGCAGTATAAGAAAAGTCACCGTTCGCCGCTTGGCTAGCGCTATACTTCAATCGTTCTGCGCTCGACCTTTCGCTTTACTGCTCACTGCTTACGGCCTACTGGTCCTCTATCATCCACCACTTCGCAGCTGCTTTCCGTTCGATTTGCCAACTGAATGGTGCCGTCCGGGATCACGTGGACGTCGGGTACCCGCCCTTTATATTCCTCGTCGAGAATCCGGACAATTTCTCCGACATCCCGGTACCAGAGAACGTCCTCTTTCTTTCCAAACCAGAAGGTTGCCGCCACATCTTTGTAGCGAGAGAAAACGAATATCTTTCTTACGTTATTATCTTTCATGCGTTCACCGCGACCGAGCCTCCCCCAAGTCTCATGCCCAAATCTTCCGAGGAGGTAATGGACGACCTGCCCCCGAGAGACGTCGGCGAGAAGCACAACATAGCCACCTTCGTCTTTGAGCAGGGCAGAGGCCTGGGAAAGGCCTATGGTCGCCTCATTGCCCTTGGCAAACGTGTTGACAAAGAGAATGTCTGCCTTCCGGGGAACATCGGTCCCATAGTGAGCAAGCGCTCGCGGGGCAAATCGGGAATAAGCTTCTTCGGGCGTGCCCACGGAGATGTCCACGGCCTCAGCCTCACTGTTTACGAGGAGATCAATCTTGGCATCGAGCCGGGCCTTTCGGCCAAACTCCTTGACTTCCTCGAGAAGCGGATTGTCCCTGTATAGGCCCGGGCTGCACGCAGCCAGGTTCTGCTGCAGGAGAGTCCCGTGATGATACGTGATGGCGTCTATATGGGCGATGCCCGGCATGATAATTTTGTACCCTCCCCCGAGTCCGCAAAAGCCATGCGGAACAAAGGACCCGATGCCGATCCTTGCGTCGCAGCGGAGAAATTCCTTATTGACCAAGATGGGAGTCCCGAGGCGCGTTTGGCCGAGGTGTTCGCAGTTCTCGTAGGGATTGTGATTGTAAACGGCGAACCGTTCCAGCACCTCTTCGCCCAGTTTTCTTCTGAATGCTGCGCTATCGAGTGGAGCGTGGGTACCCAGCGCGCAGAGAAATCTCACCTGTTCATCGCGTATACCGCATCTGGCGAACAGCTCGACGAGGTGGGGCACAATGCGGTAGGCCCTTGTCGGCCTCGAAATGTCGTCAAACAGGATGCAGATCTCTTTCTTTCCCTTCAGCACTGCCTCGAGCGGGGCAAGGGCTTTTCTGAACGCTTCGTCATCGAGGACGCTCTTGCTGTCCCCTGCCATCCGGAGCACGCTGACATTCCACCTCTCGGGCAGATCAAGATGAATCGCTTCATCCCTCCCCCATAGATCATGCTTCAATGATACTCTCATTCCGATCTCAGGTCGGAAACCGCATCATTTCCGCAATTTCATCATTTCGTCGCAGCTCGGCAGATAGTCTTTACCAGCGATCGTTATCATGTCCGACCCTATCAGAAAATCGTAACCAGGCACCTTCTTGGTAACACCGTAGTACATGGGCAGGATCACCTGGTGATCGCACGCGCGCATCTGGAGTTTCCCGATGGGACTGTCAATCGTGAGGCCCTCCAGCGCATCGACAAATTTCTCTTTGTCGACCTTGCCGGCCTTCTGATAAGCCTTTGCGATGAACATACCGGCGGTGTAGCCGTACAGTGCGGTCGAGCCCGGGTACCGTTTGTAAATCTTTCTGAACGCCTCTACGAATGCCTTGTTTTCAGGGGTGTTGGGGTAATAGAAGTGATAGCAGGAGCTTCCCATGATCCCTTCCGGGGCGTCGAGACCGAGGGGGGCTAGGGCCAGCTGATCCGTCGCGTAATGCTGGTAAATGGGAATCTTACCCTCCAGGCCCAGGGCTTTCACCGATTTCATGAAGTTGACAATGCCGCCGCCGCCGGAAGCGCTGATGATGCAGTCCGGCTCTGCCTGCATCACAGCCGTGAGGTATGGGGTCAAATCCGTCTCTCCCACCTTTCTCCACGACTGGCCAAGGAGCTGGACGTTCGGTTTCAGTGCCTTAAGGTTATTCCATATTGCCTCGGCACACGCATGACCGAACTCATAATCCTCCCCCATGATCCAGTACTTGACGTAGGGCTTCCTGGACAGGGCAAGCGCAGTCGCCTTTCCGATCATCATCGTATTTTCGTTCGCGTTAAACACATAACGATGCCCCTGTTCTCCGACAATCTTATCGCTCTTCGCATCGGTAACAATAAACGGGATCTTCTCCTTTTTAGCAAAGTCGGACATGGCCAGCGCACCGCCGCTATTGGTTGAACCCATGAGCACGTCGACGTTTTCCCTCATTACCAGCTCTTTTACCATAGTGATTGCGATGTCCGGTTTAAATTTGTCATCCCGTGTCACGAATTCGATCTTTCTCTTCAGTACCCCACCTTTTGCATTGATCTCATTGACAGCCATTTTGAATCCGTCGAGGACATCCATAGTGTACGTAGTGGCTGGTCCCGTGTACGTGTCGACTATCCCCACCTTGATGACAGCGGGAGCCGCGGCATCCGACGGCGCGTATACCAAAGTCAAGCCGCAGAGCACAAAAAACAGAGAAAACAGCAAATTCCTCGTCATGTGACACCTCCTTACTTTACTTTGTTAGTAGATTTGTAACCGTAAAAATTGGGGATGTCAAACAAAAACCTTGTGATGGAGCTCCGCGTTAGCTATCCCCCAGTCGCGAATAAGGCGTCCGCGTGCAGCATATTCTTCCCTCACACCCGCAAATCATGCCCTATGACATGTCAAGCACTTTTTTCCATGCTGTCAATGACGCCAATATATTGGTTCACTACATGTTTAGCAAGCCCTGTCGCCAGGGAAATGAAGGCCACCTTTGCGTCTCCTGGAGATGGAAGAGCTCTGGTGCTAGGTCACCCAACCTCTTGATAATTTGCGCGTTTATGGTTATACTAAACTCTTCAAGGAACAGCAGAGGCCCATGCTGCAAGGTTTCACGTTGTAGTGCAACCCGCGCGATGTGTATCTACTGTTTGCCCGTTCCCGGAGGCTTGGCATGAAGGTTCAGGTTGAGAATGTTGACCGCGTGAAAAGAAGAATCGAAGTGATTCTTGATGAGGAAAACGTACGCCAATTGGAGAATAACGTCTATGAGGATCTAAGAAAACGGGCGAAGATAAAAGGATTTCGGCCCGGAAAGATACCACGGTCAGTACTCGCTGCCTATTATAAAGACGTGATGGATGAGGAACTGAGAAGAAAGATCGCGGAGAGTACAATCGCAGCCGCTCTTTCCGAAGCCCAAGTTGACCCGGTGAGCGAGCCTTCCATCAAGTTTTACGAGGAGAAAGACAAGTACGGATACACCATGGAGTGCGAGGTCACGCCGGAGTTTGATCTTCCCGCATACCAGGGCCTTGAAGTTGAGATAGAGCCGCTAAAGATAAGTCCTGAAGATGTCGATAACAGGTTAGATGCCCTAAAACAGATGCACGCAGAAGTCGTGACAAAAGAGAGCGGCGAGGCCCAGAAGGGAGATTTGGTCATAATAAAATATGAGGGCTATGTTGACGGCAAGCCTTTAAAGGATGCCCGTAACGATGCCTATCCCCTTGATCTCGGCTCCAGCACACTATCGCCTGAGTTTGAAAGCGGAATCATCGGAATGAAAGCCGGTGAGGAGAAGGAGATAGAGATAGCCTTCGCGGCCGATTATCCCGACAAGACTGTGGCATCAAAAAAGGCGCTCTTCAAGGTGCTCCTCAAAGAGGTTAAGCAGAAGCGGCTGCCGGAAATCAATGATGAATTCGCAAAGGACGTCGGTTTTGAAAATATGGAACGGTTGAAAGAAGGCATCTCTGCAGAGCTGCAGAAGGAGAAGGAAACAGAGAGAAAAAACAAGATCTCCGAGAAGATCATCGACCAGCTACTGGAAAAGACTGATATCCCGGTGCCTGCCCGGCTTCTGGAGAAGCGCCTGACCGCTATGGTGCAGGAAGCAAAGTCACGCATGAAGGCAAACAGGCTCAGTTCCGAGGAGGAGCGCAATATTGACAACCTTTTGAGAAAGGAGCTTGAGCCGCAGGCGGAGAAAGGGATCAGGGCCGGCATGCTGCTCTCCGGGATCGCAAAAGAGGAGCATATAAGCGTGGAGGATGGCGAAGTAGACGAGCGTATCAAAAGAATTGCAGAAGAGACGAAGAGAGGCTATGATTATATCAGAGACTTTTATGAGAAGCACAATTTGCTGGATAACCTGAAATCGAGCTTACTGGAGGAAAAGACGATGGATCTCCTGATGGGGAGTACACAGCTAAAGGAGACGCCATGAACCTCGTGCCGATAGTGATTGAGAAAGACGGCAGGGGAGAGCGCGCGTACGATATTTACTCGCGGCTCCTCAAGGATCGCATCGTCTTCCTGGGTACCGGCATCGATGACGTGGTTGCGGATCTCATCATCGCACAGCTTCTTTTCCTTGAATCTGAGGACCCGGCGAAGGATATCCATTTTTACATAAACTCGCCAGGAGGCCTCATTACAAGTGGCCTCGCAATATATGACACGATGCAATACGTCAAATGCGCGGTATCGACCATCTGTGTCGGACAGGCGGCGAGCATGGGGGCCGTGCTGCTTGCTGGCGGAGCGAAGGGAAAGCGGTACGCGCTGCCTCACTCGCGCATACTGATTCACCAGCCTCTCGGGGGCGTACAGGGACAGGCCACCGACATAGACATCCAGGCCAGAGAAATACTGAGGATGAGGGAAGAGATCAATAAGATTTTCACGTATCACACGGGCCAACCGATCGAAAAGATCCAACAGGACACGGAGAGGGACTTTTTCATGACGGCCCCACAAGCCCTCGATTACAGCATCATAGACCAAATTATGGAGAAGAGAGTATGACTATGATGAAGAAGACCAACGGAAGGACCATGAAACTTCACTGTTCCTTCTGCGGGAAAAGCCAGGACGAAGTGAAGAAACTGATTGCAGGGCCGATGGTCTACATCTGCGATGAGTGTATCGAACTTTGCAATGAGATCATCCAGGAGGAAGCAAAGCGAGAGCGGTTCGAATTCATCAAGACGTCGATTCCGAAGCCGCACGAGATACGAAGGATTCTCGATGAATACGTGATCGGCCAAGACTTTGCGAAGAAGGTGCTCTCGGTTGCTGTGTATAACCATTACAAGAGGATAGAGGCGAAGGTCAACTTTGACGATGTTGAGATACAAAAAAGCAATATCCTGATGGTAGGCCCTACCGGGTCCGGAAAAACGCTGCTCGCCCAGACCCTTGCGAAGATACTTCACGTACCTTTTACCATTGCGGATGCAACGACCCTTACCGAGGCAGGATATGTCGGCGAGGATGTGGAAAACATTATTCTCAACTTGCTCCAAGCTGCTGACTACAACATAGAGAGGGCAGAGAAGGGCATAGTTTACATTGATGAAATCGATAAAATTTCCAGGAAGACGGACAGCCCTTCCATCACGCGCGACGTGTCGGGCGAAGGCGTGCAGCAGGCTCTGCTCAAAATCATAGAAGGCACCATTGCCAACGTGCCGCCGAAAGGCGGTAGGAAGCACCCGCAGCAGGATTACATCAAGGTGGACACCACGAACATCCTCTTCATCTGCGGCGGTGCCTTTCACGGCCTGGAAACGATCATCAGCAACAGGATCGGTAAGAAAGGCATCGGCTTCGGCGTTGATGTGGAAGGCGGGAGAGACAAGCAGTATACCGAGCTGATCAAGGACGTACAGCCCGAAGACCTGTTGAAATATGGCCTTATTCCCGAGTTTATAGGGAGGTTGCCGATCATCGCCACGCTTGAGGAGTTGGACGAGGATGTCCTCGTAGAGATTCTCAAGAAGCCGAGGAATGCGATTTCCAAACAGTACAAGAAGCTCTTTGAGCTTGAGAACGTGAAACTCACCTTCACCGAGGGCGCATTTCGGGGCATTGCCAGGGATGCCATCAAGAAGAAGACGGGCGCCCGCGGGCTTCGCTCCATCATGGAAAAGGTTATGCTCGACGTGATGTATGAGCTACCCTCCATTTCGAACGTCAAGGAGTGCGTGGTGAGCGAGGAAGTGATCCTCAACCACGAGAAGCCTATACTCATTTACGAGGAAGAGGCGGAGATCGCCTAATCCTGCCTGGCATTTAAGTGCATACCTTCGTTGTCGCTTCGTTGCTCTCCTCGCCGTACTTTTGAGTACGGCTGCGTCGGCTCCTCGCTGCCGCCTCGGTCTCCACTTAAATGCCAGGCAGGATAGGTCCCGTTTAATTGTATCAACTTAGCGCGCTGCTTCTGATACTGGATAGGAGTACGCTAAACCGCACATTATTAAGACGCAGAACCCCTTGCAGAAAGGTGCGTTGGCCCATTCCGCTTACAAAAGGCGATGCCGACCCGAACCCGGTCAGCCCCTCCTCGGTTGACTAATCAACGATTATCGGTTATTTTATAAGGTTATGTTTGAGAAGCTCCAGGAACGACTCGACACCATATTCAAGAAAGTCAAAGGGTACGGAAAGCTCACTGAAAAAAACATCAGTGACTCCTTGCGCGAGGTGCGCGTAGCGCTCCTCGAAGCAGATGTGAACTACAAGGTCGCCAAAGATTTTCTTGAGAAGGTTAAGGAGAAAGCTCTGGGTGAAGAGGTGCTGACAAGCATAACCCCGGGGCAGGTTTTCGTGAAAGTTGTTCATGACGAGCTCTGCGAGCTTCTGGGCACGGTCAACAAGCCCCTGGAGATGTTGGGATCGCCGCCCGTGCCGATCATGCTTGCGGGCTTACAGGGTTCCGGGAAGACCACCACCGCAGGCAAGCTGGCCCTCTATCTCAGGAAGAAAGGGAGAAGGCCGCTCCTCGTGCCGACGGACGTTTACAGGCCGGCCGCAATAGATCAGCTCTTGAAGCTGGGCAAACAGCTTGGTATCGAAACCCTGTCTCCGACAGAGAAGGACCCGGTCCGGATTTGCGAGGAAGCCCGGGGCTATGCCATGAAGAAGGGCTGCGACACGCTGCTCGTTGATACGGCCGGGCGGCTTCACGTCGATGAGGAGATGGTTGCGGAGTTGGTCCGGCAGAAGGAGATCCTGAAGGCGAAAGAAGTACTTCTGGTCGTGGATGCCATGACCGGACAGGATGCCGTAAGCGTTGCGAAAACTTTCGACGAAAAACTCGGCGTAAGCGGCTTTATCATGACCAAACTGGATGGCGATGCCAGAGGAGGCGCCGCTCTTTCCATCAGGGCGGTTACGGGCAAGCCCATCAAGTTCATCGGCGTCGGAGAAAAACTGGACGCGCTCGAGCTCTTCCATCCGGAGAGGATGGCTTCCCGGATACTCGGCATGGGTGATGTCGTTTCCCTTGTTGAAAAGGCCCAGGAACTCTTCGATGATAAAGAGGCAAAGGAGCTTGAAAAGAAGATCCGGAAGGATGAGTTTACTCTGGAGGATTTCAAGGACCAGCTGAAGCAAATCAAGAAGCTCGGAAGCATGGAGTCTCTCCTCGGCATGATCCCGGGACTCTCCAAGCTCAAGGGGGCCATAGACTTTTCCGAGGCCGAAAAAGAGATCAAGAAGACAGAGGCTATCATCAGCTCGATGACGCCCCGGGAAAGGCTTTTGCCTCACCTTCTGGATGGCTCAAGAAGGGAGAGGATTGCAAAGGGGAGCGGAACCCGTGTTCAGGATATCAATGAACTTCTCAGGCGCTACATGGAAACAAGGAAAATGATAAAAAAGTTCTCAAAGGGCGGGGCTAAAGGCCTTCCAAAGCAATTCATGTTCAGATAAGGAGGTGGAACTTGGCTGTAAAATTCAGGTTGTCACGGTATGGAGCGAAGAAGAAACCCTTTTACCGGATCGTCGTGGCGGACGAAAGATTTCCGAGAGACGGAAGGTTCATCGAGAGGGTAGGATCGTATGACACGTTGAAGGACCCGGCTACGATAGTCCTCAATAAGGAGAAGATCAAGACGTGGTACGAAAAAGGGGTAAGGCCTACCAAAACGGTTGAGGATATATTCAGAAAAGAGGGGATTCTGAGAGAACTCAGACAATAATGTTGGAGGTGGGGCCGTGTTGAAAGAACTCATCGAGTATATCGCGAAGGCATTAGTGGATAATCCTGATCAGGTAAGGGTCTCTGAGATCGAAGGAGAGAAAACATCCGTCATCGAGCTCAATGTCGCCAAGGAAGACCTGGGCAAAGTGATCGGCAAACAGGGGAGAACGGCAAGGGCCATGAGAACCATCCTGAGTGCAGCTTCCACGAAAGTGAAGAAGAGAGCGGTGCTCGAGATAATAGAGTAATGGGTTACATTCCTGTTGGGCGGGTACTTTCCACCCGTGGCTTGCGAGGGGAGATAAAGTTTCGATATTACAACGACTCTGAATCGGATCTATGTGGGTATGCAGCACTCTATGCAGATCGTGATGGCCGGAAAATTGAGCTCAAACCCTCTCGTGTACAGGCTCAACGTGGCCATTTCCTGATACAATTCGGAGAGCTTGAGACGCCCGGGGCGGTCTCCTTTCTCGTTGGCAAGGAACTCTACGTAAAGGAAGAAGACCTCCCCCGGCTGAGTGAAGGCGAATACTATGACTACCAGCTCATTGGTCTCAGGGCGATCAACGAGCATGATGAGCCTGTAGGGCACGTGACGGAGGTTATGCATACGAAGGCAAGTGACGTCATTGTCATTGAGGGTGAAAGAGAGCTGCTCATACCCATGCAGGAAGGCTTCATCCTGGGCATCGACATAGATGCCGCCTCAATCAGGATAGCTGAGGGTGCTTTTGTTGAATGATCTTTACTCTTCTCACCTTATTCCCGTCCATATTCGAATCGCCGCTTAACGAGAGTCTTGTCAAGAAGGCCAAAGATAAGGACCTTCTCAGCTTCAATATCATTAACATCAGAGATTTTGCCGAAGACATCCACAGGACATGCGACGACGCTCCTTACGGTGGCGGCGCGGGCATGGTCATGAAGGTGGAGCCTGTCTACCAGGCCATGGAATATGTCAATGCCCGTTTTGGCAGACCGCGCTATATCCTCCTCACTCCCGGCGGCAGGACGTTTGACCAGGAGACTGCGGCGAGACTTTCCCGCCAGCCTCACCTTGGACTTGTTTGCGGCCGGTATGAGGGTGTGGACGAGAGGGTGCTCTCTCTGGTCGATGAAGAACTCTCACTGGGGGATTACGTGCTGTCCGGGGGCGAGGCAGCGGCTCTCGTCGTGATTGACGCTGTAGCGAGGCTCGTTCCCGGTGTCATCGGCAACGAGGCCTCCTCCATCGACGAAAGTTTCAAGGAGCCCCTTCTCGAATATCCGCAATACACGAGACCCCAGACCTTCATGGAGATGGAAGTGCCTGGCGTGCTCCTCTCGGGTAATCACGAAGAAATCCGACGATGGCGACGGAAAGAGTCGATCCGGCGGACGATCTTAAGGCGGCCCGATCTTCTCGAACACTTTGAGCCGACCGATGAAGACAGGCGTTTGATACGAGAGATTATGGAGGAGGTAACTGAGTAGGCGAAAAGAAGTTACGGGTTAAACCGCTGCGCGGCGTTACGGGTTACAAGTTCAAGGCCATGGACGCGAAACGCCTGCGGTTGTGTCCATAACACGTTCTTGCTCGTAACTCGCAACTCAGAACTCGGAACGGTCTTAACTATGGGCTCTGTCTATCTTGCCATCATCCACTATCCCGTTCTGGACAAACGCGGGGATACTGTCGCAACAAGCCTGACAAACCTTGAGCTACACGATGTGGCAAGAAGTTGTATGACATTCGGTGTGGAGTTATGCTATATTGTTACTCCTTTGCGAAGGCAGACCTCGATAGCCGAAAGGCTCATAGAGCACTGGGAATCCGGCTATGGTGCCCGTTACAACCCTGACAGGGCGCAGGCTTTGACAAAGATCAGGATTGTCGGGGACATCGAGGAGATGATGAGGGAAATCAGGGCAGCAGGCAGTCCGGTTGTCATAGGCACGTCGTCAAGGCAGGGATCTGAGATAGTCAACTATGAAGAGTTGAGAGCATGGGTTCAGAAAGACGACAGGCCTTTTCTTTTAGTTTTCGGCACGGGTTGGGGGCTGCCTCCCGTAGTGACCGAGCAATGTGAGAGGATGCTTATGCCCATCCGCGGTAGAGGTGACTACAATCATCTATCATTGAGGGTGGCTATCGGCATTATTCTGGACAGAATATTGGGCGAAAGAGGAGGAGACCATGAACGAGATGATCGACCTGCTTGAAAAAGAGCATATGAGGCTCGACCTTCCCAAGGTCGACGTGGGCGATACGGTCAGGGTGCATACGAAGATCCACGAAGGGGACAAGGAAAGAATTCAGGTTTTCGAAGGGGTAGTCATAGGACAGCGCGGCGGCAACACCCGGGCTACCTTTACCGTGCGGAAGGTCTCATACGGGATCGGCGTCGAAAAAACCTTTCCCGTACACTCACCTCTCATCGAGACCATAGAGCTCTTGAGCAAGGCAAAAGTAAGAAGGGCGAAGCTTTACTACTTGAGAAACCTAAAAGGAAAGGCGGCAAAACTCAAAGAGAAAAGAACCTGATGAACTGCCTGCTCACCGGGATTGTGGCTGGCCTGGATGAGGCAGGACGCGGGCCGCTAGCCGGTCCGGTGATCTCGTCATGCATTGCCTGGCAGGGCCTGCCTGCCGTCAGAGCGCCGGTCAACGATTCGAAGCTGCTGAGCGAACAACAGAGAAAAAGCCTCTTTCCATGGATCGTGGCTAACGCCTACAGAGTGGGTGTTGGATTGGCGACTCCTCGGGAAATTGAAGAGTTGAACATCCACAACGCCACGCTTCTCTCCATGGAACGGGCACTCAAAGCAGCCCGCACTCCCATGGACCTCATTCTTGTTGACGGCCTGTTTGCTGTTCCCTCCTACCCCAACTGTAAGACATTGGTTAAAGGCGATAGGAAGTGTTTTTTTATCGCTTGCGCCTCTATCGTTGCTAAAGTGATCAGAGACGATATGATGGAAAGGTATGATGACCTTTACCCCCAGTATCTCTTTAAGAAGAATAAGGGTTACCCCACGGAGGAGCATAAAGAGGCGATTCGCACCTACGGGCTCTCGCCGATCCACCGCAAGACCTTCAGGGGGGTAAAAGAGGTGGTTGATGCGAATTTGGATTCGAAGATAGAGTGAGGCGTGACGAGGAACTGACGCAGGCGTACCTGTAGGTACGTCGAGGAAAGCGACGAGGAAACAACGAAACTATATCGATAAAGGCAAAACCGCATCGTGAATACGAGGCAAGAGGGGCTCCTAGGTGAGGAAACCGCGATCAAAGCCCTGAAGAAGCGAGGATATAAAATTCTTGAGAGAAACCACACGACCAGGTTTGGGGAGATAGATGTGATCGCCGAAGAAGGTGGATACCTCGTTTTCGTCGAGGTGAAAAAGAGGAACACCGACCAGTTCGGCGACGCACTTTCGGCTATCACGAAATTAAAGCAGCGGCACATGGTGAAATCCGCGCTCTGGTACATGAAGAAGCACAAGTGTTTCGATAGGCACGTCCGGTTTGATGCGGTGGGACTGGATGGGGAGCAGGTCAAGATCGTGAAAAGTGCGTTCATGGTGGAACATGACGGAAGATAAGATAAGAAAATTGCTCAAGGGGGTCACGCACGGCACGGTCACGGTGGAAGAAGCCGTCGAGCAGTTTAAAGAGCTGCCATTCCAGGACCTCATCCACACAAAGATAGACCATCATCGGAAGCTGCGGAAGGGCATGGAGGAAGTGCTCTTCGGGCAGGGCAAGAGTCTTGATCATATGACTGAGACCATACGCTCTATGAGAAAAAAGGGCTCTGACGTGCTGGTCACGAGGATAGGAAGGGACGTGGGGCTGAAGCTCAAGAAGCTCTTCCCCGAGGGCGAGTATGCTGAGCCCGGAAAATGTTTTGTTATCAAGAAGGATCATGCTGTTAAGGGGAAGGGCATGATCCTGATCATATCAGCAGGCACGAGCGACATTCCCGTGGCAGAGGAGGCTTATGCGACGAGCATGTTCTTCGGTAATGAGACCGAGAAGCTCTACGACGTGGGCGTAGCGGGTATCCACCGGCTGTTTCAAAATATGCCGCTCCTCCGCAAGGCCCGGGTGGTCATAGTGGCTGCGGGAATGGAGGGGGCGCTTCCATCGATCGTGGCGGGTGTCGTAGGGGCGCCGGTGATAGGCATCCCCACGAGCGTCGGTTATGGGGCGAGCTTCGGCGGCGTATCGGCCCTTCTTACCATGCTCAACTCCTGTTCGACCGTGGCCACGTTCAATATCGACAACGGGTTTGGCGCTGCCTACTTTGCAACCCTGATAAACCGGCTATGAGTCTCCTGTATATAGATCCCGTATTCGGGATAAGCGGTGACATGACCATCAGCGCGCTTCTCGATGCCGGTTGCCCACTCGCCGTGTTGACCGAAGTGCTTGAACAGCTCCCCATTTCATTGCCGTCTCTTCTCCCTGAAAAAAGGAAGCACGGTGTCGTTGAAGGGACATATCTCAGGATAGGCCCAAGTGACATGCATCTCTCGATCCAGCAGATGGAAGAGATGATACGGGCGTTGAAGGTCGAGGAGCAGGTAAGACAAGATGCTCTCGGTATCCTCGGCATAATCGTCAAAGCGGAAAGCACGGTCCACGGCGTTGAGCCGGAGAAGGTGCACTTCCACGAACTCGCGCACGTCGATACCTTGATTGATCTGGTCTGCACCGCAAAGGCCGTATCCTACTTTGGCATTGACGAGGTTTACTGCGGCCCTATTCCGCAAGGGCGGGGCTTTGTGCGGACTTCACACGGATTGCTGCCCAATCCTCCCCCGGTTACCGTGGAGATCCTCTCAGGTCTGCCAATCGTCTTTTTTGAGCAGGAACTGGAACTGACGACCCCCACCGGGGCTGCCATCGTTAAATACTATGTGAAGAATCCCGCTGCACGGCCGCCGTTCTCGCTTCGAAGGAGCGGCGTCGGCTTCGGTACCTACCAGACGGATACCCCGAATGTGGTCAGGGTCTTCATCGGAGAGGCAGAACGGCCCGAACCTCATGAAGAAGTCTGGGTCATTGAGACGGACATGGATGACGCAGAGATGGAGTACATGGGGGCAGTGGCGGAAAGGATAAGGATGGCCGGGGCCCTCGACGTACTCTATTTTCCCGTCCACATGAAAAAGGGCAGGGTCGGCCTGAGGCTCGCGGTGGTAACAAGTGCGGCATGCCTTGAGACGGTCATCGACAGCGTCCTGAAAGAGACGACGACGTTTGGTTTGCGCCTGCGCAGGGAGTTACGACGGGTCTTGCAGCGGAAAGAGGCCGTTCACGAGACGTCATTCGGGCCCGTGAAGGTCAAAGAAGGTTACGACCGGAGCGGCGCGCTTATCAAGACGCACATTGAATTCGAGGATGTGAAGAAGATCGCTGATGCCAAAGGGTTGTCTTACCGGCTGATCCTGGAATCACTTAAGAAAGAACTTTAAGTCCCTGAATACCCCGGGCTTAATCCGCTTATCTATCTTTCCTAGCATATCCTGTTTCATGTAGCGCAATTGAGACAGCCAAATCGGGTCATCGACCTCCACGTATAACGTGTCACCATGCAGCCTCACCGGCCTGGAATGGTTTGCCACAGTCGGTCCGGCGATCTCATCCCACACAGAAAATATGCTGTACGCATCGATATCTGATGTAAGCTTGTGCTCCTTCAATACCGATTCGAGTATCTGTTTCAAAGAAGTGAAAGACATGCTACACCAATTTGGATTCGAAGATAGAGTGAGGCGTGACGAGGAGCCCCACCCGCACACGGGTACCCGGGCGTACATGTAAGTACGTCGAGACACGCGCATGCGGGTACCCGGACGAGGAAACAACGAAACTATATCGATGAAGGCGAATTGGTGTCATTTCTCTATTCTCGGGAAGAGAGGGGGAATGTTCTCTATGGAAGAGAGCCCCTGGGCGTCGTAGTAAAACGTGCGGTCCCGATCCTGGGAGGCCCTTCCTATTGGCGTTCCGATCCCTATGGCTTTCCATATCTGGTCAGTTTTCTGAGGCATGAAAGGGTGAAGAAGAAGAGTCGCTATCCTGACGCCGTTCCAGAGGTTATAGAGCACAGTATGCAGTCTTGCCCTGTTATCCTTCGCAAGCCTCCACGGAGCTTCGGTATCCACGTACTTATTGAGGAGCGAGACGATATCGAAGGCACTCGCCAGGGCTTTATGAAAGCCGAAGCTCTCCATCTCTTTCCCATACTCGGCGACCAGGTTCTCTGTCTGGCTTATAAGATGTTCGTCCGTGCCTCCTGCACTACCAGCCTGTTCCAATATGCCATCGGAAAATTTCTTGATCATGGTGACACTTCGGGAGACAAGATTCCCGAAGTCGTTTGCGAGATCTCCATTGATCCTGTGGACAATGGCTTCCCGTGAGAAATCTCCATCGAGGCCGAAAGGCACCTCCCTGAAAAGAAAAAACCTGAATTGATCGACCCCGTATACAGACGCGATCTCGGACGGAGAGACAACGTTGCCCAGTGACTTTGACATCTTCTGTCCGTCCACCGTCCACCAACCATGCGCGAAGACCCTCTTGGGCAGCTCCATCCCGAGTGACATGAGGAAGGATGGCCAGTAGACGGCGTGGAACCTGAGGATGTCCTTGCCGATCAGGTGCGCATCGCAGGGCCAGAAGTCGGCCATCAGCTGATCATCTTCCAGGTAGCCGATGCCGGTCAGGTAGTTGAGGAGGGCATCAAACCAAACGTAGATCACATGCCGCGGGTTTCCCGGCACAGGCACGCCCCAGCTGAAGCTGGTCCTGCTGATGGAAAGGTCGCGAAGACCGCCTTTGACAAAGCTGTACACCTCGTTATAGCGTACCTCCGGCAGCACAAAATCCTTGTGTTCGTCCAGGTAGCGCAGGAGCGGCTCAGTATATTTTGACATCCTGAAAAAGTAGGTCTCTTCCTTCAGTCGTTCCAGCAAGCGGCCGCAGTCCGGGCATTTGCCTTCCTGCTGCTGCAGCTCTGTGAAATAGCTCTCGCAGGGCACGCAGTACCAGTCCTCATATTCACCGAGGTATATGTCCCCTTTCTCCTGGATCTTCTGGAAGAAATACTGAACGACCCTTTTGTGCCGCTCTTCCGTGGTCCTGACAAAACCGGTATTGGAAATATTGAGCATTTGCCAGAGGTCGGTAAAGGTGTGGACCATCGTGTCTGCCAATTCTTTTGGATGGATCTGCTTTTCGGCGGCTGTCTTCTCCGCCTTCTGCCCATGCTCATCCACACCGGTTAGAAAAAAGACCTCGTATCCCCGCAGTCTTTTATACCGGGCCATGATGTCGGCAGCTATGGTGGTGTATGCATGGCCGATATGCGGAACATCGTTGATGTAATAGATCGGTGTCGTAATGTAGTAACGCTTTCCCAACTAAGTGCCTCCGGCTTGGCCGGTCTGGCCCTGCGTAACATCCTTTATCGGCACCGTTACTTCTTTTCCCTCATCGAGCAGAACTGTCACGGAACCGCTAAGCGCATTATGCTTTATCACCTTCCCTTCACCATGGGGGGTGTTAACCCGTTTCCCCACTTTTGGAAAGTTCTTCTTCAGTTCCAGATACATATCATGCTCATAGGAAAGGCAACACATGAGCCTCCCGCATACTCCTGAAATCTTTGCCGGATTGAGCGCCAGACTCTGCTCTTTCATCATCTTTATGGAGACTATCGAGAAGTTGTTCAGAAATCTCTTGCAGCAGACGACATTGCCACAGTTCCCAAGCCCCCCTATTATTTTTGCCTCATCCCTGACACCTACCTGCCTCATCTCTATTCTTACCTTGAATTCCTTTGCAAGATCTTTGACGAGGTCTCTGAAATCAACTCGGTTCTCTGCGAAAAAATAGAACAGGAGTTTTGAGCCGCCGAAGTTATACTCGGCTCTCAGCAACTTCATGGGCAGGTTCATTTCTTCTATTTTTTGTCGACAGACGGCAAAAGCGTGTGCTTCCTTTTCTTTGAGAGCTGCATAAGCCGACAACTCTTCGGGTGTGGCCTTTCGAAGTATCTTCTTCAGTCCCTCTTTTGTCGTGTCGGCGGGCTCTGTTGCTACAACTCCGAGGGTCTCACCTTTGTCCATCTCGCAGACGATCTGATCCCCCACGCCGATCCCGTCGTCGGGCGCTTCCATTTCCAGCACCCCCGTTAGCCTGTCAAATTTTACATAGCAGCTTTTCATGGTTATCTCATGATTGAAAGGGCTAAGTGTTCAAATGCAAGCCAGCGATTGATGTTGTATCGCAGACTTTCGAGAGCTTCCTGTACCTTGTAGATGGAACGTTCGATCCAGGCCCCATCCCAGGTGTTTGTTTCGAGTAGTTCTCTCAGGTCGCTGTTTACCAGGCCATGCGTATCACCTGCCTGATTGAGCACCCAAAGGTCCCTGAATAGCGACAGCAAAAAGCAAAGATAGAAGCGCAAGCCTTTCTCATCGCCGGTGATGATTTCCGAGAGCCCTGTGGCGGTCACGCAGCCCTTCTTTTTTCCTATTACAAGCTCTGCAAGCCGCCTCCTCATGGTGAAATTCTCATCATCCATCCAGAAAAAAGCGGAGCTCATACTGCCCCAGCTCAGAGAGGCTACCAGTTCCGCCTTTCGTTGAGGCAGCTGAAGCGTCTTTACCAGGTGAGACTTCATCTCTTCCGTCGAAATAGGGCCGAATCCGATGTGCATGCATCTTGATCGAATCGTCAACGGCACATCCTTTTCTGAGGATGTGATGAGAAAAAAGAGATTCAACGGAGGGGGCTCCTCCAGAGTCTTGAGAAGGGCGTTTGCGGCCTCATGTGTCATCTGCTCCGCCCCGTCAATCAGTATAACGCGCAGGGGAGCCTCATAGGGCGATTCGTAGACTTCTTTCCTCACATTGCGGAGTTCATCTATGCCTATGGAGGTCCCGGACCTGATAGTATGAAGGTCAGGGTGGGTATTCCGAATGACATTCTGGCACGCCCGGCAGACTCCGCAGGCGGTCTTCGTCTCGCAAAAAAGATGTTTAACCAGCTCTACCGCCACGGTATATTTGCCCACACCCGGCGGACCCGAAAAAAGGAGTGCGTGCGGGAACCTATTTTTCCCGAAGATGGACGAGAGGAGGCTCCGTGGTCTTTCGTGTCCGACAATGCTGTTAAATTCCATGGCTTTGGAGAAGACTCTCCACTTTCTCCCGTATCATGCGGTGTGCTCCTTCAACGTCCAGACTCGGATCGATCACAAAAAACCGTTTGCTATCTTCCTCTGAGAGCTTGAGGTAAGCGTCCCGGATCTTTCGGTGAAAAGAGACACTTTCTCTTTCAAACCTGTCCATCTGCTGTTTTGCCGCACTCTTCCGTTTAAAAGCGAGATCAACGTCGCAATCCAAAAGAATGGTAAGGTTGGGCCTTACGCCCTTGGTGACAAGCCTGTTGAACGTTTCAATGATGCCGAGATCTATGGAGCGTCCGTATCCTTGGTAGGCATAAGTTGCGTCGACGAATCTGTCGCAAAGCACGATCTTACCTTCGGCCAGTGCCGGCGAAATAACCTCCTCCATATGCTGGGCTCTGACCGCCATAAAAACGAGCAACTCCGCAAGCGGGAAAACACGCATATCTTTCCGAAGAAGCACGTCCCGTAAAGCCTCTCCGAACCCGGTGCCACCCGGCTCACGGGTCTTGATCACGTTGTATCCCTTTTTTTTCAGAAACGTGTACAGCAGGTCGGCCTGAGTTGTTTTTCCGCTTCCCTCTATGCCTTCAAAGGTGACCAGCATACCCGAACCTATCTGGAAACTCTCGTTATGTACTGGCCCGTCCTCGTATCTATCTTGACGACCTCGCCCTCTGAAAGAAAGAGTGGAACCTGAATCGTGTAACCGGATTCCAGCGTAGCCGGCTTGGTAGCATTCTGCGCCGTATCCCCTTTGATACCGGGTTCTGTGTTTACGACCTTCAGGTCGACGAAGTTTGGAAGCTCGACCCCTATTGCCTTCCCCTTGTAAAACGAGAGCGCTATAACCATGCCGTCCTTGAGATAGTTGACGGCGTCACCAAGATTCGTCTCCGGCACGAAGGTCTGATCGTAGGTGCCGGTGTCCATGAAATAGAATCGGTCTTCTTCCTTGTACAGATACTGCATGTCACGTTGTTCCACATCGGGCACCTCGGCCTTGTCGCCAGACCTGAAGGTCCTGTCGAGCACGTTCCCGGAAACGAGGCTCTTGATGCGTGTCTTGACAAACGCGCCGCCCTTCCCGGGCTTCACGTGCTGAAACTCTACAATCACAAAGGGTTCATTATCGATCAGGATTTTAAGCCCCTTTCTAAATTCTGCCGTGGAAACGATCATGACTACCTCCCTCAGATTTGGAGCAAATCCTTGCGCAGATGCGTGAGCACTTCGCCACCGCTCTCCGTGACGAGCAACATATCCTCCATCCGGATGCCACCCACGTTGGGTATATAGATGCCAGGCTCAATGGTAATCACCATATTCTCTTCGAGCAAGGCCTCTGTCTTGACCGTAACAGCAGGTGCCTCGTGTACCGCAATGCCTACCCCATGGCCGGTACCGTGCCGGAAAAACTCCCCGTAGCCGTGTTCTTCGACCGTTCCCCGCACGACAGTGTCGAGTTCATGCACCGGCATCCCTGCCCTCACCGCTCTTATGCCGGCCTTTCTGGCTTCATCCACCACGTCAAAGATTTCTCGCAATTTCTCGTTTACCTCGCCAAGGGCAATGGTGCAGGTCTCATCGCTTGTGTAACCGCCCGCCTGACACCCAAAATCTATGATGATGGCTTCTCCCTGCTTCAGCGCTTTATCTGTGGGCTTTGCATGAGGAAGGGCTGCCCTCGCCCCAGACGCCACAATGGTCTCAAACGACGGGCCATCCGCCCCCAGGCTTTTCATAATATAGTCCAGCTCTGCGGCTATCTGTCTCTCGGTTGTGCCCGGTGCTATTTTTGTCAACACGCGGGTGAACGCGTCCGTAGCCAGCTGGATAGCCCGGCGGATAGCCATGATCTCCTCAGGCTCTTTCTGTGCCCTTATTGTTTCAATCTCGGTTCCGATAGGTATGAATTCCACATTGGGTGCTGTTTCGCACCACTCCTGATATGCCTGGTAAGTCGTGTTGTAGCTGTCAAAGCCCATCTTCCTGATCCCATACCGGTCGCAGAGTGTCGCGAGATGGTTTTCCTTTCCCTTGGTCTCGACGATCGCAATATCCTTCGTCACTTCTGCCGCGTAGGTAAGATACCTGAAGTCCGTGAGGAGCACGATATCGCCTCTTGTCACAAGAAGGCTTCCTTCAGAACCCCTGAACCCGGTCAAGTAAAAGATGTTGTCCATACCTCTGATGATAATCGCGTCCACGTCCATCTGCTTCAAAACATGGAGGACGCGGTTAACTCGTTTCTCGTTCATCTCTTCGCTCTTCTAGCCTCTTGAGTAATTGGGTGAGTGCCCGAAGCCGTTTCCGGTCCGGAGTATCATGTTCGAGAAGGGACATCCGTCCTTTATAAAGCGTGTTTTCTGAGTCTCTGGAAAGAAGTCTTTCGTAAACTTCCTTTGCCTTGTCAAGGTGACCCTGTCGGATGTAGATTTCCGCAAGGGTAGAGGTTAAAATCTTTAGTTTCTCCATGGTGATAGCTAAACGGTCTTGGCCGCAAAAACCATACTAAATCCCACCTATACAGGCACGTTATCGAGGAATAGTATAGCACAAAAAGTATTGACTAAATAGGGGGCGCGATATATAAAAAAAGCGTACCGAAAGAAAAGGGGGTACGCTATGTTCAAGAAGATTCTTGTTCCGCTGGATTTCTCAGACTACACGGAAGAGATTATGAAGGTTGCTGTCCAAATAGCCGAGAAATTTGGTTCGGCGATTCATCTGCTTCACGTGATTCCGAATATGGATTATTTCACCCCCTATGAATCCTTCCTGTCTGCGGAAAATCTGGTTAACATCCAGAGAGACATCGAACGTGAAGTGGGAAAAGACATGGAGGTGGTAGCCAAGAACATTAAGGATATCTCTGTTACGAAGGCAGTACACACCGGAGTTGCTTTCCTGGAAATCATAGATTACGTGCGCACCGAAAACATCGAACTTGTGGTGATGGGCACCCACGGCAGAGGCGGGCTCGAGCATATCCTCATCGGGAGCGTCGCCGAGAAGGTGGTACGGAAATCGCCGTGCCCGGTCCTCACCATCCGACCCGCCAGCAAAAAGTTCTCCATGCCGTAAAGGCAATTATTGGTTGACTAGTTGATTGGCCGATTGGTAAAGACGCGGCGGCTCCGCTCTCGTCATACGTGGCGCTTTGCGGGTTAATGCGACTGGAGCAAGTTTTGATGCATAACGAGGCGCACGAGGACTGGACTGCGCAGGCGTACCTTGGGGTACGTCGAAGCAGGACAGGCCGAAGGGCAACGAAGTAGGCGCAAAAGGTGCCCAACCGCTAGTTCGTCAGATGTAATACATCAGATGTTTATCTATTACCCGCTCGATGCCCCGTTGTTGGGCCTGTTTGCAGAGGTCCTGCAGGGTGATGGAGTCAAAGTACTCCAAGAGTCTCGCCGATGCCTCATGCCAGATGTCTCTGGCCACGCAATGTACAGCCCTGTCGCAGCTCTTGGTTGCTGCCTTGTCGTGGCTGAGACAGAATACGAGATCGAGATTACCCTCCGTGGCCCTGATAATGTCACCGACCTTGATCTCCTCGGGGCTCCGGGCCAGGTAATACCCTCCCGAGGGTCCCCTGATACTCTTGACAATTCCAGCCCGTTTCAGCTTCTGGAAGATCTGTTCGATGTATCTTGGCGAGATGCCCTGCCTGGCTGAGATGTCCTTTACCTGGGTAGATAGACCTGCTGAATGGTAAGCAATATCGAAAAGCGCTCGTAGACCATATCTGCTTTGAGTTGATATTTTCATGACACAATAAAATACATTGCGCTATCATTTCTGTCAAGAATAGAGCATGTACCGCTAGCGTATCATATGTTGTGTCAGAGACAGAATTCACTATCCACCAGCCTTTGTTTTCTGCTTACCTTGGTAAGATCCTGTGAAGAATAAAGCTGACTATGGAAAATAGAAGGCTGAAGAGAAGCGCCCACCAGAAGCTGCGCACCTCGAAACCGGGAACGATGGCGGACGTGAGGAGCACCAACAAAGCATTGATGACAAAAATGAAGAGACCAAGTGTCACCACGGTCAGTGGCAGGGTGAGAATCACCAGGATCGGTCTCAAAATCGCATTGATCAGGCCAAGTATCAACGCTGTCAAGAGCCCAGCAAAAAAGTTTCTGACGTTTACGCCTGGCAATAAATAGGCCGCAATGAGCACAGCAAGGGTTGTAACCAGCCAGTTAACCAGGATTCCCATGAATCTGCCCCCTTTCTACTCCAACCACCACGGTGGAAGAGTACCGCGCCATTGTAGTACCCTTGCTTTGACCGCGTCCCTTCTGGAGACGAGCTGGTTCATCTGAGTCTGTTTGTTCTCGAGGTCCTGGGAGAAGCGGACCGCCACAGGCACGAGAACCTCAAGCTGCTTGTACTTGTCGGTCTCCTGGGTGAAGCTGGCCGAGCGCTTACTCTGAACCTGATCGATGATGCTATTCACCTGCGCCTTGATGCTTTTCAAGTCCTCAATCTGATTCTGAAAGTCTGCTATCTGCATAGAAAGCTGGTCGTACTGCTGCTTGAAGGAGATCTCCAGGGCGCTCATTTCAGTGGTCGGCCGGTAGCCTTCCTCCTGGGCTAGTAGGGAGACTGGCAGAAGGCACGCAAGGCTGACTGCCAACAAGACGAAGACGCGCTTCATGAGGAACCCCCTAAAGATCAATGATCTGCAAGGAAAATTATAGGCACTCACGCTGTACTTTGCAAACCGCCTAGTACGAAAGTATTAATAAAGTACTAATTTGTAAAGGATTTTCCAATATGGCCGATAAAAAGTCAGCCGGATAATGATCCAACGAACAATCATAGCCAAGGGTAAGCGGGCATAGAAATGGAACTCCAGGAGAGCTTGCTGCGTGTTGCCTGTTTCAAGCTGGCACGAAACAGGCTCTGGCAGATGAGGCTGATCGACGCTGAAGAGGTGGAATGTCTTGCCGATTCATTCTATGAGATCGCCATCAACCATGTTGAGCTGGTCGGCAGCAAGAATCGGGACCCGAATCTTCTGGTGCGAGCCGTTCGATTCCTCGAGCTCATAGATGGGAATTCTCCCACAGAAGATGACGCTCAGTGGTTCCAGCAAAGCCTCTCTATGTTGATCGAGCTTGCCTGTCCCAGTGTGCGCCACACTGATGAATCCTGTGAATTTTTAGACGACTTGGAGAGTGGCATAGTGGAAGCCCGCCTGGAACTGATCGAGTAAGATCCGCACCCTAGCTTCATACAGTTGGCATTCGAGATCACCACACGCAAGCGCGCCTAAAATTCCAAATCCCGGGTACCCGCGTGCTGGTGATCGAAATCCCAAACAAATCCTAATGTTCAAAATTCTCAAACCCAAAGGGTTGTAGCGTTTTGGAGCATTTGGCATTTGGTGATTTGACATTGTTTGAAATTTGGTGTGTTGGAATTTAGGATTTCGCATGCTAGACGATGAACTCGCCGTTACGGTATATCAGCTCTCCGTCCGCATATATCTGGCCGTCTTCCTTCATGTCGGCCAGTAAATCCCAGTGGATTGGCGACTCGTTTTTTCCGCCCGTTTCAGGATATGAAGCGCCGAGAGCGAGATGAATTGTACCGCCCATCTTCTCGTCGAAAAGCATATTCTTGGTGAAGCGGCGTATTCCGGTGTTCGTACCAACCGCAGCCTCTCCAAACCTTTTCGCTCCAGGAATCTCCAAGATTTTATCGAGCAGCTGCTTACCCTTCTTTGCTTCCCACTTCTTCACTTCTCCTCGCTCGGCCTGGAGCACAATCTCCTCCACCTCCTCTCCCATGTAAATGCCGGGGAAAGAGAACGTCACTTTGCCCTGAACAGAACCCTCCTCGGGCGACGTGAAGACTTCACCTGAAGGCATGTTATGTCGTCCGTCGGAGTTGATCCACCTGCGTCCCCGGGTCGTAAAAGAGAGATCGGTGCCCCTGCCGATGATACGTATATTGCGTCGTGTATTGAGAGAATCGACGATATGCTGCTGAGATGCGCGCACCTTCCGCCACTCCTCCGCCGGGTTGTCCGAATAGAGGAAACATGCTGAGAAGACCAGATCCGCATACTCGCTCCTCGAAAGAGAGCATTCTTGGGCTTGTGCGTCAGTGGGAAATTCACACAGAGTCCACTTGAGTGCACCGGCGGATGCCCGCTTCATGAAAAGTTTCTTGACCCGTGTTTGGGCCACAGCGGCCTTCTTTTTCTTTTCCGGGTCGACGGACTGAAGCTCTTTGACGTTGAACGGAGCGCGTATGGTCAGGAAAGCGTCGTACGACTTGACCGCGTGAAGATACATGGGCGACACGTACCGCAACTGTGCATCCCTGGCATGGTCGTAGAAAAGCTTGGTTAGTTCGTTGATGGCTACCTGGATCTCAGGGTGTGCACCGGCATTGAGTGCCTCTCGGTATACCTCCCTGATGAGCGGCTCAGCCAGATATGTGGAGTTAATAAGGAGTTTGTCGCCCTTTTTCAACTCCAGGGAGTAACGGACGAGCAGCTTTGCGTATTTCTCATAGATCGTATGCATAGATCACCTCAAAAATGCGTGACGAGTGACGAGTGACTCGTCACGCTCTTTCACACTTTTACCAGCATATAGCTTCGCTCGCCCAAGCCCAGCTTTTCTGCGTGGTCCAGTTGAACATTCCAGTCGACGGAAGGGTAGACTGCCCTGAACTTGTCCTGCCCTTTTTTCAAGGTCCGTTTGATTACGGTCCCTGGCAAAGACTCCTCGTTGTTTACGAGGTCTGCGCTGGCAGCATCTATGGAAACCGGATCGAAGGAGGCAAGTATCCCGACATCTCTAACAATGGGGGCATCATTGCAGGGATAACAATCGCAGGCAGGGCTCACATCCATGATAAAATTGAGAAAGATTGTGTTCTTCTTCGCTTGAAGTGCGCCGCAAGCATGTTCGACCATCTTCTTCTGGAAGAGATCCACATCATCGGTCCATTGGATCTCGATGGCGCCCTCGGGGCAGATAGCGATGCATTCGCCACAGCCGATACAGATCCTACCCTCAATCGTTGCCCTCTTCTGTTTTAATGATATTGCCTGAACAGGGCAATAATCAAAACAGACCTTGCATCCTTTGCAGTTCTCAACGTTGACTTGGGGCGCCAGCGTGCTATGCTGGACAAGCTTTCCTTCTCTCGACGCGCCGCCCATGCCAATATTTTTGAGGGCGCCGCCGAAACCGGAGAGTTCATGCAGCTTGAAATGCGTGACCGCGATCATGCGATCTGCCTCCGCGATCTCCCTGGCGATTGAAACTTCTTTGAGCACCTCGCCGGGAACTTTAACTTTGACACTGTTTGCGCCGCGGAGCCCGTCGGCAATGATGATAGGACAGCCAACGCAAGCATAATCGAAACCGTTATGCACGGCAGTATCCAGATGACTGATGGCATTGCTTCGCGAGCCTTTATAGAGCGTATTTGTGTCAGTCAGGAAAGGTTGGGCTCCCATGCTCTTTACCTTCTCCACAATGGTCCTGAGAAAGACTGGCCTCAGAAAGGCGCAGTTTCCCAGCTCTCCGAAGTGAAGTTTTATGGCAACAAGATCGTTCTTCTTAAACGCCCTGCCAACCCTCATTCTCTCCAGAAGACTTTCAACTTTGTTAAGCAGGTTCCTGTCCGGACGGGCCCTCATATCGGTAAAGAAAACCTTCGACATGCGCCTCCCCCTGTTCTTCTTTAATTTAGACGCAAATTATGTTAAAAGTATTGCCTTATTTTTGTCAATAAGCAAGCGGTGCCTAGTTTGTTTCCGTTCTTTGGTTAAACCAAAAAAACCAGAGAAACGAGAGCAACCGTTCATGGAGGAGGTTCCATGCTAAATCTTTCGGAAAAGCATGCGATGATCCAAAAAATAGCTGAGAAGCTGGCTAAGGAGAGGGTGGCGCCGAGGGCAAAAGAGATCGATGCCACCGGGGCCTTTCCCTGGGACCTGGTGGATTTGTGCAAGAAGCATGGTTTTCTCTATCTCATGCTGCCTGAGGAGTATGGCGGTCTCGACGGCGATATCACGTCTCTCTGCCTGGTTACTGAAGAGCTTGCCAAAGTGTCAGGCACGTCTTCCCTCATACAGCTTGCCCACCACGTCGGCGTGATGCCCGTCATGGTGGCCGGGAACGAGGAGCAGAAAAAGTATATTTACGGCAAGCTCGCGGAACCCGATAAGTCCAACCTGGTTGCATTCTGTCTGACCGAACCGGAAGCCGGTTCCGATGCCTCACACATGAAGACGGCTGCAACGAAGGAGGGCGACCATTACTACCTCAACGGCAAGAAATCGATGATCACGAATGGAGCCAACTCGCAATTCCTTACTGTGTTTGCGACGACCAACCCCGCGGCAAGGAATGCGGGCATCTCCTGTTTCTGTTTTGAGAAGGATTACCCGGGAGTCGTCATCGGCAAGAGCGAAGAGAAGCTGGGTATGATCGGTTCTGACCTGACAGAGCTGATCTTTGACAACGTGAGGCTTACAAAAGACAACCTGATCGGCAAAGAGGGTAAGGGTTGGGACATCGCCATGGCGACCCTCAACCTGTCAAGACCTGCAGTAGGCGCTCAGGCAGTGGGGATTGCCCAGGGTGCGCTTGATTTTGCGGTCGAGTACGCGTGGAAAAGGGTTCAGTTCGGTCAGAAGATCGCTGATTTTGAAGGGATTCAATTCATGGTGGCGGATATGGCAACGCATGTGGAAGCAGCGCGGGCGCTCGTCTATGATGCTGCCCTCCTGCTTGACATGAAGGTCTATGAGAGGGACAAGATGAGTGCTATCGGTGTGGACAAACTCTCTGCCATGGCCAAAGTCTTCTCGGCGGATACCGCGATGAAGGTCACCACTGATGCTGTGCAGATCCTTGGTGGGGTAGGTTACACGAAGGACTACCCGGTCGAAAGGATGATGAGGGATGCGAAAGCAACCCAGATATACGAAGGTACAAATCAGGTACAGAGAATCGTCATAGCACGGGACATTTTCAGGAAGTATAT
>CAWIHO010000036.1:0-58006 GCA_963835605.1 uncultured delta proteobacterium | reverse complement strand
CCAAACTCTCGTATATCAGCTATGAGCTAGCGGTTATGCGCTTATAGGCTTTATAGACCCCATAACCGAGCAGGGTAGCAGTTCCGGTTACCAGGGGAACACCGAAAACAACGATAGCGGTTATAGCCCTGATTACTTTGGCAGCGGTGGCAATCTTCCCCGACGCTTTTCCCTGTCCGCTGGCAGATTCACCAGGTCTGCGGCTATCCGCAGAGTACTGGTAATCATCCCTGTGGTCCATATTCTCTGTCCTCTTTATTATCTACTATTTTTTCAAGTATTAGTAGATAATTTCTTGAGGGCGGCCATTGAGGACAGATAGCCACCCAGCGCTAAGATTCTTCGCGATCTGTTTACGAATCAAAATCACCTCAACTTTACTTTATGCTATGCTTATGGCGCATATCCAAAATTGGTGCGCCGGCGGGTCTATGGCTGACGAAGCGATCTTAAGAATTACTGGCCTGATGAAAGAGTATGCTACGCTGAGAGCCGTCGATCATATATCTTTTTTTGTGCGCCCCGGGGAAATAGTCGGCCTCCTAGGCCCGAATGGCGCGGGCAAGACCACCACCATCAACATGATCCTCGGCATTCTGGAGCCGACCGAAGGGTCGATCGAGATACTCGACAGGAATCTGAAGGAGTGCAGGTCGGAAATCAGGAAGAGCATCAACTTCGCGGCCGTCTATGCCCATGTGCCCGCAAACCTCACGGTCTGGCAGAACCTCTATGTCTTCGGATTATTGTATGAAATAAAGCAGCTCAAGCAGAGGCTGAACGCCCTTTTGAAGGAGTTCGATCTGGAACGTTTTGTCCATACGAAGGCAGGCCTCCTTTCTTCCGGTGAACTCAGCCGTCTCAACCTTGCCAAGGCCTTGATGAATCGGCCACGGCTGCTCCTTCTTGATGAGCCGACCGCATCACTCGACCCGAGCATTTCGCAGCTCATTCGCGAAAGAATAAAGGCAGTACACGCTCGAGACCCATGCCGGGATAGTCTGGACATCGCATAACATGAACGAAATTGAAGCCGTCTGTGATCGGGTGCTTTTCCTTTCGCACGGCAAAATCCTCTTGAGCGGCGACCCGAGAAGCCTGCCCGCCGAGCACGGAAAAAGGGACCTGGAGGAATTATTCATCGCTGTCGCCCGGGAACCGCTTCACCTCAAGGAATAAGCATATGAGTCTTTCGAGGGTCTTACGCAATCTTTGTACGGCAGCTCTTCTTGTTCAAGAGCAATCCCACGCGACTGGTCAGTATTTTCTTATGGTTGATCATCGATGTGATCCTCTGGGGTTTCATAAGCAGGTATCTCGGTTCTCTGGGACAGGACACGTTCAGTTTCGTTACCGTCATTTTGGGCGCCATTATCTTGTGGGAATTCATGAGCCGGATCCAGCAGGGGATAATGATGGCTTTTCTGGAAGATATCTGGAGCCAGAACTTCATCAACTTTTTTGCATCGCCGCTCAAGATCAGGGAATACCTGAGCGGATTGGTGCTGACCAGTATATGCTCCGGCATTGCAGGTTTTCTGGTGATGATCGCGATCGCCGGTCCGCTCTTTGGCTATAATGCCTTCAAGACCGGGCTCTTGCTTTTACCTTTCATGCTCATACTTTTGCTCTTCGGGATCGCAATGGGCATCTTCGTTTCGGCCGTCATTTTCAGGCTCGGACCGTCGGCGGAGTGGCTCGGCTGGCCGATTCCCATGGTCCTTTCACTCTTTGTCGGCGTCTTTTATCCTGTCTCGACCTTGCCCGCGGGATTGAGGGTGGTCAGCGCAATTATGCCGCCATCCTATGTATTCGAAAGTATGCGCGGCATACTCACAACCGGAATCTCCACGGCCAATCTCGTCTCAAATCTTCTTATCGGAACCCTGCTCGCCGTGATCTACCTCCTGATCACGTCCCGCTTTTTTGTCCGCATCTACCGTAAGAATCTCGTAAGCGGAAATATTGCCCGCTTCAACGCCGAAGCTCTATAGAGGAGCGGCAGGTTAAAATTACACCATTTGTTTCAACAGTCGCTCCGCCCTGGCGGGGTTGAAAATACCGCATTCGCACTGGCGCGAAAGCTCCAGGGCCGCTTCAGCATGCGTCAGCTTTCCCGCCTCGATTTTTTTCACCAGGTGCAAAAGAAGGTTGGGGGATACCATGGCGTGGCCGCACATGGTGGTGACCTCCAGCACCTTTTCATCGGGGAGCAGTTCCGTCTTTCCGACAACACCAAGGGAATACTGGACGGTATGCGGCACGAGGCCTATCTCCCGGCACGCCCCTTTCACTTCGTCAAAATGACCTGACACGGTAACGGAAAGACCCAGGTCCTTATTCTTTATCTCCTTGAGACACGCCTTCATGATGTCCCTATCCTTAAAGACCGCATGGATCAGGAATTTACTTTCTTCTTTAAACTCCTTGATGCCCTTTCGATGGCGTCCGCCTCCCCTCACAGCGCCAAAATTGGTGAGATCAGCCGCGAACGATGAGAGAACATCCCAGGCCTCCTGCATCTTGCGTTTCACGTCAGGGTCATTCGCCCGGTCAGGGCTGGTCATGATAAGCATCACGTAGTCATCGTGAAAACTTTCAGCATTTCCGCGGCGGTGCAGCGAATGGCTCATGATCTATTCCCCTCCCCTTTTGGATCTTCCCAAACCAACGACGGTTTTTGCGTGTGGGCTTACGGTAAAGCCGGCTTCCTCGGCGTAAGAAGCTGTCGGGATGATTGCACGATCATCCAAGCGATTCGATAATCCGATGGAAAAGACCGTGTCGATCCGTGACGAAACCTCCCTGAGTGCTCGCAGAACCGCCGGCAATGCTTCGTTTGCGGTGCTGAACTGGACCATTATATTGAGCCCCTTCTCGTTCAATATATCGTCGCTGAAGCGCCCGGTGGCCGGATCAGTCATCAGAGCGGTTACACCGCTCCCGGGATCAAACTCCACGCCCACCGCCGCCAGCGCCATGCATATTTTCTGAACATCGCGAAGGGAAGCGCTGACACCCGGCCGTCCCACTTCCACCATGATGGCAGTCATACCTTCCGAAATGCGGCCCGTCCATTCGTTGAGCTTAGGCTCTGCCGGCGGCGGAGCCCCTTTCTTCGCGGGCAGATGCCCCGCGTATGGATTGCTGAAATGGGACCGGAGCTTTCTCGGCCACTCCAGTTCGGGCATAACGACAGCGTCCTTGGGACAGACCCCCGAGCGTATGCAGGCACCGCACTCAACGCAGTTGGCCTGGTTCACTTCACTTTTCTTCTTGCCCTCCCACTCTATCAGGGATATGGCGCCCACGGTACAATAAGGATGGCAGGCCTTGCAGCCAATACATTTTTCCTTGTTGACTTTCATCCAGATGCCTCCTGTAAATGTAGAGAACGATGAGTATAGCGACGGTGAGGCCCTAAGTCAAGGCCAGGCGGATGGCAGGCTAGTTTGACAATGCCGTAAACGAGGGGTAGCATGTAAAAAATGGACAAAGGAGCTTCGTGACGATTTTCTCTCCGATCATTTTGCTTCCGATATGGCCCGCTAGCTTGGTTTCTTTAATGTGTGGGGGAGAGAGATGAGCATTTATCTGTCCGGTGTTTTGCTGTGTATTGCAATCAATCTACTTAGGCTGGTTGTTATCTTATTCGGTCTTTCTTCTACGAAATCAAAAAACTTCAGAAGAGTTAACCTTTATTATGATATGACCACGGGCGGTTATTCCAAAAGGAAGCCATCCCGCTGGACCCTCGTGTTTCGCTTTGCTGATATGTTCTTGATATCACCTCTTTTGAGTTGGATTGGCGTTATTTGGATAGTAGTGGGATACGTCAAGGCGCATGTAAATAAAGTGCCGGTACCGGAAAAAATTAAGGAAATTAATTTTAAGCTTTCATCCTTAGAGCTTCCTGCAGATAAGGTTAAAGAATGTCTAAACGAGATTGCGTCATTTTACGGCTATTCTGACCCGGGATTCAGAACGTTAACAGATAATGAAGACGATGACCCTAATGAGTTTGTTTTTGACCCGGCAGAAGATAAGGATGATTGGTACGGCGAAATGCAACTTAATCCAAGCCTGAAACAATATATGATATATACGCACTTCCCGGACTACTCCGGACAATATAGAACGTTGTACGAATATAAAATTGATAACGCAGAACTGCATAGCCGTGTGATAGAAAGCAAGAACGAATACTATGTGGAAGTTGATTATGACATAAAAGACAATGTTGTCTTGGAAAATGATGTCAGGGAGAGAATGTCAAAGGGACCATTGCCATCATCGCCAGAAGATATTGATGCAAAAATTGCACAGTTAAAGGGTGAAGTAGAATGGCAAGAGGTACGTTCAAGATTTAAGTACTTCATCATGTTCAGGCATGGTGATATTTTTAAAGACGCAGACCTAAAGAAATATTTTCGGTCTGAGATTGAGCGTCTAAAGAATGGATATAGGGGACTGGAAGAGGAAGCAACCAAGCTTGGAGGCTCTATTGTTCCATTCAATAAAGACGATTTCTCAACGTATATGAGAATACGTTGGGATAAAGAACTGCCGTCTGATAAAGTGGCGATGTTGCGCGGCCTGCATGAGAATATTGAGCAATTCAATGTGTCGGATAATGAGTTTCACGAATTAGAGAAAATCACGAATGAGTTAACGTCGTATCTGACTAGATTGGGTTAGAAGGACAGTCAATTACCAAGGCTAACCAAGGTACATAGCATACCCGCTTTGAGCAGCTAGATCATGACAATACTCGTGGGTAGCCTGATAATCTGAGGCCCACAAGCCGCCTTCAGGCCCTCGAACCCGCCCTCTTTTGCCTTTCCTGTAGCGGGAGCAACATATTGCACGCAGATTTGACCGGACTGGCTAACAGGAGTAGAATTTTGTGCAGGGAGAGGTTATGAGCTTCATCGACGCTTGGACCATAGTCACTGGTGCAGCTAGCATAATATCGCTTCTTGTTGTAATGAGTGATAGGTTTCCGCAATGGCGAAAATATCTCGCTCCAGCGGGGTTTATTCTCGGTGGTTTTGCATTCGGACGGGTTTCAGCAGCAGCCTTACCAGCAGCGATGCAGTCTATTCACGATACAAGGCTAGTGGGGTTTCTTTTAATTCTGTTTTTGATTTTCGCTGTGATTATAGTGGTATTTCGAATCGTGGATAACCAATACCGTACTTGGTACATGATTTTTATTTTATTTATGGTGATCTCAATGGTGATACCATCTTTATTAGAAAAATATTCATCTGCGTTTCCTGATCTTCCAAAGGAAGATTATCTCCTTCTTGCAAACATCAAAGAGGAACGATCTGATTTAGCTGGTGCAGTGAAATATCTCGAAAAATACAAATTGCTCGTTTCGGATCCCGAGCTGAAGAAGCAGGCAGAACAGAAAATTCTAAGCCTTCAGAGCAAACAATTGTCAGTCAAGTAGCAAAAACGATTTTCAGAAGACAAAAAAGAAGGCGGCAAGGCTTCTGCCCCCTCCTGGTCAAGTCTGATCCGCCTACCTCGCCTTTTCACCCTCCTCATCATCAAGATAGGTTCCCCGGCAAACGCGCACAGGGGTTAATTCGGCATCAGCGAAACCGAACAACTTCTTTAACGCATTACCAAGCTCGTTCACGTCGGGTGGTGGCGGTTTAATTCAACCGACTGACTGAATGACTACACAAATTAGGATCGTGCCAAGTCGCATTCAAAAACACGACCCAGCCTTCGGCCAGGTGCCCCGGGCGACCAGGGGAGCACATGAAGGAAGGAAAATTGTGGTTATGCCGATGTGTATTAAGGCGGAGACCGAGGCGGCAGCGAGGAGCCGACGCAGGCGTACCTGGAGGTACGTCGAGGAGCGCGACGCAGCGACAACGAAGGTATACGCTTTAAGACGACATCGGCATTAGAAGACGACGATGGCCAGGCCTATACTCGCCGCCAGCAGCACGCAGATGACTATCAGACAGGTAGAGCAGAGTCGGCATATCCGTCCAAGTTCTTCCATAAACTCCATCAGGTGGGAGATGTCCTTCCCCGAAGTGGTCGCTATCAGCTTGAGAGGTACTGCCAGGCGTATCACCGTAAAGCTGAGGCCGATAACAAGGAGGGCGATGAGCATCCACAGGATGTAATCAACCGCTGAGAGAAAGGCATGGCCGCTCTCGTTGACGGTCACCAGCTCTCTGGGATCGACGAAGGTGAGCACGATGTAGATAGCCGTCAGGATACCGGCGGCAAGGATAGCCTTTCCGGCGCGGGCGAGATCTCCTGCGACATCTGATAGCGTCTGGTTCTGTTCCGCAGTGAATTCATAGTCCATGTATGCCCTCCGTTCTTCTCCATGGTTGTCAATTCCCGGCAATCTATTCACCACCCGCTGAACCAGACAAGACGTTTCATCTTCCTCTTTCTAGTCGCAAACTGTCGACACTCTAGTCCTCTCGGACGGTCTCCTCGCGACGCCTACATCTTAGTCATGAACAGGTGCGGCATAAAACGGCTGAGATTGTTCGTTATCGGTGTCGTATCTTCCCGTATGCCAATGCCCGCTGCGTGATCTCCGATGATCCATGAGCCTATGACAGGATAGTTGCCTTCGAAGTCCGGCAACTCCCGATACTCCTGGTAGATGACCCTCTTCCCCTTCCTCATGAACCAGGTGCCTGTCCTCACGTTTTCGCCTTCCCGGGAAAAAAAGGGCTTTTCTACGTATGTTTTCTCCGTATTCAGCGGCTCGAAAAAGGAGGGAAGCAGGTTTCGATGGTTCGGGTACATCTCCCACAGGAGAGGCAGGATAGCCTTATTGCTCAATATCATTTTCCATGCCGGCTCAAAGAGGGAGAGCGTGGATGCAAGGAGCTGCTCGGCAAAAGACTCTGTTATGATCCACTCCCAGGGATAGAGCTTGAACATATAGTTGATAGGTCTATTTTCAAGGTCCACGAATTGTCGTGAAGCGAGGTCCCAGCCCACCTCATCGATATAGATGTGGTTCGTCTCCATTCCAGCCTGGATGGCCAGGTCTCTCAAATACTCCGTTGTCGTCAGGTCCTCCAGCGTCTCTTTCACGCATGAAAAATAGAGAACGTCCCGGCCCACGACGGGTGCGATGCGGGACTTGAGCACGTCGAGGAGCTTCTCATGGATCGAGTTGAACTGATCCTCTTGAGGGGCGTAATCCTGAAGCCAGTAATACTGCACGATACTCGCCTCGAAGAGGGCTGTAGGCGTGTCCGCGTTGAACTCCAGGAGCTTCGGGTCGCTCCGGCCATCGTACCACAGGTCGAATCGACCGTAGATCGACGGTTCTCTTCGTTCCCACGACTTCTCTACGTATTGCCGGAACCTGGGAGGGATGGCAAGCCTCTCGTAAAGCTCCTCCCGGACAACGCGCTCCACCAGTTCGAGACACATGCCGTACAATTCATCGGTCACGGCCTCCAGCTGGTCCACTTCGTCCGAGGTCAGCTCGTAGAAGGCTGATTCGTCCCAGTAGGTCTTACCGTCCATTTCATAAAAATGGAAGCCGACCTCCTCCAGCTTAGATCGCCAGTTCTTACGGATCTGAGGAACAGGGGATCGTTTCATAGAGCTCTATCAGCCGTGAGCGCCTGAAAAATGAGAGCCGAAGGAACCATGGAAACCCCAGCCGCCCCGGACCACCCCGATGCTCCTCGCGGTGTGCACGGAAGGGTTGTACGCCGGATCGCCGGAGCTGGAACCGCGATACCACGGCCCGTAATAAGAGCTATAGTAGACGCCGCCGCCCATATGCTCCTTTTCCTCGGTGCACTTCGATCGGTCACCGTAATCCCGCGCGCAGTCATCCCAGCTCGCGTACTGGTTTCTCTGCTGACAAGCGATGAGCACGCTCCCTGTTACCAGTACGAGCGTTATCATCTTAGACTTTTTCATTCTGCTGCTTCGATTGCCCTTTCTCTCCTAAATATATCGGCAACAGCAAGAGAAAGAAAAGCAAAGAAAGGGCAGCAGCGGGAAGACACCCATTATCTCTACACGTTTTGCTTCGCACAGGAAGAGCCGGTTGGGGTATCCCCCTGAAATCGGGTCCCAGACCTCATCGCTGGTCAGCAGGTTGACGTTTGGTTTATTGTCCGTGGGATTTCCCCAGCCGAAATCGACAGCGACCATACCTGGTCCGATGTCTTCCGTGATCTTTGCCTTTACCTGAATCTTTCCGCGCGGAGACGTCACCTCTACCAGATCATCCTGCCGTATCCCTCTCTTTTCAGCATCTACCGGGTGCAGCCTGAGAAGAGGGTCGGGATAACGCCTGCCCGCGGTCGGTAGATTGACCAGTTTTGTATGTACGTATTCAGCGGTCCTTCGTGTGGTGCCCAGAAGACCGTACTCATTTGATACGTCCGTATTCGTGGCGAGAGATTCCTTCGGATATTGGAACGTTGGCAAGGCCCCGTAATTGGCCTTCTTGTACCTCTCGGAATAGCAGTCAACCATCCGGGAGGGTGTGTTGAAGCCATCTTTTTCGTACTTCCTGTAGACCATGGGTGGGGAAGCGTAGACGATCTGATCCCTCCTGAGATCATCCAGCGTAACCCGGGCCGGCTTCAGGGAGAAGTTTATCCATTCTTCGGCGTTTCGGAAGGGATAGCTCTGCTCAATCCCCATTCTCCTTGCCAGATCATATTCGATCTCGAACACGGATTTCGACTCCCCGACGGGTTCGACCACTTTCTCCCGCAGCGCGACAAATCCGCCCCGGCTGCTTGAGTAAGCGCGGTAATCGACCGCCTCCAGGTCTGCTGCAACAGGCAGAACAAGGTCCGCAATTTCAGTCGTTCCGGTGGGGAAGATATCCAACACCATCAGAAAATCGAGCTTCTGCAAAGCCCGCTTGGTCCTTTCCTGATTCGCCTGCACGAGCACCGGGTTGCCATGGTGGACGATCATGGCTCTGGGCCGTCCGGGCCTTTCGCTGAGCAGGGCCTCCTTAACCACGGGGAAAGGCACTTGAGGAAATAAAGGGAACTCGTCCAGGCTCATCCGTTTCTTTTCCGGCTGTACGGTGGGCAAGGGTGTCTGGGGGACAAAGGAGAAAAAGACATTGCCTCCCGGCTTGTCGATGTTGCCGGTCAGGGCAATCAACAGACCGATGGCTCTCGCCATATCTACACCGGTGGTATGCATGTCGATGCCGTTTCCGTCGACGATGACAGCACCATCAGTCTTCGCGTAAACCCGCGCAAGCTCCTTTATGCGAGCGGCGGGAACAGCGGTGATCTTCTCCGCCCACTCGGGCGAGGCGAGCTCAACATGTTTTTTGATCTCCTCGAATCCGGTAACCCATCGCTTCACAAACGCTTCGTCATACAAGCCCTCGTTGATAATGGTGTGAGCCATGGACAAACCAAGGGCGACATCGGTAGCGATATTCGGCCGGATCCAGTCATCCGCCAGAGTTGCAGTCTCTGAGCGAACCGGATCGATAACAACGATCCTTGCCCCCCGTTCCCTGAGAAGGGGTATAGTCCGGTCGAAACCGTCGTAGGCTGCGTAGCTGCTGAAACGTGTCGTATTCACCGGATTACAACCCCAGAAAATGACCAGCCGTGCATGCTCATAATCCGGCTCGGGTCTTCCGCCAAACGCATCTAAGAAGGCCATCCGCCTCGGAACATGACAAAGATTGGCCGCCCCTGTATAGTTGGGAGAGCCATACGTGCCCATGAATTGCAGGAACCCGTCCCTTGCCCCGTACGTGACCGGGGCTCCGTGACAATGGACGAGAGTTTCCGGTCCGTATACCTGTCTGATCTTCGTGAGCCTGTCCGCGGCGAGATCAAGTGCTTCATCCCAGGAGACCCTGGCAAAACCGCCTTTCGTCTTCTTGAGAGGAAACTTCAATCGGTCCTCAGATTCCAGCATCGGCTTTATGGCCTGGGCCTTGGGACAGAGGTAGCCCTTATTGACCGGATGATCCTGATCTCCCTCGACGCGGGAGACGCGGCCGTCCTGTAAATGAATCCGGACCCCACAATTGGCATGGCAGAACCCGCATAAAGATCTGACGACCTTATCCTTCATAGCTCTCTCCTTTCGGCCGCGCACAAGTCGGCGCACGTGCGGCGGCACGAAGCCTCAACTTTCGCCGCACACCACGAGGGTAACAAAATCGGGCTAAACTGTCAATTCCATAAAGGGTGACTAGAAAGGCATACTGACGCCCGCGTCTTGACATAACGGAGCCCGACCTGTAATACTAACCTTCGACAAACGCAGAAAGCCAATCGACAGAATCCCGGAGGAGAGGCCATGGCAGAACTTTTCGAACCAACAGTGCTTAACAATATGAGACTGGCCAATCGTTTCGTAAGGTCCGCTACCTGGGAAGGGCTGGCCACACCTGAGGGCTACGCGACTGAAGGCCTCACAAAGTTGTTGACGGATCTGGCACGAGGAAAAGTAGGGCTGATCATCACCAGCCATGCTTACGTGAGCCCGGAGGGTCAGGCAGCGCCTCTCCAACTGGGCATCTATACCGACGGTCACGTGCCCTCTCTTAAGAAGATGGTCGATAAGGTCCACGATGCCGGAGGGAAGATCGCGCTCCAGGTTTCTCATGGAGGCCGCTATGCCCTGAAGTTCCCGGACGTTGTGCGCATCGGCCCCTCGACTATCGAGAGCAAGGGCGAGATCCAGTGCAGAGAGATGACCGAGGGGGAGATCCTTAGTATGGTCAGCCATTTCGCGGAGGCGGCACGGCGGGCGAAGGCAGCGGGATTTGACGCCATTCAGATTCACGCGGCCCACGGCTACCTCGCGAGCGAATTTCTCTCGCCCTATTTCAACAAGCGGACTGACTCTTACGGAGGGCCGGCCAGGAACAGGGCGAGGTTCCTCCTGGACACACTGCATGCGATGAGACGTGAAGTGGGAGACAGGTTTCCGCTTCTCGTGAAGCTGAACTCACAGGAATTTCTTAACGGGGGCTACACGGTAGAAGACATGCTGGAAGTCGCTTCTCTCCTCGAAAAAGCAGGCATAGACGCGATAGAGATGAGCGGCGGCAACCACGTCGAGGGCATATTTGGAGAATTCTTCCCTGCCCGGAAGGCTAAGCCCAAGATGGAAGAAAGGCCTTACTATCTCGATGAGGCGCGGCGCTACAAGGAAAAAATTCGGGTGCCACTCATGCTCGTGGGCGGCATCCGCTCCCTCGAGTGGGCAAGGCGGGTCGTGTCGGAGGGGTACGCGGATTACGTCTCCCTTTGCCGGCCGCTCATTCGGGAGCCGGGGTTAATCGAGAGGTGGCAATCAGGAGATACTGCGAAGTCGACTTGCGTATCAGACAATGGCTGCTTCAAGCCCGCTCTCGAAGGGAAAGGAATCTACTGCACCGTAGCGGCTCAAGAGCGTGGGCACTAGCTCTTCTGTTAGCTCTTCTTGGTCGTTTTTGCTATAAACGAGGAGAAAGCCTGCTTTACTTTTTTACTCTTGCACTTCGGACATCTGATGCGCTCCTTTTCCTTCTCGTATTCGTGCATACTCATGATGAGCGAAAAAGCGTTAGTGCACTTCTCACAGTTAAATTCGTACGTCGGCATATGGACCCGCCTTCATCTATGATTTTGCACCATTGTAAAACGAAGCGCGAGGATTTGCAAACGCAGACCAGAGGACAGGCGTATTGTTAGTACGACCTCGGGCTCGCCCGTGGGAATCTATTGATACCCAGTTGCTTTCTGCGCTTCTATCCATTCCTCGATCTCGCGCTCAAGAAGGGCGAGGGGAAGCGGACCGTTATCGAGGAGAGCGTTGTGGAACCTGCGCAGATCGAACCGGGATTGCAATTCGCGCTCTGCCTTTGCGCGTAACTCTTTGATCTTCAGCTCTCCTATCTTATACGCGAGCGCCTGGCCCGGCCAGACGATATACCGATCCACCTCAACGGCGATATCCTGCTCCGTTTTCGCCGTGTTCTCCCGAAGGTAGTCTATGGCCTGCTGCCGCGTCCAGCCGAACTGGTGTATGCCCGTGTCCACCACCAGCCGGCACGCCCGCCACATCTCGTAAGTGAGTTGCCCGAATCTCGAATACGGATCTGCGTAGAACCCCATACTCGAACCGAGACTCTCAGCGTAGAGTGCCCAGCCTTCAACATAGGCAGTGTAGGAAGCGTTGCGCCGAAAGTCAGGCAGGTGGCGCAGCTCTTGAGCCCTCGCGATCTGCAGATGATGTCCGGGCACCGCCTCATGCAGCGTAAGGGCCTCCATCTCGAAGGTTGGTCGCATGTCGAGGCGGTACGTGTTGACCAGGAAGTATCCTGCCCGTGAACCGTCAGCTGCGCCCGGGTAGTATTGAGCGGTCGTCTGACTCGGCGCCTCGTAGTCAGGGAAGGCGCGCACTCCGTATGGTGTCCGGGGCAATTCAGCAAAAAGCTTCGGTAACTCCGCGTCTGCGCGCTTTGCGATGTCGCGATAGGCTGTCACCAGGTCCTCTGCCTTCGTATAATAGAAGCGGGGATCGGAACGCAGGAATGAGCCGAACTCTTGCAACGAGCCTTTGAACCCTGTCTCCTGAAGGACTGAGTTCATCTCTGCGCGGATGCGCGCCACTTCTGTGAGACCAATTTGATGGATATCCGCAGGGCCTAAGCCCGCTCGTCGTGTGCTCATATACGCAGTGCGCATAATAGGCTTCACCGTCCGGAAGCGACGAGGCCGCGATCGGACGGTCACCCGCGGGAAAATACGTCTCCGTGACAAACTCCCTGAATTTTGTCAGGGCCGGAAATACACCATCAGCAATATATCGACGAGCAGCAGATCTCAATTGCTCACGCTCGTCCTCGGGAATGGTTTCAGGCATATGAAGAAGTGGGGCATACAGAGCACTCTGCCCAACATCCGACACGAGCTGCCCCTGGATCTGGTCGGGTACGCCGCGGAGCGGCCCGCTTGGTTGGACCCATCCAAGCTGGATCCCGAGCCGAAGCAGGCCAATCACCTGCTCGAGATAACGAGGGAACGCTACGAGTCGATGAAGATAGTCGCGATAGTCCTGTGCGGTCCGGAATGGCGTCACGGATACTAATTGCGGAAGCATCAACTGCGGCCCCCATATCTGGTTGAGGAGCATGACGGGCGGAAATTGCTGGGCTTGAACAGCGAGTTCCAGCTCGAAAAGGAGAAGCGCGTGCGATAAGCGATCCTGATCCGAGAGTCGAGATCGGTCGATGCCGCGGGCTTGCTCCAGCATACGCCGCTCATCGGTCTTACGCCGCTCGATGGCCTCTAACGAAAGATCGGTGAGTCGGTCATTGTATCTATTGTCGCCCGTCCACGTGGAGAGCTCGGGAAACTCGCGGAGCTGTCTCTCCCAATACTCGCGCTGCAGCGCGTCAAGCTCCACACTTGCATTAGCTTGCTCCTCCGTACGGTCCATCTCATTCGTCCTCCTTGCGCAGGCTTCTTTTTCTCCGTTTACGGTTTTAATGTATGGCCGGAAACGGGCATGCGCAAATCGACCGGGCAAAGGGTTCGGTCAGGCCATTGCCAGGACCTTGACTTCGTAAACGGATTCAAGTAGATTCAACGACTGTACGTACAATAAATTATCGCGAGGTTACCATGAGTGTTTCAAGGAGAAACGTCATAAAAGCCGGCGGAGCCCTTTTTCTGGGTCTTCTGGGAGCTGGTTCCGTAGCGAAGCCGAATAACTTGTTCGGAGCAAGTGAAGCCCAGCAGGGATCCGGGCTGGACCTTCCATGGCCTTACAAGAAACTGAACCCCGAGGCGGCTGCTGAGACCGGTTATTACGGGTATTACGCCGGTGCGTGCTGTTTTGGAGCGTTTGAGGGCATTATCGGCGAGCTGCGCAAAGAGGTCGGACATCCATATACCATGATTCCCGCTGCCATGATGGTATACGGGGAAGGAGGGGTGGCCGGTGTCGGGACCCTCTGCGGCGCGCTGAACGGTGCAGCCGCGGCAATATTTCTTGTAACCGGCGGCATGGACAAGAAGCTGCGGGAGCCGGCGTTTGCAATCATAAAAGAGCTGTACGCCTGGTACGAGCAGGAGGCGCTGCCTGATTACAAGCCGAAGAGGCCCAAATTCGAGATCGTCAAGTCAGTGTCGCGATCTCAGCTCTGCCACGCCTCGGTGAGCACGTGGTGCAAGGTGTCCAAGTTCAAATCCTTCTCCAGCCAGAGCTCGGAACGGTGTGCATGGCTGACGGCCTCAGTGGCTAAGCATACGGTCGAACTATTGAATGATTATGCGCAGGGTACCTTCAAGCCGGCTCATGCGCTCTCGGCTGATGTTCAGTCATGCAGGCAGTGCCACGACCAAGGAGGCGCTCTCGAGAACACGCGGGGGATGATGGACTGCGGAGGCTGCCATTTCACTCCGCGCACCAAACATCCAAAAATATGATCAAGAGGCGGGCGATCACTTTGTGAAGCGCCCACCCACTCAACCATAAACCGAACTGGCCGACGCAGAGAAAGACGTCCCCCGTTGTTTCCTACCAAAACGCGTGTAAACAGAATCGATGCTGCCACCGTCACATTCAGGCCGGCCTTATTGCTCAAGAACTGCCCCAAGGACGAGGGCTTGCGGTTGCCCGGACCGGTTGCTAAAATGGAGGGAAAGCGGTACTCTTACGTTAATCAACTAATCAATAATTTCGGGGCTGCGCCCCCGGGGCGAGGTAACCATGATTGAGCGCTACACGCTAAAGAGAATGGCCCGCATCTGGACGGAAGAAAACAAGCTGGCAAAGTGGCTTGACATAGAGATCGCCATTTGCGAAGCGTATGGCCAGCTAGGTCTGATACCCGCGGCAGACCTGGAGGCAATAAAAACAAAAGCCCGATTCGATGTCAAAAGGGTGCAAGAGATCGAGCAGGAAACCAAGCATGACGTCGTGGCCTTTATTCAGTCGCTTTCTGAGTCGATCGGGCCGGCCTCAAAATGGGTGCACATGGGCGTTACCTCCTCCGATATACTCGACACCGCCTTTTCGTGCCTTTTGCAAGAGGCCTCTGATCTCCTTCTCGAGGATCTCACAAACCTGATGACCGTTCTCAAGGAAAAGGCCTTCCAGTACAAGACTGTACCCATGATAGGCAGGACCCACGGCATCCACGCTGAACCCATAACCTTTGGCCTGAAAATGGCCCATTTTTTTGACGAGATGCGGAGAAATTATGACCGTCTGCGGACCGCGCGCACGCGCATCTCGTATGGAAAGATTTCGGGCGCTGTCGGCACCTACGCGCATGTTCCACCCTTTGTTGAAACCTACGTCTGTAATAAGCTCGGCCTCACTCCATGCCCCATTTCGACACAGATTGTGCCGCGCGACTATTACGCGGAGTTTTTTACAACGCTCGCCATCATCGGCTCCTCTGTCGAAAAGATGGCTACGGAGGTTCGCCATCTGCAGCGGACCGAAGTGGGAGAGGCGGAAGAACAGTTCACGAAGGGGCAGACCGGCTCTTCAGCGATGCCTCACAAACGTAACCCGATCGGATCAGAGAATCTGTCCGGCCTCGCCCGTCTGCTCCATGGCTACGCCATTGCGGCACTGGAGAACATACCCCTCTGGCATGAAAGGGACATAAGCCACTCTTCGGTGGAGAGGGTGATCGCACCCGATGGTACCATCTTGCTCGATTATATGCTCAACAGACTAACCAACCTCTACAGGAACCTCGTGGTCTACCCTGAGAGGATGCAAGGCAACATGGGAATAACGCGGGGCCTTTACCATTCGGAGGCCGTGATGCTGAGCCTTATCAAGAAAGGCCTCACGAGACAGGAGGCTTACAAAATCACCCAGAGGATAGCCATGGCCTGTTACGAAAAGAAGGCTGAGTTTGTCACGAGCCTGTTGCGCGATGACGAGCTGAAAACCTATCTCTCAAATGATGAGATCAAGAAGAGTACTTCGGACGAACACTATTTCGCGCATGTGGAGACCATATTCGCCAGCGGTCTTCGGACCCGCGCGAATAGATTATACGTTGATACGTTACAAAACGTTGATACGTTAATGCGTTAACTCGTTGATACGTTAAATATACGTAATCGCTTCTTTGGTCGTTCCCGTGTCAACGTATAACCAATCAACGTATCAACTGTTTTCGGGCCATGCCGGCTAGCACGCCGCTTTCACGTACTTAACCCTCAGGTCATAGAGCACGGTATCGATAAGCTTCCCTTCCTCCTCGGTGACGTTACCCTTTGTTTTTTCTTTGAGAAGTTCAATGACACTTATAGTCTGCTGGGCAAGCTGCAGGTTCGCCCCTTTTTCGCTCGTGACCGGGTCGGGGAGCTCCCCAAGGTGGACGAGCGCAGACGTAGACAAAGAAAGAATAAAGGTAGAAAAGCCAAGTTCACTGAAGAGTGTTTTGGTGTCGCAGGTGGTGTCGGTCTTTTTGTCAGTTGCGGTCTCTCTCTTGTCTTTCTCGGCGGGACCTTTTTCCTCCGTCATAGCAACCTCCTAGAGCAAACTATCCAACTTTATCGGCACGAAGAAGAGTTCGTTCTTCCTGTTGACCTGGAATAAAATATAATTCGTCCGCAACCCTTCCGCCATAAGAGCCTGAAACTGTGTCGCGTCCTCGACATCCTGATTGTTGATTTTCAGGATCACGTCGCCTGCGCGTAAGCCGTACCGCTCTCCGATGCCGCCCTTGTATACCTTCGTTACAATCACGCCATTCTTTTCCCTAACCCTGAACTTCAACTTCATGTAGCCCTGGATATCTGACAATCGCAGGCCGAGCAACCGTTCGTCCAGCGGCAAGGGCAGGTACCCTGCCAGCTCACTGCTGTTCACATAAACGGTAATCACCTCAGTCCCGCGGGTGATCTTGATCTGGTTGGTAGCGCCGTCTCGTCCGTTCGTGAGAGCTGTATGGATCTTCATCCCTTCCCTGATCCTCTTTCTGTTGAGTTCAACGATCCCGTCGCCGGCCCTGATTCCGTGACGTTCCGCCGGGCTCCCCCGAATCACCTCAGTTACATAAAGATACGATCCCTTCTCGTCTTTTCTCCGTTCAAAGAAGACCCCCAGGATACCTCTCTTTGCCCCGGCGCCCGAGAACTCGGACAACATGGAGGCCACGTCATCGATCGGTATGGCGAAACCTATGCCTTTTCCTTCCTCGTAGATGGCTGTCACGATCCCCAAAAGATCTCCCTCGCCATCAAGGAGCGCTCCGCCGGAACTGCCGGGATTTATCGCCGCGTCTGTCTGGATGAGATTGACATAGACCCTGCTGTTGATCCTGAGATTTCTACCGAGAGCACTGATCACTCCCGTGGTCACGCTACTCGATAGACCGTAGGGATTTCCTATGACTATCGTCTTTTCACCCACACGCACGGGTTTTTTCCTGCTAATCCGCAAAAAAGGGAAATCGGCTCTATCACTCTGGATCTTCAGTAACGCAATATCGAGCTCCGCGTCGGCAGCCATGACGGTTGCGTCGTACTCCTGCCTGTTTGTAAATTTTACCCTTATGGTTATAGCCTTCGAGACAAGATGCTCATTGGTAACGACGATACCTCTCGGGTCAAGGACAACGCCCGACCCGATGTTCTCGACCGTTTCCGCCTCACCCTCCTCATCTTGCGCAAACATCCTTTTAAGAATATCCCTGCTTTTCGCCTCACCCGTATCTTTCGACAACTCTTCAGTTTTAATGTTCACGATGGACTTGCTGACGCTTTCTATGACGTCTACTGTTGCGTCTCCTCGCGCGAGAAGGAAAGCAGGAAAAAAGATTATGAGGGCTATAGCGAAAAAAACCTGTCTCATCTAAGATGCTTCAGCACCCTGCAATTCAGACACTGGACTTTTGATTTCAGACTCAACACACCGGAATTTGCAATCCAGACGTCCGACTCCGGACACCAGACTTTATCCTCATGCAATCTATGGCCATTTCTTCCCCTGTCTGATGTCTGAAGCCCATGGTCTAAAGTCTGCATCAAAGTTCAGTACCAGTCATCCTTGTATTTCCGTTTTTTCTTTATCACCCGCTTCACAACATCAAGGATGACATGCGCCACTTCTTCTTTGGAGAGCTTCGGCACATGTTTTGCGAGGCCGCTGGCACTGATGATGGTCACTTCATTGTCGTCCGACCCAAAACCGATGCCCTGCTTCGTTATGTCATTGGCAACGACCAGATCCAAATTCTTTCTTTTCAATTTGTCCTGAGCGTTCTGGACAACATTCTCCGTTTCTGCCGCAAACCCTACAAGTATCCTGTCTTCCTTTATGCGCCCCAGCTCCTGAAGAATATCAGGATTCCGTTCCAGTTCGAGTGTTGCCTCTTCCTGGCCGGGCTTCTTCTTTATTTTGTGGTACCTTAAGGCTTTGGACCGAAAATCAGCGACCGCGGCTGCCTTAATGATGACAGTGCATTTGGCTTGGCGCGCCATCACCGCGTTTCTCATCTCAGTGGCGGTAACTACTTCAATCACCTCGACACCGGTCGGCCTGGGCAGGTCGGTTCTGCCGGTCACGAGGATCACGTCTGCCCCGCGTCTGTGTGCGATCTTGGCCAAGGCGTAGCCCATCTTCCCCGAAGACCTGTTCGTAATACATCTCACTGGGTCTATGAATTCCTGGGTCGGACCTGCCGTCACCATGATCCTTTCACCCACGAGATCTTTAAGGGTAAAGATATCTTCCATCTTCTCAACAATATCTTCCACCGGGGGCATCCTACCCTTACCTTCCCACCCGCACGCCAGATCACCAGTGTCCGGCTCGATAAACTCATAGCCGTTCTCTCGCAGCCTATCTATGTTGCCCTGGACTATCCTGCTCTCCCACATCTTCGTGTTCATGGCAGGGACAAAAAGCACAGGTACCTTGGTCGCCATCACCATGGTGCTCAGAAAATCATCGGCTATGCCGCTTGCTATCTTTCCGATGATATTGGCCGTTGCGGGCACTATGACGAGCTGGTCCGCAAGGTCTGAAAGTGCTATATGGCCGATCTTCGAGCCGGCGAGCAACGCGAAGATCTCATGGGTAACGGGATTGCCTGAAAGGGCCTGAAAGGTGAGGGGCGTCACAAACTCCATGGCATGCTTCGTCATGACCACGTGCACATTTGCGCCCTTTTTTGCAAGGATTCTGACAAGCTCAGCAGCCTTGTACGCGGCAATGCCCCCTGTGACGCCCAACGATGATCTCTTTGTCGCGCAGCATGGTATACTGCTTTGTCACTACTTCGCTCATATGCCAAGCCCCAGCCTCCGGAAGGCTCGCGTGAACAGGTTCGCTTTGGGCACATAGACCGGCGAAACGACATCTACTTTGCCTATCACTTCATCGTCAAGCTGGAACTTGATTTCCCCCAGCTTCTGCCCTTCTTTCACTTCACCCTTGATCCGGTCAGGTATGTTGAGGACCCGCTTTATTTCCTTCTTCTTGCTCTTGAGAAGCGGGTAGGAGAAGTCAGAGGCACACACGCCTTTTATCTTCTTGTATTTACCGTCCTCTAAAAAGACCTCTTTATCTACCGGGTCCCCTTTTTTCACCAGGGGAGTGACTACGTACTGGGCAAAATACGTCTTAAATCTTCCTAAAGCGAACTCATCCCTTAGCTTACCCGTGGAACTGCCCATTACCACAACGATAAGGCGGAGATCACCCCTTTTCGCGGTCGCCGTGATGTTGAAACCCGTGCTCCTGTAATACCCTGTCTTAAGCCCGTCCACTTCGGGCATCTTGGCGAGCAGCTTATTTGTGTTGCTCAGGATGAATTTTCCTCCTCTGAACTCTCCCTGTTTCGTTGAGGTCCATTCCAGGAGTTTCGGGTACCGGACCACCTCACGCGCAAGAGTGGCCATGTCGTAGCAGGACGTGAGGTCCTCTTTCTGGTCTTTACCCGGTGGCAACCCATGCACCGAATAAAACTCGGTGTCAGCCATTTTCAGGACCTTGGCCTTTTCGTTCATCAGGGCGACGAAATCGTCAACGTTCCCTGAAATGAACTCGGCGATGGCGTATGCAGCGTCATTCGCGGAATGTATCATCATGCCCTGCATCAACTCTTCCAGCGTGAATTCTTCACCCTCCTTCAGGTAAACCTGGCTCCCTCCTATCTTGGAAGCGGCTTTGGAGGCAGTTATCTTGTCCGTGAGGTGGATCTCTCCTCGCGTCACCTTCTCCATGACTATGTCCGCCACCATCAGCTTCACCATGCTGGCAGGAGCCCTTTTCTCGTGAGCATTTTCCTCTTCGAGTACTTTTCCGGAATTTGCCTCCATCACGAGGTAGGCCTTGTATCGTTCCGCGGCAGCCTCTGCCTTGGCTTTCGACGGCTTAGGCACGGCCTCTTTTGTCTTCGCCCAGCCCTCACCGGCAAGAGCAGGGCTTAGCAGGAACGTAGCGAGAACGAGGAGAACAGCAAATCGTTTCATCATTTCCTATCCGTTATGGCCTTCATCAGCTCGATGGGGAGCGGAAAAATGATGGTCGAATTCTTTTCCGCGGAGATCTCAATGAGCGTCTGCAGGTAGCGAAGCTGGAGCGCCATGGGGTTCCTCGAAAGGATATCGGCGGCCTCGCCAAGGCGGGTGGATGCCTGGAATTCACCCTCAGCGCTGATAACTTTCGCTCTACGTTCCCGTTCTGCCTCTGCCTGCCGTGCGATGGCGCGCTGCATCTCCTGGGGCAGGTCAACGTTCTTGACCTCAACATTGGAGACCTTTATGCCCCACGGCTCGGTATGCGTGTCGAGTATTTCCTGGAGCCTTTCGTTCAGCTTCTCCCTCTTCGACAGAAGCTCATCCAGTTCCGCCTGGCCGAGCACGCTCCGCAGCGTCGTCTGCGAGAGCTGGCTCGTCGCGTACAAATAATTCTCCACGTCAATGACCGACTTCATCGGATCAACGACCCGGAAATAGACGACTGCGTTCACCTTGATCGTCACGTTATCCCGCGTTATGACATCCTGTGGCGGTACATCAAGTACGACGGTCCTGAGGCTGATCCGCACCATCTTGTCGATGATCGGTATCAGAATGATGAGGCCCGGGCCCTTTGGCTTCCCCAGCACCCTGCCCAGCCTGAATATGACACCTCTTTCGTACTCATTCAATATCTTGATGGCGTTGTACAGAAAGAATACGATGAGCACGATCAGAAATATTCCGTATATCGGTATACCTACCATGGCTAACCCCTTTCTTTTTTGACCTTTACGGTCATGCCTTTGACTGCGGTCACTATGACCCGTTCATCTGCCGCTATTGGCTCCTCACTCTCCGCGTTCCACAGCTCGCCATGTACGTAGACCTTGCCTTTCTCCCTGACATCAGTTTTTGCGATACCTTCCTCCCCGATAAGCCCCTCGACCCCTGTCCTGACCCTAGAGAGTTGGGCCTTGATGGCATATGATAGCACGCCGACGAAGAACAGCACAGTCACTCCAACAACCACCAGAATCGACAGCCACGAGATGGACAACCATCCCGTAGGCAGATCAATCAGCATGACCGACCCAAGAATGAGCGAAATAACCCCCGCGAGACTTAACGCGCCATGGCTCACCACTTTTATCTCCAGAATAAAAAAGATTATGCCCAGCAGAATAAGGCCCAGGCCGGCAAAGCTGATCGGTATGCTTGAGAACGCATAGAAGGCAAGGATGATGCAGATGCCGCCTATGACACCGGGAAAGATGGCGCCGGGGCTGTAAATCTCAAAAAGGATCCCATAGAAACCGAGCATCATCAGTATGTATGCGACATTCGGGTCGGTGATAGTCGAGAGGAAGCGGTATTTGAACGACATTTCCAGCTCTTTGGGCTTGGCTCCTTTCGTCTTCAACACAACCTTTTTGTCGCCGACTTCCACGGTCTTGCCATCTATTTTCAGCAGCAGATCGTCGACACTGGCCGCAACCACGTCAATCACGTGCATCCGCAGCGCATCTTCCGCGGTGGCAGAGACGCTCTGCGTCACCGCTTTTCCCGCCCACTCGACGTTCCTGCCTCGCTTCTTGGCGATGCTCTTTGAGTAAGCCTCGGCATCCTGCACCACTTTTTTCATCATCACCTTATCCGGCTTCTCATCCTTGCCGATACTGACCGGGTGAGCTGCGCCTGCATTGGTGCCCGGCGCCATCGCCGCTACATGAGAGGCGAGCAAGATGATGGAGCCTGCTGACGCGGCTCGGGCCCCCTGCGGATACACATAAACAATCACGGGTATTTTCGAGTCCATGATTGCCTTGATTATCTCCCGCATCGACGTGTCGAGACCGCCGGGCGTGTCGAGCAGGATGAGCAAGGCTTCCGCGTCCCCATCCGTCGCCTTTTTGAGTGACTCAACGATAAACTGGGCTATAGGGGGGCCGATCACGCCCTGGACGCTGATCTGGTAAACATCCTTCGCAGCCGCATTGGCGGCGAATGAGCAGCCAAGCAGTACAAACAAGAGAATGCAGAAAATCTTTTTCATCGGTGTGGGAACTTCCTGTTGAGCGCTTCTTCGACAGCGGGCGGCACAAACCCCTTGATAGAGCCGCCGAAGCTTGCGACTTCTTTGATCGTTCTTGAACTGACAAAGAAATAGTCCTTGCTCGTCATCATGAAGATCGTGTCCATGTCGCAGTTGAGATTTCTGTTCATTGAGGCCATCTGGAACTCATATTCAAAATCGCTCATGGCCCTCAAGCCCCTTATGACAAACCTGGCATTGACCCTTTTCACGTATTGGACCAGCAAGCCGTCAAAGCTATCAATCACTACATGCTTGTCACCATTTATCGACTCCCTGATCAGCTCCATGCGCTCCGGGACTGTAAAAAGTGAATTCTTTTCAATGTTAGTAGCTATGGCGCAGATCACGGTATCGAAAAGCCTGAGGCCCCGCTGCAGGATATCCAGATGTCCGTACGTGATGGGATCAAAAGAACCCGGGTATACCGCCACTTTTTCCTTCATGCACCGCTCCTCCTAATGCCACTTCGCCTTCAGCGTATACCTTTGTTGTCGCTTCGTCGCTCTCCTCGTCGTACTTCTTAGTACGCCTGCTCGGTACTCGTCGCCGCCTCGGTCTCCGCGAATGCAAACTGGCATAGTGATCAAGGAAACGCCGTGTCTCCGTAAAGTCTGCTTCTCACGCTCCCCGGGTCTACAAAGCCGGGCAGCTGCTCTCTCTTCGAATGCTCCAGTACAAGCAGAGACCCATCGCGGCAAACGGTCTGTTTCTTCAAAAGGTCAAGGGTTGCCGAAACATACCCCATGTCGTAAGGTGGATCCATCAATATCAGGTCGTACGTATCGCCCCTTCTTGACAGAGCCGGCAGCGCATATATTACATCCATATTCAACACAACACAATCTTTATCTAAGCCCAGCCTTCTCAAATTCTCCTTGAGCATTTCCGCCATGCGCCGGCTCTTCTCGACGCACACGGCATGCCTTGCCCCTCGGCTGAGGGCCTCTACGGAGAGTGAGCCTGAGCCGGCAAAAAGATCGAGCACGTCATAATTGGCTACCTCCCCGATCAGGTTGAAGATCGCAGCCCTTGCTTTGGAGGAGGTGTACCGCGCTTCACCGTGGGCCGGAACCAGGATCTTTCGACCCTTAAGAACTCCACCGGTCACCCTTAGCTCCCCCACTTTGCCTAAACTCCGTCGCTAAAAAGTGCGTGCGAGATGCCACTAATTCTTTCCAGCCCTTTGATCTCGTAAGGGGATAGGTAGAGGGTCACCATGTTCCGACCGGTGCATATTGCTTTTAGCACTCCGATGTAATGCTCCTGCATCTCCCTGCGTATCTTGTGAAAAGGGCAGTCATCATCCCGAACCACGTGGTTGATGACAAGATTGCCCACCGGGAGGCCGTTATCTTCAAGCTCCTTCAGCATACGCTCAGTCAACTTGACACCGAGGGCTTCAGCAATCGTCACCAGAATGTACCTCGTCCTTTGCCCATCCCTGATGAAGTCGATGATCTTCCTTGAAAGCTCCTCCCAACTCTCTATGATCTTCATAAGGCTCCTTCTCGTACTCCTCAGGGAGACCGCGTCCTTTACCTTCTCGAGGCAGCTATACATGTTCATGTAAAACTTCGTTGCGGCTTCCATATGAGCTCAAAAACAGGTGCGGTAGACGGAGCAGACGAAGCGTGTGGCCCGCCGGTGCCGTGTCCCACACGACAGCATCATACTTTCCGCCCTCCACAAGTTCAACGATAAAGTGGAGCATAAACTCCTCTTCAATGCCAGGGGCCGTACCGATGTAATCGACGAAGTCGTAGTCCACGCTCGCAAAGCTCGATACAACTTCGTAAATCTCCGGCCCGAACCTTTCCTTCCATCGTTTGAGCACTACATCGGACGAAACCTCCAGGCCGAAGAGCTCGTGGCCTTTTGCAAGCTGAACCTCCTGGTCACCCATGGGGATTTCGAAAATATCGCCCAGCGAAGGTGTAGGATCGCTGGACAAGAGAAGTACCCTTCGTCCGTCACGGGCGATCTGCAAGGCTATGGCAGAGGCGCAGGTAGTTTTGCCGACTCCCCCCTTACCGCCGACCATGATAAGCTTAACGTTTCTGTCGCGTATCTCTGTCAGGCCCACGAACTACCAATCCTTTTTGGTTGCCTGAGATGTTGCGTCTGACGTCGGGCCAAACATCTGGCGTACGAAATCCCTTATTTCAGGCTCAAGACCCGGAAAAAAATGGGAGGATGGCACTACTTTCAGCCATTTTTCTGTCTGCACCTCTTGATACAAGGAGAGGAGCTGGTCAAGCGGGGATACATCATCCAGGGACCCGCCCACAAAGTAAAGCCTGCCCTCGAAGGCCCGGAGCTCGGCAGGCTCATATCTGGAAAAAGGATACGCTACAAGAAAGAGGTCTTTGAGCCCCTGGATATGACCCGCAGCCCTGCTGGCTACCCAGGCGCCAAAAGAATAGCCTGCGAGCACCAGCCGGCCCCCACTGTCAAGCAGATTACTCATGAACGTACAGGCAGCGATCGTGTCTCTTATCTCTCCATTACCCTCGTCATAAGCACCTTCACTGTCACCCACGCCTCTGAAGTTGAACCTCAGGGTGGACAGGCCACTCAGCACAAAGCCCTCTTCGATGGCCTCCACCACGTTGTTGTACATGCTTCCCCCATATAGAGGATGCGGATGGCAAATGACTGCGCCTCCCGTGCGTCCATGCTCTCTCAAGATCGCTTCTAAGCTGCCATCTGACGTAATGGTTACCCTTCTTGTTGACATACGCTCTCTATTTTGGTAGTTTTCTTCCAAAAATTCAATAGATTTTCAACGAGAAAAAGATGGGTCTATTCAAAAAAAAGGTCGTTTCGCTAAAGCCTTACAAAAAGATTGATATTCAAAAAGAGATTAAGAGGGCTGAACGGGAAGACGAGACCCTGTGGATCAAGTGCAGCTCGTGCCAGGAGCTGCTGTACAGGAAAGAGGTCGATCGCAATCTCAATGTCTGTCCCAAATGCTCGTACCATTTCCCGATTACTGTAGAAAAAAGAATAGCTCTCACGTTCGACAAGAGCTTCACCGAGCTCTATGCGCGTATAGAGCCAGTGGACTTCCTCAAGTTCAAGGATACCAAGACCTATAAGGCAAGGCTGGCCGAGACCAAGGAGGCTACGGGCAGGAGTGACGCTATAGTCTGCGGAAACGGCAGCATAGACGGGATCGAGGTGCTCACCGCAATATTCGATTTCAACTTTATGGGTGGAAGCCTTGGCTCGGTGGTGGGAGAAAAGATCACACGCCTTCTTGAAGAGGGAGCGGAAAAGAACCTCCCCGTGATTGTTTTCTGTGCCTCGGGCGGGGCACGCATGCAGGAGGGCATTATGTCCCTTATGCAGATGTCAAAAGTGGCTGGGGCCATTTTCAAGCTGAAATCCGCCGGGGTTCCCTACCTTACGGTATTGACCGACCCGACACTGGGAGGTGTAAGCGCCAGTATCGCCATGCTGGGAGATATTATTATCGCTGAGCCTAAGGCAATGATAGGCTTTGCCGGCCCCCGGGTCATCAAAGAAACAATCAAGGAAAAGCTCCCACCAGGATTTCAGAGGGCTGAGTATCTGCTTGAGCATGGCATGGTTGACCTCATAGTTTCCAGAAAGGAAATGAAACGAAAGCTGCATAGCCTGCTTTCCCTGATCGCTGCATGAACGGGTATTCCGCAACGCTGGAATACCTCTACGGCCTCGAAAAATCCGGCATTATCTTCGGGCTGGATAATATCCACTGGATTCTCAGTCTCATAGACAACCCCCACAACCTTCTTAAAACCATCCATATAGGCGGAACGAACGGAAAAGGCTCGGTAGCCCGCATGAGTTCTGCTGTATTGCAAGAGGCTGGGTACCGGGTGGGATGCTATACCTCCCCTCACCTCATTTCATTCACTGAGCGGATCGCGGTCGATGATGTGCCGATTAGCGAAGCGGAGACGGTTGAACTGACCGAGTTCATCAAGGGGCGGATTGAAGCGACTGACCCTTCCAGACGGTTCACTTTTTTCGACTTCACGACAGCACTGGCGTTCGAATATTTCAGACGAAAGAAGGTGGATCTGGCCGTCATAGAGGTCGGGCTCGGCGGCAGGCTCGATTCCACGAACGTTATTCATCCGCTCGTCAGCGTTATTACCAATGTGGACTTTGACCACATGGACTATCTGGGCGAGTCCATAAACGAGATCGCTGTCGAAAAGGCCGGCATCCTGAAGCATGGCGTTCCGTGTGTTACGGGCGCTGAGGGAACATCCCTTGAGGTCATACGGGAAGCCGCGCAGCAGAAGTGTCCCCTGTTTGTGCTCAACGAAGCCTTCCAATACCGGAAAACGGGTGACCAGGTAATGTCCTATCAGGGACTCGAAAACGCTTTCTCCGACTTGCGCATCAATTTGATCGGGGACCATCAATTGTCAAACTGCGCCCTTGCATTATGCACTCTGGAACTGCTTGCCCGGGCGGGCTTCACAGCGAAGGAAGAAGCGATCCGGCTTGCTCTTGCAGGCTTGACGTGGCCGGGCAGGCTGGAGAAGGTGCACACAAAACCGTTAATTCTCCTTGACGCAGCGCACAACCCGCATGGCGCAAAGGCTCTGGCTTCGTACATCAGGACACATTGCTCCGATAGAAGGAAAATCTTAATATTCGGCGTGATGAAGGACAAAAATTTTGCATCCATGCTGGCTGAGCTCGCGCCTCTTGCCGATGAAATTCTGTTGACAAGGCCCCGGACCGAGCGAGCGGCTCTGACAGAAGAATTGATTCCTTTTGCCCGAAATGCGACGGTGACGGAAACCATCAACGACGCCCTGAAAAGGGCGCGGGAGATAGCCGGTGACGATGATCTGATCGTTATCACAGGATCTTTCTATACTATCGGAGAGGCGAGAACGCTCATTGGCGAAGTTTTCTAATACCAATTTGCATTCGAAGGTAGAGTGAGGCAGCGGCGAAGATCCCCACCCACTGACGTGGGTACCCGGAAATTAGATCAATGAACGCTAATTGGTATAAGATCATCTGGGTACTGCTTTTCTTAAGCCTGCCCCTTTCGTCTGAGGCCAAGGGACTGGGCAAGCGCGCCGCAAACGGGCCGGTCGATATCCTGGCCGATTCCCTCGAGTACAACAAAAAAGAGGACATGTACACAGCCAAAGGGCACGTAGAGATCAAGGAGGGCACGAGCACCCTTAATGCGGACTATGTCGAGTATCACGAGGATTCGGGTGATGTGCTGGCAGAGGGCAACGTTCTTCTCCAGGACAGCGAGGGGACTATCCGGACACAACACATGACGCTCAACCTTGTGACCAAGGAAGGGACAATCGAGAAGGGTGATATTTACGTCAAACAAGGGAATTTTTACATCCTGGGCGATGAAATAAAGAAAACGGGAGAGGCAACGTACGTGATGCAACAAGGGCAGTTCACCACCTGCGGGTGGGACAAGCCCGCCTGGACATTCACCGCAAAGGATGTGAAGATTACTGCAGAGGGATATGCGACGACGGGCAATGCTACGTTCAGGATCTTGAACCAACCCGTCTTCTTCATGCCCTGGGGTGTGTTCCCGGTCAAGACTGAAAGGCAGTCCGGTTTCCTGCTGCCCGAACTCGTGAAGTCAAGCCGTGATGGCTACAGGCTCACCGAGTCTTATTACTGGGCCATATCGAGAGATACAGATGCAACGTTCGGCCTTCAGTGGATACAGGATAGAGGCGTAAGGCCGGAGGCAGAATATCGCTACTTCATATCACCGGGACTGAAAGGCACGTGGGACGCCTCGATCATCGACGACGCGAAATTCGGCCACACCCGTTGGAACATCGTGGGGGAGCATACCCAGGCTATTAACGACAGCCTCACCATCAAGGCCAACGTTTACCAGGTCTCCGACCATCAATACCTCGAAGATTTCGGGCTTACCGTGCTGCAGCGGAGCGAAAATTCCGTGAAATCAACCGTGTTTGCCGAACAAGCATTATCGAAGTCGCTCCTCACGGCTGAGACCACATACTTCCGGACCCTTACCCAAAAAGACAATGACCAGACCATGCAGCATCTTCCGTTCGTGTCGTTCTTTACGGAATACTTGCCTATGCTTAAGGACAAGCTCTATGCGAACGTATCTTCCGACATCGCCAACTTTTCACGAGAACAGGGCACCACGTACTCACGATTCACGGCCCAGCCAGCGATGCGGGTACCTTTTCAATTCGAAGGTTTCAACTTCCTGGGGAGCAGTACCTTCATAGAAAGGCTTTACTCCATCAACCAAAAACCATTACCTGGCGCTCCGATTGACACCAATCAAAAACAGACCGATAATTTCCAGACTGTAATGATCGAGGGGGATGCCAACTTTCTGGCATACCGAAACTACCAGACAGATCTCTTCGGCATAGGCGACGTGCAAAGCGTCATCAAGCCCAGGGTTACGTATACGTTCATTCCTGCTACCAACACCGCGGACCTTCCCAATATCGATCCTTCTGATCAGATTGTCAAGACCAATACAATCACCTATTCCTTCAATCATTACTTGAACGCCATTTCCAAAGACTCGTCGCGCGAGCTTTCCCTCCTGGAAATAGACCAGACCTATGGACTCTCAGGGAATTTGGGACCATCGCCCCTCTATACTATCGGGAACGGTACTACTACCCAGACGCACAACAACAGACTCTCTGACATCCACGCCAAGCTGACGCTGTACCCTTCAAAAACCCTTTCACTGACACAAGAAAGCTACATCGATCCTTATAACGGAGAGGCCAAGATCTTGAGAACCTTTTTGGCCGTTGTCGAAACCGCAGTTTAATTTCGCTCTCACCCATACATACCGGCGCGGGTGCCGTCAATCAGGTTGCTCTGGCTTTCCACGGCAACTCTACAAGGATTTTAGCGGACGATTCGAATATCCTATACGACCTGAAAGACAGCAGCTGGATCTATACGCTTTACGCCATCACGTACCACCCAAAGTGCTGGTCCATAACCCTGACCCTGACTCAGACAAGGAGACCGCCCGATACGAGTATAAATTTCTCTTTCAACCTAACGGGAATAACAACTAATACGCAGCCAGCAGTTCCCGTAGCTCCTTCGATCGGGCCGACTCCTCCGGCATCCTCTTCAGTGAGGGGAACAAACGGGTTACAGCAACAGTTACAGCGACGCAAGAGTTTTCTGACATAACGAACAACGAAACCAGGGGGCTAACTATGAAGGGAGTCATACTTGCCGGTGGTCTTGGGACAAGGCTTTTTCCTCTCACCAAAATCACGAATAAACATCTTCTTCCCATCTACGACAGACCGATGATATATTATCCAATTCAGACGCTGATTAATGCAGGGATAACAGACATCATGATAGTCACCGGTGGAAATAACGCGGGCGATTTTCTGAGGCTCCTCGGCAACGGCAAGGAGTTTGGCTTAAAGCACATGAACTATACGTATCAGGAAGGAGAAGGTGGTATTGCAGATGCCCTTTCCCTTGCCGAATATTTTGCCGAGGATGAGCCGATCTGCGTGGTCCTCGGCGATAATCTGATCGAGAATAACATTGTCAAAGCGGTCAAAGAGTTCGAGAAACAGGGCAAGGGGGCAAAAATCCTCCTCAAAGAAGTGCCGGATCCCGAACGGTTTGGAGTCGCCGAGATAAAAAATGGCAGGCTTATAGCTATCGAAGAGAAACCAAAGCGCCCCAGGAGCAGTCTTGCGGTGATCGGCATCTACCTGTTTGACGCCCAAGTTTTTCGCATTGTCAAAACGTTGAAACCTTCAGACAGAGGAGAGTTGGAGATCACCGATGTCAACAATGCATACATCAAGATGAAAACGATGACCTGGGAAATGCTCGATGGCTGGTGGACCGATGCAGGGACTTTCGAGTCCCTGATGAGAGCAGCCATACTTGTGTCCCAGACAGGCGCCAATAATATGGGATGAAAGGCAACCCAAGAACCCGGCTAAAGGCTAAAGGACAAAGGCTCGAAGCCGTTGGCCCTTAGCCGTTAGCCCTTAGCCCATGGTCTAGTATTCAGGAGGTGTTCATGATTGACGGTGTGGTAGTTAAGAAGCTCAAGGTCGTCCCTGATGAAAGGGGAAGGCTCATGGAAATCTTGCGCTGCGATGAAGAGATGTTCGTTAAATTCGGCCAGGTTTATATGACTACCACGTATCCTCAGGTGGTCAAAGCCTGGCATTATCATGAAAAACAGGACGACTTCATAACGTGCGTAAAGGGCATGCTTAAACTGGTCCTCTTTGATGATCGGCAGGATTCCCCGACACGCGGCGAGATCAATGAGTTCTTCATCGGCGATTACAACGCAGGGCTTGTCAAGGTCCCCAGAAAAGTCTACCACGGCTGGAAATGCATATCGGAGGCGGAAGCCATCGTTATCAATATCCCCACTGAGCCTTATAGCAGAGAAGACCCCGACGAATACCGGCTGGACCCTCACAACAACAATATTACGTACAGATGGGAAAGAAAAGATGGATAAGAAATGCACATGCTGGTGACAGGCGGCTGTGGCTTCATCGGCAGTAACTTCGTCCGGTATATGCTTTCCAGGTATCCTCATCCCATCACAAACATGGATAAATTGACGTATGCAGGAAATCTAGAGAATTTAAAAGGACTGGAATCAGAGCCGCGATACAGGTTCATCAAGGGGGACATCGCCAACATTTCAGACGTGGAGAGGGCCTTTGCGGATGACATCGATATCGTCGTCAATTTCGCGGCAGAATCGCACGTGGACCGGAGTATCCTTGATCCGGATGCTTTCATAGGAACGAACATATACGGGACGTATCTGCTCCTGGAGGCAGCACGCAAGAAAGGTGTCAAGAAATTTATGCAGGTCTCGACGGACGAGGTGTACGGGAGCCTCCCTCCGGCCGGGAAGTTCACAGAGGATACTTCGCTGGCACCAAATAGCCCTTACTCTGCCTCGAAGGCTTCGGCAGACCTCCTGGCTATGGCTTACTGCAAGACGTTTGAAACCCCTGTCGTCATCACGCGCTGCTCCAACAATTACGGCCCCTACCAGTTTCCCGAAAAACTGATCCCTTTGCTCATAACAAACGCCATCGAAGACCTGGAGCTCCCCATTTACGGGGATGGGATGAACGTAAGGGACTGGATCCACGTGGAAGACCACTGCGAAGCCATAGCGCTCGTGCTGGAAAAAGGGGAGATAGGAAATATTTACAACGTAGGGGCAGAAAACGAGAGGACCAACATCGAGATCGTAAAATTGATCCTCGATATCCTCAAGAAACCAGACTCTTTGATCAAGTATGTAAAGATCGTCCGGGTCACGATCGCCGATACGCGATAGACAACACCAAGATAAGAACAAAGCTCGGTTTTCAGCCGAGAAGAGCATTCAAGAAAGGACTTGAGGAAACGGTCGGATGGTACATAGAAAACAGGACTTGGTGGCAGAGCATCAGAACCGGTGAGTATTTGAAGTACTACGAGAAGATGTATAAGGACCGCTGAAGGACGTAGCTGTTATCAGTTGCAGTCTGCCGTCAATGAAGACTCAAATGAGATTCGATAGAGACTTCACGGCGAATCCGATTTCACTGGTTTTAACCAGAGCTAAACTAGCTTACGATACTGCACCGTTAGACTCTTAGAATGGAGCGATGATGAAGATACTGGTTACCGGCAGTGACGGTCTCATCGGCACAAACATCCTGCCTGATCTCTCGAAGCAGTTCGAAATCATACCTGCCATCGAAGAGCAGTGGGATATCCTTGATAGAAAACTGGGCGAGGAGATTGTTCGCGCTCACCAACCCGACGTTCTTATCAACCTTGCCGCAATCACCAACGTTGATGGGTGCGAGGATGCGGCTGAGCTGGCCTACCGGGTCAACACGGAAGGTGCCGGCGTCCTCGCTGATCTCTGCAGGAAATATAACGTCAAGCTGCTCCACTTCAGCACCGACTATGTCTTTGATGGGACAAGCAGAAGACCTTACACAGAGGAGGACACGCCAAACCCTCTGTCTGTTTACGGTCGCAGCAAGCTCCTCGGAGAGAAGAAGGTGCTCGAGAACCACCCGTCCTCGCTTATCGTACGGACCGAGTGGATTTACGGCAGGGGCGGGGAAAATTTCATAACCAGGGTAACAAAGATTGCCAGAGAGAAGGGCAGAGTTGAGGTGGTCGACGACCAGACCGGCAGCTCCCACGTTTGCGCAAGACCTCGTGGAGCCGGTAAGAGCCCTCATAACCCAGAATAAGTCCGGCATCTACCACGTCACGAACGGAGGGGCTTGTACGTGGTTCCAATTTACGAAAGAGATTTTTTCGATACTCCACCTTGACGTACCATGCCTGCCCGTCAGCTCGACCCAGATACAAAGGAAGGCAAAAAGACCCGCTTATTCAGTGCTCGACTGCTCAAAATTGAAGCGGGAGACCGGTCTCTCCCTGAGGTCATGGCAAGAGGCGCTCAGACAATACCTAGCGGAACCTTCATGAAATGCATCTTCTTTGCCGACACGCACCTCGCAAGAAAGGATGACGCACGTCACGCATTTGTGAAAACCTTCATCGAGGACGTGTGCGCGGGTGCGGATATGGTCTTTATTCTTGGAGACCTGTTTGAGTTTTATCACGGCTACGACGGATTTATCTACCCCTGGTACAAGAATGTTGTCGACGCTTTGAGGGAAATCGGGCTAACGGGTACAGCCGTTTACCACATCGAGGGGAACCATGAATTCGGCATGGGTCCATTTTTCTCTTCATACGCGGGCCTAACCTGCGTGAGAAACCTGGCGATTGAGATCGATGGCCAGAAGATGTTTCTCTCCCACGGCGATGAGGCCGCGAACGTCGCACTTAGAAGGATCCTTAAGGCTCCTTTCACTTATGCGTTCATGGATGCCCTGGGACCGGCACTCACCTGGAAGATCGCTATGGGGTGCAGAGTTTTCCTTTCGAGAAGACGGAGAGTATACAGCCAGAAGGTCCGCGACACCTTCCGCGCATATGCGAAGAAAAAATTAGACGAGGGATATCATGCGGTCATCCTTGCCCACACCCACATGCCCGATATGATCGAATATGGTAATGACGAGACAAAAAAAATATATCTCAACACCGGAGATTTAATTGAAAATCTGACCTACGGTGAATATACTACCACTAGTGGTCTCGCACTCAGAATCTACGAACAAGGAGGAGGTTGATCATGAAGAAAGTAGCTCTGTTTTTGGTCTTTTCCTTACTTATAGGCTTGGGCTTCGCCGGCCTGGCTCTCGCTCAGGGCGAGAAGACGGAGTCGTTTACCGGTAAGGTGACATCCGTTGATCCCGATGGGAAAGCCATAGTGGTCGAGAGCGGAACAGGCAAGGCGGCTCTCACAGTCGGGGCTATCGTCACCCCTACCACCGTCTTGATGGTAAAGGGTAAGAAGGCCGCGATTGCCGACCTGACAAAAGAAGTGAAAGTGGGAGATATGGTATCGCTCAAGATCTCGCGTACGACCGATCTCTACGCGAAAGAGATTTCCAAGAAATAGTTCATCTTTCCGGTTCGGCGAAAAAGAAATAGATTGCCCTAACCAGTGACTTCCAGACCGCTGTTGTTTCTAAAAGCGGCGGCCCGGGAGAGTTTTGTCCTGCCTTGCCTGATTGATTGCGTCAATAATTGAGCATGTGCGGCTGACCGCCGGCTCCCATCGGCCCCTATGGCAAAAACTCTGGAGAGCCGGACCAAATTCTGGTAGAGTGAAGTGCAGATGGATTTCTATTCCTTTGGCTTTCTTCTGAAGAAAGTCTTAACAGCCTTCCTCTTACCACCTGGGATTTTTCTCGTTCTCTTGCTGGCCGGCATGGTCTTCATCACCAAACGATTCCGATCCTTTCTTTTTGGGCTTTTCCTCCTTCTCTACCTGCTTTCGATTGAGCCCACAAAAGACCTTCTTCTGTTGCCTCTTGAGAATAGATATCCGGTTCCTTCCTGGAGTGAGATTCAGCATGTCGACGCCATCGTGGTGCTGGGTGGCGGGGCCTTGGAGAATGCCCCGGATATCGACGGGCAGGGGGCCCTTGACGGTGACAGTTTACTGCGCGTGTTGGCCGCATACAGGCTTCATGCTGCCTCGAAAAAACCGATCATCGTGGCAGGGGGCGCCGTCTTCGGGAGCAGGCCTGAATCGGAAATCTCGAGAGAGGTGCTTCACCGGTTAGGGGTCAAGCAACAGTCCGTATTGGTGGAGACGAAGAGCAAAGATACAAACGAGAATGCGCTGTTCGTCAGGGCAATCTGCCAGAGGAGAAACTGGAATAAGATAGTGCTTGTCACAAGCGCCTTTCACATGAAACGGGCCCTGATGCTCTTCGACAGGTTTTTCAACGAGATTGTGCCCTACCCCACCGATTACAAGACTCTCCGCAGGGGCTATGGTTACTGGAGCTTTCTGCCAGACGCTTCGAACCTGGCCGACATCGCTCTGGCCGTGAAAGGAATACCTGGGGATCATCTATTACAAACTTACCCTGCGTGGCTAAGGGCCAATGGCTAAAGGCCAACGGTTTCAAATCTTGATTCCTTTCGCCTTTAACCTTTAGCCGGGTTGCCCCGTCCGGAATCTACTGTGGAGCACCTCGCCTATTGCTCGTTTGCCGAGAAGCAGCATGAGAAGCCTGTCCACGCCCACTGAAACGCCTGTGAAGGGGCCCCGCAGTCTGGAGAGACCCGCCAGGAAATCCGTATCGATAGGCAGTGGTTCCTTTCCGAGCCTGCACCGCTTCTCATTCTCCCGCAGAAATCTGGCATGCTGCTCCTCCGCATCGAGAAGCTCAGTATAACCGTTGGCTATTTCAAGCCCTTTCACATACAGCTCGAACCGTTCAACTGTCTGTGCATCCTTGCGTTTCGCCATGCTCGAAAGGTTGACTGGCCAGTCCTGAATGAAGCAGGGAGCGTCCTCAATGCGCGGTTCTATCTCCTGGAGGAAAAGCTTGAAAAAAAGATCCTCCCAGCTCTCATCACTTCGTACGCCGAAAATCTGCTTATCACGCATAGCTTCAAAGAGCGACTGTCGGTCAAGGCTGATGGGGTTGATTCCTGTCTTTTCAAGGCAGAGCTCGGCAAGACTATACTGTTTCCAAGGTCCCCTCAAATAGCTTTGACCAGGTATCTCCAGCCCTTCGACTAAAGATTTTACCAGCCTTTCCGTGTAGACCATCGCATCCTTGTATGTACCCGGCATATACCATTCGAGCATCGTAAACTCGGTGCTGTGAAGCTCTTCGAATTCCTCGACCCTGAAAACCTTGCAGATCTGGTAAATTTTCTCGTATCCGTCGATGAGAAGTTTTTTCATGCCGATCTCCGGCGAAGTGTGCAGGAAAAAGGGACCCTGATCTGCCACAAATACTCTGAGCGGCTCTATGTGGACATCCGGCACCGGATATCGCATGAGGTGAGCTGTCTCCACTTCGAGAAAGCCGCGCCGGTAAAAAAACGCCCGAATGGCTTTCATGACCTCATGTCTTGCCCTCACGGCATCAACGTCCATCGTTCATCTCCCGCTTGTCCCCGCGCATCTCGGTCTTAGTCGCTGGTGGCTCACCGCTGACGGCTCATGGCTGATAGCTGGTTGAGCCTACCAGCGATAAGTCTAAAGCACCTGAAAGCCATTGTAAAATAGATTTCCATGGGCAACCGGGCACCGCGGGCGGGTGTTCCATTAATTGATTTTTCACGGGCAAGCAAGTATACTCTGAGAAACGGAGAGATGACCGAGCTGGCCGAAGGTGCTCGCCTGCTAAGCGAGTGTACGGGCTAAAACTCGTACCCAGGGTTCAAATCCCTGTCTCTCCGCCAACTGTTATCCGACAATGACGAGTAGTCAATGCGCGATCCTCGCAGCTGTTCCTGAATTCCATAGTAGTTGACACGTTATCCGATACTTTCTGAAATCTTCTTCTCGCAATTCACGGTCATCGCCAATATTTCACGTATTATACCAATTCGCCTTCAAGTGTATACCTTCCGGGTACCCACGCCAGTGGGTGTGCTGCGTCGCTCTCCTCGACGTACTGCTGAGTACGCCTGCGTCAGCTCCTCGCTGCCGCCCGGGGTACCCGGCCGAAGGCTGGGTCGTCCATCTTGAATGCAAATTGGCATTATTCTGCCGTTGCGGCGACCTTCCCACAACTGGTCCCGCGGCTTTTACCTCGACCTGTGAGTTTTCTTTTCGTGATTGGCTCCCCTCGCTTTTTTCGATTGACAATCAGATCGCCCCTTGCTAGCATGGAACCATCCCACAATTACGAGTTTTCCTTGTTCTCTATAAAAGGGGACAGGTATCTGCATGGAAGAATCATCAAAGACCGTTTACTTCGCGAAGTGTGTTTCCTGTGGCAAGCTCACATTCATAGACCTCCTTGACGGTGAACAGAGGTGTGAGTATTGTCGGGAAGCAAAGCGTACTCAAGCTCATGTTCTCTCCAAGAAGAAGCCAAAGGGTGAAAAGAAGTAGGATGTTACGGGACTTACCGTGCCCGTCCATAGGGGAAGGCAGCAGCTGTCAGGCCAGAGGATACAGAAACCACCAAGAAAGGAGAAGCTCATGAAGCTTCCGGAGTACATCACGGGTGCAGAGGTGAGCAAGGTGTGTAAAGAGCTGGGCATCAGGGACTGGACCAAGTTGAGAGAGCCGAAGGCAACCACAAAGGAGGCGAAGATCATTCTCGACCTCGTGAACACGAAAAAGATGCCGATTGATGTCCGGGAGTTCCTTGCCGGTCTGAATGTCGAACTGGAGCACGGGACAAAGTTCAAAGACGCCAACGTCACCAATAACCACCCGGTCGTGACCGGCAAGATCGTTCTCGCCCACATGAAGGAGTCACTCGATTATTATAAGCTGCTCGATGTGGCGGAATTGGAGGGAGACCTCTTTAAGGCGGTCTCTGCCGGTAATCCTGTCAAGATCAAAGCTGTCTACAAGAAGCTCGCGGAAGCGAAGATCGTCCTCTGTACGGCTGAATCGAAAAAGATGGGGCCAAGAAGCGCGCAGTGAAAGTCCTGGTGACTGGAGAGCGTCTTCGTCTTTCAGTATCCGGAGATCGGTAAAGCCATAGAGAGCGTGGTGCGACAGTAATGCCTTGCCGTCAGCGCCATCTATTATCCCTGAACGACCCACACTCAGGCTATCGTGGCATCGCAGCCGGTTTACAGGGCAGCTCCAACCAGGTTAGAATCAATCGGGGAGGAGAGCCGTGAAGCCCAAGACAGGTGGGGCGCCGGGCATTGAAAAGATCAAGGTCGGGGTGAGCTCGTGCCTGCTGGGCGAGAAGGTCCGGTACGACGGAGGCCACAAGCTTGACCGTTACATCACGGAGATCCTTGGGCAGTTCTTTGAGTACGTTCCTGTATGCCCGGAGGTCGAATACGGGCTTCCGGTCCCCAGGGAAACCCTCCGCCTTGCGGGTGACCCTGCGTCGCCACGGCTCGTGACGAGCCGAACCGGCGTGGACCACACCGAGGGCATGCAGCGCTGGGCAGAAACGAAGCTGAACGACCTGACCCGTGAGAACCTCGCAGGCTTTATCTTCAAGAGCCGGTCACCCAGCTCGGGGTTGAAAGGGGTCAAGGTGTACACGACCCAGGGCTATGCCGAGCCGGAGCGGAACGGGCATCTTCGCCGCAGCCTTCATCCGCCGAAACCCCCTGATCCCCGTGATTGACGACGGAAGGCTACAGGACCCGGCCCTCAGGGAAAATTTCATCGATGCCGTCTTCATATACATGCGGTGGCAGGACTTCCTCAAGAGAGGCGGCGGCGTTGGCGACATGGTCGCTCTCCACACGGACCTGAAGCTCCTCATCCTGGCCCACAGCCCGAAACATTACACCATGCTGGGCCGGCTGGTGGCCGAGACGAGGGCGCACAAGCCAGAGGAGTTTCACGACTCCTATGCCAGGCTTCTCATGGAAGCGGCACGGCTTCAAGCGACCAGCCCGAAGCACACGAACGTGCTCCTCCATTGCCTTGGCTACTTCAAGAAACAGCTGACTGCCGACGAAAAGGCCGAGATCCTCGAAATTATCGGGGCGTACCGAAAGGGCTACGTTCCCCTCATCGTTCCCATCACCATGATAAATCACTACGTGCGAAAATACAGTGAGGCTTATCTGAAGCGACAGCACTATCTCAATCCCTACCCTCTCGAGTTGATGCTGCGGAATTACCTATAGCCGGAGAAGCATCTCTTTGGAAAGACCCGCTATGTGAGCCATAATGGAGTAGAAAACCAATCTCCCCGGCCTATATCCTTGACAGACCTCGAAACTCTTCGTATTCTATTGCAGCGGAAAGAGGAGATGCGAGGAAGAATCGGTTTACCCTGCACCCTTGACCTCGTGCCCTTGACCCCATAGTTAGATTACCTCCTGTGAAAAAAAATAGAGACGAGCACTTTTCTGAAGATAGTATTCTCCAGCTTTTCAAGCGGGAGAGGCGGCCTCTTTCCACCGAAGACCTCCGGCGTGTTCTCGATCTCCAGAAGTCAGAAAAAAAACAGATTAAACGCATTCTCAAGGAGCTGGTGAGGGCGGGCCAGCTCGTTCGCATCAGGGAGAACCGGTTCGGCATCCCCACCGAAATGAACCTGGAGATTGGGACGCTCTGGTGCACGAGAAGCGGAAATGGATTTGTGATACCTGACAAAGAGGGGCACAAAGATGTGTTTGTGCCGGCCCGTTACATCAAGAGTGCGATGCATGGGGATAAGGTGGTCGTAAGAGTTGAGCATACGGAGCGTCGTCTCAGAGAAGGGCGGATTGTCAAGGTGACACAGCACAGATCCAAGAACGTCATTGGCTTTTTGAGACTGCACAAGGATCTCATGTTCCTTGTCCCCGAGGACGAACGGCTTTCATCCCACTTCCTGGTAGGCAGTTATGAGAAGGATGGACAGCTGGAAGATGGAGCCCTGGTGGCAGCGCGTATAACGCGGTTTCCTGAGGAAGGGGGAGACCCGGAATGCGCGATCGTAAAGACCTTCAAAGGCCTCAACGATATAAAGTCCATATCGCAGTTCATTGTTTACAAGCATAATCTGCCGTGGACGATTCAGGAAACAGACCGATGCGGAGGCGAAGGCTACCGAGGGGGTCCCGGCGGAAGGCAGACTTGACCTCCGATCCACCAAGCATGTCACAATCGACGGTGAATTCGCAAAGGATTTTGACGACGCAGTCGTTGTAGAAAAGGTAAGAAACAGATTCATTCTCTATGTCTCCATTGCGGACGTATCCCATTATGTGCGCCCCTCCTCCAGCATGGACCAGGAAGCTTATGAGCGCGGCACAAGCGTCTATTTTCCGGGCAGCGTTATACCTATGCTTCCCAAGGAGTTGTCCAATGGTATATGCAGCCTGAATCCGCATGAAGAGCGGCTTGTCCTGACAGCGCGACTGGAATACGACAATTCTGGTGATCTCCTTGAGACCTCTTTCCATAAGTCGATCATCAAGAGCGCCAAACGTCTCACCTACAGAAAGGTGGAAGACGCCCTGGTTAAAAAAGAACAGGCGGCAAGAGAAGAGCTGAAGGATATCCTTCCGGAGCTCGATCGCATGGGTGAATTGGCCGCGATTCTGAAGCAAAGGAGGGAGGCGAAGGGGGGTCTCGATTTCGATTTACCGGAGCCTGAGGTGATCCTTGATATGGAGGGCGGCGTCAAGGACATCTTGAGGTCGGAACGGCTTTTCTCGCAAAACATCATCGAGGAGTTCATGATCGCCGCAAATGAAGCAGTGGCAATTTTTATCGAGGGGCGCAAGGTACCGTCGATTTACAGGATTCACGAGCCGCCGGAACGAGAAAAACTACACGACTTTCAGAGACTTCTGCACACCCTTTCCATTGAATACAGAAAGGACTCGAGAGGCCAAATGCCCCTTCAGTCGATTTTGCGTCAGGTGCAAAACAAGGACTACGAGTTCCTTATCAACAGAATCCTCCTGCGATCCATGAAACAGGCCAAATATTCCGCACTGAACAAGGGGCACTTCGGGCTCGCGCTTACCTCCTATACGCATTTCACCTCCCCCATTCGGCGATATCCTGATCTGGTCTGCCACCGCGTTCTGAAAAGCATCATTGAGGGGGGCGCAATTCCTTACCCGGAGCAAGAACTGGAGAGGATCTCCACTCACCTCTCTGATCGGGAAAGAGTGGCCATGGACGCGGAACGGGAACTGGAGGACAGGGTCCGGGTACTCTTTATGAAGGAGAAAGTTGGAGAGGAATATGAGGGGGTCATTTCACACATCACATCCTACGGCTTTTTCGTAGAGCTCTTCGGCGTGTTCGTAGAGGGTATTGTTCTACTCTCGAGCCTCTACGACGATTACTACGCTTTCCAGGAAGACAAATTCAGGCTGATCGGGAGGAGGACACGAAAGACCTACCGAATCGGCGACCATGTGAAAGTGCGCATCGTGATGGCCGATGTGGAGACGAACCGTCTGCACTTTGCGCTCGTCAGGTGAAACTAATACCCATTGCATTTTCGGCGGCATCACAGTAGAGTGAAGGTCATGCGCCGGTTCCCGTCCCTTCGCGGCAAGGGTCTCCTCTTCCTTCTCTTCATCTGGTTTGTCTGGTTCATGAACTTCAACGGACGGACCCTCTTCTCGCCGATCTTACCGCTGATCGAAGACGAGTTTGGCATCACGCACGCCCGGGCTGCAAGTATCTTCACCTTCATCTCTCTTGGCTTCGGGCTCGGCCTCTTCTCCTCGGGCATGGTCTCAGGGTTCCTCGGCTCAAAGAGAACCGTCCTTGCCTCACTGGTGATCGCAGGCTGCATCTTCTTTGTGGTCCCGACGATACACACCTTTAGCGTCTTCTATCCCGTTGTATTTGTGCTCGCCTTTGCATTGGGAATCTACCTGCCCACCATCATCCCCATGATTACCGAGTACTATGCGGAGCAAGACTGGGGGAAGGTCATTGCGATCCATGAATCAGCCAGCTCGTTGAGCATCTTTGCCGCGCCCTTTATCGCCCTCTTCCTTCTCTCATTTCTTTCCTGGCGTCTCATTTTCACTGTGCTCGGAAGTATCGCGCTTCTGTGCGCGCTCGGTTTCCAGCTGGCGGCTACGGACATATACCTTGGTGACGACAGGCCAATTTTTTGTGGCGCTCTCCTGAAGAGGCACTCGGTCTGGATAATGGGCATTCTCTGGATCTTTTGCTCCGGTTGTTTGCTCGGGCTTTACTTCGTCCTCCCGCTCTACCTCGTAAAAGAACTGGGAATGACTGTCCAGTATGCCAATTCGATCTTTGGCCTCTCCCGACTCGGCATGGTGCTAGTCGCCATCGCGGCGGGGTTTTTTGTGGGCCGCGTCAGCTTGAAGAAGAGCTTGTTTCTCGTAATGCTCGCCACCGGCCTTATGACGATGCTCCTTGCAATGAAGGATATTCGCTGGATCAAATCCCTTCTTTTTGTTCAGGCTACCATTTCAGGCGCTTTCCCACCTCTGGCACTCGTGGCCATCTCCCGTATGTTCGACCGTGACACCCGCGGTCAAGCCACGGGTTTTATCATCACCGTGGGCATGGTTGGGAGCGGCGTCATCCCTTACCTGATTGGCCTCACGGGGGATCTTGTAACCTTCAGGCTGGGAATTTTCCTGCTGGGCCTCTGCACGGTGCTCGCTAGCGGCCTACTCCATTTCTTGAAGGAGCTACGTTGAATTCCAGCACCCTGTCACACGTCAGCCTAAATAGTCTCTCCCACTCTCTGTTCCTGATATCCTTCGAAAATTTCCCCAAGAATTTGTCGTGTCATATGCTATCTCTACATTTCTTTTGATACCTTAACCAATCACATAATAAGTAGTGCTGTACTTTAGCGCCCATACGAAATCGCCTTCATCCGTATACCCCGTTCTCGTTGCGTCTCATGTACATGTCAAGCTCATACTGTATCCTGTAATAACATGTAGCTTCATATGATAAACTACAATTTTATAGTGCTTGGCAATTTGACCTTGTATTTTACAGTGTGAGATGTTATGATTAAGTTGCTATGGAAGAAGCAAGCAGGCTACTCACCGTCAAAGAGACATGTAGTTATCTCAGAATCTCTCCGCCTACGCTTTACAGGATGATAGAGAGGCGCGAGCTGGTACCCGTCAAGATTGGTAAACGCACGCTTTTCGACAAGAAAGACCTCGATAATTACATTGATGCCGCCAAGGGCCCTCTGGATAGGAAGGTTCCCAAAAAGCCGAGAAAGAAGCGTAAGACCAAAGCCCTTCCGGATCGATTGTTTTAAGAACGGAATGACAGGGTCATTGATGGACCTGCCGGTATAAACGGGAGAGCGAAAATGAAACCATTAAAGCGCATTCTGCCTGTAATCCTCGTCGCTTTGTTGATGCTTGCGATCAGTGTTTCTGGCTGCGGCCCGATTCAATTAATTGCTCCATACGATCAGAAGATTGATGACGGCGTTACCAGTCTTCAGAAGAAGACCGCGGAGTTTTTGACGACCATCGAACGTCAAGGCGGCAGCGGGCCTGAAGATTACAAGAATCATACGAAGTTCTATGACGATGCCAAGGTAGCCTTGTCAGGTCTTTCCGTCAGAGCCGGCGCGCTCGCCAGCAACAGCCTTACTGTTCAAGAACTGGAGATTCTGCATCAGCAGTTCCAGAAGCTGGAGACGGACCATCGAAATATCGGCATACCGCAGGCAGCGGTTCCGCAATACGAGGAAGCTTTCAACCGGACGTTCACAGCAATCCTCACGCTTGAAGTGGCCAAGAAAGAGCCTAAAGCAGAAGGAGCGGCGAAATGAAGTTCAATCTAGATATTGACAAAGTGGTCAGCGCTATGATTCAGGCATCCACCGCAGCGCTTGCTAAGGGCGGAAACCAGGCTATCCAGTATGCGACTCATGAGTATGCTCAGTTCATTCTCGACATCGAACACGTTCAAACAATGGCTGAACAGGGAACGATTACCGCCGAAGTCGCACAGGCTCTCGTGGATCAGCACAAGCTCTCCATGCAGGCTGTTCTGTTGACAGTTGAAGGGCTCGGCGTGATTGCCGTCCAAAGCGCAATCAATGCTGCGCTGAACGTGCTGAATGGCGCACTGATGACAGCCCTTGGTGCTGCGTTTAAGGGGCTGAAGTTTTCGTTGTAGACAAAATTTCATTTCTCGTTGACAAGTCATTCTGGTGTTTTCCGACATCTCACTTCTGCTCGGAATCCGAGCCAAGAACAACTGCTTCCTGGCCTATTCCCCATGCTTTCCTTCCCGCGGGCATGAGAAAGAGGAGAGGAATTGAGACCAGAAACGTGAGGCCGAAGGAGATAAAGACAATCGTGAAGCCGTTGGCGGGATCAGAGTTCACATGAAGGATAAAGGTAATGAGGGAAACACCGAGCGCCGCGCCAACATTCCTGAACATGTTTCTCAGCCCGACGATCGTGCCCACCTTCTCCGGCATCAACTCTATGCAGGCGTTGTTAGCGGCGGGGAATACCACTCCTCCAGCAATCCCGTTCAGGAGGAGCAGGAGTGAGAGCATTTCCATGGTCCCCCACCGGCCGCCCCAGATGCCCCATGCGGACAGTCCCGGCGCAAGAAGCATGGTCGAAAACGAGATGAGACCAAAACCAAGTACCATAGGCCACCGGTAACCCCATCTTCTCAAAAAGAAGCTCGTTACTGCCGCGGCGATAGCCATCCCCAGGGAGCGGGGAGTGAGAATCACGCCGCTCATCAGCGTGGAGAGCTTATGGACCGAGGTCGCATAGAGCGGTATGAACGAAAAGACGCCGATCATGGTCATACCCACAATCAGATTCGACACGTTTGCCGCCACAAACGGTGTCGACTGGAGCAGGGCAGTATCGAGGATCGGCTGAGCCGCCCGCTTCTCCTGCCGAAGAAAGCAAACCGCGAGAAAAAGGCTGACGAGGACAAAGAGCGCGGCAAGAAGGATGGAGGGCGCGGAGAAGCTTTCACCAACGAAATTCAGGCCGAACATGAGGAAGAGCAGCGACCCGCTCATAAGCAGCGACCCCGACAAGGTCTATCCGAGGGCGGGAAAAAATCCTGGAGTCCTTAAGCAACAGCATGCTCGAACCCATCAAGAGCATGCCGATGGGTACATTGATATAGAAGATGTAGCGCCAGGAGTACTGGCTCACGATCCAGCCTCCCAGGTTCGGCCCGATAACGGCTCCTACGCTAAAAATACTGGAAAACAGGCCAATGGCAGCTTCCCGGTTTTCCGGGAAGTGATCGGCTCACGATCCCCGACGCGGTCGGAAGAAAACAGGCGCCGCCGATGCCTTGAAGGAACCTGAAGGCGATTAGGGCATAGATAGTGGGCGCAAGGCCGCAGGCGAGGGAACTGCCGGTGAAGAGCACGAGGGAAACGAGAAAGACCTTTTTGCGTCCGAAACTGTCACCCAGGTTTCCCGCCAACGGCATGGCCATGGTGACGGCAATGAAGAAGATTGAGATAGTCCACGCGGACCAGAGGACATTCGTATGTAATTCCCTCGTGAAGTTGGGGAAGGCGACCGCCACCACCGTGCTGTCGATGGCGGACATCAGGAGGCTCAGGCTGGCGGTAACGAAAATGAGGTAACGGCGCATATTGGGAATCCATAAAGGCAAGAGATGTCGGCAGTCTACTAAATTGTCCCGATAAGAGTCAACAGGACCACTTCGTACAGCTGTAAGTGAAGCCCGCGCCCACGTGAGCGCGGGCTTCACTCAAGATTCTACTGAATCTGGGCGACAATAAGGATATGCCGGAGCTTGGCCGCGACGTATTCGTCAACCGTTCCCTTATACTTGACTCAGGAAGGATTATATCGGCGTACAGGCTTAGCTTCCTGATGGTGCCCTCCCACGCTGACAGCGGTGCCGTGGCAAAACCTGATTTGCAGCACCTTACTTCTATTCTGGAATCAATCGATCCTGACATAATAGCCGGTGATCGGACAGCCTTCGTAAAAGTGGATGAGCCACTGGGTGATCTTAAAATCAGCGAGAGATGGAAAAGAAGAATCATTCTTGACGTGCCCTTCTCGAACGTGCAACGGGGCAATGGAGATGCTTCGGAAAGCTGGGGCGACGATAAACCGAGACTCTGTATCGGTGACTTTTCGGTTCTGGAAGATGTGATAACTTTATTGCCACTCCCCTGTCACCTCAAACTCGACCCACACGGCCTGAGTGCCGCGGAACTGTCCAAAACCATGTCCGCTTTGAAGGGCCTTCCCGTAGTGACTGTTGCCACGGCTGTGGACACACCAGAGCGCTTCGAGGCGTGCGTCCGCGCTGGTTTTGACTTCTTTGAGGGGGAATTCTTCGCAAAACCGCCGGTGTTCGGACAAAAGGCAATCTCACCCAACCATGTGCTTCTGCTTGAACTCTCCGCTCGCACGAGCAGGGAGGAAAACGTTGATACTATAGAGGCTATCTTCAAGAAAAACCCCGACCTATCCTTCGGTCTCCTCAACCTTGTTAATTCGGCTTTTTTTCACGTCTCTGAGCACATCACGTCCATTCGCCAGGCTATCGCTCTCCTTGGATACCAAAATCTTCACAAGTGGGTTGCCCTTATGCTCTTCACCATAAACCATTCGGACCCCTCCTCAAATCCGCTTCTTGATAGGGCACTTATTCGTGCCCGTACGATGGAGTTTGCCGCTGCCGGTAAGTCAGACAAGGTCCAGGGCGATGCGGCCTATATGACGGGTATTTTCTCTCTTGTCCCCACGCTCTTCGGGCTTTCGCTGGAAAAGATCTTGGAGAAGGTCAATTTTCCAGATAACATAAAGGACGCTCTCCTCAAGAGATCGGGCAAGCTGGGTCTCCTTCTGGACGCGGTAGAAGAACTGGAAAAAGGCGAGTACGATAATGGTGGGGAACCGCCGGCGAACCTGGGGATCAGCTTGGTTGACCTCTTATCGGCGCAGACAAGAGCCATCTTGGACTCTGAAGTCGAGACGTTCAAGGCCAAGGCTGCATGTGCACACAATCGCCCTCAAAATGTCTGTCCAGAAGAAGTCTCTTCCCAGCGGCCAAACGATGACAGGATACAGAAAAAGCCATCCCTCCTCAGAAGAATCCTTGCGCGCCTCGATTTTCGCAAATAGTCCAAACAATCCTGCAGTGAATTCTATCCTCTTATAACAATCGCCTCAATCTCGATCAGCGCAGACCGCGGCAGACCGGAGACTTGAACGGTCGAGCGGGCCGGTCGATAGTCACCGAAGAACTCTCGATAGATGGATCTATGAATGAAGGCAACTTGGTACTGAGTCCCGCGTATCTTCAACGGGACTACCCGTGGCTCATGTGATTGCTGCGAAGAGTCATCGCAAAAAAAGGGCAGGGCCATTTCTGACCCTGCCCTTTGGTTACGGCTGAAAATCAGTCTACTTCTTAATCATCCTCCGCACGCCCACAAGGCCGATAAGGCCGGAGCCGAGGAGAAAGAGCACGCCGGGTTCGGGGACTTGGTGGCAGTTTTCATACACAACGGCGGTCGAAGCCCCAGGTACAAACGCAACTATAGCTTCCACCTCAGACAGGAACGTAGGGTCCTCCCATCCGCTCAAGGTTGTGGGTAATGTTAGGCCCGTGGACATCCGAAAGCACAAGAAGGCCGGAAAGAGCTCCATTGTAAGGGCTCAGATCTGGAACCTCCGGCAGTTGACCACCGGTCGGGCTTGGAAGATCAATAATATACGTATGCTGGTCAGCTAAAGTCGCATATACCACCGGATTGAGCAAAAGGTAAGTTATCCAGCCAGGAGAATGGTCATTGAGCGGGGTATATAAAACCTCGGCCGGGTCGGGTAGTACTACTGCATTAGTGAGACTAACACAAGCTAACGCGGCCTCGTAGCCTGTGAGGTCGCCGAAGTTTCTAAAGGCCCCCACGCCGTTAGGATCGTGAGGAAAAACAAAAGTGTCAGCCGCAACTATCCCCGGTACGGCCAGAAATGCGATTACACCGCAAAATGCCAAAAACAACATAAATGATTTTTTCATCTCTATTTGCCTCTTAACTTTCTCTAGTTTTATAATTACCTACATTTACAATAAGCATGCCAAATCACGAACTTAGAGCGCAAGCATCGTCTACTATATTGATTTATATTGTCCTTTTTGCCAAAAGCATCCGTCTCGTTGCCGAGCGCTTAGAAATAGATTCTTACACGAAAAGTGTAAAGAGATCAGACGTTTTGAAGGAAAGATTGAGCACTTTCTGTTGAAAAAGGTAGAAATTACGATACAAGTTATTTCATATTTCTATGTTTGTAAAGAAAACCGACGGTATATTTGCCCGCCTCCGTATATTCTCCCGTCGGAACTGCTTTGAGCCCTTATAAAAAGCGCCCATCAAGCGAATGATGGGCGCTTTCAATGTCTCTTCTGCTCCGGGGCTTTATGCGCTATTTTCTAACTTGCTCTCCTCCTGTAGAGACCCAGTCCGGCGAGGCCGAGCCCAAGAAGAAGTAACGATCCGGGCTCGGGAACCGAAGCGGTGCCTTGTCCTTCGATCACGTCATTACCGCATTCCATCGTCCAGTGAAAGCCCCAGTTGGTCCACCGTCGGCTGCCCCGGTAGATTCGGAAATTGAAAGTAAGCGTCTCGGCGGCAGTATCATGTGATACACTTACGCCTGTTGACCATACCAGACTGCCATAGCCGCCTTGCTAAGCCTGGTGAGTCCTGTCCAAGCCACCGGTCTGCCCACCGATAAAAGTGCCTGTGCTGCTGTCCCATGTTGAACTGCCAGTCCCTAGTAATATATTCAAACCAGGGTCGAAACTTAGGGAGTAGACGTCCCCGGTTGCGTGTGACACGACATAGTTCCACCCCTCCGCCTGCTTGTGAATGTATCCAGTCGTCATGATGGTCTGCCGATGGCGCGGAGTACCATCCAGCCGTTTGTATTGATGTAAAGGTCGCCCTCGTCACGACCAGTAGCACCGTCACCGGACGGGCCAAAAAAGTCCCGGAGAGCACAACCGTGGTCATATCCTCCTGACTGAGTTGCCGTCAAGCTCTCGACGTTATAGATTATTCGGATCCCCAAGAACGTCCTGATTATACGTACCGGGATTGGTTTGGCCCCCATAGTAAGTGGTGGCGCCACCTGGATCGTCATCAATAGTAACAGTAACTGCCCCTGCGCCAGAGGAAATGAATAAAGAGAGCACAAATAGCGTCCCTGCTATAAGTAACTTTTTCATATCCGGAACCTCTTAGAATAATGATTTGGTATCCTTTAGTGATACAATTTGCGTGCCGAAACGTTCTGTCTTTCTAATTATTTGAAATCACAGTCTTTTTCCGTCAGAAGGGTAAATTGCAGAGCTCAAAAAAATCGGAGATTTGTAAAGTTATCCGACACTTAACGGGCGACAAGAAACCACGCTAAGGCATAACCCAGCTGAAATCACATGAAAATTATTTGAAAATGGTCAAGATGTTTGTGTAAAGGATTCCTACGGTTCTAAGACTTGCATACGTGAAGTCCATGGTTCAGACGGACCTTATAAAAAAGCGCCCACCAACTTGATGACGAGCGCTTTCGATCTCTCTGCTGGGGAGCTCTTTATATGCTGCTTGCTAGCCACCTCCTCCTGTAAAGACCCAGTCCGGCGAGGCCGAAGCAGAGGAGAAAGAGCACGCCGGTTCAGGGGACCGGGCTCACGTCGAAGGCCTCGACGGTCGTACACCCAGTTACAAACGCAACTATGCCACTCACCTCCGGATTAACCGCGAGAGCCGCGAGGCCAACATCGTCTGTGGGCATACTTACGCATGTGGATCCCACCTCCCGGGCAATCCACCAGCACAAGAACGCCGTAAACGCCCTCACTGCCGCCGTCCAGACCTGGAACCTCCGGCAGTTGACCACCGGTCGGGCTTGGAAAGTTCATTCGGTAAGTATATTGGGTGGTGAAATCGTATATATAGCCAGGTTGACACCGAACCACAGTTGGAGTATAGCCATTGAGAAGCACGGACGCTTCGGACGCAAAAACTATATTATACGGCGGCGATGGAGCCGCAACACCCCACACGGACGAGTTCCAATAACTGGAGTCCCTATAGGCCCCAACGCCGTGGGGATTGTCAGGAAGGACAAAGTCCGTGGCGGCAGCTATCCCCGGTGCGACCAGAAATGCGATTACACCGCAAAATGCCATTAACAACATAAATGATTTCTTCGTCTCCATTTACCCTCACCTTTCCCCTATTTAATCCAACAAGAAGCGTGCCAAACAGCAAAATTAGAATGTACCATTGTCTATCGCCTTGGTTATATTATCCTTTTGCCAAAAAATATCATCCTTATGTCGATCACCAACCCTTCTCTCCGGTGCTACGCACAATTTGTTCGTATTCAAAACGCCAATTCGTGTGTCACTGATACCAAGTCTACTACCCGTTTCAAGCAAAAACAATCAGTCAAGAGGCTATTTTTGTTAGTAAAAACGGCTGCGGAACTAGGGAGTATTATCTGCTGTTCTCAGCACCCGGTTGAGTTGACAAAGACGCAATGGCCGACGTTCCGGCTTCTGGTGGCTCCGCCCTCTGGTTTACGCTTGCCCACGGATTGCGATGGTATCTGACGCCCAGTGGCGTTCATCAGATCGGCAATCCGTTGCGTGGTCCACAACTCCGTCCGGTATCCATGCGCCATAGCCCCTTTGGCCAGAGACCAGAGATAATTTTCTCAATCTCCCTTTTGTATGCATTAAAACATAGTATTGACGGGGACCGCGCAATCTGGTAGAAGTGGGCATGCCATGAAGGTGAATCATGGGTTAGAAAACCCGGAGTGACTTCGTGGCTTTTTTACTGGGGAAGGTAAGGATAACCCATGCACATTCCTGACGGCTACCTGAGCCCGCAGACATGCATGCCTCTCTTGAGAACAACTCCGATTCCACGACAAATCGATTCGGTCCTTCGGTATCAACCAAGGAAGTCAATCGTTGGAGTTTGGCAAAATGCGGTATGAAGCGTGGACTGCCGGGCGCGTCATTAACGCACTGCGGCGCCAGCCGCTATTGGGTGGATCCGTGGTTGTCGTCTTGCTGGCAGGTGCCTTGTCAATAGCAGTTGGAACGGCTCTCGGGCTGGCGAGCTTTTCAGATGTGGGTTATCCGGACAGCGCCATTCTGCTGAGAATTGGGGAGGTCATCCGTTCGGGTCATCTCTATCCGGACATTGATCGTCCTCCATACCTCGTTACTGTTTACGGGCCATTGACTTATGTCCTGCTTGCAATTCCTTATAGGCTGGCACAAGCCGCCGGCATCACTCCGCAGGTGCTGGTGCGACTCGGTATAGTGGGCGCGGTGTGCCTTTGTGTATTACTCATATTCCTGATCAGTAGACGACTATACAGCTCGCGCCCGATCGCTTGGCTTTGCGCCCTGTTCGCCGTGTCTGCGCTTCCCATGGCTGACTGGACAACCCAGATCCGGCCCGATTTCCTGGCGCTTGAATTCACACTTCTGAGTGTCTATTTGTTCCTCCTTACGAATGGGCGCCCGCAGACGATCGGTGCCGCAGTCTGCGCCGGAGTTGCACTTCTCGTTAAGCAGACGTTCCTGGCTGTGCCGATTGCTATCATGAGCTGGCTTATCTACAGGCGGCGATACAAGGAGGCTGTCTACTGGGCTATGGGCTTTACGTTGACCGTTGTCGGCGGCTATGCAATTGTGTGGTGGCGTGAGCCTCTGATGCTAAAGCACATCGCCGCTCTCAGCCACCCGGTTCTTGAATACCGGGTGGCTTTATCTATTCTTAGCAATGCTGTGTCGCAACCAGTGGTGCCTTTTGCTGCTATAGGTGGTTTCTTAGTTCTACGGAAACGCGCTCCTGAAAGGCTCCTCTTCCTCATTTACTGCGTTGTCGCTTGGCTCGTAGCGATTCTCACTATTCCGCAAGTGGGAAGCGCCATAAACTACTTCTGGGAACCATTATTGGCCTCGGCAGTGCTGGCCGGGCCGGGATTGAGCGAACTCCAACGCAAGGCGAATCGCACTCCGATACTCGTCACAGCAATGCTCTTTGTACTGCTCCTGTGGTCTTTTTTACCGATGCTTCGCGACCTCGTTTACCTGAGGGAATGTTATACGGACGTTAGCGACTACCAGGTGCGCAAGACGAAGTGGGAGTCTTTCGTGTCCATCGTCTCCGGGCGAAGGTTGCTTTCGACTTTTCCCGACGTGACAGTTCACAGCGTGACCCCGGAGATTCCTGACCCATATTTGAATTCCGTGCTCGAACTCCGAGGCCGTTGGAACTCCGGCCCGATTGTAGCTCAAATAGACGCGGGTGTGTACGACCTCATTGTCATTGAGAAAGGACAGGCCGACAAGGTTGCCGACTACCGTGGCATTCGAAAATGGAGCGACGGGATGTGGGGAGCCCTGAAGAGAACGTACAGGCTCGCATGTGTATTCGATGGTGTAGAGGTTTGGTTGCCCCGTCGAGGCTCTGGCGAGATCCTTCCCAGCCTTTCGGCTATGGGGTGTCTGGATGTAGCAAAACAGGTCGACAGCGGTTCCGCGGTCGGCAGTCAGGCCCAGTAGCTGTACGAGCCTGCAAAGCGGTGACTGCGGCAGGTCTTGGAGTGACCGGATAAAAACAGATGAGTAACCCTGCAAATTGGGACAACGCTTCGTCTAATAACATGGCTTTAGAGAAAGGACAGCTCAATACAATAATCACTGAAGGGAGTAAGAAAAGCAAGATTTGGTCTTAATCTCATAAACGATAGCCCTTATGCAAAAATCTTTGCCCAAGACATGTATTACTATACCATGCTACAATGAAGCTAATCGTCTTCCTTTTTCGGAACTCGTAGAAGACCTTTCACGTAGCAAATGGATGTATCTCTGCTTTGTTGATGATGGGAGCACGGACAACACCTTAGAGCTTTTGGGGGTAATAAAGAAACAGTTTCCAGACCGTGTATTGATTATTCCTTTGGCGCAAAACAGGGGGAAGGCAGAGGCTGTCCGAACAGGTATCCTTAGTAGTCTCCAAACTTTTAGTCCAGAGTTCGTTGGTTTTCTTGATGCAGATCTTGCGACGCCCTTGGCTGAAGTCGAAAGATTTCTTGAGATCGCTGATAGGTGTACTGCAATTAAGATGTTTTCGGGATGTCGGTTCGAGCGACTCGGGGCCGAGATAAACAGGTTCTGGTGGCGACATTACCTCGGAAGGATTTTCGCGACAGCTGCATCAATCTCTCTTGGCTTGCCAGTATACGATACACAGTGCGGGGCAAAGGTCTTTCGCTCTGAAGAGGCCGCATATCTCTTTAGAGATCCCTTCTCATCACGGTGGTTTTTCGATGTCGAGATTTTTGCTAGAATGATCAGACGCTATGGCAAAAACCAAGCTGCCAAACAGATAATGGAAATACCGCTCGAAACATGGAAGGGTAGGAGTGGATCAAAGGTGAAGTTTCGAACTTATCTTTTGGCCTTCGTCGATCTCTTAAGAATTCATTTTCTGTATCATCGGGATCACAAACGGGAAAAAGATCGTCAGTCCCCATGATACATGGTGCAGGCTTTCCGACTATACAAAAACCATACAACTGAGGAAAAAATGAGAGTGGGCTATATGCTGAAAATGGCGGAGGGAGTAGGATTCGAACCCAATCAACCCCCTTGGGAGAGAAGGGGATTCGGCCTGGAAGGGACCGAAAAGGGAACGAGTGTCGGACAGGGTTCAAATCCTGTCTTCCCGACCATACCTATATAAATGATTTCAATAACTGAACGGTTTTTGACCCTCAAAAAAAACTGTCACCAACTTGTCACCAGAGTTGTCCAGCGTCTTCTTTAGGGGACGCGCAAGAATAACGTTTTTTGACCCCCAAAAAATCTGTCACCGAAATAGAGCAGATTCTCCGAACCTCGAAAAACCTATTAATCCGAAGTTCCCTTTGTGACCCCAAATTGTGACACTTTTTTTTCAAATGACCGGATGAGAGTGCAGGAAAAACCGGCGGGGGCCAGATACGTGCTTCTCACCGCGGGCCCAACGTGCGTTCCAGAACGAGAAGTGATAGAGTCGCGAAGTTCAAATCCAGTATGTAACAGCATCGCACACCAAATCCAGCATCTAACAGCAAAGGCCGGAACCTTACTGTGCGATGCTATGCAATGCTGGCTTTAGTGTGCGATGCTGGCCTCAGTGTTACTTGCTATCTCTGGCCAGCAAAGAATCTTCTCCAACATTTTAAGGAGGAGGGGACCCTGAAGTTAGTGATCTTTTTCCCGGCTTCACAGTGGGTCATCTTGCCCTGGAGCTCGTCAGGCTCGTGAGCGTAATTGAAGGCAGGCAAGCGGGAGACCAATCACTCGCGGCCGTCTCGCCAATCCTCTGACAACTCCGCCGCACCATCAAAAAACTCAAGGAACTCTTTCAGGGTGCCCACCTAGCTAGGCCGTCTCTCGCTCAAGGGGATCTTCGTCTTTAACCAACGGCAGGACCGTTCTCGATGTCCAGTGACTCCCGTTGGTGGAGACCCTGCCGGTGGCAGACCTTGAGCGGGTTATGCTGAGAAGCAACCCTCTATGCCGGGAAGATCGACCGGTCGAACGCCTGCCCGAAAAACATTCCGCGGTCCCTCGTCGATGTAAGAAGTAATACTGTAGGTAGTGACTTATCAGGTGGGCGCAATGAACGACGCCCCCAGTACCTTCAGTAGGCATTTTGCCGAATCACAAAAAGGAAGAAAGCCGTTTCGACGGACATGTTGCGCCCGAAATCGAAATTAACGAAAAAGCAACGGCCACAATATAGATAAAGCTTTATCTATATCATCCCCCATGAAAGGAGAAAAAAGTATGCACCTGGATCCCGTTATTGAAGTTCAAAATCAGCAACCCAGCACGAGCCTCGAGGTGGAGAGACTTCTTGGGGAAGTGGAGGCCCTCTCCCCGGAGGAGCTCCTTCAGTTCTTTTCTCGCTGGATGAAGAGCAGGACGTGAGCACCAAGGTGGCTCTCTTTGTGGCCTGGATGCGCAGTGAACCAGACAACAAGCTGAAGAAGACGCTCTTCGTCTCCTGGATGCACGCAGAAAGCGGCAACCGGAGGCTCCTCAAAGAGATCGCCGTCAAGGCGAGCGCAGTCATGGTGACCAAAGGGTTCACCAAAATCGACCGCTCCAAGATCGACCAGTGGATCAAGGCCGCAGTCGAGAAGGACGATGGCCGGAGCAGCTATGAGATCGCCCATAGCTGCAAGAACTACTTCCGCCTGCCTCACCTGATGTTCCCCATGGTCAAACGCGAAGTGCGGACAGCCAAGGACAATTTTCGCGTCAAGAAGTGGAAAAACAAAAAAGCGGGCACAGGCCGGACCCGCCCGAGCTATAACACCTCCGTCACCGAACGAATCCTCGCTGAGGGTGTTTACTCGGTGGACCTTCCTCCCGCAGAGACCGGACGCCTCCATAACGTGACCCCAGCGCCCCTCGCTGTGGTCCCCTCGCTGGATTGCCAGAGGAGGATCGAGGACTACGACGCCCTCATCGCTTCCCATAGGGCGTTGATCGGCAAGATTGGCTCGCTGGACGCCCTCGCTGAGGTTCTCCGTATCCTCTATGACGGCGGCGAAGTTCCCTCGGTGGTCGGTGTCATCGGGCAAGACCTATGACGGGGAGTATACGAAACTCCGTGAACACAAACCGTTCCTGGAGATCCTCGAGGAGGTCTCGCTGTACGACCACACGTATAACGTGCTGAAAGCCGCCCTCGATACGGCACAGAACGATTTGCGCAGATACGAGCTCTTTATCCCCTCCATCATCACCGCTGCCCTCGCCCATGACCTCGGCAAGATCCCCTCGCTGTGGAGCGCGTCGAGCCTCAGGAAGGACGGCCACGAACCGGTGAGCGCGGCCACACTGAAGAGCCTCCTCGTTGGCCATCGCAACGAAGAGTTCACGAAGAGTGTCGTCAACGCCGTCCGGTATCACCACGCCAATATCGAGATTGATACCGTCGCCCGGATTATCCTGGATGCCGACGCCAAGGCGAGGGAACACGAGATCATGGCTGCAGATCCCCGTTTCACCGTGAAGCCGTTGAGAGACTGGCTCGACCTCACCAGATTCGCCGAGCTCCTCCTGCCCGCGGTCAACCAGCTCACCCTCAAGAACCGGCAGGCCCGCTGGAACGCGATGTCCTTTCAGGGCGTGGTCTACTGCATGCCCGATCATGTGCGCCACCTGCTTTCACGCTTGGCCCTGGAGAATCACATCATCGATTACCGTTTGGTCCGCGCCTCTTTCCGCGAAGACCACCGCTCCGTCCTCGCCGACTTCGCCGATATGCTGCGCGACCGCGGCCTCCTCGCCTGGCGCATCAACGAGGGCCTCTTCGGCCTCAAGTTCCTCTTCCGCTCGAGTCTACCCGCCCTGCAGGAAAGGGCTTCCTTACCATCCCGATAAAGGCGGAGCTTTTCCCGGTGCTCCCCTCGGAGCTGGAAAGAAGCAAGACGGATTACCTTAAGACCATCGTATCGGTGAGGCCGGCGGCGATGGGTATTAGACGCTCGTTATAAGAGCAGGCCACGTGACGGCCGTCGCTAGCAGGTGCGGATTGATCAGGAGAAACGGGTGAAAGTGAGAATCTCTGAGACGCCATCCCCATGACCAAGGCGCGTACGGTGAAGGTGCGTGCCTCGCTGATTACCAGAAGTGCTAGCGCGATCGCTATTTCTGACGGCATGGGACATCTTCAATTTCTCGAAAGTAGGGAAATGGGACGACCTGGCATAGAAATATTGGCGTGGATAAGCCCGGAGATCCTGGAGGCGGCAGTTCCGGCCCCTGTCATATAGATGGCCTCGAACCCTGCCTCCGCGATCAAGCGGGCCGATATCCCGTCAAAGGCTCCGGGCGCGATTACCATTTTGCCGGGGGTCTTCAAATAGGTCCTGAGTATCGCTGACGCGTTCATCTCTTTACCTTTGCACTGCCCGATTCGGAATTGCGATCTCACTTCTTTCGCTCAGCCGCTTTTCTCACGAATCTATCAGCCCCCCGTCGCCAATATCTCTTGGATCACGGCGGGGAAGGGCGATGCGCGATAGGTTTCCGGCCGGCTCAGGTTCGTGATCAACCCGGCCGCAGGATCAACTTCAACCTGGTCTCCCTCCCTGAGGGCATCCACCGCTTCGGGCGATTCAAGGATCGTTAAACCGATGTTGACCGAGTTCCGGTAGAAGATGCGTGCAAAAGATCGGGCTATGACACAGGAAATACCTGCGCTTTTATGGCCAGGGGCGCATCTTCGCGAGAACTGCCGCATCCGAAATTATTCCCGGCCACGATGATATCGCCTGGCTTTCTCTTCTTAAGGAAATCGGGGTCAAGATCTTCCATACAGTGCGCCGCCAGGTGCTCCGGATCAGAGCGGGTCAGGTGGCGGGTGGGAATGATCACGTCCGTATCGATGTTGTCGCCGTACTTGATTACGCTGCCTCGCATCATGTTGTCCCCCCAAGCTCTCGCGGGTCTGCAATTCGGCCCAGGATGGCTGATGCCGCGGCGACCACAGGACTGGCGAGATACAGCTGGCTCGTCGGGGTGGCCCATCCTGCCCACGAAGTTCCGGTTGGAGGTTGATAGTGCAACCTCATTGGCGGCCAGAACGCCCATATGTGCCCGGCACAAGGACCACACGTGCATGGACCCAGCGCTGCCCCGGCTTCGAGAAACGTCTTTGCAATCCCCTCGTCGATCATATTGCTGAGGGTCTTCGGTGTGCCCGGTATGGCAATGAGCCTCACCGATTCATGGACTTTTCTCCCTTTAAGCAGCTTAGCTGCCCGCCTGAAGTCCTCCAAAGAGCCGTTGGTGCAGGAACCGATAAAAACCTGATCCAGCTTGACACTTTCGAGCTCCCGCGCCCGCTCCGCGTTTCTCGGCAGCGAAGGAGTCGCGACCAGGGGCTCCAGATCGTCGACCCGGAATTCAAGGACCGAGGCATAAGCGGCATCATTATCCGACTTGATGCTGTCGGTCGCGTCGATGCCCCGTTCCCTCACAAGTTCGCACGTTACCTGGTCAGGCTCGATGATGGCGTTTTTGGCTCCCAGGTCTCACCCGCCATATTGCAGATGGTGATCCGGTCGGCCACGGGAAGGCTTTCGATGGTCTCCCCTCCGAATTCCAGGGCCTTGTATCGTGCACCTTCCATCCCCAACTCTTTCAGGAGAAGGAGGGCGAGGTCCTTTCCGCTCGTCCACTCGGGTAGTTTCCCCGAGAAGACGATACGGATTGTCTCGGGAACGCGAAACCAGTTTTCTCCAAGCGCCAGTGATGCGGCCAGGTCGCTAGCTCCTA
>CAWIHO010000035.1:0-50982 GCA_963835605.1 uncultured delta proteobacterium | reverse complement strand
TTGCTCTTAGTTCATCGTCATCAACATCTTCCCGTTCGTCTTCCAAAGGCCCTTCATATCCAACCGGTTCTCTGTCTTCGACGGGCTCATCATCTCTTGACTTATCCTCCAGGGTATCGTTTACGACTGATTTCACTGTTTCCTCGCGCCTTTCTCTGGTTATCTGCTGGAAGTGGCGTCGAGCCAATCCCCCAACGGTCTATTTCTTGTCGGTAGAACAGCTTAATGCTTTTGGTCCGGCGAGGTAACTGAAGAGGTTGCGTCCTCCATCTACCACGCGAGGTTGGGAGACTTTCGTTCAATGTTGCCATCGCGTTTACTACCCAGGCATACATATAGTACGAAGCGAAAGAACTCTTTGACGCACTCTTCCGATAGGCGTACAATTTCAGGTGGGCGTTACGTTTATGAGAGCGGGAGGAGCCTAATGAACCTCACAAGAAAACAAATCGGAAAATTGCTTAAATTGGCTGAGGAATACATTGTCATCGATAAAGCAATGTATGACCCAGACTATCCAAACGATCTTAAGGTCTTTAAATTGTTGGCAAAGGACCATGTTGATTTTACAAGCCACATATCGGATTATCTCGTTTATCCGGATTATGCCATCGCGAAAATTGTGAACCAAGGGATAAGACTTCTGGTCTGTCTCTTATACCCAAATCTCAAGGATATTCCAGTTGGCATGATAGAACACACCAAATTAAGGGGACTACTCTATCCAAACGATCAGATGAATGTATTGATCAAAAAGTGGCAAGACAGAAGCAAGGTAGCAAAGTTTGAAATTGGCATTGAGAACCAAAAAGGGATACTGGTATACGAATCGACAGTCTATGGAACCCTGGTTAAGAAGTAGAGACATCCTGACCGTTCCGTATCCCTTAGCCCAGCCCGTCGTTGAAGACCTTGCATACATCCCATTAGGCTTATCCTATGTACAGAAATCCACTCCGACAAATCCGTGCCTGACCAAGCTTACGGTTCTTCTCTGTCAATTATCCCTTCCGCAGTTCCACAAGCCTAACTTGAGCCCAACTCTCAAGGGGCTCTAACAGACATCGCCTTTGCCCCTGACAAAGGTCCGTGAGCAGCCTAAAACGCCCCTGTAGGAGACATTTGATCCATGAGGGTTAGTTGGTACGGATCTCCAAGTAATCAATCCTGTCAGAGTGATAAAGGCGAGTAATGGGGGCGGCCTGCCTCGGGCGGTCTTTATTAAGGTCCTTAAAGAGCAAATTGCTTATGACAACCGGTTGAGAGGAATACGATTTATTTGGGCCTCAAGGTTTAAATCTTTCCACCCACTGGAAATAGCCCCTTGGCCTATAGCTTTTTTCAAGGGTCGTGCTTAGTATCAAAAGTAGGGAGGAGGAGCACCTTTTGCTTGCCAAGAAATACAGGTGTGTTAGCATGGGAATAAAGGTGGGATGTGATCTTTCATAAAAACTAAGGTTGATGCACTTCCTTGCGCTAGGTAGTGGGTTGTAAGGGGGTCCTATGAAAAAGCTTTTCTTGATCATGGTGCTTTGTTTGGTTGTAGCCGTTGTGGCTGTTCCATATCCCTCCTATGGAAGGGGCGGACATGGTGGCGGCGGTGGTCATGGCGGTGGCGGAGGAGGACACGGTGGTGGGGGATTTAGTGGAGGCCATGCAGGTGGATTTAGTGGAGGACATTATGGTGGTGGAGGGTACCGTGGTGGATATGGAGGATATTACGGAGGGTACAGAGGTTATGCCAGGGGTTATGGGTACGGCTATCGAGGATATCCTTACTACTATCCCTACTACGCTTACGGGTATTGGGCTACTCAGTGTGATCCCTATGGTAGGTGCTACAGAGTCTGGGTGCCATATTATTGAGGGTGAGGGTTACTTCCTGTAATCGTGCATCCACCCCTTGTTCGAAAAGTTCAACATTACTTTTGGCAATGCGTGGTGTTTGGACAACGCGAGTGCGCCAGTTCGGTTTTGAACACCATATATGACCTCAGTATGTCAGCGGATAGCAACTAGGGGTAAGATTCTCAATAGGGCGTCGTGAGGAGGTCCAGCCTGCCGATAAAACCACGACACGCTTTATTTCATGCGCATGTAAAGACTCGGCGCCTCTCTGTTGCACTCGGTGCACGTCTCCTGATGAGTCCAAGCACGGGACAGGAGCATACGGCGTCTGCCGTCTATCCACGCCTGGGGGAAAGACGTTTCAGGATAATGGCCGTCACCCGTCTCATGCCGTAGCACCTCCCTGTAATCATGGTGGTGCATGGCGCACCCGATGCACAAGCCGGCAACGACGCCTTTGCGTGGCGCTGTCTGGATTTCTGTGAGCTGCGCACTTGCGTTCATTGATGTTCCTCCTTGCTCCCAGATCCGAATATAAGTCCGTGGTACCAGGGTTTTCATATTGTGCTTGACATGCTGCGACGGGTTGGTAGAATGAGAATATTCACCGGTGCAGCTTGACCTCAAAGGGGGTGAGGCTGGCCGAACGCTCCGATGGATGGTTGTCGATCCCGAGGGCGCTACCAGTATGCAACCCCCTCACATTCTACCCTTATTTACAGAGATGGCAATGGCAAGGGAGATAGTAAGTGCCGGGGAGCTGATAAAAATTATGAATAGGGAACTGGCCCATTACTCTGAAAATGCAGACTGCGAATTTACCATGGTCGACTTCAAGTTGTCGAAGCCTGACGACACCGGATGTAACTGGCATTCAGCTGAAGTCGTATGCCTTGACAGGGCGCACCCGAAGTCATCGAACAGGTCACGGCAAGGATCATCTCTGCAGCTAAGGAAAAATACAACGTAGAATAGTACTGCTTATCTCCACATTGGCGAGATGAACAGGCTAGCCGGCTTCCATGGGCCCGTCCACCGGCCAGTACCCGTTGAAGGTTGACACCCTCGATATGCTTCCCTCCGTGCCGGTGTAACCGTGCAGAGCGCGATAGGGACGTTTTCAGGTAACACTCTGCTCCAGCCACACGGAGTGCTCAACGAGGCCAAAGGTCTGGAGCGCTTGACTTATGCAGAGACCTGCTCTGCTTCCTTTAGGCTCAGGGGAACCGGTATCCCACATCAGGCTGAGCGCCAGTTCGTTGGGGTGAAGTGTGCTGCCGTACAGCCTAGCCTGGACGAGACCCGCTTCTTTGGCGACATGTCTCCTTGCATCGAGGAACAGGCTGTTAAGTCCTTCTGCTCCAGGATCTGATGTTGTCAAGCGTATCATTTCCGTCCACAGCATCGTCTATACCTTTGGTGCGCCTTTTTATTCCTAACCGTATGCATCAGAGAGGCTACTGTCAAGTTTGATTTTAGCCGTATCCTGCAGCAAAGGCAGTAAATAGGCGAATCGTCCGTCTGCTGTCCCGCGAGAAGGCCATCGATGCTACCGGAAGATTATCAGGGAACAGATGCCGCCCCCGCAATAGGAAGTGGCTGGAGCAAGTAAGGGTTGCCCGGCCTGACCTGCCGGCAAGGGTAATTTTGTTTCATGAATATCGACGAGAACCCAGAAACACGACAGAAACTCAGGACCGGAAAATCCCCACGACGATCTTTTTTAAGAAGGGCCTGGAAGTTGGCAGCGCTTCATGGGGTGAGCCCCGATCTGATGGGGAACATCCCCGGCTTTCACACGCAGCATGAAATCGTCCCTTTCGCAATGCTCACTTCCTATAAGAATTGGCTGCGCACGATTAGAGGTGTCTTCGATAGATCACGCAGCCTCATTGATGTCTTCCTGTAATCGTTGCCCGTCGGGTGGTTAGCTATATTCAACGTTACACGTGTTATGCAGTGCACCACACGTGAAATGCAGAGTCTATTGTTATGCGGAGCCCGCTTCTCGCGAGCCCCGCTAGCACGTTGTTCTGTCGTCTTTCTACTCCGCATAAAAGAACCCGCCTGCAGTGAGGCAATCAGTTCGTCGGTTGCCTTGAAACGTACGGATCTCTTTGGCAAACCCTTCAAGCAATGAGCCTCTCGGTCCTTCGCGGAGTGTTTGAATTCGCCCATGGCTCCTGAAAAAACGTTCCAGCATGATGTCCTCCTTTAAAAAATTAGAACAGGAGAAACGCCATTATTATGCAGAGTAACTATCCCCGCAAGACAACTGTAATCCATTGAACCCGTTACACTATCGCCCGTCCCCAAGGACCCTTTCTCCGCATAACAATAGACTCTGCATTTCATGCGGAAAGCGATAACACTTCATCCTCACAACACTGAAACGTAAGCAGGCTCTCTTATGGTCCCCTGAGACGAGTCCGCACCTCGTTTCATGGGCGGCCATCTTTTTGTGCTTGACAGGGGCATAAGCTGATATACAATTGTCGAAGAAGCTGACCCATAGATCAAATTCTCCTTAACCTGACTGAGAGGAGGTAAAGACCATGACACGCTATGTTGGACCGATTGAAAAACAGACCCTGAAGAACACGTACTTCCGGCAGGTAGTATTCACCGGCAAGCATGCCCAGCTTGTGGTGATGTGTCTCCAGCCGGGCGAAGAGATTGGTAACGAAGTGCACCATAACGTCGATCAGTTCTTCCGCATCGAACAGGGAAAGGCCAAATTTGTGTTCAATGAAAGTGAGGAGCACCTGGTCGGCGACGGTGATGCGGTCGTGGTCCCGGCGGGGACGTATCATAACGTGATCAATGCGTCGAAGAGGGGGCGGCTGAAGCTCTATACGATCTACAGTCCTCCGAATCATCCTGATGGGACCGTGCATAAAACGAAAGCCGAAGCCGATGCAGCCGAGGCCGCAGAACATCACTGAGACCTTTACCGTGTAAGCTTCATCCCGATTGTGGTAGCCCGCTGAGTACCACCTGGGAAAGAAGAGTTGTGTCTCCTCTTCTTTCCCATTTTTTTGAGGGAGGATTTTCCAGAGCGGGGGTCATAGAAAAATACCCTGACTCATCGGGTTCGATATGCCGGCCTGTCCTATTCCGGTCGACGTGCTCTCTTCTTCTTGGTAATATTCAATGCTGAACGAACCATGGGACTGCAGACAAGTAAGCGGATGAAAGGATCTCACTGCCCTCACGCTCACTTCCTGAAAGCGCGCATGGCGCTATTTCTCGGCCGATGCGCTCTTTCAAATGGAAATCAGCATTCCATTGAAAGACCTGCGACTGCCCCGCCTGCCCCAACAACAAGGGCCGCTCTCCGTGTCCTCAGGGTTGTACGGTAAAGGACACGGCCTAAGAACCGCAGGTACTCAAGCTCTGTTGACAAGGATGCTCGACTCGCATATATTCTGAAAGAAAAGGCGGACCAATCATGGAAATTCTGTCAGTTCAGGAAGTCGGTAAGTCATCGTGCTGAGGCGGCGAGAGGCGGGCTCAGGTGAGTCCTCCACGGTTAGACCAGCCCTTTGTCTCAGGCTCATTGACGACGGCCGTCGGTACGGTTCCCTGCGTTTCCTCCGCTCTTGGCCGGGCTGATCGTATCGGCTCCTGGAAGGCGCGCTGGGGCATCGGACGGATGAGCTACACGGTTGATCCCGGGCTCTATGCCCTAGGACAGCCCGGGCCTGATTCTCGTGTCTTCGTCACCGCAAACTACAAGATGACATTTGACCTTCTGCGTCAGGCCCTTACGGGTTTCGATGCGTGGATTCTCGTGCTCGACACGCACGGCATCAACGTCTGGTGTGCAGCAGGCAAGGGAACCTTCGGGACTGAAGAACTGGTCGGCCGAATCGAAGCCTGCGGCCTTGCACATATCGTATCTCATCGGCAGCTGATACTGCCACAGCTTTCAGGCTCCGGTGTTGCGGCTCACGAGGTCAAGAAACAGTCGGGCTTTCGTGTCATCTACGGCCCGGTCTGCGCGAATGATATCCCCGCCTTTGTGAGCCGTGGACTGGAGGCCACACCTGCGATGAGGACCAAGACCTTTACTATTCTTGAAAGGCTCGTGCTCGTCCCTATCGAGCTGTGCGCCGCCCTCAAACCGGCCCTGCTCTCTGTTTGCGCCCTTCTTATTCTCTCCTTTCTTCTCTCGGGTTTCTCGTGGTCTCGAACGGGCGAGTACACACTTATCGCTTCTATGGCCATGGGTAGTGCGATTCTGGCCGGCGCCGTGTTCACGCCTCTCCTCCTGCCGTGGCTTCCCGGCAGGGCTTTTTCGTCAAAAGGGCTTGCAGCAGGTCTGGTCGCCGTCGTACTGACCATGCTTCTCAGCCAAACATGGTACCCTCTGAGCAGGATGGAAATGGTCGTCCTGGCGTTGTCGATCCCAGCTATGACTGCCTATCTGGCCATGAATTTCACCGGCGCTTCGACGTTTACGTCCCTGTCCGGTGTCCGCAAAGAGATGCGGTGGGCGCTTCCCCTCGAAATTGCGGCCACGGCTGCCGGCCTTGTGCTGTGGATCGCAGCCCTGCTTCTCGGAGGATAATCACGTGGAAAGGTTCCTTTACCTGAAAGATGTCGTGACCCTCACCTTCGACTCCGAGAAGTGTACCGGCTGTGGCACATGCCTCTCTGTCTGCCCCAGAAACGTGTTGCTTCGCACAAATGGCAAGATCGAGATCGCCGACCGCGACGCCTGCATCGAGTGCGGTGCGTGTCAGCGGAACTGTCCCCCAGGGGCGCTACAGGTCAAAGCGGGTGTTGGTTGTGCAACGGCGGTGATCAACCAGATGCTGGGACGGAAGGGCGGCTGCTGTGTGGTTGGCGAAGGCTCTGATACCTCGCCATGTTGTTGATACGTGACTTCGACAGATCACGCAGTCTTATTTGATACTTCCTACTCCTTAAAATCAAATTCTTCCTTCTGATAGAAGGTTACAATTTGGTAACTGTCAAGCCTCGGAGCCTTACCCAATCCAATACTGTTGTCACCGCGGCGCATTTTCACAAATACATCAGCCATTGGGCTTAAGCCAAACGGTGTACACACTTTAATACAGAAATTCCTTGACGGATCGTGTGCTTCTGCTAAGCTTAGGAGGGGCAGTAGGAGGCGTAATACGGTGACTGATCTTCAACGGCTGATCGAGAAGTATGAAAAGAGGATGGCAGAGCTTGAAGCGCAAATTGAGGAGGTGAAGCGCAAGCACGATATTCTAGTGGAAGCCTCACGTTTGCTGAAGGAAAACCGTGGCACAAACGCAGCCCATGCGGCGGTGTCCCTCGCGAAGTACGCGGCGCTGCTGGTGGGTGTGTCAGTCCTGTGGGTACAGTTTCACGGCTTTACCGAGTTGATCGTGCCCATGCAGGTAAGACCCAGGTATCCGCAGCAGGTAGTAAGACCCACGGATTCGCAGCAGGTCGACGGAGTGAAGCAGTCGCTGCTAAAAGTCGGCGCCCCAACGGAGAAGATCGACGAACTGGCCACCGCCGTCAAAGGCGCCTCGGCTTCGGCGGGTGTAAATCCGATACTGCTGGTCGCTCTGATGTACACGGAGAATGAGAACTTCGATTACAAGGCCGTATCCGAGAAGGGCTACAAGGGTCTGATGCAGACGCCTTGGGCTTCCATGCGCTGGGCCGATGTGGACACCTTGGTGGGGGCAAAGATACTGCAAGAGAAGCTCAAGCTAAGCGGCAACAACCTTCTGGAGGCGTTGCGCCTGTATAAGGGTGGGAAGAATCCAACAGCCACAAAGCAGGCGAAGAGGACGATCGAGGTATACGAGGGCCTGCTAAAAGAAAAGAATACGCAGTAAAAGTGGAGGAAACCATGGAACGGCGACTTGAACTGGCGACCACAGAGAGGGCAGGCCGTGATGACCGGGAACTGTCACGAACGCGGGAGAAAACACCGAAGCTGGGCTTCTGGGACAAAATGGTGATCGTGCTGATACTCGGGGCTATCATCGGGGTTGCTGCGTCAAGGGCCTATTACGAGCGACGTCTCGAAGAGGCGATCAAGCTGCAGCGCTTTGTCCACAAGGGCGTAATGTACGAGATACGGGAAGTAAAGCCTATACCCAACCAGTAGGTGCAGGCACCAGCTTGAGATGGATAAGACGTTACGTAAAAGGAGGGAAACGGAGAACAAGATCGCTTCCCTTTACGTGTTGGTTACAAGCGCTCACCGTTGATAGGGTTACCCAAAATGACAAAAGAGGAAACGTGGGCAACGCTTGTCGCACTGGGTGTCGTTGAAGGGAAGAGCACCCAAACGGGATGGAACCTCCACGAGGCTAATCTCAGCGAAACCGATCTCTCCGACGCCGACCTCGGCGGAGCGGACCTGAGTGAAGCCGATCTCAGCGGAGCCCATCTGCGTGGAGCCGATCTCTGCGGAGCTAACCTCTGCGGAGCTAACCTCTGCGAAGTCTATCTCCGCCGAGCGAATCTCAGTGAAGCGAATCTCCACGAAGCCAATCTCACCTTAGCCTATCTTGCTGGGGTCAGCCTCAGCGGAGCCAACCTCAGCGGGGCCGACCTGCGTGGAGCCGATCTCAGTGGAGCTAACCTCAGTGGAGCAAATCTCCACGAAGCCGATCTCCGCCGAGCGAATCTCAGCCGAGCGAATCTCAGCGGAGCAAATCTCCACGAAGCCGATCTCCGCCGAGCGAATCTCACGGACGCTACCTTAACCGCCTCTGTTCTGATAAAGGCAGATCTAACAAAGGCAAACCTGAGCGGAGTATGTATTGATGACGCAAACGTGTCCGGGTGGATCATCAAAGATGTTACCTGCAGCCATATCATAGAAGCGAAATCTGGTAAGCAAATAAAGATAGGATTCGAGCCTCAGGAATTCAAAAAAAAGTACATGCAGATTCTAAAGACAGCTGAAGTGATTACATACCTATCAGGAGGTAAGAGCATGACGGATCTTCAACGGCTGATCGAGAAGTATGAAAAGAGGATGGCAGAGCTTGAAGCACAAATTGAAGCGCTGAGAGGTAAGCACGATATCCTGGTGGAAGCTGCACGTCTGTTGGAGGAAGAGGCTCAGACACCTGATGTCAGTTGCAAATAGCCGGCGCGCTGTGATGTGGACGGCATAAGAGGGTCAGGGCATAAGGATCGAGGCCGGACTGGTGCGGCCAAGTGCTATTGTGTCTTGGCGTACTGTGTGCTGTTCTGGAGTTGATGGAGACTTACACACGCATGCAATTGATCCAAGTGCTCTACCGCAATGACAGAGGAGGGCCAGTTGATGATATCACCCTCGACGAGTTGATACGGTCGCAGAAGATAAAGCGCTTTTATCGGCCTGCCGAAGAGAGGTGGATCGATATTTTCGTCGATCCTGTCAGGGGAAGCGGTCATGCTCCCGGCGCGGAAGGCTTGAAAAGAAGATACGCCGACAGGGAAGAGGACAACGAACAGAGAACAAGAGAGGAAAAATCCGGCGTCTTCAGGGAAGTGTTCATGCGCCTTAAAAAGCACCCTCCTCGCAAGACACTGAGTGCCGAGGAGTGGTTGGAACGAGGGTTTACGCTCCATAACACTGACGACCACGTGGGAGCCGCTCGGGCATTTGCCCTGTCTATCCGATTGAACCCCCAGTACCAAGAGGCCTACCTACATCGGGGACTTGTCTACGAGGCCCTGGGTAACCTTCAGCAGGCCATAGAGGATTACAGCATGGCCATCGTGCTCGATCCCAAAGACGGGAAAGCGCGCAATCCGCGCGGTCTTATTCTCGGACGCCCTGGCCTGACTGTGAAAGCAATAGCCGGTCTGAGGAGAACAGCCGATCTGCAACGCGCGCCTGCACGCACGTTGCTTGCGTTACGTGCAGAACTGAGAGAGGCTTTACCCACGGAGCGGCGTCGTGAGGGGAAGGTTAGCCATGCGGGAGCTGAGGGATTTTTCGAGGTAGCAGGAAATCTTCAACGGCTGATCGAGAAGTATAGAAAAGAGATAACACAGCTTGAAGCACAAGTTGAGGAGGTGAAGCACAAGCACGATATCCTACTCGAAGCCTCACGTTTGTTGGAGGAAGAAGTACTGACCCCTCACAGAACTGTATACGAAAAGCTCCCGGTCGCGAGTGAGGAGAAAGAGTAGAATCCAGGTCAACCTAAATTCTCAAGACGGAAGGCAGGGAGAGATGGGCCCGCCTTTTTTCTGCACATTTCTGACCGTAATCGTTTATATCCGATACCCCGTTGGGCTAAACAGTTGTAGGTGCATGTGTGCCACGACAAAGTACAGGAAAGATGTGGGTAGGTCCCTCGAAGTCGGCTTACAGGAGCTGGCTTCAAACCACCGTAAGCTGCTGTGATAAAGAGTCATGGTGGTGAGCGTTACGGAAAAGGCAGGGCAAGACCCTGTCAGGTGAGAACCAGGGAGACGAACAAAAGTGAACCGCTGATGACGTGTCGAAAACAAAAAGGTGATGTCAAAACCGGGGGGATACACTGTCCCGGGACAAGTCAGCGGGTACCTGTCTACTGGCTGAACGGCATCCGGCATGGAGGCGGCGCGAACCTGGTTCAGGCTTTCTTGTGCAACGTGGGAACCTGTCGTTCCGATGTGAAGGGAGAAATCCAAGTGGAGGACCCACGAGGATGAGAGTACCGATGCGGAACACAGGGACGGACCGCCTTGTAGTAGCAATGAAGGACGGTAATGCGTTCTTCGCGAAGGGGGCGGATTATCCAGCCCGATTCAGGGACCAACCATGAATGATGGGAGGAGTTCTTTGAAGAAGGCAAAGCCATTTGAGATTTCTCAGAAGGTCGTGGTGGAGGCGTGGAAACAGGTAAAGGCGAACCAGGGAGCAGCAGGTGTCGACAAGCAGACGATCGCCGAATTTGAGAAGAACCTCAAGAACAATCTTTACACGATCTGGAACCGCATGTCGTCGGGCAGTTACGTGCCCCCGCCGGTCAGAACGGTGTCAATACCGAAGAAGACAGGCGGCGAGCGCATGCTCGGGGTTCCCTCTGTCGCCGACAGAGTGGCCCAGACGGTCTGGAAACGCTATTTTGAGCCGATGGTGGAGCCGCATTTTCACGAGGACTCCTACGGCTACCGGCCGGGTAAATCAGCGCTCGATGCGGTGGAGGTCACGCGGAAACGATGCTGGAAATACGACTGGGTGCTAGAATTTGACATCAAGGGTCTGTTCGATAACATCGATTTCGAGCTTCTGATGAAAACGGTGAAGTGGCACACCAAGGAGAGATGGCTCCTTCTCTACGTTGAAAGGTGGCTGAAGGCGCCGTTTCAGAAGGATGACGGGACGCTGGTCGAGAGAACGAAAGGGACGCCCCAGGGCGGAGTCGCAAGTCCGGTCCTGGCCAATCTCTTTCTTCACTATGTGTTCGATCTCTGGATGAAGCGGAACTATCCTCTCCTGCCATTCTGCCGTTATGCCGATGATGGTATTGTCCATTGTCGTTCGGAATCGGAGGCGCAATCTCTCAAGAAGGCTCTTGAAGAAAGATTCAAGGAATGCAAACTGGAACTTCACCCGGTAAAGACCAGGATCGTCTACTGCAAGAACTCCAATCGCAGAAAGGACTATCCTGCCGTGAGCTTCGACTTTCTCGGGTTTACCTTTCGTCCGAGGATGGCGAGGAGCCGTGAGGGAAAGTACTACACTAACTTCTCCCCTGCGGTGAGCAATGCGGCGGGTAGGGACATGCGACAACAGAGCAGGCGATGGAGGTTGCAGCTGCGAAGCGATTTATCTCTGGAAGATCTATCTCGTCTCTTCAGTCCCATAATCAGGGGCTGGATCAACTATTATGCCCGCTTTTACAAATCCGCGCTCTATCCGACCTTGCGTCACCTGAACGACATACTGGTCAGGTGGGCAATGAGGAAGTTCAAGAAATTGCGCTACCATCTCACGAAAGCGGTATTCTGGCTGGGGCGGATAGCCAAGAGGCAGCCCTCGCTGTTTCCGCATTGGCAGTTTGGTGCGCGACCAACGGCTGGATGATGGGAGCCCGGTGAGTCGAGAGACTCACGCCGGGTTCTGAGAGAGCGCAGGGGGGAGGTTCCCCTGCGCCACTCGCCCTCGCAATTCGCCGCCCGTACATGACTTCTTGGAACCGTGACAATCGGCAGCAGGCAAAAAGGTGCAGATTACAAGTGGCATCTGTGAGGGTGCGGCGCTGGGTTGTGACACGTACGAGGCTATGCTGTGTATAGCAATGAATAATCATCGCCCGATGAAATACAAACGGCAGAGACATTGTCTACCCTGCCGCTGTCATCGAGTTATTTATTCTCTTACTTCCTAAACTTCCTTCGTAGTCCCGCCAATCCAACGATGCCGAGGCCCAGAAGGAGTGCTGCCATGGGTTCTAGTACCCTCGCACTAGGGGGAGATGCAGGTATTACAGAACCGCAGTCTGCGCCGCCCGTGTTGCAATTGCCAGCGTTCTGAGAAAAATCCAGGCGTCCGTCTCCGTGATGCCCTCCGCCTCCCAGGCCGTATGCAGCATCGACGGCGAGAAACATAAAGGCAATGACGACAAATAGTACCATCGATTTCATCTTTTTCCTCCCGTACTCTGGCATCGTGCAGTCCACGGTCATGCCCTATAACCAGTATGGTCCCGGTATTCTGTCAATTCCATTGTTGAGCGTACGCGTTTAGCTGTAGGTATTGTCGATACCGGCCGGGCTCGCGAGTGATTCTAACCATGTCTTGTGTTTTCTCAGCGGTTTCTCCGTTCGTGTCTCGGCGGAGAGCCAGCTCGATGGCTGTGTGAAGTTCCCGGTCGTTGATAGGTTTCCGGACATACCCCGCCGGTTCAGTAGCTTTGGCCCGGTCGATCGTGGACTGGTCTGCGTGGGCTGTGAGGTAGATCACGGGGCAGGGGTACTGCGATCGGATGGCTGCAGCAGCCTGGATCCCATCAATCGGCCCCTTCAGGAGAATGTCCATGAGGATAAGATCGGGGCGCAGGGTCAGAGCATGCTTGATTGCGTCCTTTCCATAAGCGACGAGCCCGACAGGCTCATAACCGAACTGCTGGACCGTCTGACGAATATCCATGGCTGTAATGTTTTCATCCTCGACAATAAGTATCCGCTTGCCTGCCATCGCGCCTCCTCTATAGTAAATTAAGTCTATTCTGGACGCAGCCTAAAGGCAATCGGCCAACGGGCTATTTCTTGTCGGTGGAACGACTTAATACTATCGGCCTAATGAAGGAGTGGAAGACGTTTACGTCTCGCACCTACGTCTCGGGGATGGGTAGTGAACTTTCAAGGGGTAATCGTGAATCTGTTGTAGGAAGCCAGGGTGAGGAGTTGTAGGTGTTTTGTTGACCTGGCGAGATGGAGAGGGATTGAGCACTGCACCTACAAGTGCGCAACTGCAGGTTGTCTGGTGATCTCAGCATTACCGATAGAAATCTTCGGCATGGCCGCTATGGCCGCAGCTGTGCTTTGAAAAAGCTCACCATATCGTCGACGAAGGCTTCAGTCTGACCGGGCTTCGTTCCCACGGTAACCGTCCCTCGCACCCCCCAGGGGCCCCTCATGTGGGCATCATCGGCGCCAAGGATCGTCTTGCCGCTATATATATCAAGAAAGGCGCCCTGATCGTTTATGTACGTGGTGGGTACGGTGTAGAATTTCATCGCATTTGGCATCTCAGCCACGGGCTCGTAATGACCAAATGCGTGATATGCCCCCTTAAAGAGTCGGATGGATACCTCTGGGTTGTTAGCCTGCATAGCCGAAGCCTGACCCTGGCACTGCGCCGGCGAAGTCCAATTATCTGAATCGCCCACCAGGAAGCGCACAACTTTGGGAGCCGTAATCGCATGTGCGAATTGATAATCGCACGTGGGCCATGCAGCCAGCACTGCTTTAAGAGATACCTTATCGCCGAGAACAGCGCTGGTCATCTGGTGATAGGAGGCCAACAGTACCGCTGCGCCTCCACGGCTGTAGCCCATGGCCCCGATGCGTTGTCTGTCTATGCTGGGTTGGGTTACCAGCATGCGCGCGGCAGCGAGGACATCATAGGCCGACGCTGCCATACTCAAGCCGGTTTTATCGGACACGATGTCCTTTATCCCCCGTCCGGCCAACGGATCCAGCGCATAGACGGCCAGACCCACCGAGGTGAGTTCTTGTGCGTGCTTCAGGTAATCCGCGATCACCCCTCGCGATCCGGGAACGAGAATAACGACCCCGTACGGCCCTGCTCCTGCGGGAACAAAGAGTTGCCCGTCCAGTTTGACAGGGCGCAAAACTGCCTCGCCGATAATTTCCTCAAAGTTACGGGGGTTCGCGCTTTCGAAGCTGAGCGGCCTGCCTATAACCCCGTTCTCAAACTTCACGTGCCTCTCGGCAAACGGGACTGGTGGTGCCTGCTGGGCGCTACCTATTACAGCCACAAAGACCACTACGGCCAGAGCAAGTGCAGAAACAATCATCTTTTTCATGTGTTCCCCCTTATCTCTTCACTTCCGAAGTTCGCGGCAAGTAATAAAAACGCTCCACAAAGCCTACCTCTTGGCTTCATTGGTATTCAAGAGGAAAATAGCTCGGAGTTTCCTGAGTTCTTCAGATGGGTAGCCAGCAATAATCCGTAATCACTTGAGAAACTGATTTTGTCATCTCGTCCGGACTCTTTTCGAAGAAGTTTCCTGACTTTTTCTTCATCTTTTGGTATGAAAGCTTGTAAATACAGGAGATGGAGATGCCATGACCGAAAACGCCAGAACTGTCGCGGTTATTAAAGGACAGCTCTCAAAATTCTCAGGAATCATCGCCAAGGGTCTTTCGAAGCCTAAGCAGAGGCTCATCAAAGAAATGCTATACGGAATACAGGCGAGCAAGGACATCAAGCTCTCCAGTATCACGAGGGCACTGAATGAGCCCATCCCGCTCATCAAGACGGAAGACCGCTTATCAAGAAACCTCGATGATCAGGATTTTACCGATGAGATCAACACCCAGATCGGCAGGCTGGGAAGCGCGAAGGTTCTGGATGATATGGTCATCGCCATCGACCCCGGCGATATACGGAAGAAGTACGCCTCCAAGATGGAGTATCTCTGCAAGGTGCATGACGGTAGTGAGAACGAGCTTGGCGAAGGGTATTGGTTGTGCAAAGCCGTCGCGGCAGACATCGAGCACAAGAAGGTCATTCCCTTGTATCTGGAGGCTTATTCTCAAGAAGCCGAGGACTTCAAAAGTGAAAATGATCAGTTGTTCAAAGTCATTGACGGCGTAGGCGCCCATATTGGGAAGAGAGGGATCTATGCGATTGATCGCGGGGGAGACCGGGGAAAGCTCTACGACAAGTTTCTCGAAAAGGGAAACGAAAAGCGATTCGTTATCCGTCTTGCAAAGAACAGAGATCTGGTCCACAAAGGTGTGAAAAAGAACTGCTCCCTTCTCGCCTCAGCACTCTCGTGTCCTCATAAAGCAGTCATCATCAAGTATGAAGAGGGAAAAGAACAGGCTATTACCATCTCCTACAACGCCCTTTCGGTAAAGCTCCCGGGAAAGGATTATCCGCTGTTCCTCGTTGTGACGAAGGGGTTCGGTAAAGAGCCGATGATGCTACTCACGAGTTGTCCTGTGAACATAAAAATCAAAGAGACCATATGGCGGATCGTGGAAATATACCTCACCCGGTGGAAGTGTGACGAATCATTCCGGTATATCAAGCAGTCCTACAACCTTGAAGACATTAGGGTGCGCCACTACACGAGCATACGGAACATGGTAGCACTCATCCTCGCCGTTGCCTACTTTGCCGCGGTCTATCTGGGCGACAACGTGAAGCTGAAAGTCGTCATCCAAAGAGTCTACCTTGTCTCCAAGAGGTTCTTCGGCGTTCCTACCTTCTTCAACTACGCGATTGCCGATGGACTGTACAATCTCCTGTTCCCTGACAAAACGGGCATCAACAAGCTTGTGAGGGCAAAGAAACCAGAATTTCAGCTGTGCTTCAACTTTTGGGAAGAGAGCGGGTAGAAAAACTCAGGAAACTCCACGAAAATAGCTTCTCGTATTAGGCTGGTTAATTAAGGACAGGGTAGAGAGCGCCCAGGGAAACTTCATTGCCACAGTGGCTTGCTCGGGTCAACTTATGACGAGTCAGGATTACCCCTTGACCTTTCCCCGAAAAAGTGGACACATAGTTAAGTTTCATCAAGGAGCCTTGCATACTGTTCCGGGCTCCTGTACCCTAATGCCGAATGCCGCCTCTCACGATTATAGAACACTTCTACGTATTCAAAAATACTGAGCCGCGCCTCCAGCCTCGTACGGTACCGCTCGCCATGGACCAGCTCCGTCTTGAGCGTGCCGAAGAAGGACTCCAGGTAGGCGTTGTCATAGCAGTTGCCGCTTCTGCTCATGCTCGCCCGCATCCCATATCCCTTCAGCAGGTCCTGGTAGGCATAGCTTGCATACTGCCTGCCCCGGTCAGAATGGTGGATCAACCCTTCGGGCCGACCCTGCCGGCCCACGGCGTCCCTGAGGGCGTCAGAGGCCAGCTCCTGGGTGATCTTCTCGCTCATGCATAGCCCGATGATCTTTCTGGTTTTCACCTGCATCACTGCTGCCAGATAGAGCCACCCCTCAGAGGTAGGGATAAAGGTGATATCAGATGCCCATACCCTCTCTGTCTGGCGCGTATCAAGCAGCAGGTTTGCAGCCAGGGCATAGGTATGCTTTGCATCGGTGGTCCGTCTGAATCTCCTTCTCTTCACTTCTGCCCGTAGTGCATGGTCTTTCATGATCCTGGCTACCCGGTTCTTCCCGCATCTGAAACCCTGTTCATTGAGCTCCGCCCTGACGCGTGGACTCCCATAGAGCCTTCTGCTCTGCGCGTGGATTGCCCGTATGCGTTCCAGGAGCTCCTCGTTCTCTTGTTGGCGCATGCTTACTTGACGAGCCCTCCACGCGTAGTAGCCACTTCTGGATACCTCCAACACCTCGCACATACGTTTTACCGTGTGGGTCGCTCTCTGCTCTTCCAGAAACCGGTGCTTCATCGGTATCGTTTTGAGAACGCCACGGCTTTTTTTAAAATGTCCCGCTCTTCTTTCACCTTCTCTAATTCCTTCCGGAGCCGCCTTATTTCCGCTTTCTCTGGCACTATACGGCCTTTCCCTGTAAATGCCTTGTCGCCTTCGGCCAAGAACTTCCTTCTCCACAGATGCAGCAGATTGGGATGGATATCAAGATCCCGGGCAACCTTGCCCACCGGCATCCCTTGCTTCGTGACCAGCTGCACCGCATCCCGCTTGAACTCACGGCTGAAATGACGGGCCTTTGTCCCCATACACACCTCCTGGCTCATAGTACAAATTCTTAGGCGTGTCCATCAAGTCGGGGGAGGGTCACCTCGTAACAGTGCATCGAGAAGGAAAAATAGAAATTGAATAGCAGGAAAGAGTCCGCGCTTTGCTTCCACCTACTACTCTTCAATCTGAGATAGGTGTAGAAGGTAACAATTACCAAGAGAAGTCTTTCTAAAAAAGGCAAGGCCATTTCTGACCCTGCCCGTAATTAAGTGCAAAGTACTCGGGGACGGTTACGGAGCCTTCACTGACCAGAATGGACGGTTTTTCAGTATCTCTGCCCAGGCTGAGAGGCGAGGGGCTCGATACTCCCGAGAGTGGGACATATAATCCGGGTCCAAACGCCTGGTAAAAATTTCAACCGAAAACAGTTTAGCTAAGGCAGACAGTTCGACGATCCCTTCTTTGGTACCCGGTTTGAAACCGCTCCAGTTGTGAACATGCTCTCCCGACCGGAAGAGGTTGATGGTGCTTCAGGCATAGGGAACGTCTTTGACCCACTCCCGAAACGGTACAGATGTGTACCCTACCAGACCTTCGGGTTCGGTACCCTTGATGACACCGTCTTTCATCTCCACTCGGATGGGTAACCCGCAATCAAGGCACGGAGCATCGATCCGTACCGTTTTTCCTTTGAAGAGCCAGCTGACCGCCAGCGCCTCAAACCCTCACTGGGCAAACCACTTCTGTTGTCCGTCGATGGTGATCCTGTACTGGTTGGGTAGATTGTTGAAAGGGGCAAAGGCAACAATGTAGTCCGTATTCGGAAATAACCAACCAGGAATTCCCGCTCCAAAGAGATCATGGAGGGCCTTGCGACCTTCTTCCACGGAAATCCCCAACTCAGCGGCAATGTCCGTATAGAAAGGCGCCTGCCCGGTCTCAACCATGCGTTTCATAATGAAATGAAAGGTCTTGTCCAACCGGGTTACTTCGCTCATGTGCACTGACCTCCCTTCGTTCGATGTCGTGCCACCCTCTTTCCCGAACCCCATCTTCTTGAAGGGGCCAAGGAAGTCGACCAACGATACACCACCAATGAGGGCTGAAAGTTTCAGAAACTTCCTACGGGTTGCTTCCCAATGGGTCGTATCCTTACAGTCACCCAAAGACATTTACGCACCTCCTTTCTGTTTTATCAAACTACCTTGACGGTCTCTCGCATGAAGCTCACCTGCGCTTCGTAACTTGTGCCACCGCCTGCTTTTAGCCTAAATGAGATTACCCACCTTCTTCGGCGGCCCCGCTTTGTATCCTGCGCTTGAGGAGGGGTTACCTCTTGGTCAACCTCTTCGATAATTGTATATCAGCTTACACAATTGTCAAGCAAAGATAGGACGTTCGCAAAATGGGGCAGTAAAAAAAAGGCTGAGGGGCAACAACAGAGTTCCTTGGCTTCTAGGTTTGTGTGAATCGCCAATTATCGCTTTCCACTTGAAACATAGAACATTTGAGAGAGTGCCGTCCTCGAGGAGTACAGGAAGTACTTTATTTGCGCCTGGCAGCCTTTTTGGTTTTCTTCCCTGAGACCCGAGTACCCCTCTTCCCTTTTGCAACGCTCTTTTTAATCCTCGCGGCAGGGGCAAAGAGATCCCCGCTGAGACGTCTCTCGATTATTGTAAGAGTGAGGAAGCCTACCACGCTCTTGAAATCTCCGGGATCTATCTTCCCCCGGGCCTTTGCCACATTCAGAGCATTCCTCGTCATCCCTGCAAGGTCAGCGATGTCCCATACCGTATACCGATACTCTCTTTTTGGTTTGTATGGCTGCCGGGACCCTTTTCTGGGCATTTAGGCCTCCTGGGGCGCTCCCTGTTAGGGCAGTAAGTTCATTAAGGTGACATAAATACTTAGCCCTATTGATGACGATTTGCAAGTGGAATCTTCATGGTGCGACAGGATTGTGCGTGTGCATGTTTTAGGAAGTACCAAGCGAAGTCACAATAGAGCTGCAACTGCAGGGAGGTGGGCCGAAGGCATCTGGTGAAGTGGCTGGGGAAGTTGAATGGATCGTATGGACTATTGCCGTGACAGGAAGGCGGTGGTATCATAAGACGTGGGTAAGAAGTTCATAAGTGTAACACTCGACCTCGATGAAGAAATCTTTAAGATTCTCGAAAGGGCCTCTGCGAAACGAGGCTCCACTGTTTCCCGAGTGGCACACGAACTCATTTCGAAAGCACTGGGTGAGCTTACGCAGTCTCGCGAGGACGTGCTGCGTATTGTGGAGGAGGCGATACGCGCCATGGGGTCTGACAAAGGTCACCTCCTCGACCAGCTTCTCGCACTGACGGCGAAGGAGGCTACGCAGGGAAAGGATCAGCCAGTGGATGAGGCCTTCGACGAGGTACAGATGGCTCTCCTGGTGATGCGGACAGGCGCCGAGGTGTTCGGATCAGACCAGGGATTTCTGCAGTGGCTGAGCTATCCCGTTCCTGCGCTGGAGGACAGGACGCCCTTGAGCCTTTTATCGTCACCCGCCGGATTATGGATGGTCATCGATGTACTCGGAAGCATCGAGCATAGCGTGCCCTCATAGAGGCACCGCACCCACGACCGGGAAGAGAGGGGCGGCGGAAAAAGGTCCTCAAGGAATATGAGTCAGAGCTGCAGACTCTGCTCCCTGGTTGCTAGCGAATTCCGGTATTTCTCGGGTCCATAGCCATATCCGAGGTTAGGTCCAGGAACTAGCGCCTACTGTCCTCCACCAGTGGCATGGCGATCGATTTTCTCGTCTATTTTATGATACGGTAAGGGGGGATATATTTTGTCCCTGGTAGCTTCATGCGCTGTTGTGCCGTAAAGGAAGCCAACAGCAAATCCATCGGATCCATAATACTGGCATCGCCGCGAATTTCGAAATGACCATACTTCTCGATGGCTCTTATCCCCTCATCCTTCACGTTACCGGCAACAATGCCCGAGAAAACGCGGCGCAGGTTCGAGGCAAGCAAATACGGCTCCTGATTCTTGTGTAATTCGAGATTGCGAATGTTCTCATGTGTCGGGATAAACGGTTTTTGAAATTCGGGGTCAATTTTAAGCAACCAATTGAAATAGTATGCGTCATCCGTAGTTCTACGGAACTCTCGCACCTGTCTAATTCCCGCCTGTACTTCGCAGGCGACGCCTACCGGATCATCGATGATGATCTTGTAGCGGTGTTGCGCCTCTGGACCCAACGTGTCACCGATGAACTGGTTGATCTGGCGGAAAAAGCCCTTTGCGCTTTCAGGACCCGTAAATACTATCGGGAACGGGATAGTCGCATTATCCGGGTGTAGCAGGGTACCAAGGATGTAAGAGATTTCTTCAGCAGTCCCTGCGCCGCCGGGGAAAACCACAAGGGCGTGAGCAATGCGAACGAAGGCCTCCAGACGCTTCTCGATATCCGGAAGAATAACGAGATCGTTCACAATAGGATTTGGTGGCTCAGCGGCAATAATTCCTGGTTCCGAGACACCAAGGTACTGACCACCGTTAATCCGCTGCTTGGCATGCCCGATCGTGGCCCCCTTCATGGGCCCCTTCATGGCCCCATGACCACATCCCGTGCAGATGTCCAGGCCACGCAGCCCCATCTGATAACCGACCTCCTTGCTATACTCATATTCCGTGCGCGGAATAGAATGTCCACCCCAGCAGACCACCAGACGCGGATTGTTCGTCGGGCGCACTATATTTGCATTTCGCAAGATATAGAATACCGTATTGGTGATACCGACCGAAGATTCTAAATCAAATTTCGGGTTGTCATTGATCTCGCCGCTGACGTAGATAACATCACGCAGGACTGCAAACAGGTGCTCGTTGATTCCCCTGATCAGCTTCCCATCAACGAAAGCACTGGCAGGCGCACCCTTGACTTCCAGCTTGATGCCGCGCTCCTCCTGAATGACGCGGATATCGAACGAGTGATACCGTTCCAACAGTTCCTTACCATCATCCAGGCTGTTGCCAGAACTTAGCACAGCGAGCGAGCAGTTTCGGAACAGCCTGTACAGGCCGCCCTGACTGGTATCGAGTAGTTTATTTACCTCGACCTTTGACAAAACGTCCAGACGGCCTTCCGGTGAGATTCGAGCGTCGATTGTGTCGTAGTTCATACGTATACACCTTTGCCGTTCATTCCAGCGTACTGCAGCTCCTGAAGCGCGACGCATGACGATTTGTGCAATCTGTGTGCCAGGAAACGGCTGGGTCTAAAGCAAACACTGTTTCACCTGACGTTCAAGCGGAGGCATGAAAAAATGAGTTCGTTCGCACAACGGAGCGCAGTTGCCAAGTGAAAGAGAGTATATTTTCCGGATTAGTCCGTTCATCGATTTCAGGAAGGAGCCCACACCTTCTGTCACTTACGAATAGAGGTGGTTAATACCTTATCAAGGGCTGGAGAAGGCTTGAAAAATTTGAAGCCTATTTCTTTCTCTGAAACCGCGGCGGAATAAAAATATACGTGAAGACGACCAGAAGTCCGAATGCAATATGCATGACGGTAAAGACCCAGGAAGGAAAATCATAGAAGACGATGAGACGCACAAGCCGCGCAATGAATGAGAGATTCTCCACCGCCTGACCGGTCAGTTGCCGCAGGTCATATTCCCACACGGTGAGAGGACAGTTGATTCTCGTGGCTGCTTCGACCGCAACAAGCCCGACGGCCACAAGATGGCTGATCCTCTTAAACGAGAGACGTTGAATCTGTCTGAAAAGCTTGAATAGTCTCTGATCTTAATCCATGCGGCTGGCCAGAGGGGCCTTATGTTTCGATCACTAGAGAGCCCCTACTTCCACCTGCTGCTAATCCACCTGTGGTAGACAGGCGGTTTTGGGATTGAATACATTCTGTTTGTTGTACCGCAGTGAGGTTTGGGGGAGTCATGCTCGCGGTCGAACTCCTGAAGCTCAGACCCGACCTGCCTGTCATCCTGTGCACGGGTTATAGCGAGAGCGTGTCCCGGGAGACGGCTATGGCCGAGAGAGAAAGAGAGGAATACCACCATCTGCGGTTTTATAGGAATTCTCGTCTTCATTTTCATTCCTGTTGCACAAGCGGAGCAACCCCTCGACAAGGAAGTGACAAGCTTTGGCGGCTTTGTTAAAGGGTGCGTCCCGGCACCTGGCAAGGAAACATTAAACATAAGGTTTGGCGAGTGATGAAACAGTTTCTTTGCATTCTTTTCTTTGTGTTCCTCTTTTGCTCCCTGGCTGCTGACGGGACTGCAAAGGATATGTACCAGATCAGCGTCCAGGGCGTGATCGGCCCCCCTATAGCCCAGTTTATCGTTGAGTCACTAAAAAAGGCAACGGACGTTGACGCGGAAGCCTTGCTCATCCTGCTCGACACGCCCGGCGGTCTCGACACGTCGATGCGGGAGATCATCAAGGCAATCATGGACTCAAAAATACCAGTGATTGTTTATGTGTATCCGCAGGGGGCCCGAGCCGCGTCAGCAGGCTCCATCATCTTGCTCGCCTCTCATGTAGCGGCGATGGCGCCGGGCACTAATGCAGGCGCAGCTCATCCGGTCAGTATGGGCAAGGATGAGAAGCCGGATAAGGTGATGATGAAAAAAGTGGTGCAGGATGCCGAGGCTTACTCAAAGAGCATCGCCAAGAAGCGAGGCAGGAACGTCGAGTGGGCGGGAAAAGCGGTGACGCAGAGCGTCTCTGCCACCGCGGAAGATGCGCTGCGGATGCACGTGATTGACGTGGTTGCGGCCAGTGTCGACGATCTGCTGCTGAAAATAGATGGCAAGACCGTGGAAGTCGGCGACAAAAAGGTTGTGTTGAAGACGAAAGGAGCCAAGCCCAAAGAGCTGGAAATGTCGTTCAAGTACCGCTTCCTCTCGACTATCACCGACCCGAATGTCGCATACATACTGATGATGCTCGGTTTCTATGGGATCCTTTTTGAGATTTACAGCCCCGGCGCCATCTTTCCCGGTGTCATAGGCGGCATCTGCATCATCCTTGCCTTCTATGCGTTTTCGGCCATACCGATCAGCTTTGCCGGCCTGGGCCTTATTCTGCTGGGCATAATCTTTTTTATTCTGGAGATAAAAGTGGTGAGCCATGGCGCGTTAAGTCTTGCGGGGGTTATTTCGCTCATTCTTGGGTCGGTCATGCTGATTGATCTGCCTACGGGATGGTTGTCCATCTCGTGGCTGTCGATTCTGGTGGTTGTTGGAGTGACTGTGCTGTTCTTCGTCGGCGTGCTATCATATGCCATCAAGGCCCAGCTCTCTAAGGTCAGGACAGGGGTCGAGGGGCTCATCGGGGAGGAAGGTGTCGCAAAAACTGATGTCAGGGAGAAAGGCAAGGTTTACGTACATGGCGAGCTGTGGAACGCGGAGAGTGAGGAGCCAATAGCGGCAGATGAACGGGTCATAGTGACCGCAGTCAAAGGCATGACCGTAAAGGTCAAAAAAGAAAGGGGTTAGCCATGGTAGGTATACCGATATACGGAATATTTCTGATCGTGCTCATCGTATTCTTTCTGTACAACGCCATCAAGATATTGAATGAGTACGAAAGAGGTGTCATATTCAGGCTGGGCAGGGTGCTGGGGAAGCCAAAGGGCCCGGGCCTCATCATTCTGATACCGATCATCGACAAGATGGTGCGGATCAGCCTCAGGACCGTAGTACTCGATGTACCGCCACAGGATGTCATAACGCGGGATAACGTGACGATCAAGGTGAACGCAGTCGTCTATTTCAGGGTGATAGACCCCATGAAGGCGGTCATTGACGTGGAGAATTATTTGTACGCGACGAGCCAGCTCTCGCAGACGACGTTGCGCAGCGTCTTGGGCCAGGCGGAACTGGATGATCTGCTCTCCCAAAGAGAGAAGCAGAACGCGAGGCTGCAAGAGATCATCGATACCCATACCGAGCCGTGGGGCATAAAGGTCTCCAATGTTGAGGTCAAGAACGTTGACCTGCCGCAAGAGATGCAGCGCGCCATCGCACGGCAGGCAGAGGCAGAACGGGAACGCAGGGCAAAGGTCATCAGTGCCGAGGGTGAATTTCAGGCATCCACCCGTCTGGCTGACGCATCCGACATTCTCTCCAGGAATCCCATGGCCCTCCAGCTGCGGTATCTGCAGACCTTGATAGAGATCTCTCAGGAGAAAAATTCGACGATCATCTTCCCCTTACCGATTGAGCTTATGAAGGCCATAACGGATAAGGTGGGTGGTTCAGCATAAGACCCATTACAAATAGCCTCTGTCAATCTTCAGTTTTGCCGACAGTGTGTTAGGCGAGAAGTGATGCAAGGCCATAAAGTTGACCTGCGGTTTCGTCCTTTGGGGGCTCTCAATCAGCTGAGTGATCCCATGAGACCCGGAAACCGGCCCAGCCGGGGAAAAGGAAAGGGGATGATCGTCATGCTCGAGACCATACAGGAATCAGAGCTTTTCAGAGGTGTAACTCCCCGTGTTTTGACGGAAATAGCTAATGGGAGCGAGGAGATGACGTTTCCAAAAGGCACGATATTATTTAGTGCAGGGGAAATTGCCCAAGACATTTATGAACTCGTAGAGGGAAGCATTGACCTGATGGCGCTGGAGAAGGAGCTTGTGCACCTCACGGTCAGCAGGACCGGCCAGATATTCGGCTGGTCTGCCCTGGTCGAACCGTATGAACGAACGGCAACGGCGAAATGTACCGCCGACACAAAGGTTGTCAGGATGTCGCGGGGTTCGATAGAAAGAACCATCGAGAGACACCCTCATGAAGGGCTTGCCATTTTGAAAAACCTTATGGGTATCATTGCCCACAGATTGCGTCAAGCCTACGCGTATATTCAATATTGCGCGTAACCGGGTTGCGGGCTGACACTGGCTCTCTCGAGTATTGGTGCTCTGCATCGATACGCTCTTCCGCATCGTATGCTTGCAGGTCGTCCGACGCTTTGTTTGCAGGTGCTGAGACTCTGTGTACCTTTTCTCTCACTTTTCTGTTGCCAGATTCCCCGAATATGTCGTATAACCGCCAATGGCTCCTAAGATGCACCAGAAGGGGATAGCTATCCAAAGCTGCATTCGTCGCGATACTGCCCAATCAGACAAGAGCACCAAGAAGGAGTACTCATGGATACGACCGATACCAGGGAAGACACGAAAAAGGGATTCTTGAGGGAGCGCGTCTACAGCGGCATAAAGAACTCCATCATCACCGGGGAGCTTGAGCCGCACACAAGGCTTATAGAGGAAGACCTGGCAGAAGCTATGCGGGCGAGCCGGACGCCCGTGCGGGAGGCCTTCCAGAAGCTTGAGGAAGAAGGTCTGATTTACAGGCGCCCGCGCGGAGGCTATGCGGTGAAGGGGGTGACCGAGGAGGAAGTGGACGAAATCTTCGGCCTTCGGAGCGTTCTTGAAGGGTACGCGGGCTTCCTGGCCGCCTCACGGATAACTGCAGGAGGAGCTGAAGAGCCTCAAGGAGATCGTCAGGCAGGAAGAGGCATGCCTGAAGAACCTGCATGCGGAGGAGTTCATAGAGCTTGATATTGCATTCCACGACGTACTCCATAGGGCCGCCAAAAACGCACGTCTTTATGCACTCCTCCATGGCCTCAAGGACTCCATGTACCGCTACCGGGTAATCATCCTCCGTTATCATCCGAACCCCGGCGTGGCCGTCGAGGACCACAAGAAGATGGTGCAAGGTATGAAGGCACGAAATGCGCGGCAGGTCGAAACGCTGATACGGAGGCATATGAACCGGGGCAAGAATCTGATAAAGAGAAAGCTGCAACAAGTAATCTAACAACTCCTCCTCGTTCCGCGAAAGTTTATCGACGTAGCGCCCCTTGCTGCTACCATCCTCTAGGCACAAGGTCAAACAAGGCTCCTGAGCACGATGAAAGGCCTGGATAGGAACCCGACTGGCCTAACTTAGTAAACTTGGGGCTGGCCTTTCAGACACTGCCCCATAGAATCACGGCTTCTTCCTTGCAGTCTTCACTTTGGTACGGGTATCAGTCAGTACAACTATTAGGAATGTGCAAAGAAAACGACGCCTGATAAGGAGAGAGCCAAGAAGCGATTCGCTCGTGTAAGACCCCTTCCTTGGCTGATAAGCCGCATACCTGGTGTGAGGCGTTGCATTTTTCTCCGAACCGCCGCTATTCCCCTCAAAGAGAGGAAGGGCGATAAGCTCTGCAGGAGGCGGCCCCGCCCGAAAATACACGCCCGAAAATAATACTTGACACGACCCTCCTTTCCGTGCAGAATTACTACACGATGCAGTTGTGTGTACTGGATAGAGACATTATGCTGAACATCTGGTGGTGGGATAGCTAACCGGCTGTCCCAGTGAGAGAGACCGTTTAAGCCCTGGGATAGGCGGATCCCGGGACTTAAGCGGTCTTTTTTTGTAGCCGCTTTGAGGCCCGAATGCTCGAAGCGGCTTTTTTTATTTGCAAGGAGGCGCAATGTACCCAGTATTGGACGAGTTTCAAGGTCCGGATTGCAGGAGGTTGTCACCATCATGTCCTAAGCTTGAAGATAGAGAGGAAGGGCAAGAGGGCCACCCGACGAAGAACGAGGAAGAAGAGGATCTCCGGATCATGCAGCACTTCGTCAGAGACCTCATCGAGCAGTCGGAGGACAGGGACCCGCTGTAACATTCATCGGGCAGGCCCGCAAACGCGTTCAAGAGTTGCACTCGTAATCTTCAAGATGACTGGCAGGCTTTTTTCTACTACTTTCTCTCCTTCCATGCCTTTGCGGGATACCAGACGGGCTTCTCAACCGCATCCTTAGGAAATACCGTAACGAGCTTTCCATTCTGGACCTGGACTGCGATGGGCGGATGCTCCACGTTCGCCCCGTCAGGCCCGAACTTTATCCTCCCGTAGGCCGTCATCGCGTCCGTCTTGTATAATTCTTCCATGATCCTGACCCTGTCCGCCTCTTTCAGCGGCGGCGCCAGGCCGAGCTTCTCGATGGCCCATTGCTGTACAAGCGCGCCGCCGATCGAAGCCACCTCAACGTAATCAGGATATCTGCCGTACTTCTTGAAATAGTTTTCATTAAGCTGCCTTGCCGTTCCAAAGACCGCGTCTTTGTACTTCAGGTTTGGCGCCCACTCTGCCGCCGCAATCACGTATTCTGCGTCTTTTCCGAGAGACTTAATGAAGTCCGGTACCGTGGGTCCGTAACTGAAGGCAACCATCTTCGGCATGAAATCAACTTCCTTCAAAGCCTTCATCACCTTCAAAGCGACCATGAGATGGGAGCCCACAAGAAGCATATCGGGGTTCTTCTGCTTTACTTTGAAGAGTAAGGAATTGTAGTCGTCAAGGCTCAAGGGGAAGAGTTCAAAATGAGACGAGCTCTATGTTCAGCTTCTTGAGATACGACCTGTAGCCTTCAGCGGCAAGAGAGGTGAAAAGCACATCAGAACCGATGATAGCGGCAGTCTTCGGCCTGGGATTGAGCATGTCGGCAATCTCCACGCATCCGCGTACCTCTTCTGTGGCCTTTCCCAGCGTTGAAAAATAGTACTTGAAGCCTCTTTCGAAAAGCTTGTTGGAGCTGGCGCCGCCTGAGACCATCGGATATTTATATTTTTCCGTGATGGCGCTCGCGGCAAATACCGAGTCACTCCCGAATCCACCCAGAATAAGATCCACCTTTTCAAGCGTGGCAAGCCGCTCAACAAGCTTGGCACTTTCTGCCTGGTCACTCTTGTCATCGAAGAAGAGGAGCTCGACCGGGTATTTCTTGCCTCTTATTGTTATGCCGCCCTTCGCGTTAATCGTATCTGCCCAGTAACTATAAGCGTCCTTCACAAGGTTTCCGTCTTTTCCGAATGCGCCGGTCAAAGGCAGCGCACACCCTATCCTGAATTTCGCGGCCTGGGCAAAGGTCATGCCTGGCGCCAGCAGACCAACGATTATAACGACCAACATGAAAACTTTTAGCCCTTTCATAAAACCCCTCCACAGGACAATTGAAGTACTATCAAGGCTTTTCACCATAATTCAGTCAAACCTCCTTTTCGTAAGGTTTTATTCAATTTGTAGTTGCCCCCCACAATGCCGGACACCAAACGTGTGGATCGAACACTATCCGTACCCTCGCCTTGTTGTAACCGTATTGATAAAGTCTGGGAAAGCGAAGACCTTTTCCCCACTTCTGTAAGAGTTCGTCAGCCTCATTCCTTATAGTATCATGTCCATCGTATCCCTGTTCTTGATACACGTTTCGACAATATCGTTTGTACTTCTTTTGCTCAGCGTCGTTCCTGTTCCGTTATTCAATACATTAAGTCTTTCTTGTATAAGCCCCTTTCTCCATGCACCTTTACGCCAGCAACGCACCCGCCTGGGGCCCACTCTTTGCTATAATTTTATGTGGGTATTTACTTGACTCAACCATCCCCAAGGGCTCGTGGTTTTATTATCATGTCGTAGGGAGCCGGGGATATTTGCACAGCATGCTGGACCAGACGATAAAACAACTTGCCCCTTGACGCGGACTTACGGCGATTGAATCGAAACGTGAATTCGTCGAGGTAATAGTTTAAATAGTCAGGACCAATTGCACCCTGATGAGTTCCAAGCAACCACCGTTTCAAAAGGGAGACTACAAGGTGCACCAGTGGCAGCAAATGCTCGCCCTTGGGCTGACGGCGTTGCACTCGTCGGTCGTGAACGTAACCTTTCAGCCCCAGATAGGCGTTGAGGCCGTCAGTCCTAACCGTACTTCCAGGCTCGATAGCCTGCTCAATAAACCCGTGCAAACTCATTCTGGTCGTATCAGGAATGCGGCGAAGACGGATACGCCCAATGCCTTTACTGCCCTCTTCTGCCGCAACGATAATCATGTCCTTCTCTTCTGTCAGGCGACCAACTACACCTTCTTCATCGCCACCCCAGTATGTTTCATCTACCTCAACCGTTCCCTGCAGTCGATCACGACCGGGTCGAACCATAGCCCGTCGCAATTTGTGCAGCAAAGCCCAGGCCGTCTTATAACTACCCAGCCCAAGCACACGTTGCAACCCTAGGGCGCTGGCCCCATTCTTTTGGCTCGTCACATACCACATGGTACGAAACCACATGATGAGCGGCAAGTGGCTGTCTTGAAAAATGGTACCCGCAGTGACCGAAGCCTGATAACCGCAAGTCCCGCATTTCCAGAGACCACGGCGCATTGGCCATACCGCTTTACCGTCACAACGAGGACAGATAAATCCTTCAGGCCAACGAATAATTAAGAGATATTCTCTACACGCTTCTTCCGAGGAAAAGCGTTTTTCCAATTCCAGCAAAGTTCAGAGGGTAGTCTTCAACCATGATCTCATTATACTAACGGCTGCAGATGGTTAAGTCAAGTAAATACCCATATAAATTTATCACAATTGCGGACAAACGCACCGGACTTTTCAGACGCAAAACCGTGAAAACGCTGATACTCAATGAATGCGAGAGAGGGGATTTGAACCCCTATAGGTTTCCCCGCTGGATCCTAAGAGCAAAAGATCGAAAACTGGGGTTACCCGCTAACCTTAGATATTCCTTGCAATCCGTTGAGCATCAAGGCCTTTCAGGTTTTTCAGGTGTCGGTATATGTCGGAGTTTGCCAGAGCATTCCTAAAGGTCCTGGGCACAATTACGGGCACAGTGAAACACGCAAAGTACCTCAAGGTAAATCTGTTGTTGCTGATAGTGCCTCGCTTCTGACAAGGGCCGGGCTTTGGGTTTTTCGTTGCCGCCGTCACTTTTTCCTTGCCTCGTGCTGGCACCTGGCGTATAAAGGAACAAGGTTGTTAAAATTCACGACAGGGGGGTAAGGTATGACCAAAGAGGATTTTGTCGTCAAACTGGCCCAGGCGGGCAAGGTTACGAAAACGCAGGCAGACGGGATCTTTTCTACGTTCGTGGAGATGCTGGCGGCATCGCTCAAGAAGGGCGATCGCGTTGCCCTTCCCGGACTCGGAGTCTTCTCCGTCGTACAGAAGAAGGCACGGACCGGCAGGAATCCCGGCACCGGTGCCGCGATCAAGATACCGGCCCGTAAGGCGGTGAAGTTCTCCACCTCCAGCACACTCAAGCAGGGCCTTAACAAAACGAAGAAGAAGTAGCCTCTGGAAAGGGGGTCTTTCGGGCATCTCCGGGAAGGCCCCCTTTGCCGCAGTGACCATCGCTTTAATAGTAGGGGAAACACACTGGTTATGCTGTTACCCAAGGAGCTATGGGTAACAGGGGAGCATGCGCTTTGCGGTTCACAGAGCATCGAAAACAGACTACTAGATTTGAGAGTACTTGACAATTTGCCATTTGGCACGTAAAATGTAGTCAAGCTGGCATGAGTTAGGTCGATAATATAAGGAGTTATTATGCTGACAGCCAAAATGGAAAGCTTAAGAAAGGTTCTACAGTACCCATGAATAGTTTTCATTCTGATGTTGAGTTTCTTCTTGGCCTAAAAACCACAGGGACGCCTGAATTGCTTGGCCAGGTCAAAAGGGGTCTTGGGTACAATTCGATAGAGCACTTTATTCGGAAGGCCGATCTTCCAAGAGACGAAGCTATTGGTCTTCTCCGAATTTCGACAAGAACCTTGGCTAGAAGGAAGGAAAAAGGGCGCCTTAGTCCTGACGAATCGGACCGCCTTGTTCGGGCAGCACGTATTGTCAGTCAAGCGCGGCGACTGTTTGAAGGCGATGCAGAGGCAGCGAATCGCTGGCTCAAGACCTCGCAGCCGGCCCTTGGTGGTTCAACTCCGACAGAATATGCACAGACCGAGATCGGCGCCAGAGAAGTGGAAGGTTTGATTACTCGTCTTGAACACGGCGTTTTTTCCTGATGCCCAGAGCGTGGCGTATTACAAAGGCGAGGCATGCAGGGAACGCTTTTGATGGAGAGGGGGCTCGATTACAGGGAGGGCGATGGTCAAGTATCGGTACCCGGATCGTGTATACCGCGGGAAGCGAGTCCCTCGCTATCCTCGAAATATTGGTACATCTGCAAGAAACTGCATTTCTGTCCAGCTATGTGATTTTCGAGCTCGACTTTTCCGACCAGTTGGTTCAAGGGCTGAGATCCCGCCTCGTTACCATCCAATTGGCGTGTTTCCCCTGCCCCTCCCACAACGTTGGCAATTGGCGATGACTGGATTAGGGATTCTTCCTCGGCCGTTCTCCGGGTCCCGAGTGTCGTTGTCCCATCCGAACATAACTTTCTTATTAATCCTGCCCACAGGGATTTCTCCGGCATATCCATCGGCAGCCCTAAGCCTCTGTATGTTGACCACAGGCTTTTCAAAAAGTAGTTGCTTCCGCAATCAGTGGGTCAGCGCCAGAGTGTCCGGATATCACGGGTAACGGTGGTGGTCCGTGTTATGGAATTAGCGGAGAAGCTTCACTTGTCGCGTCCTGCTATCCAAAAGGCAATTGGGCCGCTCATGCGGCGTATCGGGTGACAGTCTCGCTGCAACGAGTCGGTCTCCCGAAAGAGGGAGATCTCCTCTCCGAAGGCGGTCTTCGACAATTGCGCTTGCGTTTTTTCCTCCAGTTTGGTAAGAACGTCCATCACAGAGTGAAGGCTCTCTTTGCGGAGGTGGTTTGATGTTGTCATTGAGCGATCTGAATAGCTTTGGTGAAGAGATGGAAAGACGACTGCAACTCCCAACATCTCCTGTGGCGGTGAAGTTGCTGGAAAAAGAAGGAGACATCCCTGCGGGTGCCGTCAGGCCCAAAAAGGATCGTGGCTCCCACCTGGCACTGTGCCAGGCATTTGCCATGTCCCGCCGCGAGAAAGCTACGGTGGCGATGCTGAAAGAAGATCACTGGTGCTACATGCCGGTTATTGCGTTCGGACTGTCAGAGCCTCCGGATTTCTTCCTGCAGGGAAATACATTTCTGAAGGTCATGGTCGGAGATGCAAAAGCGGCGAGGGATTTGGCGGAAGCATTTCCCCGCCTGGAATGCGGGAAATATATCGGGGTGCTGTCAGCTCCTCTGAGCAGGACCTTGTTCGAGCCTGACGTGGTAGTGATCTACTGCAATACCAACCAACTGAGGTGTTTGCTTTCAGCAGTAAAATACAAGGATGGGTACGTTGTCCAGTCAACACTTGACCCGGGCGGGGCGTGCTTACAGTCGACCGTGCCAGTCCTGCTGAAGGGTGAATGCCAGGTGACCGTGCCGTGCGGCGGCGACCGGGCCCATGCCATGGCTAGAGATGATGAGATGATCTTCTCAGTGCCCAGGCACAAGTTGGAGGATCTCATGTTCGGGCTGAGGGTTCTGGATGAGGCCGGCCGCGGCTACACCCGATTCGTACCCGACATGAGGCCCGAGTATCCTTTGCCGGACATTTACCGGAAAGCGGGTGCACTGGTAGGATTGGAATTCAACACGAAATAGTCGAACGTAGAAGGAACTCACAGATGATCCAATTCATACTACCTCGCTAGGAGAGGCAGAGCATGAGATCAGTGCAGCTTATCTACTTCTCGCCGACGGGGACAACTCGAAAGGTTCTTGAGGCAGTCGCCAGGGGGCTCGCAGCCGACGACCTCGAGCGCCTCGATCTGACGCGCCAAGGGGCGACGGCGGCTGGCAGCCTGGAAATAAAGAGTGACTTCGCTATTATCGGTACCCCCGTCTACTCCGGCAGAGTCCCGCTTCGGGCGATCAAGGCGCTGCAACTGGTCAGGGCGCGGAACACTCCCGCAGTTGTTATCGGCGTATATGGCAACAGAGCCTTTGACGATGCGCTTCTCGAGTTGACTGATATGGCAAGAAACAGCGGTTTTAGGCCTGTTGCAGCGGCGGCTTTCGTGGGCGAGCACTCGTTCTCGACTCCTGCTGCTCCCATTGCAGAGGGAAGGCCTGATGAGGAAGACATTGAAAAAGCCGAAAGTTTTGGGAAGATAGTCAGGGAAAGGATGGATACTGGTCTCGCGGGCGAAAAGGTCATTCTGCAGGTCCCCGGCAACTTTCCCTATAAGGTGAGAAATCCGTCACCACCGCCACCTGCCACGGACGAGGTGCGTTGTATCAAGTGCTCAAAGTGCGCAACAATCTGTCCGGCAGAAGCGATTGCTGTGAAGGACCAAATAGTGTTGACCGATGAGGCGAGATGTATGGCGTGCTGCGCATGCGTGAAGAACTGCCCGAGCGGTCCTCGCCGCGTGGACCCACGCCTCCTGGAACGGGCAGCAATTTTGAGCGTCGCCTGCCGCGACCGAAAAGAGCCGCAATTCTTCGTCTCCTGAGGCAACCGACGATTTCTGCTATGATGGATAGTGTCGAAAGTATACTCAAGACTCAACTGCGACGGCATATACCCGTGGAATAGGCTATTATTCTAATGGGAATCAAGACGCGTGTACCTGATGGGGACCGTCGGGGTTGGGAGGTTTAAAACTTCTGTTCCGGGCTTTGGGTGGTGTACATCGTCTTCGCCGCACGTATTCCCGATTGCAGCATCTGGCCAAGTAATGGTAGAAGGTATAAGGATTCTATGCATGAAAACCAATGAGAACGGGAATCAAACGTACCATCTCTTTACGTGAATCAACCTGCCTTACGAGAGCGCTTACATGAATTCTAAGATGAGCCAAGAATCATGGGAAAAGCAACGCGAAGCGCCAGAACAGGAGGAACCATGATCACCAGGGACAATAAGCCCATCGACGCTGATGTGCTGGTGGTGGGAGGCGGTATAGCGGGACTCATGGCGGGTATCCACGCAGCCAGCCTGGGAGCGAGCGTGGTACTGGCGGAGAAGGCCAACACCAAGCGGAGCGGCTGTGGGGCAACGGGAAACGATCACTTCCTGTGCTACATACCGGAGGTCCACGGCAGTGACATGCGGCCGATCTTGGAGGAGTATCAGAGAAGCCAGGTCGGCGGTTTCAGCGATCCTTCCCTCGCTGCGCTTTTCTTGGAACAGTCGTTTGACCGGGTCAGGGATTGGGATAGGTGGGGCATATCCATGAAGCCTTGGGGATACTGGGATTTCTCGGGACATGCTTTTCCGGGGCGACCCCGCATATGGCTCAAGTACGCGGGATCCAATCAGAAGGCAGTCCTGACCCGAAAGGCGCAGAAGGTCGGGGTCCGCATCGAAAACCATCTTCACGTGAGCGACGTGATGACCCAGGGCGGAGAAGTGACGGGGGCGGTCGGGATCAGTACCAGGGACGAGAAGCCGATGCTCAAGCTTTTCCGTGCGAAGAGCATTGTACTTGCGACAGGCTGCGGCAGCAGGCTCTATCCCCCGCCCAGCCCCGGATGGCTTTTCAACACCGCCAATTGCCCGGTATGCACGGGAACCGGCCAGGCCATCGCCTACCGGGCCGGGGCAACGCTCGTCAATATGGAGTTCCCTCAGCGCCATGCGGGCCCCAAATACTTCGCTCGCTGCGGAAAGGCCACGTGGATCGGCGTGTATCAGGATCCACAGGGTAGAATTGTCGGCCCTTTCGTGAAAAAGGCCGACAAGAACCTGGGTGACATCACGGGAGACATCTGGAGTTCCGTTTTCACCGACAAACACAGGTCCGGAGAGGGGCCTGTGTACATGGACTGCAGCACCACGTCAAAGGATGATTTCGAGTACATGATGTGGGGCCTTGTCCAGGAGGGAAATACGGCCATGCTCGACTACATGGCCAGGGAAGGAATCGATCCCAGAAAAGAGAGGGTTGAGTTCATGCAGTACGAGCCTTTCCTGGTAGGCCGGGGGATCGAGATCAACGCAAAGGCCGAGAGTAGCATTAAGGGTTTGTTTGCCGCGGGCGATCCGGTGGGTAATTTTCGGGCCGACTGCGCAGGGGCGGCCACCTTCGGGTGGATCGCGGGTAAGAGCGCCGCTGAAAAAGCTAAGACCGTCAAAGCCTTTAAGAACATCGAGAAGAACCCCCTCGTCGAAGAAGCAGCAGATTCTTATGCTCATATGCTGGAGCGCGAGTCGGGTCCTGACTGGAAGGAGGCCAACCTGGCCCTTCAGCAGATCATGAACGACTACGCCGGTGTGGAGGTGAGATCTGAGACCCTGCTGACGGCGGGTCTCACCTATCTCCGCAATTTGAAAGACAAGGTCCGGGCCACGCTTATTGCCGACAATGCGCACACCCTCATGAGAAGTCTCGAGGTCCAGGATCTCTTAGACTGCGGTGAGACAGTCTTTCTATCGGCACTTGAACGGAAAGAGACGAGGGCTCAGCATAGGAGGCCAGATTTCCCTTTCACGAATCCGCTGCTCCAGGACAAGTTCCTGACAATTCGAAAGGAGAAGGGAAAGGTCGTGACCGCCTGGCGTGAAAAGAGATAAGGTTAGGTTAACGGGATATCCTCATAGGAGGTTGTCATGCCACCGATCATCAACAAGAAAAAATGCAGTGCCTGCGGGGTTTGCGTAGATATCTGTCCTACCGATGTATTCGGCAAAAAGGGGGAAAAGGCCCCACCTTTCGTCCGGTACCCGGAGGAGTGCTGGCACTGCAACTCCTGTGTGCTGGACTGTAAACAGTCTGCCATCGAGTTGCGCATTCCCCTTCCGGCCATGATGCTTCACGTGGAGGCGGGCGGGAAGAGAAAAAGGAAGTCTTGAACGAGAGGGAGGATGCATGATTCCTACTAACGGTTCCGGTGCATGGACTGAGATCTCCTCGCAGGGTGGCTTCCCCCAACAGCCCTACTTCCCGCATGCGTTTTGCGAAAGGCAGAGTCGCTCTTCCACGCTGGCTCCGCCGGCAGTTGACTATAAGCACTTCTTGCGCTGTGACGTCACTATGAGATCGATATTACCATTGTCGTACTGGGTATGATGTCAGCGACTATCAGGGGCAGCGGCCATATTGGAGAAATGAGTTAGGTTTCCTGAAAACAGTTGACAAGGTAATTGTCAGTGATACTATCAACATGGGGGATAAACTGAAAAAGCCAAACCTCCGCAAAAAGGGGAGGGGAGGTACTCTGCAGATATCAAGCTCACATATTAAGCGTGGAAATGATGCCTAACAAAATCTATCCTGAAAGGAGGTAAACGAGGATGAACGAGATAAAATTTGAAAAGGCTTATGATTTGAGCGTACTGCTTTACAACGACATGCAGTTGCATCCGGCCATAGAAGCGGCAGGAGTGCATTCGAGAGTTCTCATGCATGGATTCCCCGTTCATCTGCCGAGCATGGGCGGACCCAAGGGCGGACCGGAGTTCGGATGGCCGATTTTTCATGATTTAGAGCTGACGACGCACACAGGGACGCACGTTGATGCACCGTGGCATTTTAACAAACGAGGTAGAAGAATGGATGAGTTGCCCCTCGATATGTTCTTAGGGAAGGGCGTTGTCATCGATTTCAGGCAGCTCGCTGACTGCGCTGCCATAAAGGCAGAGGATCTTGAAAAAGCAAAACCCGAAATTGAGGAAGGAGACATTCTCATAATCAATACGGGGCGGCACAAACAGTACGGCACCCCGGAATACAATACCAAACACCCCGGACTAGACGGGGATTCTGTTGAGCCGTTCCTGCTGAGGAAAAAAATCAAGATGATCGGCATGGATACGATGTGCGTGGAGGTTGGGTCCGAACATGACCATTGGCCACACCCTTTGCACCGGGTCTGCCTGATTCAGAACGAAATACCATTAATAGAGAACTTGGGCGGTGATATCGACGAAGTAACCGGCAAGAGATGCTATATCATGGCCTTCCCATTGAAGATAATGGCCGATGCCAGCGTTGCACGGGTAGTGGCCTTCGCATAAGGCTTTTAAAGGAGGCCGGGAAAATAGAAAGGAAATAAACCAAATGGAACAGAAGCTTAGAACCATATGCGGTTTTTGTCACACGTCGTGCGGCATGATTGTCCACGTAAAAGACGGAAAGATGGTACGCGTGAGCGGGGATCCGGACCATCCGGCGAGGTTGTTGCCGCAGATGTTGATGTTGAAAAAAATCAGGTATCCGTACTTCTCCCGCTGTTGGACCAGGTAGCGGAACTGAGGTTCAATACCCAGGAGCGCCTTTGGCAAACCCTTTCGCGGGGCAACGCAATCCACCGCCAGATTGACCGCGGCGACGCCGGCACGCCCCGCCTCATCGATGAAGCTTTCGTCCATCAGGTAGCCGTTAGTGGGCAGGTACATGAAAAAGCCGTTTTCTGCTCCGTAGCGGATGACCTCGAGGACGAAGTCCTTGCGCAGCAGAGGCTCACCTCCCATAAGGGGAATGACCCGGCAGCCGACGGACTTGAGCCAGTCTATGGCACTACATGCGGTCTCCAGGCTCATGGACTCCCTCTCGTTATCGTACTGATGGCAGTAATGGCAGTCGATGTTGCACTTCCATTCTGTGAAAAGATAACAAAGAACAGGACGGAACTGCGCTGCGCGGATTCTGGAGTTGAGATACGGTATTACCCAGGCACGAACAGCGCGGGTTCCATTGTGAACCTTGTAGCCAATTCCATCCAGCATGCTGATGACCTCTGGGGGCGTTAACTGAGACCGCGCCGATGGCCGGTCCTTATTTCTTAGTAAGACTTCGTTTCCGATCCGTCAACACCACACTGCATGGCTCACATTTTTTGTTGCATCCCTTCCGTATCGAACTCTTTCCCCAGCCGCTCAAGTCCTTTGCGATAGCTTTCGGCATCGCCATACTCGAAAAATCTGGGATAGCGGTCATGGGCAGCAAGGATCCGGCGGGCATGCTTGATGGGACACCAGTACTGCTCTGTGCGCGCTGCGATCTCCCGAAAATAGCTGGCCAAACCGTTGACGTATGAGCAATAGAAGCAGCTGAGCTTCTCGATGCTATTGAGATAGGGCAGGTCCTTGCGATCGAAGATGAGATACTCCGAACGCTTGGCCTTGGGTATACCATAAACGGGAAAGCAGATGGCCTGATAGAGGAAAAGAAACAGGTCGAGCAACAGAATCGGCGCGAGGCCGGAGCATATAAGCGGCGCAGTCAGAATAATGAGAGGCCGCGCCCCAACGATATAGCGAAAAAGCCCTGTCTTGAAGAGACGCTGCTGACAGGCTACCTCCTCGCTGAAGCGGATCCGCTTTTTTTCCACAATGAAGTGAATGTCTTCGCGTTTTTTCTGGAACTCAACCTCGATCTCGTCTTCCAGTCCCCTGATCTTTTTTATCGACTCGTTGATCTGGTGTGCCATGGGGAGCTCCTTGGAGTGGCTGTTCTCTCGATTCAGAAAAGGCAACACAGTCGTGTAAAAAACGGATCGGATAGTACGTTTGAGCCGTTCCTCGCTCACGTCTGCCCCTCTATGCCAGATAGACGGCCTGACCTCGCTTTCCCCTGGCTCCTAGCGCGCTTGTTAGGTTACCGTTATATCGGCGCTGCCTTCCCAGTAGCCGTGGAGATTGCAGCGCTGACGTGCAATAAGCGTAACTTTGCCCAGGGGGCTCGATTCTTTCGTCAAGGTTACCGTGAACGTTGCCTTGGGAACTCAGGTATCCTCTGGGCTGAAAATCGATCCTGCCGGCGGGCTCATTGCCTATGTCAAGCGCTATGAACTCAATCCAGTGCAATTGCCCCATGGGATGGAGGATCTCCCCCACGCTCACTTCAACCGCAAAGGGTTCGCCACTCTTGACCGTCTGGGGAGCGGTTATCACAGGGGCATGCGACTTCTCCAGCGGGGTTTTGTTCGAGGGATTCTTGACTCTGTTGATCGTCTCGAAGAGGCTTTGATCAACCTTCGCGGGGAAGTACTTTTCGGATGCCAGTGCTTTTGCAGCAGCACCAGCCACTACCGTTCCAAGGGCTGCACTCTTTAAAAAGGTCCTTCTATCCATACTCCCTCCCTTCCTTTTGATTGACTGATAAAAGGAAATTCATTCCCTAACTTCTTCCTTGCCGCTACTTGTAATATAGTATCTCGGTCACCAATTTGCTCGCCATCCGGGGAGCGGGGGGCCATCAGGCGACGGCCGGTGATAAGTCGGGCTGGCGTGAGGGATGAGAATGATGTTTCTCCTACAGTCTCTTCACACACAACAGTATGAACCGGACTCATCAGACCACAGCAGTGTGCCTGATCCAAGTAGCGTCCCATCACGATGCATATCTTACCGGGTTCAGCACCTCTATTTCTATTGTAGATTAAGGCAACTGACGGGGAATTCCTCGTCTGCTTGACTTGATGGTCTTTTTCCCCATATCCTTATCGAACACCATGCGAGGAGGAGATACAATTTCCGAAAGATCGAAGATCGTGGTTATCGATGACGAAGAAGATTTCTGCGAGTTCGTAAAATGGAGCCTTGAGAATACGGGCAGGTTTGAAGTACTAATACAAACGCGTTTAATGTTAATACGATGTCGTAGGGCGGAACCTCCGACCACGCCGTAAACCAGGGCTTTGGGAGAACACTCTTTACATTTTTCGTAAACTTATTTCCTACGTTTGTATTAGTACCTACTTGCAATAATACGTGAATATGATAAAAGGCTAGCATGAAGACAGCCGGTAAAAAGTGAAGATTACCAAAAATGTCCTGTGGCTCTAACGCAACGTATGTACATCCCTCTTGTCAACCGGGGCAGTCAGGCTCTTCTTGTTGTTCCATGACACGCCGGAACCAACACCTCAGAGCGCACCTCTCTCGATACCGCTCTCTTCAGATGGCAGCGGGATAATGAAAACCGGTTTCCGGGTCCTTTCCAACACCGAACGGGCCACACTCTCGAGAAAGGCCTGTCTCAGCCACCCTTTTCCGTGGGTCCCGAGGACGATCACATCACACTCCTCCTCATCTGTCGTGTTCAGGATTTCTTCCACAGCGTGGCCCACCTTGACGATGATACTGGAGACGAGGTCCACACAAGGGGGACCAATCTGAGACTCTGCCTTCTGGCAAAATTCTCGCAAGTATTTCTTTATCTCGACAACGTCGAACTCCTTCTCCTGTGCTTTCGCCCTCTCCAGAACCTTGTCGCTCTTGAAGTCTGCTTTGTAGTGCATCTGGGCTTGAATGGGTGCTATGCAGTGGAGGATGACCATCCTTGCATCATGTTTTCGCGCCAAATCCGCAGCAAAGTAAAACGCGTATGACGAGTTCTTCGTAAGATCAGTGGCGTAAAGAATCTTTTTGATTGGTGGGATCATCATCATCCTCCATTTCTTCCGCTCTTGTTTTTTCCCTCATGTGAGATCGCTGAAAGGACGGCTCGGTGTTGGCTTTATCATATAAAATTGGCGTAAAACGATCAATGTCAATTGGTGCATTGACCGTTCCATGGGCCTGGGACGCTGCAACCAAGCGTCCCGCCATGACGGCGCCTGGGCTTGTCACGTGAAGCTGTCGATTCGCTCGGTATAGTGCGGCGCTGAAGAGAAGGCCGGAAGAGAGACCACAGGCCCAGCATCTGTAACTCCGGTATCAAACATACCTTCACTGTTACCGCTCGTAATCGTGAGGGTTTTCTGCACAGCGTCGATTCGCGGCTCCAGAAAAGACAGGTGGCCTTGAAGGTGAGGAGGTTCACTTACAAGTCTCTGTGCCTGCTCCCGCTCGCCTATCGCTTTGCTCTGCATTTCTTCGCACATCTCCCGGAACTATTCCCAGTTGTAGCATTTTCCTTGAGAATCCCTCAGCGCTATTCAACGTGTGCAAATAAGTCCCGTCTGCTCGTTTATAACTGATCAGCCCTCCCTCATCCAGTTGAGCTACCATTACCTTATCTCTTGCCGTTTCAACATAAAACTCGAATAACCCTGTCTCAGGCCCCACAAGGGCCTCTGGAGGTAGATCAGACCTAACACCGGATAGCAGGAATCTGCCCGGACAGTTGCGAATTGGTTTCCAGTTCCATTTCGTCAGGAGCTCATCAAAGGTCATTTTCTTAAATCTCTAAGACTTCGCTGATTTGCAGCACGGGCTTGATCGTGTCGCCTTTCCTGGAATCGGCAACGGCCCTGTTGATTCCCTTGAAGTCATAGAACTTCACGAGGCGGCCAAAGGGAAATTGCCCTGTCTGGTACAAGCTGATCAGTCTGGGGATAAAGCGCTGCGGCACAGCATCTCCCTAAATCTCCTACACGGGATCGCGTCACCAATGGGACAACCGAGAACGCCTGGGACCATGCTACGACACCGGTACCGCGACACCAGCGTGCATGAGGTTTTAGCTGCCGGAACGTATCGGTGGACTATTCTACCTATCCCTCCCGTGCCTTGCTTTTCTTACTTTCATTTCGAGCCCGGCTTTTTGCGCAGGGCTTCGAGGAGCTTCTCTGGCGGATTATTCCCGAGAATCTCGCGGAACTGGGTGCGGTAGTTACTGATCAGGCTAACGCCCTCGATCACCACATCGTATACCTTCCAGTCGTTCTCCTTCTTGATGACCCTGTACTTGATGGGCACTTGGCCGCTCTTTGTGACGACCGCCATGGCCTTTATAAAGAGGGAGAACGCCTGCACATCCGTCACGCCGAATTGTTGAGACTTCTCGGGCGGGAAGGAGTGAATCGTAGGGGGAGTGAAACCCCCCTACGATTCACTTCAGCGAAGAGCCCTATTTCTTCGTAATCTCTTTTGCGTAAAGGTTGTCAGACTTCAAGTAACGGACCGTGACGATGTCCCCCACCTTTATATCCTGGAGGGTTGCCGTCTTCCCCTTTACTTTGACCACCGTGTCCTTGTCCACGATTGTCCCCACATCCAGTGCCTCTTTGCCAACCTTCCAGGAAATGGTGATTGCCGTCCCCTGCGGGTCAACAGAGGTGACTTCACCGGTTGCCGTTTGCATTTTGCCCATTTCCTGAGCGGTTACCACGCTTGCCAGGAAAAATGCGACGAGCAACAAGACACACGTCATTACTACTGATCTCTTCATAACGACCTCCTTCACGAATGTTTAATAGTAAACCTAATCATTGGCTGCCGGACAGGCAAGCAATCGGCATGAGACAGGGCACCAGCCAGAAGTTTGCTGCCTTGACGCGCTTCGGGATGCAGCTTACATTAGAACACCGTGATCCATCCCGGCTCTGGACGTTGCTTCCTTCCAGATTGTCATCGAGAACCGAGAAAAAAGCCTTCCTCATGCCCGGTGAGAACAAGGGTGAAATCGATGGCATCGTTGATAAATGTCAGCGCCCCGGCAGGGATGGACTCTTCATCAACGACATAAGCATGCCTTCAAGGCGGGAATACGACGAGGAGCATGTTATGAATCTCCACTGGATACCCAACATGCTCACCATGGGACATTTTGATCAGACTTAATAACGCTTGACAATAATATCGGCTGGCGTTATTATTGCTCTGTGATAAAAAGCTTTCGCTGCAAAGAAACAGAAAAGCTTTTTCTCCGAAGACGGCCAGTTCACTTGCCCGTTGAGGTTCACCGTATAGCCTTGCGTAAGCTGCTCTTGTTGGATGCTGCCGAAAAGCTGGGAGACCTGCGAATTCCACCAGGAAATCGCCTCGAAAAACTGGCCGGCAACCGGCGAGGCCAGCATAGTATCCGGATTAACGATCAGTGGCGTGTATGTTTCCGCTGGTCTAGCGGCGATGCTTACGAAGTAGAGATAGTCGACTATCATTAGGAGGGTGCCACCATGAGAAGGAGCAAGATCGAGCCAGTACACCCTGGAGAAATTCTGTTGGAGGAATTTCTAAAACCCTTGGGCATTAGCCAGTATAGGTTGGCTAAAGATATTAGGGTTCCGGCCAGGCGTATAAATGAGATTGTCCATGGGAAGCGTTCAATCAGCGCCGATACGGCTCTCCGATTGTCCCGGTATTTCAATTTGTCAGAACGGTTTTGGCTAAACCTTCAGGCAAGGCATGATCTTGAGGTAGAAAAGGACAAACTCAACGGCCGAATCGAATCAGAGGTTAAGGTGTTTCAGTTGCAGACCGCTTGAAAGGCTTGGAAGGATGGATTGCTCTGCAAGAGAAAGTATCAGCGAGATAAGGCCAACAAGACCTATACTTCCAGCAAAGGGCCCTGGCCGAAGACATGATCAAACTATGAAAACAATCATCCCGACCGGAAAGGGAAGCCAGGTGGTCAAGGAGGACTCCATAGGCTCATTGACCAGAAGCCTCTTCTGAAGATTCACCCAAGAAACTAGACAAAAGATGCACATTAAGTTCAATGTAATCCTCCTCGTCCGGCCGTCGGTGCCGGAAACTCCGCTGATTTGTTTCCGGGAAGCGCCCATAATTAGACATAAATACCTTTTGTCCAGTTACGTCTTCAAGTAGAACCACATTCTCTCTCACAACAGAACTATCCCGATGCAGGCCCTTCGGCGGCCGAGTCGGGTATCGGCAGCATCTTGAGTACCGTGTCCCTCACCGTCACATCCTTTTTCCGGCAGGCGCTCCTGAACGCGTAGTCCTCTCCCACGAGAATGACCTTCTCCTTTGCCCGGGTGACCGCCGTGTAGAGAAGCTTGTTGTTGAGCATGATGAAGTGGCTCAGGGTCATCGGGATCATGACGGTCTTATACTCGCTCCCCTGGGTCTTGTGGATGGTGAGCGCGTACGCGAGCCGCACCAGTTCCCTGGCCTCGTCGAAGGAATAGGCGGCTATGGTCCGGTCGGCAGGGTAGTAGACGTCGAGCCCCTCTTCTTTGCGGTTCACCGCGACCACGATGCCGAGCATCCCGTTGTAGATCCTGTCGGTGTAGTAGTGATCCTCCCGGTCAGGGAGCCGGTAATCGGCAGGGCGGATGCAGTCGATGTTCATGTTCTGGATGTGGACGACCTTGTCCCTGAAGGCAAGTCTGGTCCTCCCGAGGTTGACGCAATGCTCGGGCCGGGCCGCACCATCGTTGAGGAGCTGCTGCAGGGCCTCGTTCAGGCGCTCGGTGCCGAGCGGGCCGCTCTTCATGGGGGTGATGATCTGCAGGGTGTTGAGGTAGCCGGCATAGTCCCTGTTCTTGAAGGTCTCCGTGAGGAGGTTTTTGTACATGGCTGCCGTGTCGCAGAGCGTTGTGAAGATCTTCTCCGCGTTCTCCTCCCTGAGCTTCTTGAAATCGCCTTCCTTCATGGTCTTAGCCTTCACCTTCTGCTTGAGGGCGAAGTAGTTGGGTATGGAGACGTCCATGAACCTGAAATCCCCGTAGCCCTCGGCAGCATAGTGCTCGGGGACGTGCGCCTCCCGGATGTCGTTGGCGAAGAGAGCGATCACCTTATCGTCGCTCTGCCGGTAGATGCGGGTGAGAGTCACCGTCGGGGCCAGCCTCTTTTCTATGAGATCGGAGAAGGGGTTGCCGGCGCCGACCGGGGGAAGCTGCGCGGCATCCCCCACCATGATGAGGACCGCGGTATCGGCAAGACGCGTGATGAGCCGAAGAGCAATTCGGTATTGACCATCGACGATTCATCCACGAGCAGCACCTCGTAGGGGAGTTTCTCCTGCTGCTTGAATACGAGGCTGTAGATGGTCTGGGCCTTATAGCCCGAGAGCTTCCGGATCCGGTCGGAGGCGATGCCGGAGAGCGCGCAGCACATGATCTTCTCTTTCGGGGAACGGATCGCGAGAAGGTCGAGCAGGGCGCGCGACACCGTGCTCTTGCCCGTTCCCGCGTAGCCGCAGAGAAGGAAGATGCGGTGTCCCCGGTTGATGGTTCGTATGGCCTCCCGCTGCTCGTCGCTGAAGGTGATCCCCAGCTCCTTTTGCTTGCGGTCGATGTAGCCCTCGACATCATCGAGGATTGCCGGGGAGAGCTGATGGGCCCTCAGGGAGACGGTCGTGTATATTCTTTTCTCTGCCGCGTAGAGGAAGGAGGAGGTCAGCTTGTCATTTTCAAGGAAGACGATTTTTTCTTCAGCCGGCCATATCCCCGAGGACCGTTTGAAAGAGCTCGGGGTCGATCCCGCCCCCTTCGGGTGAGACTTCCTGTTCCACGAGGGAAAAGAGTGACGGCCGGTCGATGCAGCTGTTGCCGACCGAATCGGTGTACTCGAAGAGAACATACTCAATGCATGCCCGTATCCTGAAGGGGTGAGCGGGGGCGATGCCCATCGCCTTCGCGATCCGGTCAGCGGTCTTGAAGCCTATGCCCTTGACGGCGGTCAACCGGTAGGGGTTCTCCTCGATCTGACCGATCAGGTCCTTTTCGTCCTTGAGCTCCTTGTAGATACGCTGGACGAGGGCGGGCGTGCCGCCGAGCGGGATGAGGAATTCCGAGAGAGACTTCAGGTCCTTGAACCGGTGCCAGTTGGCGAGGATCTTCTGGAGCTTTTTCTCCTTGATACCCTTCACCGCGAGGAGCTTCTCCGGTTCATGATCGAGCACCTGTTCGAGGGCTTCCTCTCCCATCGAGTCGATGAGCTGGAGCGCAAGGTTCTTGCCGAGGCCTTTGACCATCCTCGTGAGGAAATAGAAGAGCTCATTTTCCAGAACGGTCAGCTCGTGAAAGATGAACTGGAGGCCGTAGGCCTTATGTTTCTTCCACTCCCCGGAGGCCCTGATGCGGGCACCCTCCAGGGAGGCCATCGTATCGTGGTAGATGCCGCAGAGCGTAGTGTTCTTGTCGAGCTTGAGGACCATGTATCCCGTCTCATGGTTCCTGAACGTGATGTTCTTGATCGTGCCGGTAATCTCAGTAGCCTTCGTTTCTGCCATCGCTGCCCGTAAGTATATACCATAGTCCGGCCGGTTCTGGGCGTTCTGCCGGACATCTCGGACGTTGAGCCATCTTCAGAATCGGAGCACACGAGGCCGGGCCGTGACTGCGCTTGCATCGTTGCCATCCAGTCCGAAGTCAGCATCGTGATCTTTTCCTGTCCCTTGCTCCACCTCTTCTGCTATAATGGGATCATGCATGAGCGCCGGCCGGGACGCACCCTCACGTTTTCCCTGAAGGAGCGGAAGGAAAGAAAGACATTGAGGCCTGGCAGAGGGCCCAGGCTTACGTCCATGCACGTCAAGGACGTGGAGAACCTGCTCCTCACCGCTTCCTGCCAACACTTCCTTTTACCCCGGGACCCTTCCGAATTTGTTGTGGAGATCGACGTGCGTATCGACCGGTATGACGGGAACCAGGAGCAAACGGTCCAGATCGGAGGGGCCAGTCTCTTCTTGATAGACGAACAGCGGGTGCTTGACTACGGGGAGTCGCTCCTTGAGGTCATGGATGCCCACAGCCAGGAGCTTACGGATGTTTATTCTGCCCTTTTCGATGCGGAGGGCGACTACTGGGAGGAATTCGAGGAACAGGACTTCCTGGGACGGAGCCTTCTCTATATCGACTTCCTCTACCTCCATCCGGAGTACCGGGGTCACCGGATCGGCCAGCTCGCCATGCTCGGGCTGATCGAGTCCTTTGGCGCCGGCGCCGACATCGTGGTAACGGAACCCGATCCCCTGTACTTCCATGAGGAAGAACGGAATCTCAAGCTGCAGCTCTCAGAAACCGGCAACAGAAGAAGCGTGGACCTCGGTGAAAAGGAAACTGTGCGACTACTGGAAGCCCCTGGGGTTCCTGCCGGCTCAGAGGAATCAGGACATCCTCTTTCTCTCCCGGGCAAAGCAGTCACCCACGGTGGCTGCGTGGCTGGAAAAGACGGGGAAGTGAAAGCGAGCGGAGGGTTCAGGGACTCAGGTTGTTCCTTTCCTCGCTGATGGTCTTAGCCGTTTTCCACGCCTCCTTCAGGGTCGTATACTTTTCCCCCTGGACGTAGTAGCTCGTCCCGAGAGGATGCCCTTCAGGATCCTCACGGGTTAGCTCGATAACCTCGATGCCGTCGATGCTGGTAACCACGCGCGATGTCTGTCCCACCTTCCTTCTCCTTCCACCTGGAATATCTTACACCATTTGCATGCTGCTTCTGGAAGTGGCGAACTGAACATGCCTCTGCCCCGCGGATAGGGTCGGTGAAAACCTAGTTGGGGAGATTCCCTCAAAAACCATCGAGAAGTCGAAATCATGGGACGGCTCCGGAATGCGGGAGATAACCCATGACGGGCAAAAGAGGGTCACATGGTCGAAGCAGATCTCATAACCCGGCCCTGTCGTGGAGCGCCGGCCCGGGGCTTTTCCTTTGATAAATTCTTCGAGTAGGGGCGGCACGGGGAAAGAGCCCTGGCAGACACCACGAAGCAATTAAGGAGGCAGGGATGAGCCTGAATCGTACTGATCTTGTCAAGCAGATGAACGAGGCCGCTTCACAGCTACTCCGTGAAAGAGGGTACATCAGCTTCGTGGAGGTCCTCCTCCGCATGGGCAAGCTGACGAAGGAGCAGTACGAAGCCTGGCGGTTCAGGAAGCTTCCGTGCCTGGAGCAGGCGGTCACGATGAATCTGGCAAAGATCAATCATCTGCTCCGGATGTTCCATCGGAATGCGCGAAAGGGCGGCCTCAGAGCCAGCAAGACCGCCTACGTATCCTGGGGAAAGGGCCCCAAAATATCCCTGCGGTTCAGCAAGTCGCGGGACCCGAACATCGAAGAAGCATACGCGACCCACTTCCTGCGACCAAAGGAAGGCGCGGGTGCTCCGCACCCGAGAAAGGCTTCGGTGCGGAAACCGGGAGATCCTCCGGGAAATGTTTCAGCTGGGGCATGAGAGTGATCCATGCCTGGAAACGGGGCGTACCCTTACTTGGCACCGGGCTTGCAGCGCATAACACCAAAGACATAGGTATGCCAAAGGAGGACGCCCGTGAACAAGGAAGACGTGGAGCGCTTCTGGGACCCCGGTTCTAAGAATAACCCCGCCTACCAGCAGCTCCTTGCTGCAGCGCGGCAGCAGGTGGCGATGATGGACAGGGTGGGTAACGCGCACCATGATCTTCTCATGTCCCTCCGGGACGCGATGGCCGCAATTTCAGCCGGCATACAGCTCAAGAGCTGGAGGGAGGTGGCCGAAGGGTTCGTGATGCTCCAGCAGCTGGAGCTGTCGATCCGGGATGCGCTGCCGGGGGCGTTGCAATAGGCTCAGGCTTCAGTCCTGGAAATACCCCTTCTTCCTCGCCTGTTCGAGGAGCTGCCGGAAAGGGTCTACCTGGAGGCAGAGAGCGTACCGTCCGAAGTAGGTCCTTACCTGCCCATCGGGACTCTTCGCCCGGTGCCAGAAGGGCAGCCAGGTCTGCAGGCCGGGGTCGTCCTTGTCCCGGGACTCGATCATCACGAGAAATGGATAGAACTGCCACTGCTCCCCGTCCTGCTCCCAGGAAGCGATCTCGTCGGGCATGAACACGTCCGCAACCCTTCCATGGAGGCCAAAAGAAAAATCGAGTCGTATGTCGATCTCGCCGTGGCAGGAAGGGCAGGTAAGCCCTGTGCCTGTCTTGGCCAGCAGGGCATCGAAGAGCGGGTACGCGTGCTCTTCACCGCAGGTGGGGCATACGAACTGTTCCTGAACGCCCTCGATGGTCATGTTCGCCTCCGAGACAAAGCGTTTTCGACAGAGGGAATCATGCTCGCTCTTGTCTCTTCCTGGTCACGTACGATAGGGTGCCTCTACAGCGGTACGCGATGCTCGATGGTTCCCAGGAGGTCGATGATTTTCTGTAGTCCGGCTGGTGACGATAAGAGGCTCAAGGGCGTCATGTTCTCAAGTGCAGGAGTGGGATAGCTCAACCACTCGAGAAATCCCTGGTCTGATCCGAACACGTTGGCGGCCGCCTGCATCGCGAGGAGCGCAACGTCGGCGTCATGCACGGGCTCACGCTTTCCCTCCGCGGCCTTCCCCGCCAGTGCGAGAAGCTGGTCGATGAGATGGCCTTTGTCAGATCAGGGCCTGTATTGTCTCCCCCACCGTGCGCAGCACGTCATCGCGAGACGGCATAACCTCGTGCAGTGCTTTTGAAATGAGTTCCTGCGCCACCTGGGAAACTGTGGAGCCTCGTTTGGCAGAAGCCCGTTCAAGGATGTTGAGGGTTTCTTCATCGAGGTCGAGTGTTACACTTATAAATTTCTTACCCATGTGATATGCTACCACGGTCTGGCTGACAGGGCAATGGTCCACATGATCCGGTCAACTTCCCCAGACACTTCCCAGATGGCGTCGCCCTGCCTCCTCGTACGGCAGCTTCATGGTTGGTTTGCCCAGTAATCCTGAAGCACCATGAAGATTCTTCTTGCAAATCGTCATGACTAAGGCTAGGTACTCTATGGCGCCCTCATGAACCTACTGCTCTCAAGAGAGCGCCCAGGAGGTGTACATGCCCAGAAAAGGATCCCGCCAGCCATACAAACCAAAGAGAGAGTATCGGTATACGGTAAAGGACATCGCCGACCTCGCAGGCATGACGAGGAATGCCCTGAATGTGGCAAAGGCCCGGGGGAAGATAGATCCCGGAAATTTAAAGAGCGTGGTAAGCTTCCTCGCCCAGGCGATAATCGAGAGACGCCTCAGCGGGGATCTCTTTGGCCCTGTGACAAGGGTGAAAAAGACCGTTGAACAAGGGAAGAGGGGTGCCCGGGCCTCACGGAAGAAAACCAAAAAGGCTGGCCGGGGCAAATAGAAAATTACTTGCTGTAACATGCATATCGCCTTAGCCGGAGTTCATGCATGAATAGAGTTGGTAATGTTGGATATTGCTTAACGGTCGAGTTCTCCCTGGAGCCGCGTAAAGGAGGGTCACGCGCTAAAACCAGTATCTGTTTTATCGGAAAGTAACCTTAAAAAAATATCATAGATTCCAATCGATACGAGAAGCAATCCGGAGACCGGTCCGGTTACAGTCCCGATCCATCGATACCGTAAAGAGCGACCCGCGCTTCTACCAGCCCAAATGGCAATAATACTAAAGATAACCACTAAAGAGGTGACCGCAGAGAGGCTTAAGCCCAGCAGGTCGGCTGCCACCCCGTTGACCAGATTATTCAATGTCAATGCCACGCCCAAAAGAACAGTTTCTCGAATATGAATATGCGTGGAGCAAACCTTGTCTAAAAGAAACGGGTCGTCAAGAAACTTCAGTATATTACTGAACATAACGTGTTGCGAAATAACTTTCCTTGCGTCCTGCAACGGCTCTGCGGAGGACTTGGCATTGCGCAACCGCCCTGTCCCCTGTATGATGACCCAGACCCCTATCCCAATCAGTATCAATCCTCCGACGACAACGGCCGTCTCAGGCTTTAAGACACGATAGAGCGAAGCCCCCGCAAGCATTGAGAGGAGAGTTCCGGTGCCGCTTATAAGGGCGATGATAAGATTGGAAGCAAAGGAGATACAGGTTCCTCTGACTCCATAGGCAATTCCTACGCCTACGTTGTCAAAGTTACTCGAAATTGCCAGCGCCAAGATCGACAGCAGGTGAATGGTGCGCATTGCCTTATCCCGAGAGAATCACGGTCTATTTGCTTTCGCCGCTGTCAATTCCTTCGAAGAGACCTTTTCCGGGCTGACACGCTGCCGTGCCCGTTGCTCTAAAGGCTCCCTCCCTTTCAAGGTCGGCCCTCCATCCGGTCCGTCTCCCTCTTATGCAAGAAATAGATGATATAGACCAGGGCGCCGGTCCAAAGTATGCCGAGAATGATCCAATGTTCGTACTTCTTCACATCGACCATGACTGCTCGTGCTGCAGGCCCGAAAAGGTAGCCGACAAGCGCCACTACCACGGACCAGGCGAGCGCCCCGATCAAATTGAGGATAAGAAAACGGCTGGTGCTAATGTCGCTCAAGCCAAAGGCAAACGGCGTCACCGTGCGAAGGCCGTACATGAAACGAAACCCGAGCACGACGAGGGTCCGGTACTGGTCGAAAAGCTTCAATACCCTTTCAACCTTAATCTCCCAACCAGGTCGCCTGTGCAAGAAGGCCTTACCCTTC
>CAWIHO010000034.1:0-102461 GCA_963835605.1 uncultured delta proteobacterium | reverse complement strand
TTCCAAAGTATTGCCTTGAGATAGTGCACTGTGTCAAAAAGCTGAGAGACTGAGGGTCAGTTATCCTTCGAACCATGTGCCGTCCATGCCTGTGTTACAAAAATCTTACTATAGGCGCGCTGTAATGCAAGCAAAATCTTTGCCATTTTAGTAGGAAGGTACTAGCCGCATCAGCCAAAAAGGCTAATAGTTGCACCTACCACCGCAACGGGGTTGGCATGTGGGCAACCACGCACAAGCCACAAGCCAGCCGGAGGGAGTTCGTCGTTAGGCTCAAAAGGCGGCCCGGCATGGTGGCCTTTTGACGCAGGCGCGCACAAATTGAGACAAAACATGGTAAAATAGTGTCGCTATGCATCTCGGGATCGTGTCAGCCACTGTTTTTCTATTCAATTTGCCTTTTGGGTATTGGCGAGCCCACGCGGGTAAGTTTTCCTTGCAGTGGTTTCTCGCAGTGCACCTGCCGGTTCTTCTGGCAGTTTCCTTACGCATGTTGAGCGGACTTGGCTGGCAGCTCCTCACCTTCCCGGCACTGATCGGGGCGTATTGCATGGGTCAGTTCTTGGGGGGAAGGATACACGGTCAATGGGAAAAACGCGGGGAAAGGCCGCTCACTGCATGTCTCGTTTGTGATCTCTGGAAAAAGTTATATCCAAATGGCACTCGCACTCTTTGATTTCGACGGCACAATTACCTTCAAAGACAGCTTCGGCGACTTTATTACCTATGCGGTTGGTCGCAGAAAATTCATTACCGGCGCCGTTCTTCTGAGCCCGATGCTTTTCGCTTACGCGCTGGGCCTTATTCGCAACTGGAGGGCCAAGGAGCTTGTGTCGACTTATTTTTTCGGGGGCTGGGACTCTCGCAGCTTCGAAGGACTTGCCTCAAACTATTCAAAGGAACGGCTACCCCGCATCGTCAGAGAGATTGCGATGGAAAGAATCGGATGGCATAAGGACAAGGGAGACAAGGTTGTCGTTGTTTCAGCATCTATAGACCTGTGGCTGGCCGATTGGTGCGCCAACTGCGGCGTGGACCTGATAGCCACAAAGCTGGAAATGAAAGACGGTCGAGTGACGGGCAGGTTCCTCACCAAGAATTGCTCAGGAAAGGAGAAGGTCAGGAGGATTGAGGAGCAGTACGACGTGAAGAGCTTTGGGTACATCTATGCTTATGGCGACACGCCGGGTGATACGGCAATGCTGGAGATGGCCGATGAGAAGTACTACCGCTGGAAACGAGTGTGATGCTTATTTGGATTCAAGCGTATAGCTTCGTTGCCTTCGCCCCGTGAAGCTCCGACGTACCACGAGGTACGCCTTCGCCCCCCGTGGCTTGAGCGCCTCGCTCTCCATCTTGACTCCAAATAAGCATAGTACATTCCATGAGTGCCTGAGGTTCCTGACAGAAGGCTGGGTGTCCTGAATGCACTGGCGCAGCACTTTTATGTCATTTAGACGGACTAATCCCCGCGGGCTTTGGCCTGGCCCTCCTTATACTCCTGGTAGTGCTGTTCCAGGTGTTCTTTTGCTCTGGCAAAGTTTGCAGGATCTATCCACTTGACCTGATGAATTCTGCTTAGAGCGCTCTTCACGTGAGGGATATCAACTTTTCCGTTATGCTGGTGGTGGGGCAGGTGTCGAATTTTTTTCCCATCCTTCGTGACTTCGATTACTGCAAATGCGGAATCCGGAAGGCTCTGGATATACAGCCTGCTCCACGTTTCCGCCAATGCCGTCGACACAAGAAACAATGAAAGTAATGCTGCTGCCACGAAAGAAAGCCTCGTCAGGCTTCTTGTCGCCATAGCTTTCTCCTTATTTCAGTCCCCCTGGTGATACTGCTTCGACACTACCGCCACCGAGCGTTATCGTCATCTCGATAACAGGTCTGTCAACCCTCTTCCACGTTATCGGCCCATGTTTAAGCCCTTTTGGCAGGTATAGAGAATGAGTCTTGTTGATCGTGACTTGCTCACCATCTATCACCATCTCGAACTCTGCCCCAAGGTCCTCAGGGTTTTTAGGATCGGTACCAATATGTAACGCGATCTGATCATAGTCGTGCGTGTGCTCACCGATAAGCGGGTTGCGGTCAGGCACGGCCCATATCCAGCCATACTCGACATACACATTACACCCTGGCACAAACTCGTTGCTCATGTAGGTCATGGAGGGAAGCCGGCGACCTGTAACGGCGGTATTGCGCCCCACTTCGTAAGCCGGTTTCGTTACAAGCGTTTTCTTTTGTGGACTCTTCTTCATATTGTAGTGCCCTCCTCTATGTATGGTTTTCTTAAAATTTTCCTTGAACAGCTTCCTGCCGATCTTCTACCTTACGACATCATCCTAGGTACGGTCAACCGACAGTCCGGAGTTGGGGTGATCTGGTGGAACATGGGGTCAACGTTCACCAAAGGCCCCTGGGCCTCCCAATCCTTGCTCCACAGGCATCTGATGAGTTAAACAACATAAGAAACATCCCGAACATTTTGCTCTGAAAATAAAGCATATCTTCGACGATTTGTATAACAGGCAAAGATAAGAGTTGAATCCAAATGGTGGCAATTATGTAGCGGTAATCTACGAAATTGATATAAATAGATTGCCTTTTCCTGGCTTCAATGTAGAATGAGATAAGGTCGCTAAAAGGTTAGCTCGGGTCCCTATGGGCAATGATAGCCCACTCTTTCGTCGTGGGATCTTGCCCTATCCTGATGGCTCTTATGCAGGACCACCCTTCCTATCCGTTATGGCCTTCATAAGCTCAATCGGTAAGGGGAAGATGATCGTCGAAGTTTGCTCCTGAGCGATCGCTATCAAGGTCTGCAGATACCGCAGCTGGAGGGCCATGGGGTTCCTGGATAGAATGTCGGACGCGTCAGCAAGACGGGCGGATGCCTGAAATTCACCCTCGGCACTGATGACCTTTGCCCTCCGTTCCCGTTCTGCCTCTGCCTGCCGTGCGATGGCGCGCTGCATCTCCTGCGGCAGGTCAACATTCTTCACCTCAACATTTGACACCTTGATGCCCCACGGCTCGGTATGGGTATCAATGATCTCTTGCAGCCTCGCGTTCTGCTTCTCTCTTTGGGAGAGCAAATCGTCCAGTTCCGCCTGACCTAAGACGCTGCGCAACGTCGTCTGCGAGAGCTGGCTTGTCGCGTACAAATAATTTTCCACATCGATGATAGCCTTCATCGGATCGATAACCCTGAAATAGACAACAGCATTCACCTTTATCGTTACGTTATCCCGCGTTATGACATCCTGTGGCGGCACATCGAGGACGACGGTCCTCAGGCTGACCCGCACCATCTTGTCCACGATGGGTATCAGAATAATCAGTCCCGGACCCTTCGGCCTATCGAGCACCCTTCCGAGCCTGAATATGACGCCCCGTTCGTATTCCTTCAGTATCTTGATGGCGTTGTACAGAAAAAAGATGATGAGCACCATCAGGAATATTGCGTAAATCGGTAGACCTACCATACCGCACCCCTTTCTTTTCTGACCTTTACGGTCATACCTTTGACTACGATCACGATGACCCTAGCACCTGCCGCTAGCGGCTCGTCAGTCTGAGCGTTCTGCAGCCCGCTGTGCACATAGACCCTTCTCTTCCTCCTTGACATCCGCTTTCGCGACGCTTACCGGTCCTTTTGAGACCCTCACTCCCCGTTTCACCTCGGAGGCCTGAGCCTTGATACCACATGATAGCACATCAAGGAAGACTATCATAGTCACCACGACAATGGCCAGAATCGTTCTCTGCCCATTGTTGAAAATCGGCCCGTGGGTGCAAGTTCGCGATTGCACCCACGGGGGTGCACGCGCAGGTTTTTATGGGCGGTGGAGAATACGGAGAGAAAGCGAATATAGTTAAGGCCATACCTATGCATGTGCGTCATAATAAATCTATAGCTTAACTTACTTATTTATGGTGCACCATTTAGAGAAAGGAGAAATCGATGAAAACAAAAGTGGGTTTGTGGATTGACCATAGGAAAGCTACTATCGTGACTGTTACGGACAAAGGGGAAGAGATGGGACTGATACTATCGAGGGTTGAAAAACAGCTCCGCCGTTCTGGTGATTCCCCTCTTAAGGGTCCCTATGAACCTCACGACGTTCCGGCACAGGATAGCCGCCTGAGAACGTTTACGGGATTTGCTACGATGCCGTAATTGCGTCTATTCGTGATGCAGAATCTATTCTGATATTTGGCCCTGGTGAGGCTAAAGGCGAACTCAAAGAACGTCTTGAAAAACACGGCCTCGGTGGACGCATCGCAGGCATTGAAACAGTTGACAGGATGACGGATCATCAGATAGCGACGAAAGTTCGACAGTACTTTCAAAAATAGCGTTCGGCGATAGGATCCAGATAGGACCGCTCGACGAGGTGGTGCAGCGAACGCCATCAAGCCACGCCGCTGAGACCCAAGATCACCGTTAGTAACAGAGAACACAAAGCATCTGTCGCTAAACCACGCTTCCAGCTATACGTATAGCACCTGAAGCGTGAATTTGCTCGGTGGCTTACAGATTATACATTACAAAATGTAATCTTCAACTGGTTCAGAAAATAGAATATTAACGAGAGGAAGACACCCGCAATTTAAACGCCATGCTCGGCTGTGCGTTCGTAGTTGACCCCCATCTGCCTATCAGTCCCTCCCTTTCTCCCGTAACTTTAGTTTCACAAATCCGCTACTTTTGTCTGTTGACCCGTGTACCAAATTGAAATTAGTGTATAAAAAACACGTTTACCGTCATATGCGTAGCTTTGTTTTACGTGGCTTATTTGAATGTTGCTGTTGTTCGTAAGCCAGGAGTTTATTTCAGCTTCCAATTCTGGCGTATCTCTTCGGTTTGAAAATACTTTTACTCGCATAACAAACCTCCTTATCCTGTCCTTTTGTCCCGCGAGATTGCCTCTACGATGTTGTTGCGCAGATTGACATCACCTATACGCAATACAAGGGAGGTCCGTGCAGGAACGGCTTGATGGTGATTCGGTTCTGGTGGTTCACAAGGCTTTGCCGGAAACATTTGACATAGTACCTCTGCGTGAACGGGTGATGTGGAGTAGATATAAAGGGTCATGCTGAGGTCATCCTCACGGCCACGAGAAAAAAGAGCAGTGTCTCTCCATGCATTGAGGGACACATACCATTTTTGAAATTCATCCTGCATGCGATTAAGGTGTCCGGCCATTATTTGGTCTTCCGTCAGCTCCACTTTGTACCAGTTCATTTTTCCCCCTAGCTCGGGGGCGGACTCTATCATAATGCTCCCCTTTTCGTCGAAGTACTAATCACTACCTGTTTTCTCCCGCAGTCAGTCATTCGGTTTCCTCGCCCAAGCCAATGACGCTTACAGCCCTGATCCTATCAGACGAGGTGTCGTGAAGGTAAAACGATGCCTGGTAGTGCTCGCTCTTTCGCGGACAGACGAAAGGCCGGGCGATCTTCACTCTGCTTGGTTGTTTATGCCGTTTATGTGTGGTGAGCACTTCCAGCATGATAGCCCTCGCAACCTCAAGCGTGTAGGCGTGCAGACCCCTGCAGTGCGGGCAATGCGGTATACGGACGGTCTCTTTAATCATCTCATGCCAGCGAGGTGGAGTCTTAAGACTGAGCAACAAGCTGGGATGCATGGTTGCCCATCATTGTTGGGAATACTGGGTCACGGTTCGTGTCATCAGCTTTGACCGGCTCGTGATGTTGAGCTTTCTGAATATTCTGTTGAGATGGGCTTTCACCGTATGGGGTGAGAGGGCGAGCCTCCCCGCTATCTCACTGTTTCTCAGCCCCTGACAAACGCACTCGATGACCTCCTGTTCCCTGCCGGTGATGTGGGTGATCCTCCCATTCCGTGAGATGCCTCCGGCGTCGTTAAGCAAGTCCTTGACCGACCCGTTGTCGATCCAGATCTGCCCTTCGCTGACCACCTTGAGGGCCTTCTTGAACAGGTCGAGCTCCGTATCGGGAGAGAGTATTCCGTGTATCCGGTACGAGAGGAGCGTGGCGCACAGTTTCTCCGGCTCTATGCCGGTATCCATGAGGAGGACCTTTGCTTCGGGGTACTGAGCAAGGAGATCCTGCCTGAGGGTCGTGATATCCACAAGGAGCACGTCGGGGGTAAACCCATTGGTAGGAGGCCTTCCACTCGTAATCACGTGATCGTACCCATTCTTCACCAGAAGCTGATAGATGGCCTCTGCCATCAGATGGTTGCCAAAGTGGATCCCGATATGCATCCTCTTTTCCCTTTCTGAAACGCGATGTGCTCTAAAGGATTATCGGTCAAAAGACGCAAAAGCTGAGTACGGGGCCGGAGGTCTGTAACGCAGGCAGCAGCCTCGTTCAGCTTTCTGCAGGTTTTTTCGCCGACGTCGAAGCTGGTGTTCTACCTACAAAGTGGTAGAATCAGATCGTTACGAAAGGTGAGGATTTACGGCTGAAAGTGGTAACGCAAAGTTGAGCCGGAGCGTAAGCGCGCGGGCGCGTGGATTGAAACACGATTGAGGATAACGTGGTAGGCGGATTTGTGGGTCGCGCCCGGCGTATCGTCAATTACACGAAAAATCTCAAGGGGGTGATCACTGAGGGCGCGAGCCCCTATAGATTCGCGGTACTATGTTACCGCACAGCTTTTTGGACTATAAGCCTCCTGCTCCTGAGACAGGCATGACCAACAACGGATATTCAGGAGGAAGGATAACCCTGAAGGTGGTACAATGAGTGGGGGCAGGTCAAGCAGTACCACAGAACGTATGCAAGAGCAAAGGAGCAACGACAATGCTAAAAAGGTATGGGATGATTGCTATCTGCTTAGGTTTTTCATTGCTTCTGGCTACAGTTGCCAAGGCTCAATTAGTTTGTTCGCTCGGAGGGGACAGTTATTACAGCCCCAACTCGGATATGAACGCGTCACCAGATGCGCTCCGTATCGCACATAAGGTCGCTAACGTCCTCTGTGGTGGCACATGCGGTGTTGCCCTGATTCGCAACCCCACCGCGGGCAGTGTCCTAACATTTGCTTTGCCGAATGGCGCAGCTAAAATCGTCTATAGTCCGCTATTCTTGAAGTCCGTCGAAACGACTATCGGGGATGGTGCCATATTCGGAATATTCGCTCATGAGACCGGGCATGTTGTCGATAGCCGATTGAACGTAGCTTGGATGCCTGACTTGTGGGGTCGTGAATTACGAGCGGATGCCTGGGCGGGCTGCGCTCTGGCACGGGCGGCCTTATCTGAGGATCAAAAGACAGCTGCTTTACGCGCTATTCTACAATACCCATCTCCCACGCATCCAGCAAGGGATCTACGTGTTCCGGCGCTAGACCTGGGCTATCGATCATGTGGAGGTACTGGTAACCTACCCCGCCAAGGGACGGACTGGTAGAATATGCTGCGGTTAGAATGCGTGTCAAGCAGTTCAGTTCGGATGAGGGCGATGGAGACGTTCTTCACTTCGTTCACTAGGCACGGGAGCATAGGGAATCGCCGGGCGCTTGATTGCCACTCATAATCTTCGGCACCCAGAACTGATCAGCGGTTGCGCATTTCAGTCTGTATGCGCCGAGTTCACCTTCTACGAGTTTTTTGAAAACCACTCGATCCTTCAAAGGAGCGCGTTCCACCTGCTAATCTGGTATTCAGAAACAACCAAGAGGATTGTACATTGCCAACTGAAAGAGAGAGCGGTTCCCTGCTCGTCAGCCTTTCACTTCAGTTTTGTTGTCGGGTCCCCGAAGAAGATCCAGGTCCTGCGCACATCCGGATCCGTGGTAGCCTGCTTGGCCCGTATAACGGCCTGCCCCATGGTGGGCAGGCCCCCTGAGAAGAGCACCCTGATGAGCTCCTGGTTCATAACGGACTGCGGCCCGGGGTCGGTCAGGCCCGAGGATGCAAAGACCGCTATTGCCCCTCCCTGGGGCGCGAGGATGAGCGCCTCTGCCAGGCTCTCCGTATAGACATCCTGGAAGAGGCCATTCAGGCACGTCATGGCAACCACGAGGGGGAGCTTATACCCGTTGGCGAGGGTCTCGGCAAGAGGCGAGGTGAAGATATCGCCACCGCCAGGTCTCCTCGGAGCCGTGCCCCGCGTAGTTGACCAGGAGCGGTCCCTGATTGCATGCTGCAAGAAGGTTCGCCGTGAGCGTCGTATCATCCACGGTTCCCCGGTAGAAGGTTTTGGCAGTGCCTTGGGGCAGGAGTGCTTGTACGGCCCCACTCGCCTCTTTAAAGTCAAAGGAGCCTTGGTCATCCTGCTCATCGGCAACGAGGAGGGCCTGGTTATGCTGTGGTGTCCCGGTATACCCGACGATTTTACTCACCACCAGGGCTGCCTGGTCCTGGGTCCTCACCGGCAGTCTCCCGATGGGGATATCCGGGAGAAGATCGTTATTGAGATCGACGAACCAGTCATCGGATGCGGTCTCGAGGTAGGTGGCATCGACGAGCTTCGTCGGTACGAAGTCGAAGGAACCGAGACCCAGGTAGTTCTTGGGGTCGAAACTCGCATCCCCGACGAGGACAAGATACGCAGGTGGTCTCCTCCAGGCGTGTGCTCGCGTCATGAAGTCTTTCACGGCATACGGGGTCTTTATCCCGAAGGAGTATTCATCATAGATGTCCTCGATATCGACCACGGCTACCGACAACCCGGTCTGTTCCCGGAGGGTCTTCAAGGGGGCGAGACTGCCGATAAAGTCGTGGTGGCTCACCATGATCAGGTCTGCACCATTGCTCGCGTACCAGGCCGAGGGCTCATTGGCAGCGAGCGCCGCGGGAGCCAGCGAGGCGCTGCCGGTAAAAGCAATGAGGCTCCTTGCCCCGGATCCCGGTATCCCGATCTGGATGGCATAGCCCGCCCCGTTGGGTTTGACCTGACCGGTCACCTCCTTAACCGTCTGCCGGATCGGTAATATCCATGATGCGTACCTGGTTGGTGTCAAAGCCCCCCACCGTTACCTGCTTTGCCCCTTGAGCCGTGAACAAGAGCCGGTCCTGATCCGCCGTATAGGTTTTTGCGTACGTGAGCTTGATCGTATCGATCATGCAGACATCGAGCTCACCCGATGTCTGCAGCGTCAGGGTATTCGTATCCCCGTACCCTGCTTCGGGGATCGTGAAGGAGGCTTCCCCCTGGTTCTGCCCGGAGAAGGCAAGGTGCCCCACCACGTGTCCGTTGAACGTGACGGTGACCTCGTGGGGCTGTACCGTGACCCCCTGGAGGAGGACATCAAGGACAGCGGCTCCTCCTGCCCGGTGCGTGACGGAAAGCCCCGTCGCCACCGGGTCGCTCCCGATGACGGAACCGAAGAAGTTCTCTTTGTCGCCGTTCAATAAAGCCGCGAAGTAGATGGTCCGCTCTTTGAGGGTAACCGTAGCAAGAAAGCTCGTCTGGGTACCCGACCCTCCCCCGGTGACCTTCTGGATGCGCTTGCCCGGCTGTGAGCCATTCACCAGCCAGTAGACATTGGTATCCGTATACGGGGTAGCAACGCCTGCCCCGTAGAACGAAAGGGTTCCATTCTCGATGACAAGCGGCTGCTCTTTTCCCCCGACGTAGAGCTGGAGGAACCCGGGGTTCCCCACCGGCAGTCCTAACGAGGTAAGGTCAGCCAGGGAAACGCGATACCACCCCTCGTCCCGGATGAAGAGCTTGACCGCCTGACTTGCCGCTAAAGCCCGCTGGGTATCCTGTGGACTTCCGAGCCCACCGGAAAAGGGCTGGGTACGGCCGCCAGGCAAGCGTCCTTGCCCGATCCGTGCGAAGAGTGCCTCTTGAGCCCCGGTCGTCTGGCCCCCGGTAAGGCTCCGTAAGGAGCGCGACCCTACCTTGAGAAGAGGCGTCGCTGAGGGGGTAGGGGTAACCGGACCATGCAGGGTCCTTATCCCGTTGAGGTCGATGTCTTCTACCCAGTAACCACTGCCGGGTTGCGGGTCGTAGAAGCGGTAAGCATGACCTGCTGCCAGGTGCGCGCTACCGGTCCTCAAGGCAGAGCCCGCGAGGGGTCCTGTGGTGAGCTTCACGCGTTGTCCGTGATCCTGCCGGTAGACGTTGAAGCCGAGATTGTTCACCTCCTGGCCGGTGGTCCACGCAATAAGGACTCCTTCTCCATCCGTGCGCGCCGTCAAGGACTTGAGCTTGACACTCGTCACGGAGCCGAACTGGACAGGACCGGAAGGGGATGTCCCCGTACCCGTTCCTCCACCTGCCGTTGTGCCTGCTCCGGTACCACCCTGGGGTGTCCCGGTGTCTGTAGCTTCTCCGGTGCCACCCTGCTGTACATCGGTCGGGTTTATTGCCGCGCCCGTTCCTTCCTGCGTCGTCGGTGACGCACCGGGTGCGTAGACGCACGCGGGACCATGGCTTGTCTTTGTTCCATTGAGGTCAAGGTCTTCGAGCGTATAGCAGACCGGGGTCCCGGTCGGTGCTCCGGTGTCGGTATACGTATAGGACCTCCCCGCGATGGAGCTTATGAGGCCCGGGATGAGCTGCCTGTTGAGCTGCACCAGCGGTCCGTTATTGATGCTCCGGTAGAGGTTGAACCCGAGGTTATCGATCTCGGTCTTCGTGACCCACTCGATTTCGACGGCGCTGCCCTCGATGGTGGCGGAGAAGGAGGCAAGGGTGATGACGGTAGGGTTCATGCTCTCGTACTTAAGCGTATACGGGCTTGCGGAGCCTGTGTTAATAGCCACACCCATACGGTTGTTCCCGTCATCCTTGTAAAAGGCGCTCAGATTATTGTCTGGCAGCGTATCTGAAAACCAATCATACGGGCTTGCACTCCACGCTCCGCTGGTGTACCGCTTCACGTAGACATGGCCGACCGTGGGGCTTCCTGCCCAGAAGCAATAAAGATCATTGCTCGCGCTGCTATTGAGCGTGAGTGTGGGACCCGATGAACTGGTCGTTCCCGACTGCACCGTTGTCTCGCCACCCCACCCGGTCCCGTACGTGCGTACCCTGTGGACGATGTCATAGGTCGTGTCTTTAAGAAAGACAAGATGCACATTATCGCTGATGGCAACGGCGGACGTGTAATACTCGCTGCTGATATTGCTCGTTGATGCAGCCTCTTCGCTTCCCCAGCCGCTATTGTAAAGTCTACCCTTTGCTGTCGCACTGTTGTACCCGTAAACGACATAGACCTTGGCTGCTGTCAGGGGCACCGGGATCGCATGCCAGTTGTTGTTTGATGTTCCATTTAATTGGTACGGGAAGCCCCCCGGGGTTGTCCACGTGCCGTCATTGGTAGAGGACTTGGTGACATACGGATATAATTGGGTACCCCCGGAAGTAGTGCGGTAGCGGTATCCGATCCACGGGTATCCGCTGCTGTCGACGCTAATCGCCGGTCTCACATAACGGGTATTTGCTGCAGCCGGGACTGCCGTTTGCTCAGCCGCGCTCCAGGTGATGGTACCATCGCCATTGGGTGTGCCGCGCCGATAGGCCAGGACCGTATTGTCGGACTGTGTACTGAATACATAGTGCACGTACGTGCCGTCGAAGTACACGGCAAATCTGTACCCGATATTGCAATTGGTCTTGACAGTTGTGGCACTGCTCCCACGTTGATTCATCGCTGCTGGTTTTGTAGACGATGTTCGTTCCGTTTGAGTAAAAGACCCACCAGAGCCCATTGGCGTAGAACGTTTTGCGCTGACTGCTGTAGTCAACTGCATCGACCGTTGTTACATTGGTATCGACGGATGAGACCGCACGCGCATCTGGAGACGGGAGCAGAAGAAGGCACAGGACCCAGAAAGTGATACAGGCTATGAGGTTTCTTTTGTTCACCCTCACTCCTTCTGCCACTTCGCCGCTTATTGCCTTTTCTCTGCCACTACTGAGGCAAAAGTATGCAGAATTACCTATGTATTATCGGCATTTTGCCACACAGACTTGAGAAGACAGAGGGTAACCGGAGCACGACGAAGGGGTTGGCTAATGGGGTTTCTTACTGTTTTTCACGGTAGTACCTTACCTCGTCGATAATTATCGTCCTACATAGAGCACTACTCGATAGAGGGCACACAGAGCTTGGCGCAATCTGCGTGCCAGGAAAGCGCGAGGTCTTGTATCACTATAAGACATCATATATTACGGATTATTGTACGCGAGGTTTAAGCGCGACAAAGCGGATGGCCTTTTGACGATGCCGCCCCTATTACCGGAGCCGGTCGAGGGTTTCGAAATATGCCTCGATTCGGGTGCGTATCTGCGTCTCCGAGTAGAACCTCGGATCGCCCATATCGCTCTCAAATACGAGCGCCGGCAGGCCTGTCCTCTTGGTGAGCACATCCTTCAGCGTGGGCACCGCAAATGACACAGCCTTGCAGCTCCGGTTCATGAACATGATCATACCGTTCATGTCGTACCGTTTGAAAAGGTCCATGGCCATGTCTGCCCTGTCCTCCAGAGTCGAATTCGAAAAACGGTTCAGATAGTTTTCGGCAAGCGTCACCAGTGGATCTTTATTGAGATCGAAATCGAAGCTCCACGCGTGGACATAGAGCGACGTGAGAATTACGCCGCCGAAAGAGCCGAGAAGCTTGGCATGGTCGCTGAACTTGAACCAGACCGGAAGGTTTTCCCAGTAGAGCCGGTATTTCTCGTTCTGCAGCACCCCGATACCCTGATCTACTTTTGCCTGTATCTCATCACAAAGCGTCTGATAATAGTCGACACATTCAGGCGTGCCCCTGCGGTAGACGGTGATCGCCATGCCGATGAGCGCATCAAAAATGCTTATGGGCGAAGGCTTGTACTGCGCCATGTCGAGGAACTTCTTGTAGAGCACGCTTGCCTGGGCTGAGTACTTCATCACCTCTTTCAGCCGGTCGTAATCGAACTTCTTTTTGGTGATCTCCTCCAGCCACGCGATCAGCTCTTTGAGTTCCAGCACGCAGTACTTGATGATCTCTTCCCGCGCCTTCTTGTTCATGATCCATTCGGGCGTGTCGAAGACGAACATGGGTACGTTGCGCCTTCTGGAAAGTACCTGGAACCATTTGGTCAGGGTGAAGCACTGGGCATTGCAGGCCATGAGCACGTCAGGATCAGGGATGCCTCCAGTGGCCGTCTTCCCGGTTTCCCTGTAACCCAGGTCCGAACGGGCGTAAGCGCAGAGGTGGCTTGTATAGCCTAGGTTTTCCGTAGCCGTGGACAGCTCCGTGCCCATGCGTGACGTGAGGCAGGCAACTGCGTGATTCTCAGGATATATGGGCACGATGTCATGCGCGACGAACAGCTCGACGGGGGAAATGGCAGTCGTATAGCCCACCAGTTTTCCAAGCTCATGCGCGTGGAATGCTTCATCCATGTATTCTTTCGTTATCTTCTTCGAGAGGTCTTTTGATTTCGGCTTCTCGCTCATAGGGTGCCCCCTTTCAAAGATTCAAAAAATGCCTGGAGCCGGGTCCTTACGTGGGACAGCGACAACGTCTGATACTCTGTTACGAGCACATGGATCGGGATGCCTTCCTGCTTGATCGCCTTCTTCAGGTCAGGCAGGTCATACTCTTCAGATTCACAGAACTCGATGTGCACGTAGATTATGGCCTTGGCGTTGTATTGCTTGTAGAGCGCCTTCAGATCTTCGACGTTCTTAAAAACATCATTGTGGATAGGCGAGTAAAAGCCGCGCTTGAAATGGCGTGCCATCATGCCGTCAATCGGAGCCATATTCTCGTCCACCATGCCGTCAAGGTAGCGTTGGCCGGTAACGAGGGTATCCATAACCACGTTCAGCTTGATCTCGTCGAACAGGTCAAAGATCTCCGGCGGATCGCAGGCGATTCCCGTGAGAATCACATTCGTATACCCGTTGCCCTCTTTTATGGTGAGGTTCTCCTTGATCTTCTTGAGGGTCTGGTTGAACTCCTTTTTGTCCACCTGCATCGAAAGTTTAATTAAAGAAAAAAGGGCCTTGTTAGAGAGTGTTGCGGGCGCTTTCCTCTTGATCTCATAAAGCTCCTTCAAAAGCCGCTTATTCTCGTTATGGAGCTTGATTGACTCTTTCAGGTCAGCATCGGTGATCGTTTTACCCGACCAGTCGCTCAACGAGGAGATCAGCCTCTCAATCTCCTCTCTCGCCCAATACCGCGCGCTTTCCCGATTTATCTGACGGGGCAGCAGGATGCTCTCAACGTACTTGTCCGGAAAGTTGATCCTCCAGATATCACACATGTGCTGGGTCGTATCGCAGACCTGCGGCAGAACAAAGCCGTCGAATAGATCGCCCTCGTAGCTAAGCGCCAGCTCCAGGTTACTCCGCGCAAGCGAGCAGGCGTTGTCAGGCAGCAGACTTGGCGCCTTTTTGAGCGGTCGATGCGTTCCCAGGAGTGTGACGGGCAAAGCGTCGAAAGCGTAAATCACTTCTTCAGGCACATCGGCCAGCGTGCTTCCCACCACCTTCTTTCCGCTCTTTCTCTTCCACTCCCGTATGGAAGCATAAGGGTCCTTCGCGTAATCTATCACCTTATTAAGGTCGAGACTCTCCCACATACAGTCCCCCGATCACTATGTGAAAATTTTTACTTACCTCTAAGGCTAACCCTTGCCCGTTTTGTTGTCAATTGTTTTTTAGCTTACGCCGGAGGCGTCCCGCGCGACGCGGCGTGCCCAGTGAAGCGCAGAAAGCCGCCGGCCAACCTTGGGCAAAAAAAGTATATACTATTGGCGCCGCGGGGCATACGAGCATGGCAGAGTTCAAATTCATAGCGCGGGCGCTGCGCCACAGGAACTACCGGCTCTTTTTTGGAGGACAGGGCGTGTCTCTCGTGGGGACCTGGATGCAGCAGGTCGCCCTGAGCTGGCTGGTCTATCGCCTCACGAACTCAGCCCTCCTCCTCGGCCTCGTTGGCTTTGCCGGCCAACTCCCCACTTTTCTGCTTACCTCCTTCGCAGGGGTTTTTGCCGACAGGTGGCATCGCCTGCGGCTGCTCATCGTAATCCAGACACTGGCTGCTATCCAGGCTTCTATTCTGGCGCTGCTCACCCTTACGGGCCACATAGCTGTCTGGCACATTTTCGTGCTCGGCATCTGCATGGGCGCCATCACCGCCTTTGACGTCCCCACCCGGCAGTCGCTCATCGGCGATCTGCTCGACAAGAGAGAGGATCTCGGAAACGCAATCGCCCTTAACTCGCTCATGTTTAACGGCGCAAGGCTTGTTGGGCCCGCCATAGCAGGCCTTATCCTGAGTGTCACGAGTGAGGGGGTCTGTTTTCTCCTGAATGCGCTCAGCTTCATAGCAGTGATCGGGGCACTGGCCGCGATGCGGATCCCTCATCTCACCAGGAAGCCCTCGCACCAAAGGATCCTGCAGGGCCTGAAGGAGGGGTACACGTACGGGTTTGGCTTTCCGCCCATCAGGTACATGCTGATCAACCTGGCCCTTCTCTCCCTCATGGGCATGCCGTACACGGTGCTCATGCCCGTATTTGCCAAAGATATCCTTGGAGGAGGACCGCATACGTTCGGCTTTCTTGTCGCCGTGGCGGGGGTAGGAGCGCTCCTCAGCGCGCTTTACCTGGCCTCGCGGAAATCCGTTATCGGCCTGGGCACCGTTATCGCCGTGGCTTCCGGCATCTTCGGATGCTCGCTTATCTTCTTCTCCTTCTCGCGCTATCTGCCGTTCTCCCTTTTGATGAGCCTCTGCGCCGGCCTCGGGTTCATGGGGGTTATCACATCCACCAACACTATTCTGCAGACCATAAGTCAGGAAGACAAGCGGGGACGGGTGATGAGCCTCTATGCAATGGCGTTCATGGGCATGACGCCTTTCGGCAGCCTGATCATAGGCGCTCTGGCCAATAGGATAGGGGCGCCCAGTGCGGTCATGGTCGGCGGCATCGTCTGTGTTATCTCCTCCTGCCTTTTCTTTAGCAGGCTACCGACCATCAGGAAACTGATCCGCCCTATCTACGTTGAGAAGGGCATCCTGAGGGAATTCCCTGCGACAGACCAGTAGACCATACGTGTCCGGCGACCGGCATGTCTCAAGGTCAAATCCCAAATCCTGATATCGAAATCCTAAACAAATTCCAATGTCCAAGTATCCAAACGGGCAACGTGAGCGACTTGAACTGCGTTTGAGGGTCTTGTGGTGATTTGAATTTTGATATTGTTTGAGATTCGAGATTAGGATTTCGAAATTGATTCAAGCGCGCCCTCTTGACACCACCGGCTGCATACAGCATACTTTAGCCTCATGAAACGTTACAGCCTTCACCGCGACACGTCGCCGTACAAGCAGCTCATAGACTACGAAAAGGAACTGAACGAGGAACAGCTCAAGGTCGTGATGGCAGAACCCGGGCCGATACTTGTCATAGCAGGCGCGGGAAGCGGGAAGACAAGGGTTGTCACTTACAGGGTGGCACGTCTCCTCGAGCAGGGCGTCTCGCCCAACAGTATCCTTCTCCTCACCTTCACGAATAAGGCAGCCCGGGAGATGCTCCACAGGGTTGAGCACCTCATCAAGATAGATACCCGCTACATCTGGGGCGGGACGTTCCATCACATCGGCAACATGATTTTGCGCCAGAACGCTGGTCGGATCGGTTACCAGGGCCACTTTACCATCCTCGACAATGAGGACGCCAAAGACCTGATAGAAGTTGTGACGAGAGACGCGAACATCGATCGGAAGGAGCGGAGATTTCCAAAAGGGCAGGTACTGAAAGAGATATTCAGCCACACCGCCAACACCATGGGGACGCTCGAAGAGTCGGTCAAGGAGAGGTTCCCTTACTTCATCGACATTCTCGATGAGATCACGCTGCTGGAAAAACGCTACCAGGAAAAGAAGCGGGCCATGAATGCGATGGATTTTGATGACCTCCTCGTTTACTGGCACAAGATATTGAAGGACGACGAAGCAGTACGCCAGTTTTACGCTTCGACCTTTACCCATATTCTCGTCGACGAGTACCAGGATACCAACAGGATCCAGGCGGAGATCGTCGATTTCATGGGCGCCATCAATCGGAACGTGACCGTTGTGGGAGACGATGCGCAGAGCATTTACTCCTTCAGAGGGGCAAACTTCCAGAACATTCTGGAATTCCCCCAACGCTACCCCGACGCCCAAATCTTCAAGCTTGAAACCAACTACAGGAGTACGCCTGAGATACTCGGCCTCGCGAATAATTCCATCGCCCATAACCTGAAACAGTTTGAAAAGAACCTGAGAGCGGTTAAAAGACCCGGACCTACGCCAGTGCTCACGCCCATGCGTGATGTTCTGCAACAGGCTGAGTTCGTGGCCCAGAGGATACTGGAGCTGAGAGATGACGGGGTTCCCCTCGACCAGATCGCTGTCCTCTACCGGGCACATTACCATTGCATGGAACTGCAGATGGAGCTTACCCGGCGGGACATTCCTTTCGAGGTGCGCAGCGGCCTTCGCTTCTTTGAGCAGGCGCACATCAAGGATGTGGTCGCGCACATGAGGGTCATGGCAAACCCAACGGATGAGATCTCCTGGAAGCGCATACTGAAGATGGCGCCCCACATCGGCAAGAAGACAGCAGACCGCGCTTACGAGTATCTGAAGACAGCCGAAGACCCGATTCGGCTCTTCATCACGAAGAAGATAGGAGAGCAGCTAAAGAACATACCGCAGGAGAATCTGGAGGCCTGGTCAAAACTCTTCAAAGAACTTGATGCGCTCAAAAGCCAGGAAGCGCTCTCGGACATGATCTCAGCAGTGCTGGAACACGGCTACGCCGACTACCTGAAACTCAATTTTCCTAATCACGAGTCGCGCCTCGAGGATCTTACCCAGCTGATGAATTTTTCCACGAAGTACCAATCTCTCGTTACGTTCCTGAGTGAACTCTCTTTGATGAGTGGCGTGGCCGGGGAGGAGATCGTTTCTGCCGGTTATGATGATGAGAGAGTTGTATTGAGCACCGTACATCAGGCCAAGGGCCTTGAGTGGAAAGCCGTATTCATCATCTGGTGTGCGGAGGGCAGGTTCCCCAACCCGAAGGCCTTAGAGGAAGGCGCTCTGGAAGAGGAGCGCAGACTTTTTTATGTGGCGAGCACGCGCGCCATGGACCAGCTCTATCTCTGCTATCCGCTCACCGTTTTCGATAAGCAGGTGGGCCTCGTTATCCTCAAACCCTCGCGCTTCATCTCAGAGCTCAAGTCCATCCATTACGAAGAATGGCAGATATCTGATTTTTGACACCATGCCCTGAAACCTGTCATACCGCCCACATTGCCGCCTTGACACGGGCAGCGTTGCCTCGTATAATCGTTACATAAGTCGTGCCAAAGGATGGCGCATTCAGCCGCCCTGCCGATATACTGATGCGTGCGCTGGTGGTTTGTCTTTGCAATGCCCGTCCTCCAAAAGGGCGAGCTGAGTCCTTCAGTTCATAAAAGGGCACTCCAGGCACAGTTTTTGCTAACAAACGTGCAATTGGCATGATGTTTTTCAGAGACTTGACGATACTTTTGAACAGTATTAGAGACAAAACGAACCCTTTTGCACTGAGATTCTACATAGAGAAGAAAGCATGGTAGGGAAAATCTTCGCGTGGCTGCTCGGCTTGGCGCTCTTTAACTTCGCTCTTTTTATTGTTTGTTTCTTCTGGACAGAGATAAGCAAGGTGATTATTACTTCCACAGGGATGCTCTTGGCCCTCCTCCTGGCAGCCTGTCTGTCCATCCCTCTTGGCATCATTCACTACCTTGAGTACCGCAAGAAAGAAGGTTACAGAAAGCTGAGAATTAAACAGAAGGTCGAGGCGTCGCAACAGAAAGAAATCGGCATAGATTTTTAGCCCGCACCCCTCTTCCTGCTCTTGCTGCCTGGTTTGCCTTGTGCTTTACGCTTTCCTTTCAGGGTCTCTCCGATCTCTTCCAACGCGAATTCAATGCCCTCCGCGAACCCCAGAAGGTTACAGTGGCTCGCGTAGTCCATCGTCTCCTCATATTCCGCTATCAGTCTTCTCGTATACTCCAGTTTCTCCCCCAACCGCTCCATCAGTCGTGCCAACTCCTTCAGTTCGTCCATACTTTTCTCCTCATCCTTCGGCTCAGTCAGCACGTATTCAGAATGAGCCCAGTAACAACAGGTTCCAGCCCTGACGCGGCGCTGGCTGCGGCGACGTGCAATTAAGTTTCGTGCTCACGAGTCGAGTTTAAATGCCCGGCGTGAAAACTCCAGGCCGGTGCTCCGAGGCCGCCGCCTGCCTCGAAAAGAACTGAATATCGCCGAGACGAGACAGACAACTCCTGAAAAAGCCGCTAACATCATACACAATGCTGTAACAACGGGCCACCAATTCAGCAGCGTCTGTTCCGACCCATAAAATGCAGTAACCGTGACGAAGAGCGTGATGGCAAATGCCGATGTCACGTAACCCGCCCATTGCGATGTTCTGCTCGTCTGCATCGTATTGCCCTCCTGAGACCCCTTTTTATTTGTCTTTCCTTCTGAAGGTCATTTATCCCGCAAATGCCCTAAGTGTTCTCAGGTCTCACCGAACGTATAGATGCTCTCCTCAGTTTCTATAAATCCTTGCTCCTCTTTTCCGACATATTACTTTGTACCGAGAAGAAAGACAACTGTGAAATGTCTGGACATTCAATCATCCTGTTCGACCTCTGGAGCAAAAGGTCTCCAGTATCTGTAAAACGGTATTCCGTGTATCCTTTCTCCTTGACCGGCGAAGCTAATTCCCCTATACTCCTCCCATAAAAATGGTCTTCATCACGGGCATGCCCTTGAAGACGCTGCGCTCAATGTGGAGGGACGGTTAGTGGTCAAAGCGTCCAGAGAATTTCAGGTTTTCGCCAAGCCGATTGGCGCCGTCTGCAACCTGAGCTGCCACTATTGCTATTATCTGAACAAGCAACAGACTTATCAAAAGGGCGAGCTGTTTCGTATGTCGGATGATATCCTTGAGGAATACATTGTCCAGCATATCAACGCGTCCCCCAATCCAGTGATCAGCTTTTCCTGGCATGGAGGGGAGCCTACGCTCCTCGGACTGGAATACTTCCGCAAGATTGTGGCTTTTCAGCGCAAGCATAAATCCCCTCACATGAGCATTGTCAACGGAATTCAGACAAACGGTACCCTTCTCGATGAGGACTGGTGCCGTTTTTTGGCGGCAGAGCATTTTGGCGTGGGGCTTAGCCTGGACGGCCCGAAGGAAATGCATGACCAATACCGCGTCACTAGGTCGCAGGAGCCCACCCACGAGCGAGCGATGCACGGATACTCACTCTTACGAGAGCATCGAATCCCTTGCGATATACTGTGCGTGGTACACGCGCAGAACGTGCAGTACCCCACCCAGGTGTACCGGTTTTTCAAACAGATCCGAGCCGGGTATATCGGATTTCTGCCGCTTGTCGAGCGTCTGCCTGATGCTGATAGCGGGGTAAGCCACCGTACCGTACCGGCCGAAGCTTTAGGAACTTTTCTTTGCGCCATTTTCGACGAGTGGTTGCGTGAGGATATCGGCCGCATCAGCGTCCAGATATTCGAGGAGGTTGCCACAACAGCCTTCGGGCAGGAGCATGGCCTGTGCGTCTTTCGGAGGGCCTGCGGTGACCTTCCCGTCATCGAACATAACGGAGACTTCTTTTCGTGTGATCACTTTGTTGATGATGAGCATCGCCTTGGGAATATCCGGAAGCTTCCGCTGGTTGAGCTTCTAGAGAGCCCAGCGCAGAGAGCATTTGGAAAGATCAAGTCGGATCGATTACCCCGCCATTGCCAGGCATGTGAGGTCCTCGCCATGTGTAATGGTGGGTGCCCGAAGGATCGCTTCCTTCATAGCCCTGACGGTGAAGCCGGGCTGAACTATCTGTGCGCGGGCTATAAACGCTTCTTTAATCACTGCAGGCCCTTCCTGGTTGAGCTATCGGCCGTGTCGCGCCAGCAGGCGTCTCAGCCGTACATGCCGCCCGTCCGGGACAGGGATGTTCCTGTTAAGTAGCGGGTCGCAATGACCCATGCCCCTGCGGCAGTGGTCTGAAATACAAGAAATGCTGCGGCAAGTAATACCAATTCCCTTCAAGCGTATACCTTCGTTGTCCTTCGCCGCCTCACCTCGACGTACCTCTGAGTACGCCTCCGTAGCTCCTCGCTCGCCTCGGTCTCCGCTTGAATACAAATCGGTATAATCTTTCCAAACCGTCGCTGCCGGCGCAGTATTCCAAGGCGCTTCCGACTCACACTGTTGGGATGCGATAAGGCCTACGTTTTGAGCTTCTCCTTCAAGAAAGCAACTGTGCGGCTCCATGCAAGTTGGGCCGCCTCCTTGTTATATCGGGCAGCGTTTGTGTCGTCGAAGAAGGCGTGTTGGGCCCCCTCATACATATAGATCTTATAGTCTATGGATGCCTTCTTCAGGGCCGCTTCGTATGCGGCAATACCCTTGTTGATCCCCTCGTCGAGCCCTGCGTAGTGGAGAAGTAAAGATGCCTTAATCTTATGGACGTCTTCGGAGGCGGGCTGCCTGCCGTAGAAGGGGACCGCGGCTGCCAAATCCGGAGAGGTAACGGCAAGCTGGTTGGCCATTCCGCCTCCCCAGCAGAATCCTATGACACCAACCTTTCCTGTAGACAGAGGATGGATCCTCAAATATTTGACAGCAGCAAGATAGTTATTTACTGTCGATTGCCCATCCAGTTGCCCTGTGAGCGTTCGGGCCTTACTTTCATCCGCGGGGGTTCCGCCAACGGGTGACAAGGCGTCCGGAGCAATGGCCAAAAACCCTTCCAGGGCGACGCGCCGGGAGACGTCTTCGATGTGCGGCGTGAGACCTCTGTTTTCGTGGATCACGACCACACCGGGCAGTTTTGTATCTCCTTTTGGTCTTGCGAATGACGCACGAACTTCGCCTGTCGCACCAGGATATTTAATGAGGTCGGTAACGAGGCGGGGATCGTCTCTCGGAACGACTTCTGCACTGACAAAGTTGTTCTCAAGTAAAGAGAGCAGGGTGTTGGCGGCAACAGCGCCTCCGGCAAGCACAGATAATTTCCCGAGAAATTGGCGGCGATTCAGTAATCCATGGTTATATTCGTCATGTAACGTAAAGAGTTTCTTATCCATAGTCACTTCCCCTTTCTCCCGTGTATAGTCTGCAGTCCGACATCCCAACGCTAACCAGGCAAGAGACTGCTCTCTGTTCTTGAGTGTACGGAAAGGGGCGTGATGTGTCAATAATAATCGACCCACGTCACACTTTATTTCACAAGTTGTCTTTACGGAGGCATGCCTGTGATCCGGGAAAGCCAGGCATTATCATCAAGCTTTCCAAAAGATGGCTCTTTGACGCACCCTTCTGATAGGCGTACAATTTTAGATAGGCGATGCGTTCATGACAACTGATCATGACTCGCTCTGCCTTTGTTGCGACCACATAGGAGGGTTGGGCTGTTTCTCAAAAGGGGTCTGGCGTGGTATGTTTATAACCAATAGACCATCTCCTCTGCGGGCGAGGTACAGGTGAATATCTTTTTGGCGGTGCTCACCTATTTTGGTTATATATTCGTCACAGCCATGTACACGAAGAGGGCGGTGAAGTTTCTCCGGCTGCCGCGGCACCTGCGATGGGAGCTCTACGCTGGGATGATGAACCGAATTTGCGGGGCAGTGACCTGGAAAGAGAGCTGATGAAGCTGTTTGAGCAGAAGGTAACCTGGGCTGCGCCTCATATCAAGGCCGGAGACACCTGGGGAAAGGTGGTGAAGGAGTGGAAACAATGAAAACAATGTTGAAGAGGCTGCCGGTATGAAACAGAAGATAAAGATAGAAGATATGGCAAAACCATCTAAACAGCTCGTCACGGTGGAGCCGTCTGATCTTATGCCCTTGCCTCCGCCGTACGATGAGCCGATGCCGTGGAAGGAGCTTTCGGACGAGCAGAGGGAGCGGTACGAAGCTTCCCTTGACGGTATCCTGGCCGTGGCCATTCCAAAGCCTGCCAGTGCGAAGGAAGAAGAGGAGTTCGTTCAGAAATTTCTGTCGGGTCTCAAAAAACTTCTCTCAAAAGAGAACAACTGGACGTTTCTTCAACCACTCGTCCATTCTCTCGATTACTGCGTCAAGTGCCAGCTCTGCAACGACTCCTGTCCGGCGTACGTCGCAAGTGGGAAAAAGGAGATCTATCGCCCGACGTTTCGTCCCGAGGTGCTCCGCCGCATTATCAACAAGTACCTGAAAAAAGAGAGCGGAATACTCGCAAAGCTGACCGCGAGCAATATTGATCTGAATTTCACGCTCCTCGCGAGGCTCGCTGAGCTCGCCTATCGATGCAGTCTTTGTCGCCGGTGTGCTCAGGTCTGCCCGCTCGGAATCGATAATGCGCTTATCAGTCGCGAGATCAGAAAACTGTTCAGTCAGGAAATGGGTATCGCAGCCCGAGAGCTGCATGAACAGGGTACGGTCCAGCAGTTGAGGGTGGGTTCCAGCACAGGCATTACGCCAAAAGCCCTTGCGAACATCATCGCCTTTATGGAGGACGATATAGAAGAGAAGACGGGCAAGAGGATAGAGATTCCCGTCGACAAGGAAGGGGCTGACATGCTGCTCGTGCACAATGCCGGCGAATTTCTGGCCTGGCCCGAGAACCCGGAGGCCTTCGCAATCCTCTTTGACGCCGCAGGCATAAGCTGGACACTCTCAAGCGAGCTTGCCGGCTACGACGCGGTCAACTACGGCATATGGTATGACGACGTCCAGGCAGCGCGCGTGGCAGTGCGTCATGCGGAGGCGGCCCGGCGCCTCAAGGTCAAAAAGATGTGCGTGGGTGAGTGTGGGCACTCACACAAGGCCCTGCTCGTCATTGCGGATCGGATCCTGACGGGCGAACTGAACATACCGCGAGAAAGCGCAATTCCGCTTATGGAGGATCTCGTTCTAAAGGGAAAGATAAAACTCGACCCGAAGCGGAATGATTTTCCGGTAACGCTCCACGACCCGTGCAATATGGTCAGGCTGATGGGCATTGTCGAGCCGCAGAGAAGAATCCTGAGAGCGATCTGCCCCCAGTTCAGGGAAATGGAGCCGCATGGCGTGGAGAACTATTGTTGTGGGGGAGGCAGCGGCTTCGCTATCATGCAGTCAATGAATTTTCCCGACTGGCGAAACAACGTCTCCGCAAGAATGAAGATGAAACAGATTCTCGATGCCTTTGCAGGACGCTCCGGACCCCGCGGTGAAAAAATACGTGTGTGCCCCGTGTTCGAACTGCAAAGGAGCTTTTGAGAGACATGATCGAATATTACGACGCGTGGAACAAAAGCGGCATATTTTACGGCGGCCTCGTCGAATTGATCGTGAATGCCATGGTAGACCTGAAGAAACCGTTTATCGACCTGGGAGTGGCATTAATGGCAGGGCCGGCCGGAAACGGAGAAAAGACGAAACGAGAGGGGGTGCAGGCGTGACCTACGCGCTCCTCGCTGTGCTGGCGCTCGCTCTCATTGCCTGGCTCGGCGGCTCTCTCGCCGGTCTCGGCGTTCTGTTTGCGGTTGTGGTTCCTTACGCGGCATTCGCCCTGTTTGTCCTTGGCTTCCTCTACCGGCTGTTAGGCTGGGCGCGCTCGCCTGTCCCGTTTCACATTCCCACGACGTGCGGGCAGCAGCAGTCGCTTCCGTGGATCAAGCAAGACCGGCTTGAAAGCCCGACAAGCACTTTCTGGGTGATCGCCCGAATGGCGATGGAGGTTCTCCTTTTCCGCTCCCTCTGGAGGAATGAGCGGGTAGAGCTTAAACGTCATGAGAAGCTCATTTACAGCCCCAAACGCTTCCTGTGGCTTGGCGGGCTCCTCTTCCACTGGTCGCTTGCGATCATCCTCATCAGGCACCTACGCTTTTTTACCGAACCGGTGCTTCCGGGTATTGCAGCCATCAGTGGCCTCGACGGGCTCTTCCAGATCGGCACGCCTGCCCTTTACCTCAGTGACGTCCTGATCCTTGTCGGCGCTGACATACCTGTTTGTCCGAAGAGTCCTCTTCCCACAGATGCGGCTCATCTCACTACCATCCGACTATTTCGCCCTTTTTCTCCTCATCGCCATTGCGCTTTCCGGTCTCCTGATGCGCCATTTTTTCAAGACGGACCTGGAGCGGGTGAAGGAGCTGATCATCGGCTTCATAAGCCTGCGGCCCGTAGTGCCCGCGGCCCTGGGGTCCTTTTTCTACATGCATCTATTCCTGGTCTCCATGCTGCTCGCCTATTTTCCCTTCAGCAAGCTGATGCACGCTCCGGGTGTTTTTTTGAGCCCTACGCGGAACCTGAAGAACGACAGCCGTATGAGACGCCACGTGAACCCATGGAATTATCCGGTCAAGGTCCACACCTATGAGGAGTATGAGGACGAGTTCAGGGAGGCGATGATAGGAGGCAGGGATTACCGGTGGAGAAGAGTAAAGATGGCTGAACCGAAACCAGAAGAGTTGCTGAAGATCGACTACGAGCCCGCGCAGAAAGATTGGATGCAGCCGTCCGCAATCTTCAAGAAAGGGACGTATAGCTACGGCGTGCCGTTGAAGCATCAGAAGTATCTTGGCCTGCCGAACCAGAGGGAGTGGCAGCCGACCGACGCGGACTGGAAGCTGCCCGAAAACTGGAAGGATATCATACTGGAGGGAATGGAGAAGCTCCTTAAAAGACACCGTTCCTTCAAACTTTACCTTGATATCTGCGTGCGCTGCGGCGCCTGCGCTGACAAGTGCCAATATTTTATCGGCTCCGGGGACCCGAAGAATATGCCGGTGCTGAGAGCAGAGCTCCTCAGGTCCGTTTATCGGCGTTATTTTACCGTGGGAGGTAAAATCTTCGGTAAACTTGCCGGTGCAAGGGATTTGACGGAGGACGTGCTGAAAGAGTGGTTCTACTACTTCTTCCAGTGCTCGGAGTGCCGCCGCTGCTCCGTCTACTGCCCTTATGGCATAGATACCTGCGAAATTACCATGATGGCGAGAGAGCTCCTGAATCTCGTCGGCTGCAACATTCAATGGGTTGCAGAACCCGGGTCCAACTGCTTCAGGACGGGGAACCATCTCGGCATCCCGCCCACGTATTTTGCAGCTGCGTCCAACTGTTTCAGGACGGGGAACCATCTTGGCATCCCTCCTCACGCCATGAAGGAGACGTTGGAATTTGCGGTCGATGAACTGAAGGGCTTAACGGATATAACCGTTAATCTGCCCATAAACAAGAAAGGAGCGGAGGTACTCTTTGTTGCCCCGTCCGCTGACTTCTTTGCGAACCCCCACTGGTTCACGCTGCTCGGCTACCTGGCGATCTTTCACGAGATCGGCCTCGATTACACCTGGAGTACCTACGCTTCTGAGGGCGGTAACTTCGGCCTCTTTCATTCGTCCGAGCTGATGAAACGTTTGAATGCCAAGATATACGCCGAGGCGAAGAGGCTTGGCGTCAAATGGATTCTCGGCGGGGAGTGCGGCCACATGTGGCGCGTTCTTCACCAGTATATGGATACCCTCAACGGGCCTGCCGATTTTTTGGAGGAACCCGTATCGCCGATCACCGGGACGAAGTTTGAAAATGCCCGGTCCACGAAGATGGTCCATATCGCCGAGTTCACCTCCGACCTGATCAAGCACGGAAAGCTGAAGCTTGACCCAAGCCGGAATGACAAGTGGAAGCTGACCTACCATGATTCGTGCAACCCTGCCAGAGCGTTCGGGCTTCTCGAGGAGCCGAGGTTTATCCTCAAGAATGCGTGCAACTACTTTTACGAGATGCCGGAGAACACGATCAGGGAGAAAACCTTTTGCTGCGGGAGCGGGGCGGGGCTCGGCGCTGACGAGAACATGGAAGCCCGACTAAGGGGCGGTCTCCCGAGGGCAAATGCCGTAAAGTACGTGAAAGAAACTCACGGTGTCAACATGCTCGCCTGCATGTGCGCCATTGACAAGGCATCGCTGACGCCCCTTCTCGAGTACTGGGTCCCCGGCGTGGAGGTGGGCGGCGTGCACGAGTTCCTGGCCAACGCCCTCATCATGAAGGGGGAGACGCGGACGACCAATCTCAGGGGCGAACCGCTCAAGAAGAAGAAGGTAGGACAGGATGAAGGGAGGTAGGTAAGTTAGAAGACGAACATCAACGACTCGCGCTTACGCTCGTAATACTCCTTTCGAGTAGATTGTATAACAAGGTCTTATAGCGGGAATCACATTTCTCTTCTGGGTTGCTACCCTGCGAAAGATCGTTGCAGGTGCGGGATCTGCGCCCAAACTGGAGCTTCCGCCAGGCGGACAGAAGCAGTGCGTCGAGGCGACAGAGTATATGAGGAAGAACCACGTGGATCTTCTTATCAGGTGGAGGGATTGGGTGGTGCGGGACGGTGACCTGAAATATGTGCGTCGGACGGCAAGGAGTACACGATGAGTCTCACGCTAACCTGCCTGGAGTGCCATTCGAACAAGGACAAGTTTTGCGACCGTTGCCATGACTATCTGCGCGTGAGCCCCGGCTGCTGGGACTGTCACAACGTTCCTAAAGGGGCGAGCCAGTGAAGATCACCCGGCGCGACTTCGTAAAGCTGACCACGATGGGCCTTGTGGGCCTCGCTTGTCCTATAGCAGTCAAGGGCGTGGGCGCCTTGTCGGCCGGACCCATCACCTCTGCTTCTCGCGGTAAGAGTTGGGCAATGGTCATCGACCTGAACGCTTGTACCGAAAAAGACGGCTGCAAGGATTGCATCGACGCCTGTCACCGCATCCACAACGTGCCCAGCTTCGCGGATGTGAAGAGGCAGATCAGGTGGATCTGGAACTCTCCTTACGAGGAGCTTTTTCCGGAGCAGTCCGCCCTCGTGCGGCAGGAATTGAGGGGAAGGCAGGTGCTTGCTCTGTGCAACCACTGCGAGAACCCGCCTTGTGTGGCGGTCTGTCCGACCAAGGCCACCTTCAAACGGGAGGATGGCATAGTGATGATGGATTACCACCGCTGCATCGGCTGCCGGTACTGCATGGCCGCTTGTCCGTACGGCGCCCGGAGCTTCAACTGGCAGGACCCGAGACCTCACATCCAGCAGATCGATGTGAACTACCCGACGCGTACCAGAGGCGTTGTCGAGAAGTGCAACTTTTGTGAGGAGCGGCTCGCCAGGGGTCTCATCCCTGCATGCGTCGAGGCGTGTAAGGAAAAGGGTCTTTTCTTCGGCGATCTGAACGACGAAGGCTCGAACGTGAGAAAACTGCTCAGCACGCGCTACGCGGTACAGCGGAAGCCGGAACTGGGAACGAGCCCGAAGGTTTTTTATCTCGTCTGAAAGAGATGACGGCGAAGCTGGAGCAGTGATAGTTTCAGACAGGGAAGGAAAAGAGAGATTAACGTTGAGGACCTATGATTGAGAAAGCATTGAGAGGGGGCAGGGGCTACTGGGCATGGATCTGTTTTCTGCTCGCGCTTGCCGGCGCCGGGTTTTGTCTCGTATCTCTACCAGTGGCATCACGGCCTCACGATTACAGGCATGAGTCGGAGTGTCTCATGGGGCCTTTATATCGCGAACTTCACGTTCTTCGTCGGGGTGGCGGCCTCAGCCGTGACCGTCGTTCTTCCCTATTACCTTCATAACGTGAAGGAGTTCGGGAAGATCACCATCCTGGGTGAGTTTCTCGCCGTCCCGGCGGTTATTATGTCACTCCTGTTCATCATCGTCGATCTGGGGCGGCCGGACCGTGCTTTCAACCTGATCCTTTACCCGTCACCGCGATCACTCTTATTCTGGGATATGATCGCTCTGAACGGATATCTCCTGCTCAACCTGATCATCGGCTGGTCGCACACTCGACGCAGAACAGAAGGCGGAGAAGCCGCTACCCTGGGTGCGGTTCCTCATCCTGCTTTCGATACCCTGGGCGGTCAGCATCCACACGGTTACTGCTTTCATCTATCAGGGGCTTGTCGCCCGGCCTCTCTGGCACACACCCCTCTGGGCGCCTCGTTTTCTGGCCTCCGCCTTTGCCTCCGGTCCCTCCCTCCTTATCCTGATGGCGCTTTTCATCAGGCGTGTGACCCGCTTTGACGCAGGACGGGAGACCATCCAGAAGGTGGCCACGATTGCTACTTACGCGCTTCTCGTCAACATTTTCCTGCTCCTGGTGGAGCTCTTCACGACCCTGTATGCGAATGTGCCCGAAGATGTCGAGCATCTTCGGTACCTCTTCATCGGTATCGACGGCCACAGCGCGCTCGTACCATGGATGTGGCTTTCGATGATCCTGATGGGAGGGTCTGCACTGGTGCTCCTCAGTGGCCGGCTGCGCCGGCGGGAAGGAGTCTTGGCTGTTACCTGCGTTGCGATCTTTGTGGGCGTCTGGATCGATAAAGGGCTCGGTCTCGTCATTCCCGGTTTCATTCCTTCCCCCTTGGGAGAACTGATTGAGTATTCCCCCACCTTCCTTGAAATATTGATTACTACCGGCGTTTGGGCCGTGGGTTTTCTTATGATAACTCTTCTCTACCGCATTGCCATCTCCGTGAAGCTGGAGCGGCAACCTTCCGGAGAAAAGACGGCTGTCCCATGAACAGTCTTGCTTCGCTTTTCTGGAAGTATAGAAACTGCGTGGAGGCCCTTCAGGCGGGACAGAGGAGCCGGGAAGAACTCATCCTCTCGCTTGCGCGAAGCAATGGCTCCGCATCACCGCCCTCGTGACCCGCGTTTCTTGTCATTGTGCGGCCTCTGGCGTCGGAGCTGAGGAGATATTCGAGAATTGCGCGTAGACTAAAAACCAGGCGATCTTAACGTATTCTGTCACAACAAATTTTAGATCGCTGCTGTGCAGAAACCATAACCTCACGTGAGGGGTTTGGTAACGTGTCGGGACAAAGCAGAGGCGAGCGCCTGACGTACCCCTCGGGAATACCCTCTCGGCTATGATCTTGATCCGGCGCATGTGATAGGGGGAACTCACGAAAATTGCGGACGTGAAGCCCAAACTTTCCATGATGCGTCGTGCTTGAGCTACTTCCACATGCGTGTTCTCCATCGTCTCACTCGGTTTATCGACGGCTGTCGACCGCGCTGTCTGTGGCCCCATCTTGGTCACGGATCGGGCTGATTCAGCTCTTCGTACCTGATTAAAAGCCGGGATAATGAGGTAGTCGGCGTACCTCTCGTGAACGAGATGCTCAGCTTCCTTGAACCGCGCCCTGTAGTCTGAGCCGATAAGGAGAATGACGGTGTCTGATTTTTCTGGCGTCTGCGAAATAATCAGATACCGTGGCGCGAAATACAACAAAACAAGGATCGTGAGGCACAGAAGCAACGCGACGGGTTTATACCCGCATTTCTCCCCTCGCAAAGGAAAGCGCATCGATTCTTATACCATAAGACGAGGGAGAACGGGGTACGAAAGGGTAATGACTGCGGACCGCGGCGATTGACAGCCTCGACGTAAAGGTGTAGATTCCGACAATGGCCAACTGGTATCACTTGATGCGTGCCCAACACCGTTCGAAGGGAGGAAGTGACCCGAGGATCGTCGGGGAAAAGGCTCACCCTGCACAAGAGAAGCAGATGGAAACAAACCACCATGCAGTACTGGTGGCATCAGGTATATCGCTCAGCCGCATCGCCGGTCTGGTGAGGGATCGCGTTTTTGCCCACTACTTTGGAAACTCTGATGCAGCTGACGCGTTCAGGGCGGCATTCCGCATCCCGAATCTTCTACAGAACCTTTTTGGCGAGGGAGCGCTCTCGGCTTCCTTTATTCCCGTATATGCGAGTCTGCTTGCTCATAAGGCAGAAGATGAGGCCGACAAGGTCGCCTGCGCTGTGTTCTGCCTGCTCACGCTGGCAATGTCGTGCTTGGTTCTCATCGGCATACTGGCCACGCCGGCCTTGGCCAACATTATTGCGCCAGGATTCAGGGGGGCCAAGCTCCAATTGACCATCAGCCTGGTACGCATTCTGTTCCCCGGCGCCGGCCTCCTCGCCATCTCCGCCTGGTGCCTCGGTGTGCTCAATAGTCATCGGCGCTTCTTCATCTCCTACTCTGCCCCGGTAGCGTGGAATGTGATGATGATCATCTCGTTAGTCGGATTCGGAGGTCGCCTGGAGCAGTTTCCGCTCACGAAAGTTCTGGCATGGGGATCCGTGGCCGGCAGCGCCTTGCAGCTTGGAGTGCAGTTACCTCAGGTTCTCCGTCTCATTCGTCGATTCCGCGTATTGATCGGGCTCGCAACGGAGAGCGTTCGGGCCGTGGTCCGCAACTTTGCACCGATGCTCATCAGTCGTGGTGTCGTGCAGATCAGCGCTTACATCGATACGGTGTTAGCAAGCTTCCTCCCAACGGGCGCCCTCGCCGCGCTCGTCTACGCTCAAACCTTGTACACCTTGCCGGTAAGCCTTTTTGGTATGTCGGTGTCTGCCGCCGAATTGCCCGCTCTGTCCAGCGCCTTTGGTGAACCCCATGAAGTCAGTGCCTACTTGCGAAGTCGGCTGAATGCCGCTCTGCGGCGGATCGCCTTTTTTGTCGTCCCTTCCGCCATGGGGTTTCTCGCTCTCGGGGACGTCATTGCCGGTGCAGTCTACCAGACAGGCAGGTTTGGGCACCGCGACTCAGTGTACGTATGGGCGATCCTGGGTGGGTCCGCCATAGGCCTCTTGGCCACCACGTTGGGCAGGCTGTATGCGTCGGCATACTATGCGTTGCGAGATACGCGCACCCCCCTTCGTTTTGCCGTCTTGCGGGTTCTCTTGACCGCTGTGCTGGGATATGTATCGGCCTTGCGTCTGCCGTACTTCTTGGGCCTTAACCCGCGGTGGGGGGTCGTGGGCCTTACCGCGTCGGCTGGACTAGCGGGATGGTTGGAGTTGGCGCTCCTGCGAAATGCACTAAAAACCCGGGTCGGCAAGACCGGCCTCTCTGTTTCGTTCATAGGTAAGTTGTGGATCGCAGCCGCAATTGCTGCAGCTGCCGGCTGGGGACCCAAACTGATGATGCATTGGCGCCATCCGATCACGCTTGCCATAGCCTGCCTGGGATTGTATGGCGTTGTGTACTTTGGTATGACAGCCGTCTTACGCGTGCCTGAGACGGGAAGGCTAATCGAAAAGGTCACTGGTTGGGCGAGAACCCGTAGATTCCTAAAAAGAAGAGTCTCGTGATGACGAGTTTTATCCGGCATGATACGTCAACTTCCCCTGAGTGGGAGCTTGTTTGGTGTGACTTTCCTACTCATTTCTCATACATCTTTAGCATAGGCGTCGATCAGCATTGGTAACTGCGCTCTGATTGACAAGCGAGGGATGCTGGTTTAGTATGGTTACGAGTTTTGGGAAAGGAATTGGACAGGGGAGCTATGGACGTGCATCCACTCGCCGGAAAACCGGCCCCACGATCAATTCTCGCCAATATACCACGGCTCGTTACCGCCTACTTTGTGAACCATCCTGATCCATCGATCCCTGAGCAGCGAGTTGCCTTCGGGACGTCCGGGCACAGGGGGTCGTCGTTTAGGTCAAGCTTCAATGAGGATCACATACTCGCGACCGTCCAGGCCATCTGTGACTACCGCAGAGCGCACTCTGTCACGGGCCCTCTCTTTCTCGGCATGGATACCCACGCCCTCTCCGAGCCCACCCAGGTCACAGCCATCGAGGTCCTGGCAGCGAACGGCGTTGAGGTGATGGTGGCTCAGAACCGGGGCTATACGCCGACCCCGGTCATTTCGCATGCCATACTGGTGTACAACCGCGGACGGACATCCGGACAGGCGGACGGTATCGTGATAACGCCTTCTCATAATCCACCAGAGGATGGCGGCATCAAATATAATCCGCCACACGGCGGGCCGGCGGACACGCACGTTACGAAATCGATAGAGACAAGGGCCAATGAACTGCTTGTAGCTGGTATCGAGGGCGTAAGCAGGGTTCCTTATGAGCGAGCTATGAAAGCCGGTAGGATGCACGAGTACGATTACATCACGCCGTACGTAGCTGATCTCCGGAACGTGATTGACATGGACGTGATACGGTTGGCAGGTATTAGGATGGGTGCTGACCCGATGGGCGGCGCATCGGTTGCATTCTGGGAGCCGATAGCCGCACAGTACAAAGTTGCCATCGAACTGGTAAACCCTGTGATCGATCCTACCTTCTCTTTCATGACGGTCGATAAAGACGGCAAGATCAGGATGGACTGCTCCTCACCCTACGCAATGGCAAAGCTTATCGGGTTGAAGGATGCGTATGATATCGCGTTCGGCAACGACGCAGACTGTGATCGTCATGGTATAGTGACGCGCACCGCAGGCTTGATGAACCCCAATCACTACCTGGCCGTTGCGATATGGTACCTCTTCCAGAACCGGCAGGGGTGGAGACCCGACGCGGTGATAGGAAAGACGCTCGTTTCAAGTGCGATGATCGATAAAGTGGCTGCTCGTCTGGGCCGGAAGCTCTGGGAGGTGCCTGTCGGTTTTAAGTGGTTCGTAGAAGGCCTTGTCGATGGCTCGTGCGCATTCGGAGGAGAAGAGAGTGCCGGCGCCTCTTTCTTGCGGAGAGATGGCACGGTTTGGACTACGGATAAGGATGGCTTCATCCCGGATCTTCTGGCGGCTGAAATCACCGCAAAGACGGGTAAGGATCCGGGGCAGCACTACCGGGATCTTGTGGAGATGTTTGGTGACCCCATTTACGAGAGAATCGATGCGCCTGCGTCGCCGAAGCAGAAGGAGGTGCTGAGCCGCCTCTCGCCTGAGCAAGTGACAGCGTCCACTCTGGCTGGTGACATCATTACCGCCAAACTAACAAGAGCCCCTGGAAATGACGCTCCCATAGGAGGCTTGAAGGTTATCACGGCGAATGGCTGGTTTGCGGCCCGGCCCTCAGGGACGGAAGACGTATATAAGGTGTATGGTGAGAGCTTCAAGGGAGCGGAGCACCTTGCGGATATCATGAAGGAAGCAAGAGAGATACTCGATAACGCCTTCGGCCAGGCAGGAGTGTGATCGGAGCGTCCTTTATGTTGAAAAAAGTGGATCCAACGGGAACGGCAAGCTGGCGAAAGCTGGCTGAGCATTATGATCGTGTACGCAGCGTCCACATGAAGGACCTCTTTGCGGCCGACCCGGGGCGTTTCAAAAAGTTCTCTTTGCGATTTAATGACATGCTCGTCGATTACTCGAAGAACCGGATAACCGAGGAGACCGTTGGATTACTCATTGAACTCGCCACGGAGGCTGGCCTCGCCGATGCCATTGAAAAGATGTTCACGGGAGACAAGATAAACGAGACAGAGGATCGGGCCGTCCTTCATACTGCACTCAGGAACAGGGCGAATAAACCTGTCTTGCTCGACGGCAGGGACGTCATGCCTGGAGTAAACGCCGTTCTTGAGAAGATGAAAACTTTCTCGGAGAATATCCGCTCCGGTGAATGGAAGGGTTTTACCGGCAAGGAAATTACGGACATAGTAAACATAGGCATCGGTGGATCCGACCTCGGTCCGGTCATGGTCACCGAATGTTTGAGACCGTATGCCAGGGACGGGCTCGCCGTGCACTTCGTGTCGAATGTCGACGGAACGCAGATTGTTGAGACCCTCAAACGACTCAACCCGGAAACAACGCTTTTCATGGTCGCTTCCAAGACGTTTACCACGCAAGAGACCATGCTGAACGCGTTGACAGCCAGGGAGTGGTTTCTTGCTTATGCCAAAGATAAAGAGCACGTGGCCAAGCATTTTGTGGCAATATCGACGAATGCGAAAGAAGTTGGAGCCTTCGGGATTGATAGGGAGAACATGTTCGCTTTCTGGGATTGGGTGGGAGGACGTTATTCCCTCTGGTCGGCCATTGGCCTATCCATTGCCTGTTTCGTGGGCTACGAGAATTTCGTTGAGCTGCTCCAGGGCGGCTTTGAGATGGACTGCCATTTCCGATATACACCGTTCGAAAAGAACATCCCTGTTATTCTCGCTTTGATTGGCATCTGGTACCGCAATTTCTTCGGGGCAGAGACCGAAGTGATCCTGCCTTATGATCAGTATATGCATCGATTTCCAGCATACTTTCAACAGGGGAACATGGAGAGTAACGGAAAGTCGGTCGATAGAAACGGTAAGCGCGTCACCTACCAGACCGGGCCGATCATCTGGGGAGAGCCGGGGACCAATGGCCAGCACGCCTTTTACCAATTGATACACCAGGGGACAGCGTTGATCCCGGCTGATTTTCTGGCGCCTGCAATCAGCCACAATCCGATTGGTGACCATCACGCCGTCCTGCTATCTAATTTCTTCGCGCAGACCGAGGCCTTGATGCGAGGGAAGACACGCGAAGAGGTGTCTGCGGAACTTAAGAAGGAAGGGCGTTCTGAGGCAGAGATCCAAAGGCTATGGCCTTACAGGATTTTTGAAGGAAATAAGCCGACGAATTCCATTCTGTTTAAGCAGTTGACGCCGCGAACTCTGGGTAACCTGATCGCCATGTATGAGCACAAGATATTTGTGCAGGGTGTGATCTGGAACATCTTCAGCTTTGACCAATGGGGAGTGGAACTCGGGAAGCAGCTCGCCCGGAAAATCCTTCCGGAGCTGAAAGAGAGCCGGCCTGTCACTACGCACGATTCGTCGACAAACGGGCTCATCAACCTGTTCAAAGAAATGACAAAGGATGGACAAGGGAACAGGTAAAGACTAAGACGAAGGTTGAGGAAACGACCTAAGGCAAAGGTCGAGATAAACAACAGCATGGCGCGATCTCGCTACGATAAACTGACACAGCTCGGCAAGAAAGCGGACCTGCCCAAGGGCCCGAGGGACGCCAAACTTGAACGCGTGCGCAACCTACACCCTGACACTACCTACCTGATCCGATTTACCGCGCCGGAATTCACCTCCATCTGCCCGGTGACGGGCCAGCCCGATTTTGCGTACCTCGTCATTGACTATGTCCCTGACCGATGGATCGTCGAAAGCAAGTCATTGAAGTTCTTTCTAGGAAGCTTCCGTAGCCATGGAGCCTTCCAGGAGGACTGCACGATCTCCATCGCAAAGAGCCTGGTCAAACTTCTGCAACCCAAATGGCTCAGGATCGGCGGATACTGGTACCCCCGGGGCGGCATGCCCATCGACGTGTTCTGGCAGATGGGCATGCCGCCGGAAGGGCTCTGGGTGCCGGATCAGGGCGTGGCGTCTTATAAGGGGCGAGGCTAATGTCTGAAGGCCTAGCGGGCGTACATCTCGGTCATGTCGCGTAGTCTGCCGGCAACATCGGGAGTTAGCTGGTCGGACCTAAAACGCCAGGCCCAGTTGCACTCCTTGCTGCCCGGAGTATTCATGCGGGCTTCAGACCCGAGGCCCAAAACGTCCTGCAACGGTAAGATCACGGTATCCGCAGCAGACATCATCAGCAGCCTGATGAGCTCCCAAGGGACTTCGTCACTCGATATCTCCCGTCCCAGGTAACGGAAGAGCCTCTGTCGGTCACCCTGCCACGCTTCCTGATCGAACCACCCTTTCGCGGTGTTATTATCATGCGTCCCTGTGTAGGCCACGCAGTTCTTGGAGAGGTTGTGGGGTATGTAGGGGTTATGCGGCATGTCGGGGCCGAAGGCGAAGAGCAGAATCTTCATGCCCGGAAAACCGAAGTGGTGCATAACCTCTTTGACATCCGGCGTGATCAGGCCCAAGTCTTCCGCAATGATGGGAAGGTAAGGGAATCTCCTGGAGAGATGCGTGAAGAAGTCCATGGCCGGCGCCTCGACCCAGCTGCCGTTGATGGCGGTGGTTTCCGTTGCCGGCACCTCCCAGTAGCTGACAAACCCGCGGAAGTGGTCCACTCGCACGAAGTCGGCTATTCTCAGGCTGGCCGCAATGCGTCTTGCCCACCACTCATAGTCCGAGTTTTTCAACACATCCCAGCGGTAGACGGGGTTACCCCAACGCTGTCCGGTCTTGCTGAAGTAGTCCGGAGGCACGCCGGCAACGACCACGGGCTTCTTTTGCTCATCCAGCTTGAAGAGTTCCGGGTTCATCCACACGTCAGCGCTGTCGTCATTGACGTAGATGGGGATGTCGCCGATGATTTGAATGCCCTTCTGATTGCAGTATCGCTTGAGGCCATCCCACTGCTTGAAGAAAAGGTATTGTAAGAACTTCTCCATCTCCACTTGGTCGGACAACTGGTCCTGCATTGCATGCAACGCGCCGGGTTGCCGGTCGCGCAGCTCTTCGGGCCAGTCGCTCCACGCCTGTCCCGAAAAGTGATTTCGCAAGGCGGTGAAGAGGGCAAAGGGGTCAAGCCACCACCTCTCGTCCGCGCAGAAACTCTCGTACGCTGCGTCCGGCCGAGTCGCCTTGAATCGATCATAGGCGCGCTCCCAGAGCGTTCTCTTGAATTCGTGGACGGCCTCGTAGTTTACGGGATGTTCGGGAAACTCAGGGACGGAATGCAGGTCGCTTGCGTCGAGAAATCCGTCCTGCACAAGCAGCTCAGGGCTTATGAGCAGGGTGCTGCCCGCAAATGCAGAGGTGCTTGCATAGGGTGAGTTGCAGGTCACCGGCATAGTCGGACTCAGGGGAAGAACTTGCCAGTAGCTCTGCTTTGACTCGGAGAGAAAATTGATAAAGCGGTAGGCTTCCGGCCCCAGGTCTCCCACACCGAACGGGGAAGGGAGGGATGTCACGTGGAGAAGAATGCCGCTTCCTCGTCTTTCCATCTGTCTGCCTCCACGGGAGTATTCTCCAAGGGATGCACGTACGCGACTGCGACGGTCCCGCCGCTATAATAGCATAGGGGCTCGGCGCTTGTCGAAAAAGGCCTGGGAGACCGGGAGCCGTGCTCCCTTGAGGAACGCTACCTTCGGCTGCTTGAGGACAGGAAACTTCGTTTCCTTGAAGAGCATTGTCTTTGGCGGCTTGAGACAAAAATCTCAAGGGCAGAGCCCGCTCCTCTATTGGTGCGTCCTGTCCTGCAAACAGAATCTTGTTTTTCAGGACGGATGAAAATTTGCGGAAATGTCGGAACGGGGGACCGGGAATTTTTTTCCGCCAGACTGGTCAGCCACCGGCGCCGCACGAAAGGGCTGCTAGCGGCAGATTAAGGTTAGGAGACCAATAGATCGTTGATGGCACAGGCAACGGCGGTGGGTGGATAAGTTGGGCATGCTAATTGCAATAACCTACTAAATGCGTCAGGCCAGAAGTAAAAGCACAAGAAATATTGAGAGCCGGAAACAGCTCAACGCTACCGTATTACAGCTTTGCCATTTGTTGGGACTCAGCTGCGCGCGCTACCGGAAGTTCAAGAGCCTGCAAGCCCCTGAACTGATCCTGAAGGTAGAAACGATGCTGATGAAGAAGTATATGTCCCGATTGGTGGAAGCTGAGTCCCGGTGTGTGAACTGAGTTCGACGAGATAAGAACTTCTCGTCTTTCGGCACGCCCCAACTGCCTCAGGTAATGAGCCGGAAGGGCTTCCCGTAAAACCCTCCAGTGCAAGGCATAAGCCTTGACAATGTGGGTAAATCGTCCTTACAATCAAATTTCAACAGAACAGCGGGTGCGCCGGGGAAGTATGCTGTCAAAAGGGATGACAATGAAACGGGCGTTATTTGCCTCTCTGATATTGTTCCCTGTTTTTCTTCTAGCTTTCGTTGGTTCGTCCTCAGCTGACTTGCAGGAACTCGTGTCAGAAACGGTTCTACCCAACGGGCTGAAAGTGTTGCTCCTCGAAAATCATAAGGCCCCGGTCATTACCTTTCAAGTTTGGTATCGCGTGGGATCGCGGAATGAAGAATACAGCAAGACAGGCCTTTCTCACCTCCTCGAGCACATGATGTTCAAAGGGACAAAAAAGGTTGGGCCAGGGGAGTTATCCCGCATCATTCAAGAGAATGGTGGCCAGCACAACGCATTTACGTCTGCCGATTGCACTACCTATTTCCAGAACCTGGGTGCGGACCGGATCAATGTCTCGCTGGAGCTCGAATCGGATCGGATGCAGAATCTGATGCTGCGCGATGAGGATTTTCAGACCGAACGATCGGTCGTGATGGAGGAACGAAGGCTCAGAACGGACGATAACCCGAAAGCGATCGTCTGGGAACAGCTGGAGGCGACCGCATTTCAGTTACAGCCATATCACTGGCCGGTGATCGGATGGATGCAGGACATTGCCCGCTTGACGGTTGATGATCTGAGCAACTACTATAAGCGCTTCTATAATCCTGTGAATGCCGTGGTCGTTGTTGTTGGTGATTTCAAAAAAGATGAGCTTTTGCCCAAGATTGAACGGTTTTTTGGCACGATACCAAAAGGGGTCCCACCTGAGGCGCAGGTGCCTGTGGAGGAGCCCCAGAACGGAGGGCGGAGGATAGTCGTCAAGAAAGAGGCCCGGCTCGCCTCTCTGGTCATCGGCTATCACGTGCCAAATCTCCGGGGGCAGAACAGCCGGGACGGCCAGGACAGTCAGGACAGCTATGCGCTCGAAGTGGTGCAGACGTTGCTCGGTTCAGGGGAAAGCTCGAGACTTCAGATGAGTCTGGTACGCAAGAAGAAACTTGCGCTCGGTATTGGGGTGGACCACTCGCTCCTCTCAAAGGATCCTGGTCTTTTTTCTATCGGCGCAGATGTGCTTCCTGACAAAAGCGTCGCAGATGTGGAGAAGGCTATTGATGAGGAGATAGAGCTACTGCAGCGAGAACCGGTAGGTGAACGGGAGCTGCAGAAGGCAAAAAACCAGCTGGAGGCAGGCTTCATTTTTCACCAGGACTCGCTTTTTTCTCAGGCTATGCGGCTTGCCCGGTATGAAATGGTATTGGGCTGGAGGGCTATTGATGGGTACCTCCCGGCCATCCGAAAGGTTTCCGCCGAAGATGTCCAACGGGTAGCGAAGCGCTATCTTACGCCGGATAACAGGACGGTTGCGCTTCTGGCGCCCCTTCCGCCGACAAAAGCTGCGTCTCAGTTGCCGGATCCAGCGACCGGAGAACAGGGGATCAAATAAAAGGAGTCTTTTCATGGTTAGGCCTCAGTGCCTGAAAGTACCCAAGTGGTGCAGTCTCTGTGTTGGCGTCTCTATCTGGACAATGCTCTCGTGCGGTTTTTCGAACGCCATGTCGCCGGTACAGAGGGCCGTTCTTCCAAACGGTCTCGTTGTTGTGACCTCAGAAGAACACGCGCTGCCGTTCGTGACATTCAAACTGCTTGTTCATGCGGGAGCGAGAAGGGACCCTTCCGGACAAGGAGGCTTGGCCAGCCTCACTGCGCGGGCGCTTCTCTTCGGTACCCAAAAGCAGAGTATGGCAAGCATCAACGAGCAACTCGATTTTATGGGTGCTTCCCTTTCTTCTGATGCGGGAATGGATTACGTGGTGCTTTCATTCCGTGTACTAAAGAAGGATCTGGCGAATGGGTTCAAACTTTTTGCGGAGGTGCTCACCGAGCCGGCCTTCCCAGCCGAGGAGGTCAAAAACGAGGTGGCCCGGACCTTGGCCGCCATCAGGGCCTCAGAGGACCGACCGGGAGAAGTGGCGGAAAAGGCTTTCCTGAAAACCCTCTATGGAGCCGGACCATACGGGCGGCCGGTGATCGGGACAAAAGAGTCAGTGGAAACATTGACGGTCGACGGGCTGCGTCAGTTCTATCGTTCCTACTATGATCCCAACAATAGCATCATAGTTATTGTGGGGGACATCGGTGAGCATAGCCTGAAAGAGACTATATTACCGCAACTCTCAGCATGGCAGAAGCATGCTGTGCCCGTCTCCACCGTGGAGATAAGACCGGAGAGCGCAAAGAAGAGAGTAACGATCGATCGGCCTCTGACACAGGCTAACCTGATCCTCGGCCACGAGGGGATAACAAGGGATAACCCCGATTTCTACGCGGTGACCGTCATGAATTATATCCTCGGCGGTGGAGGACTGACGTCCCGCCTTATGCGGGAGATCAGAGAAAAAAGGGGCCTGGCTTACTCGGTCTCCAGCCATTTTAATGCAGGCAAGTACCAGGGGTTGTTCGAGATCGTGCTGCAGACGAAGAATGCGTCCGCCCGCGACTCGGTCCAACTCGCTGTGGCAGAGACGTCAAGGATACAGACACAACTCGTCTCAGAGAAAGAGCTGGATGGTGCGAAAAAATACCTGATCGGGAGCTTTCCCTTGAGGCTCATCACCCAAGACGGGATCGCCGCCTTCTTGATGCAGGTGGAGTATCAGGGCCTTGGTTTCGACTATGCTGAGCGTTACCCGGCCCTCATACAGGCGGTTACCGCTGAGGATGTACTCAGGGTAGCAAAGGCGTACTTGCACCCTGAGGCCTACATTCTCGTTGCGGTTGCGAATGTGAAAGAGGCAGGTCTTGAGCAGTAAAAAAGGGGTCGGGCTATCGAGGGTTCCAGGGTTCAGTGTAGTACTCGAACCCCTGACACCCTTTCTACGCATGCAGATGCTGTGGCGCAGGACTACACGAAATAAAGGGAGGTATGATCCATGAGAGTCCGGATCGATGGAGAGGCGTGTGTTGGTGATGGGGCATGTGTTGAGGTATGCCCCGCCATTTTTGAGATGGCAGGAGAGATTGCGCGAGTGAAGATGGAGGATGTGCCTGAAGAGCTGCAGGGATCATGCAGGGAAGCGGCTGACGAGTGTGTTGTCGAGGCCATCATTGTTGAAGAGTAGAGTAGCTTTCTGTTAGGAAAGACTGCGGAGCAGGTCGAGGCTCTTTTCCAGATCCTCAGCCTCGATGATCTCGAGTATAACCCTTAGCCCTTTTCTTCGGGCCAGCAGCTCTTTGAGGGCCCTTAGCTCCCTGCAGTCTTCTGTGAGGCCCCAGTGGTCCCGGATACCTCCGCGGATGCCGTTGACCCTGTGCATGTGCACAAAGTCGATGGCTCCAAGAAGGTCCGGCTCCAGGTTTCTCACGAACTTAACGGAATCTATCCCTCCCACTTCCAGATGACCTATGTCCAGGGTTATCGAGCTGGCATACTCTCTCCAGAACCATTTGATATCCTTGTTGGCGCCTGCATTTTCTATTGAGACAGGGCAAAGTCTGGAGAGTTCCAGCAGGCCCTCGCGGTAAGTGTCAGCCTCTTCATTGACGAGTCTTTTTCCTCCCTTCATCGATTCGTCGTGGATAATGAGTGCAAGATCCGCGTGAAGGGCCATCATGTGCAGGTCATCCATTATGATTTTTCTGCGCTCCGGTCGCGGCTCGCACAGCCCGTATTCAACGGGGTGAATCACATACCTTATGTGCGCGGAACGGCATGCATCGACGGTTTTGAGCATTGTATCCATGGCGTTCGGCCAGCGATGAAAAACGGACACTTGAAGAAAGTCAGCTGGAAAGCGGCCTATCTCGTGTGGTTGGGTAACCCTGTAAGCGCATTGTATGGCTTGGCGATTATTTACCGACAGGGCGTCGGCTGGTATATCACTCAAGGTATGAGGCCCATTGTTTAGCTGTCTGGAGGATGTAATCCTTGGCCACATTTTTGACAAGGCGATTATGGCCGGGCAGCAGAACGTCGACGTTCAGGTCTGCTAGTTTCATCAGTGAATCCTTTAGCTGGGAAGCATCTGCGCCGTACAGATCAAACCGACCTATGGCATAATCCGCATAAATCACATCCCCCGGTATTAAGATACCTTTATCTTTATGATACAAGGCGATGCCGCCCATTGAATGGCCCGGAATATGGAGGACCTCCCAGCTCATGCCCCCGATATCCAGGGTCTCTCCTCCTTGCAGCCTCCGGTGCACCTTGAATTTGAAGGCATCATCCTTGAGCCTGTATTGCGTCTGGCACATCTGTTTGAACATTTGCATCCCGTAGACAGGTCTGTCATCACCCTGCTCGATCGGTTCCGCCTCAAGAGCGTGGATCCAGAGCTCTGCCGATGGTATCTCCTTCAGTATCTCGGCAAGGCAGCCAATGTGATCGAGGTGGGTGTGCGTCATAATGACCCTTTTTACCGAGGAAAGCTCTATCCCCGCCTTGGTGACGGACTGGAGTTTATATTTTCCTCTCCCGACGAGGCCGGCATCGACAAGCGTGAGATCTTCTGATGAAGGCTTTCCGATGAGATACACGTGGGAGTCGGGTATCATCTCATCCTGCCCCTGGATAAAGTAGACGCCTTCCGTCACTTCAGTCATTGGGTTGCTCCTTGGGAAGATGGGGTACGCCGAGGCGCAGCGTTACGATTGGATAGCTTAAACTATTGGCCCTCTCTTTGCAAGGGACCCATGCGTGGGGCTCTCCGGTTCCGCTGGTTTCCACTTTACACGACGGAAAATAGTGACTATGCTTGTAAAAGCGATACAATTGAGCTGGCAAAGGAGGTTCAATGAACACTTGGTTTCTGGGTCTCGTCACACTGGCGTTTGTCGCTCTCATCGTCGCCCTCATTTATTTAATATTTCATCTCAGCAAGACGATAACCATTATGCGTCAGACTTTAGAGACGGCAGATAAATCATTGCTGGTTACCCTGGAGGAGATGACCATCACCCTGAAAAGCGTGAGGCATGCTGTTGATGGTATCTCAGCCATAACGAACGACGTGAGAGAGGTCTCCGACTCTATCCGGGTCATGGGGGGAGGGGTAAGGCATGTGAGCGAAAATGTGAAACGTATCACTGATGATCTGGAGAGCATCACCTCATCGACCGCGGGGAGAATTTCAGGGATAAGGGCAGGGGTTGAAGTCGCACTCTCCGTTATAAAAAAAGGTTTGTGGAAATAGTATAGCGTGTCGATCAGACTTTCGTAATAAGCCATTGTGAAAGGAGGTTAAAATGAAAGAGGAAGGTTCAGGTTCCAGCGCCGGTGCAGTTATACTCTCTTTCTTCCTGGGAGGACTGGTGGGGGCGGGCGTTGCTCTTCTGCTCGCACCAAAGCCGGGAAGCGAAACGAGGCAAAAGATCAAGGAGCTTGTCGAAGAGGTGAAGGGAAAAGCCGACGATTACTACGAACAGGCAAGGGAGAAGGCCTCTTCCGGCGTCGAGAAAGGCAAGGAGTTTGTTGAGAAGAACAAGTCTCTGGTAACCAGTGTCATCGAGAGTGGTATAGAAAAAGGCAAAGATTTTGTTGAGAAAAAGAAGACCCTGGTAACAAGCGCGGTTGAAGCCGGCATGGAGGCCTACCAGAGAGAAAAAGGAAAGGTTCCGGAAGGCCACTGATCCGTGACGGGAGGGCTTGGTCGAAGAAAGGTGCCAGGTGAGACATCTGGCGGTCGCCGCGTTCTTAGCCTTTCCCTCCGCGACGGCGGGGGAATGATCTCCATATACTGCCCAAGACCGAGGGCTGCGAACTGATCCTCCAGCACGGACCCTACGGTGCTTGTCACGTAACCATCTGCATCAGGCGGCGGCGACGCAATAACAAGCTTCCCGGTTGAAGGCGAATTGGTATAAGATCTGAAAGCTAAGGGCTATTTTCCGCGTAGGTTTCCAGGTAGTGCTCGATGTAAGCAGCAACCTGCTCTTTCGGCTTATATACGCCGAAATGGCCTTCACAGAGAACATCCGCCTCGAGGGCCAGAAGCCGCTGCATAGACCTGCGCCAGGCAACAAGATCGGAGCCGAAGTCCGGATGGAAAGGACCATGTATGTCTTGGCCGAAGAGAAACCTCTTGCCGCCCAGATCGAGGTAAAGAGAGATCGAGCCCGGGGTGTGCCCGGGCGTGTGGACGCAGACAATGGAATGTGCCCCAAAGGTGAGCGCCTGCTCCTGGCCCGAAAGTTTTACGTTTACAGGCGTGGGCTCGAAGTGGAGGTTATACCATTGAGCTGCGCTCATCACGGTATTGCCGTCTTCCACGGCCTTCGCATCCTGCTCGTGCATCACTATCTGCGCGCCGAACCGCTTCTGAAAGAGGCGCGCTCCTCCACTGTGGTCCACGTGGCAATGGGTGATGATCACGGTAGAAAGCTTGGAAGGATCCTGTCCGACTCTTTCGATGTTCCGGGCAATTTGTGAGGCACTTGGTCCCGCACCGGCATCTACCAGAATGAGTTCACCCAGGTCGATAAGGTAGACTGCACAGTCCCTGGGATCGGTGATGTCTGAGCTGCCCACAAGGTAAATGTTTTCCGAAACCTCGGATGGATCCACAGCTCTCAAGGTTTCCCCCTGCCCCAATCTTAACACCCTTCCGGCTCTCTGACAAACAAAACAATTAATGAGGCGGAATCGATGTGAGAATGGTATAATGTTTGCGCCTACTTGAACGGCGCCCCCTCCGGTATTACTTTTAAGCAGGCGAAGGAAAAGGGGGTGATAACGTGGCCAAGGTCAAGACATTCACGATGCCGCTTAAGATTTTTGAAACGGTCAGAGAGTTAGAGGCTCTGGATGAACAGGTTAATAAGTTTATCAAGGAGAAGGGTGTTAAGAAGGTCATATCAGCAAGCGACACCTGCACCACTGATGCAAATGGCGCTACCATCGGGATTATCCGGGTAGTGACTTATGAAGAAGCATAGTTGCTACAGGCAAAAAACATAGGGAGGAACCATGAAAGAGAAAGTGGAAGCAGCAATCAATAAGGTCAGACCCGCACTCCAGGCGGACGGAGGTAATGTCGAACTGGTGGATGTCAGCGCTGACGGCGTGGTTAAGGTGAAGCTTACTGGCGCCTGCGGCAGTTGCCCGATGAGCCAGATGACCCTGAAGATGGGGATAGAGCGGGTCATAAAGCAAGAAGTACCTGAAGTAAAAGAGGTGGTCGCTCTGTAACGATCGGCCTCGGGTCTTACCGTTACGTCGAGGCAACACACGGCTCATGGCTCTTGTTGCTCCCTATGAATAGGGCAGCAGCTTGATAGCGCATGAGCCGTGGGTTCTAGTCCGCCATAAGTCCTCCAAGTACCAGGCACCCAATCTCCGAATTACCAGATATGCCAACTGTCCGCGAATACCTGGGCAGTGGATGTCAGGTGCCCGGCAACCATGTCAAGTTACCGCATGTTCTGATTATTCCAAAAAGGCACTGCCCGTTGCATCTATCCTCCCGATTGCCTGTGATTACGATCAAAGCTAGGCGAGTGTTTGGGATTTGGAATTTGAAGCGCGTTGGAATTTCGCGCTTCGTCAGGGTATTACAACGCTTAACAACTGCAGTATCGCCCATTCGAGGAAGCTGATCACAGGGTCAAGGAAGCCAAGCCATAGCAATCCCATTATAATGAGCAGACCGTAAGGTTCGAGCCGCGCCAGCGAATACTGGAAACGCCGCGACGTAAAGCCCATGAGAATTTTTGAACCGTCCAATGGCGGAATGGGGATGAGATTAAAGGCCGCGAGCATGATATTAATGCCCGCAAAATTAACGAGCACAGTAATCGCCGTCCGGGACTGGGGGTCGAGAAGTTGAAGCGTCAACAGCGAGAGGAAAGCAAGAAGAATATTTGCAGTGATGCCGGCCGCAGAGACGAAGATGAGGCCTTTGCGTTGGCACTTAAGGTTATTGAAGTTTACAGGAACGGGTTTTGCCCAGCCGAAGCCGAAAATAAAGAGCATAATTGTGCCAAGCGGGTCTAAGTGGCCTCTCGGATCGAGCGTAAGCCGGCCAAGCCACTTGGCGGTCGGATCACCCATCTTATTGGCAACCCAACCATGCGCCACTTCATGTATGATGATCGAATAGAGCAGTGGAATTATCGAGCAGCACAAAGGCGGCAGGATCTTTGAATAACAAGCTTAGAAGGCCCATGGCAGGGTTTTAGTATCACACAAAGTCCGTTTGATTGCAAATGGCTTAGAGGGGAGCCAGAAGCATTTACAAGCAGTAGCAAATACATTATACTTTGGCTTGTGCTACCAGTAGGGGAAGAGATTGGTATACGCTTTGCATCACCGCCTAGATTACCCAAGTTGCGCAATGGAATGGTAGCCGAAATGCGTCTCTGGAGAATTTTTGCTTTTGTCCCTTCTCAGAGCAATAGCGACAGATTTGGGGAGGCAAAGTCTTGAAGAAGGGTCGCCGCCCCGTTCGCGAGCAGCGTCAGCCAAAGTGGCCTGAAGACAAAAAGATCTATGCAGGGTTTGCCGCGGCGCTGATTGTTCTTGTGCTGGCCAGCGTCTCATCCTACTGGACGACAGTCCGGGTGATTGAGAGCGCCAACTGGGCGATCCATTCCCACGAAATCGTTCGAGAGATTGCTGACGTGAATTTCCGCCTTTATGTGGCAGAAGGCAGTCAGCGCACTGCCCTCATGACGGGCAGGTCAGGAAGTATGGACCAGTATCAGGAGGCCATGGAGGGGATCAGGCGGGACTTGAAGCAGTTACGTAAGCTCACAGAGACTAACCCGGTTCAGAGCCGGCGCGTAGATCAGCTCGATTTGCTTCTTTCTAAAAGGCTCGCGCTCATCAAGGAGTGGGGAAATCTGCAGCGAACCAAGGGTTTCGACGCTGCCATGGATGTGATCATGAGGGATGAGGGAAAGAAGATCAGTGACGACATCACCAATGTCGCCCAGACGATCGAGAAAGACGAGAGAGAAACGCTGCGAAAGCGCTCTGAGACTGCAGAAGGGGGAGCGAGAACAGTCACCTTCGTGATCAGTTTTGGGTACTTATTGATATTTATTCTCTTCGTGGTCGCAGCCTATATGATCCAGTCAGACCTCGGTGAGAGGAACCGGATGGAGGAGATGCTTCGCCAAAGCCAGAGAGAGGTTTCCACCTTGCTGGACAGCCTTCCGGCATACGTCTTCTTCAAGGATTCAAAGAGCGTCTACATGACGGCCAACAAGAAGTTCAGCGACGCGGTCGGTTTTTCAAAGAGGGAGATTGTGAGAAAAACGGACTACGACTTTTATTCCCGGGACAAGGCAATCAAATTGAGGGCAGATGACGCAAGGGTACTTATGACGGGAGAACCTATGTACGTAGGTGAGGAGACCCTTGTTGAGTCCGGGAGGACCGTCACTGTTGCCACGCGCAAAATGCCGCTTAAGAACGAAAGGGGCTCTGTTGTCGGACTTATAGGCGTGGGATTTGATGTCACAGAAATAAAGCAGGGCCAAAAGGCTCTGCGGGAGAGTGAAGAGCGGTTCAGGAACGTGTTCACCCAGTCTCCGATAGGCATCCAGATTTATGATTTGCAGGGTAGGCTCATCGAGATGAACGATTCCTGTATGCAGATCCTTGGGGTCAGCGGCGTGGAGGAAGCGAGAAAATTTAAGCTATTCGAAGAACCCCTGATGACCGAGGAGATAAGGGAGAAGATTGAGAACTGCCAAACAGTGCGGTTCGAGGCCCAGTTCGATTTTGGAGCGTTAAAGGAAAGGGCCCTCATGGATACGACCCGCTCTGGCAACTGTTACCTGGACTGCCTTGTGTCGTCTCTGGGTGGAGAAGATGACGAAGACCATCGACTGCTTGTGCTCATGCAGGATGTTACCGAACGAAGAGTCGCAGAAGAGCGCATAAGACTCTCCTTGAAAGAGAAAGAGGTCCTGCTCAAAGAGGTCCATCATCGTGTGAAGAATAACCTTCAGATCATATCGAGTCTTTTGAACCTGCAGTCCAAGTACATCAAGGACGACCAAGCTCTGGAGATGTTCAAGGAAAGCCGCAACCGCATACGGTCTATGACCCTTATTCACGAAAAGCTTTATCGGTCCAAGGACCTCGCAAACATAGATGTGGCCGAGTACATACAGAACCTCTCGTCAAACCTGTTCCGGTCCTATAGCGCCGGGAGAGTTTCCCTAAAGACACAGGTAGATGACATTCTTTTGGGAATCGACACTGCTATCCCCTGCGGACTGATCATTAACGAATTGGTCTCCAACTCCCTGAAACATGCGTTCCCGGAAAAGCAGGGCGAGATCTTTGTTGATCTTCACAGGGACGATGGCAGGTTCACCCTGATAGTCCGCGACAACGGCGTCGGATTGCCTGAAAGTGTCGACTTCCGGAATACCGATTCACTTGGCCTGCAGCTCGTCTGTACGCTTACCGATCAGCTAGATGGCGCCATAGAGCTCAACCGTATCGGCGGCACTGAGTTCAAGATTACATTCGGAGAAATAAAATATAAGGAGAGGGCGTAAAGGGATGTCCCAGGTTAGGATCCTCGTGGTCGAAGATGAGAGCGTTGTCGCTAAGGATATTCAGTGGAGTCTCAAGAGCCTCGGCTATAACATTTGCGGGTGGGCGTCGTCCGGAGAAGAAGCCCTGGAGAAGGTGGAGGCTCTCAAACCTGACCTTGTGCTGATGGACATAGTGCTCAAGGGCGGCGTTGACGGCGTGGAGGCAGCCGAACACGTTCGCACCAATTTCGATATCCCAGTCGTCTATCTGACTGCTTATGCCGATGAGCATACGCTGCAACGGGCAAAGGTGACAGAGCCTTTTGGATATATACTTAAACCCTTTGAAGAGAGAGAACTGCACACGACTATTGAGGTGGCTCTCTACAAGCACAAAACCGAGCGGCGCATTAAACAGAGCCAGTACTGGCTCTCAACAACGCTCAAATCGATTAGCGACGGTGTCATCACCACGAACACCGAGGGTCAGGTGACCTTTCTGAATCTCAATGCCGAGATGCTTACCGGTTGGAAAGAGTCAGAAGCACTCGGAAAAGACCTGGACTCGATTTTCAATGTCAGGGAGCCGGAAGGGGCGGCACTTCCTGTGAAGCCCTGGCTCGAGAGCCTGCGAGAGGGCGTAGTTGTCGGTCCAGCGAGTCACCTGCTAGTTTCCAAGAACGATACCGCCATCCCGATCGATTACAGTACAGCGCCAATAAGGGATGAACGGGGAAACACGATTGGCATGGTCCTGGCCTTCAGGGATGTTACCGAACGGAAGAAGGCCGAGATGCTCTTGAGGCGGGAAAGGGAAACCTTTTTTGCCATGTTACAGAAAGCGCCTTACGGGGTAATTCTTTTTGAGAAGACCGGTAGGTACCTGTATGTCAATCCTCAGTTCACGCTTATCACCGGTTACTCCCTGAAGGACATACCCACGGGTAAGGAGTGGTTTCATAAGGCCTATCCCGATGCGAATTACAGAAAGAAGGCAATTCGGACCTGGGTTGAGGATGTGGCGCGAGCAAGGCCAGTCGATCGGACTTTCAGCGTGCACTGCAAGAATGAACAGGTTCGTGAGATCGAGATGAGGGTCACCATACTGGATGACGGGAGGATAATCCTCACGGCGTCTGACGTCACCGAACGTAAGCGTGCAGAAGAAGCATTGAGAGCCAGCGAAGAGAAATACCGCGAGCTGGTACAGAACGCAAACAGTATCATCCTGCGGAGGGATGTCGCCGGAAACGTTACCTTTTTCAATGAGTTTGCGCAGAAATTCTTTGGTTATTCTGAAGAGGAGATACTGGGAAAGAATGTTATCGGGACGATCGTGCCGGAAAAAGATTCGTCAGGGCAAAATCTCGTAGCGATGATCAATGATGTTGGGCGTCAGCCGGAAAAGTACAGCACCAACGAGAATGAGAACATGTTGCGCAACGGAGAGCGTGTATGGATCTCCTGGACGAATAGGCCCACATTCGACAACGAAGGACGTATCCGGGAAATCCTTTGTGTAGGTAATGATATTACCGAAAGGAAGCGCGCTGAAGAGGCTCTTCGACTGCAAGCGCAGATCATAGACCAGATCCACGACTCGGTTATTTCTACGGATCTGGCCGGCCATATAACTATCTGGAACAAGGGAGCAGAGCGTCTATTCGGCTATACCAGCGAAGAGACGATCGGTAAGCACGTCTCTATCATTTACCCGGAGGATCAGTATCAGTTCCTGCAGGAGACGGTCGTAGGCCCTCTAAGGGCCGCTGGCAGTTATGAGGTGGAGCTCCGCAACAAGAAAAAATCAGGTGAAGAATTCTATGTTCATTTATCCCTATCGGTTCTGCGAGGCGCCAACGGTGCAATAACCGGTATAATCGGTTACCACATGGATATAACCGAGCATAAGAAGCTCGAAGAACAGCTCCGTCATTCGCAAAAGATGGAGGCCATAGGGCAGCTCGCAGGAGGGATCGCGCACGACTTCAATAACATCCTGACCGCCGTCATCGGCTATGCGAACCTTCTGCAGATGCGGCTGGGCGACGGGAACCAACTCAGGAGCTACGTGGATCAGATTATCGCGTCGTCAGAACGGGCAGCGAACCTCACGCAGAGCCTGCTCGCGTTTGGCAGGAAGCAGATTCTTGACCCCAAGGCAATTACGGTGAATGAGATCATCAAGAGCATGGAAAAGCTTCTTACGCGTCTCATCTCCGAAGATATCGAGTTGAAAACCCAGTTTGCGGATAAAGACCTCACGGTCTTTGCAGACGCTGCCCAGATGGGACAGGTCTTGATGAACCTTGTAACCAACGCCAGGGACGCCATGCCGGATGGGGGTAAGCTCACTATCGGTACGGGCCTCGTGCAGCTGGATAGCGCTTTTGTGAAACGGCACGGTTACGGAAAACCGGGGATGTACGCGATGATCTCGGTCTCAGACAGCGGAGTCGGTATGAGCGAGAAGACGAGGCAAAGGGTTTTCGAACCCTTCTTTACCACTAAGGAAGTGGGAAAGGGGACAGGGCTCGGCCTCGCAATCGTTTACGGGATCGTGAAACAGCACAACGGGTTCGCCAACGTCTATAGCGAGCTGGGGAAAGGGAGCACGTTTAAAGTCTATCTGCCGCTTATACGGTCCGCGTATGGTGAGGAAAAAGAAGCATCGCTTTCGCCACCGGTAGGCGGGACGGAGACGATACTCATAGCCGAGGATGATACCGAGGTGAGGAGATTGACAAAAAATGTCCTCGAGGAGTTCGGCTATACGGTGATTGAAGCCGTCGACGGAGAGGACGCAATATCAAAGTTCTTGAAACACAAAAGAAAAGTCGATCTCATCATGCTTGACGTAGTGATGCCGCGCAAGAATGGCAAAGAGGTATACCAGTATGTCAGAAAGGTACGGCCTGATATTAAAGCCTTGTTTACCAGCGGGTATACCGCGGATGTGATACACGAAAAAGGTGTGCTTGACGAAGGACTCAACTTCGTATCAAAGCCGGTTGCTCCCAGTGAGTTACTGAGAAAGCTGCGTGACATACTGGACGAATAACGGAGCAACTCTTCAGGCTATCTTTCTATCCCGATCGAGTATCTCGCCCCTTACACTGATAACAAGTTCGTGGATGGGGATATCTTTACCTGACAACTCAAGCGCATGGTGCACCAGCGCAGGCAGCTTCGAACAGCACGGCACTTCCATGTCCACAACGGTAACGCTTCGGATGGAAGCCTGCTTAAAAATCTCCACGAACTTCTGAACATATTCTTCCACGTTGTCAAACTTGGGACAGCCTATGAGCACGGTCTTGCCTGGCAGTAGGCGGGCGTGAAAGTCCGGGTAAGCGACCGAAGTACAATCGGCGGCAATGAGCAGGTCAGCTCCTTGCAGGAAAGGTGCCTTCGGGGGCACCAGTCTGATCTGTATTGGCCAGTGGGTGAGGGCGGAAAGAGTTCCGCCGACACGCAGGTCCCCGGCCTGATGCGGCGCCTTGCCTTTGCCTTGCGCGAACATCTGAATCTGCTGAGAGGGGCAGCCACAGGCCAGGGTCTCCTGCTTCACTTCTTTATCCGCTGTGTTTGAGATGTTCCTCCACGGCCTCCGGGTTGAATTCCTGCGATTCCCTCTCTATAACGGTGAGAGCGCCTTCGGGGCATTCGCCGAGACAGGCGCCAAGCCCATCACAGTAGACCTCTGATACCAGGCGGGCCTTGCCGTCCCTGAGTTCTATGGCACCTTCTGCGCAGGCGGTGGTGCAGAGGCCGCAGCCCGTACACTTTTTCTCGTCGATCTCTATAATCTTTCGTTTCACTTTCATTCCGTTACTCCTTCAACAAGATTTTTCTGGCGATCGTCCTGCCGCCTTCGGTCTCGAATAGTTCATCCATACCCCCGCGAGAAAAGGCGCCGGTCGCGATGCCCTGTTCCTGTCGTTCCTGCCATTCAGTGATCGCGTGGGCATCTCGCAGGATCCGCGCGTTATTTGTCGTGCCATTTTTTTCGCCCTCACGGAGCGCCTTCATTGTGCCCAGAACTTCTTCGATGAGCTCGCCTGTGGCGCCGAGCCCTTCCAGCAAGGTACTGACACTTCCTACGCCTCCACAAACAGCGCCGGAAGAGGGACCGTCGGACCCCACCTCCGGACAGGCGATGCCGTGGAGATAGGAAGCGGAGAGGAGGATTGCAAGATCAGCTTTTTCCAGGGCCGCGATCTGCTCCGCGTACCGCGCGACCCTGGCAGCGTGATTGATGCTTTTGAAGTCGTGCCTGAAGTATTTCTTCATCTCGACAGCCACGCGGTCCTTGAGAAGATCCTTTCTCTTGGACAGGAGGTCTGGACTCAGCTCTCCCAGACACTGTTCAGCATACTTGCAGTACGCAGCGCAGCCGAAGTCCATCCGAGGGTTCGTGACCAGGCGATGACACTGTCTACACTTGCGTGTCGACTCGTCCTTAAAAAATTCGATGGCATGGCCGCAATGAGGGCAAGGCGCTTCAAAGATGTCGCCTGGCTTCCAGTATCGCGTATCCTGACCGGGGCATATCATTGTTCATCACCTCTCAGGATAAGGGTTGCAAGTCTACAAGCGCGTGCGAAAGGCTATTTACCCGCAACCCTTGCAACCCTCAACCGCTGTCATCATCCCAGTATTGCTTTCAAATCCGCGTCCGGCGTGGATATCGGCTTTATGTCGTAATTCTTCACCAGGAAGTCGAGCACGGCAGGCGTGATAAACGCCGGAAGAGAGGGGCCCAGCCGCATGTTCTTTATGCCGAGATAGAGCAGCGTCAGGAGAATTGCCACAGCCTTCTGTTCGTACCATGAAAGGACCATGGAAAGGGGAAGGTCGTTGACGCCGACATTAAAGGCCTTTGCCAGAGCGACAGCGATCTGGATTGCGGAGTAGGCATCGTTACACTGTCCCACGTCGAGGAGCCGCGGAATGCCGCCGATGTCGCCGAGGTCTTTGTCGAAGAAGCGGAACTTACCGCACGCAAGGGTCAATACCACGCAATCTTTCGGAACCTTTTCAACAAATTCCGTGTAATAGTTACGTCCCGGGTTTTGCGCCATCACAACCGGCTACGAGGAAGAAGTGGCGTATCTGTTTATTCTTTACCGCATCGATCACCTTACCCGCAACGCTCATGACGGTACTTCTCCCGAAGCCTACCATGACCGACCCGGCTTCGGTATCATCGGAGAATCCAGGCATGGCAAGGGCTTTTTGTATTACTGGGGTGAAATTCCGGTCTAAGCAGGTGCGGCACTCCGGGCCAGCCCACGAGCCCGCGAGTAAAAATGTTGTCCTGGTAGGCCTGCTGCACGCGCATCAGGCAGTTCGTGGTGAGAAGGATAGCGCCCGGAAAGTCGGCAAATTCTTTGATCTGGTTCTGCCAGGCGGTGCCGAAATGACCGTAAAAGTGAGCATACTTCTTCAAGGCGGGGTAAGCGTGGGTGGGGAGCATCTCGCCGTGGGTGTATATGTAGATACCCTTCCCCTCGGTCTGTTTCAGAAGCTCTTCCAAGTCTTTCAGGTCATGGCCCGAGATAAGGATGGCTTTTCCCTTCTTTGCTCCAAGGGGAACTTTAGTTGGTACCGGTTGGCCGTAGGTGCCCGTGTTCGCTGCATCGAGCAACTCCATCGTCCTCAGGTTCACTTCGCCGCACTTGAGCACCAGCTTTACCCAATCATCCAGGCTCAGGTCTTTGCGCCGGGTCGCGGCCAGTCCCTCGTGCATAAAGGCCGGGATTGCATCATCCTGTTGCCCGAGTATCTGTGCATGGTCAGCGTATGCCGCAATACCCTTGATGCCAAAAAGGAGTGTATGCTGCAGGGAAAGGATATTCGGGTCGATCGTCGGGTCCGATTTCAGTCCCACTTTTTCTCCCTGCTTTACGAGCGCATCCATTGTCTTCTCCGGCTGGAAGGTAGCGGGCCCTTCCCCTACGTCAACTTTGCCTCCGGCAGCTTTCACCTTCCCTTTCAAGGCCTCCCTCAACCTCGCGCCCCGCTCGATGAGCGTGACGAACCATTGGGGATCGAAGTTGACATTCGTTAAGGTGGAAAAGAGCGCCTCGAAGGTATAGGTGTTGACCTCCGGGTCTACGACACCGACCTTTCTCCCCTCCACAGCATACTGCGAAATCCCTGTAACGAGATAGACCAGAAGGTCCTGCAAACTGGCCACCTCAGGCTGTTTGCCGCAAACTCCCATAACCGTACACCCTTCACCTTTTGCCGTCTGTTCACACTGATAACAAAACATAGCCCGCCTCCTCCCTCAGATTTAGTTTTACTATGCTGTAAATTTGTGTCTTGCTCATCATGAATGCAAGTTTACTACTCGGGGGGAGACCGATCCTTGACTTAGATCAAGAAAAGCAGAGATTTATGAGACTACTTGATGTGACGTCTTCTCGCGAGAATGGTGAAGAGGCCGGCCAGAAATAAAAAGGCGGTTGAAGGCTCCGGCACTGAGTTGCCGGGTTCGGTATGCGGAGGGGGAGCGGGCCCAATCGGGTTATTGATCAGAATGGGATGATCATCGTCAGAACCAGAATAAAGAACGGGAAACGCCGCAGCCGCCAATGCCGGTGGAAAGCTCCAGCCGACCGCGCCTCCCGGACTGGCGCTTGCGGTCAGCACACCTTGAGGGGCAGAAGCAGCTGCCGGAATCGGCACTGAAGCCGGGATTACGTCTTCGGCACCGAACGGGTCAGCGGGATCCCCGTTGGCCACTTCGATGAAGACGGGGTCTGCAGATGGTGACGCCATCGCAATCGGAGGGATCAAGGCGCTTCCTTCAATAATGTCATTTCCACATTTCATCGTCCAATGGACGCCGATTTCAGTGCGCAGGGCCATATTTCTCACACTAAAAATAAAGCTGAGATCTTTGTCAGTCAGAATAACCTCCGCATCGTCCACGGGTTCCCCGTAGCCGCCTCGCCAAGCCTGTTGCGCCCGGTATTTGCTCACATACGGTAGGGCCGACGTCATGGCTATCTCTGAGAATTTCAATTTGTAAACTTTCTTGTTCTCAAATGAAACTACATAGTCCCATCCCTCGGAGGCCTCGAAGATATCCTTGTTGTAGGGAGGAGTGCCTGAAACCTTCCAGCCTTGGGAGCTCATGTAGAGGTCGCCGGGCGGGGCCTCCTGGGTGCGTTTCAGATTGTGCACGTAGTTGAAGAAATAAGGGCCCGTTATCTTGACGGTTATGACGTCGTTGTACATGGTCACTTCCATTTGATCGACCGCTGATCTTCTACCGATCACATCAGTGTAGCCGGATTGCTTTATGTTTACATACTTTCCCCCCCAGTAAATGGCGCCGCCAGCCCGGTCGCTGATCGTGACCGCCCCGGCACTACCGATCGCGAACAACATAACCGCGAAGAGACAGACCGCTGAGAAAAATATTTTCTGACACCTCTTCATATGGGCTCGTCTCGAATAAGGGAAGGCCTGTGAAGGCATTCTATGATTTGAGGCAGGTTTGATAGTATACCAAATTGTATGCAAAAAATGCACCACTGAATTGGTCTTTAACCCGTGTCGTCTCTTGTGCTACTCTATCTGTGAGGCCACCATGGAGATTGGCAGCTTCATAGGAAACGTCCCGCTTTTCAAAGGCTTGCCCCCGACACAGATAAAGCAACTCGTGGCTATAGCCGTGTACAAACCTTACAAAAAGGGGGAGATCATTTTTTCTGAAGGGCAAGAGGCCACGGGTTTCTATGTTCTTATTGCAGGACGGGTAAAGATTTCGAAACTGGCTCCTGATGGAAAGGAACAGATTCTCCATATCCTCGGATTACAGGAGCCTTTCGGGGAGGTGCCGGTTTTTGCAGGCGAGCGCTTTCCCGCCAATGCAGAGGCGATGGAAGACTCAAAGATCCTCTTTCTGCCGAGAGAGGGATTCATTCATCTCATCAAGCAAGAACCGTCGGTGGCCATGAATATGCTGGCACTTCTTTCGCGGCGCCTCAGGCAGTTTAGCAGCCTCATAGAAAACCTATCGCTGAAAGGTGTCCCCGCCCGTTTGGCATCCTACCTACTCTATCTGAGCCAACGCCAAGGGAACATGGAGCTTCTGGAGCTCGATGTTTCGAAGACATTGTTGGCCAATTTTCTGGGCACTATTCCTGAGACGCTTTCTCGTATCCTGGCCAGAATGACACAGGAAGGACTCATTGAAGTGGATGGGCGGCGGATCAAGCTGCTCAATCGCCGGACACTTGAGGAACTCGCTGCGGGTGCCAGGTCACTACTTTAATTGTCTGTAAAGAAGAGAAAGAGGTAACATGAGAGCGGGCACTATCGTCATGGTATTGACGATTGTCGTTTTGTTGACGACCGGGGGGTAGCCGCGGCCTTCCTCATTCTTCCCTTCGTGTACACTTTGATCGAGTCAATCGAATACCCGGCCTGCTCATTGGTATTACCACTAAACTGCAATCACTAATCACGTAACACTAAACTGGTAGCCTACCCTTAAGGTTTTCCCGCAAAAATCCGATACAATAAGAAAGTTCACTATCATTATGGTCCAGTTATGCTGCGAAACGACACGAGAAAGGGCAAAGAGTGCCTGGAGGCATGCCGTACCATATCTCTATTCAACCGGAGGCTGTAGTAGGCCAAGTGGTGAGAAGGACGAGGTAGCGAAGAGTGCATTGGGTAGGTGAGAGGGACCCCGAGGCCAAACCTGCAAATCCCATAAGGGTCCTCGTCGTCGAAGATGAGAGTGTAGTCTCCAAGGATATCCAGGAGAGCCTGAAGGGACTTGGATACACGGTTTGCGGAACTGCTTCCGCCGGCGAAGAAGCGATCAGAAAGGCAGAGTCGCTCCAGCCTGACCTTGTCCTCATGGACATTGTCCTCAAGGGAGATATCGACGGGGTGGAGGCGGCAGAGACGATTCGTTCCCGCCTCCACGTCCCCGTGATCTACCTGACTGCTTATTCAGACGAGCACACGCTAAACAGAGCCAAAGTCACCGAACCGTCAGGCTATATCCTCAAGCCGTTTGATGAGAGAGAACTTCACACGACGATCGAAGTCGCCATGTACAGACACACCATGCAGAAAAAGCTCAAGGAGAGCGAGCGATGGTTTGCCACGACCCTGAAGAGCATAGGCGATGCGGTCATAGCAACAAACACTGAGGGATGCATCACTTTCATGAACCCGGTTGCAGAGCTCTTAACGGGATGGAAGCACGCAGAGGCTCTGGGGAGAGATCTCAACGAGGTCTTCAGCGTGAGAGATCAGGACGGATGCATCTTGATCAAGAACCCCGTGGCAAAGGTGCTTGAAGAGGGAGTGGTTGTCGATCTGAGGAATAATCTTCTGTTCGGTAAAGAGGGCTCCAAGCTCATCGTTGATGACAGCGCGGCGCCCATCGTTGATGACAGCGGGAATATAGTGGGTGCGGTGCTCGTCTTCCGTGATGTCACGGAGAGACGGAAGGCTGAAGACAAGAGGGCAAAGCTCAATGGCCTGCTCATGGCCGTCCGAAATATGAATGAGAGCTTGCTTCGGGTGAAAAGCGAACCTGAACTTTTCCAGCAGATCTGTGAATCCCTCGCAACTGTAGTAAATTTCAAGCTTGTTACCATAAGTCTGCTGGATAAGGATCGCTACGAGATAAAGCCTGTGGCTTATGCAGGTGAAGCAGAGGGGTTTCTCACCTTGTGCACTTTTACCTGGGATGAATTGGCCGAGGGACGTGGCCCCGTAGGAACGGCAATCACAACAGGGGCTCCCTGCGTGGTAAATGATACGCAGAACGATCCTTCTTACTCCTCGTGGAGATCGGAAGCGGCGAAACGAGGATTCAAGTCGACCATCGCGCTGCCACTCGTAAACAACGGGGAGGTGATGGGAAGCCTCGACGTATATTCCGGAGAAAAGGATGCGTTCGGCCCCGAAGAGATCGAATTCCTCATGGAAGCGGCGGGAGACATAACGGTCGCGTTGAAATCGTTGCGCCTGGAAAAAGAATTGGAAACAAGCCTTGCGGGCATGAAGAAGGCTCTTACCGAGACAGTAGAGGCCATTGCGTTTATGAGTGAAATGCGCGATCCATACACGGCCGGTCATCAGCGGCGTGTTGCGAAACTGGCATCTGCCGTGGCCAAAGAGATGGACATGTCTGAGGACCAGATCGAAGGTATTAGGGTTAGCGGGTTTCTACATGATGTCGGGAAGATCGTTGTGCCCGCGGAAATCTTGAGCAAGCCGGGCCGCATCAACGAGGCTGAATTTAGCCTGATCAGGACGCATTCGAGCGTTGGCTACGAAATACTGAAGCTCCTGGAGTTTCCGTGGCCGGTGGCCAAGGCTGTGCTTCAGCATCATGAGCGACGTGACGGCTCAGGCTATCCGGGAGGCCTTACCTCTGAGGTACTAACCGTGGAGGCAGAGATTCTGGCTGTTGCGGACGTAGTAGAATCGATGGCGTCGCGGCGGCCGTACCGTGAAGCTCTCGGGATTGATAAGGCTCTTGAGGAGATATCCCAAAAGAAGGGCACCCTTTACAATCCTCAGGTGGTGGATGCCTGTCTGAGGCTCTTCCGGGAAAAAGGATTTGAGTTCGACGAGCGGGTTTAACCCCGGCCTACCGTCCCTCCTCCTTCCGCAGTTCATTTCGATTCACACGACCAAGAATCCTCACGCACGCATCGTTTCAAGTTACATGTTACAAGTTACAAGATGGGACTCAGCCTGTCGGGTTTCAGCCTCAGCCTGCAACCTGTAGCTTGCAACGGTTTTTCCTTCGTTGTTCGTCTAAAACCTGTTATGCTTACAGCTTGGGGACGATGCGTACGCGGAAACCTATGACGCTCACAAAAAAGGCAGATAGAATAGAGCCTTTCTACGTGATGGAGTTGCTCGAACAGGCGCGCGAGATCGAGCGCACGGGGGAGACTGTAGTTCATCTTGAGATAGGCGAGCCCGACTTTCAGACACCTGAGGCAGTGAAGAGAGCCGCTATTCAAGCCATACAGGAGAACCGCACCTTTTATACGGAAAGCTTGGGGCTCCCTGCACTCCGGGAAAAAATAGCTGAGCACTACCAGAAAGTTCACAACGTATCCATCTCCCCGGACCGCGTCATCGTTACGAACGGCACGTCGGGTGCCTTCCTTCTCTTGTCTACAGTGTTGCTCAACAGGAGAAGGAATCTCGTGCTTTCTGATCCCGGATATCCCTGTTATAAGAACTTTGGTGTACTGGCCGATGCCCGTGTCATTCCCGTATCGATTTCGGAAGATTCGGGGTTTGAGATGAGGGTCGATGACCTACGCGATCTCGGTATTCTCCCACATCTCTTACTTATCGCGAACCCATCCAACCCGACAGGCACTCTGTATAGCCCTGAAACTCTTAGCCGGCTCTGGGCTTTTGTTTCAGAGAAAAATGGTGTTATGGCCGTAGACGAAATTTACTCCGGACTCACCTATGGAGAGAATTTTCGTACGGCACTTGCCATCTCAGACGATATCATCGTGGTCGACGGATTTTCCAAAACCTATGCAATGACAGGCTGGCGGCTCGGCTGGGTAGTTGTTCCGCCGGCGCTTGTGCGACCTATCCGGAAAGTTGCGCAAAATGTTTTTATCTCGGCGCCCACAATCTCGCAGTACGCGGCGATTCATGCCCTGGACGCCACGGCCGATGTCGAGCGGATGAGGCGCGTTTACAGGGAGCGGAGAGACTTCCTATTGCCTGAGTTGGCAAGGCTTGGCTTTTCCGTGCCTGTTGAACCGAGGGGTGCTTTTTATGTTTATGCGGGCATCGAGAGATGGAAGCTCGACAGCATGGTTTTTGTCCAGAGGGCCCTTTGTGAAGCCAAGGTGGCGCTCACTCCGGGCTATGATTTTGGTCTTTTCAGAGCGGATTCCCACGTTCGATTTTCCTTCGCAAATCACCTGGAAGAGTTGAGGAAGGGGTGCCGCAGACTCGCTGACTGGCTGCAGACCCTTTAGCAGATCTCGGTGGGTACGGCATTGAGTCCCTTTCGAAGCCCTTGAATTACGCTGTTTACGTAACCGGTATCAAGCCAGCGTCCTAGGCGATGCGCCCGATAGATGCCTATTGTCTTGGACGGATAATTCATACAGTCGATCATAACGCGGTGGACATGAGGACGTATCCTCTCTGCGAGAATTTCGGGATGCATTGGCAGCACCGGCCCGATAAACACATAGGTTCGGATGCCCTTATCGTGAAGCACCTGCAGAGCCCGTATGCGCTGCTCTATTGATGGGGCGTGAGGCTCGAAAATTCGCCTGATCCTATCATCATCTGTGGTTATGGTGAATCCCACCTCGATCTCTCTGATTTTTGTGATCACATCCATGTCTCTTACCACGAGCGGCGACTTCGTGAGGACCTCTACCGGAAAGTCATAGTCCGAGAGAGTGACGAGACACGCGCGTGTCAGCCCGTACCTTGCCTCGAGGCGCTGGTAAGGATCTGTAACGCTGCTTAAGATGACATTACCCCTTGCGGCCCTTGAGAGTTGCTTTGCCAGAAGCAGTGGTGCGTTCATTTTTGCATCAACGAACTCGCCCCAGGCCTCGGGATGGCCGGTATATTTTTTCATAAATGTCGCGTAACAATAGCGACATCCATGGGAACAGCCTGTGTAGGGATTGACAGTATAGCTGATGCCTTCAATTCCCGAGCGGGAGAGCACAGATTTGGCGTGCACTTCTTTGACGACTAATGCCATGCGTTATTATATCATGTGGACATATCACTCTTCTATCGAAGGGGCTCACTTCGGCTTAGCTAAGAATCGCTGGAAAGAAGCCAACCGCTGTGCTAGATTTACGCCAAAGGGGCATTGTGCGTGAGGTTTCTGCGGTGTTTTCCGTTGTTTATTCTCGTCGCGGCTATTGCGCTGCCCACGGTGACAGCCGATCCTGCTATCCAACGAAAAAAATATCTCACTGTGGCGGCAGTTGGGGACATCATGATGGGGAGCACGTTCCCGAAAGAAAAGCTCCCACCGCATGATGGGAGGCACGTTTTCTTGAACCTCAGGGAGAAGCTCAAAGGAGCGGATATTGTTTTTGGAAACCTTGAAGGCCCGCTTCTCGACGGCGGCGCCACTACCAAATGTTCTGGACAGGAAACGTCCGGAACCTGTTATGCCTTCAGGATGCCCACCAGGTACGTGAACCGTCTGGCACAGGCAGGGTTCAACGTGGTCAGTACCGCAAATAACCACATCCTCGACTTCGGAAGGGCAGGAGAACAAAGTACACTCAAAACCCTGCAAGGCGCCTTGATACAGCCTGCGGGTGGCACGAGCATTGCCCGATTCCGCGTGGGCGGGAAGAAGGTGGCGGTTGTGGGCTTTTCTTTCTCCCGTTCAGACCCGCCGTTTCCCTCAGTTCTGGACATACCAGCAGCGAGAGGCGTGGTGAAAGAACTGAAGACGGAGAGTAATATCGTTATCGTTTCCTTTCACGCTGGTCCTGAGGGGATACAGGCGCTTCACGTACCTGAGGGATCGGAATCTTACACCGGCGAGTCCCGGGGGGAGACGCGGCGGTTCGCCCATGAGATGGCCGATGCGGGGGCGGATTTACTTGTCGGACATGGGCCGCACGTACCGAGAGGCTTTGAAGTTTACAAAGGCAAGCTGATCGCGTACAGCCTTGGAAACTTCATGACTTATGCCGGCATCGATACCAATGGTGTCCGGGGAACCAGCCTTGTGCTCCATGCTGCGCTGGATCTGGGAACGGGTAACCTTGTCTGGGGCAGGGTCGTCTCAGTAAGGCTCCGAAACAGGGGCATCCCCTTTGAGGATGGGGAGCACGGGGCCCTGAGACTCATCAAGGCGCTGTCCCTGAATGACTTCGGCCCGAAGAATCTGCTATTTGACGATTCAGGGGCCTTTTATCCGCCCTCTCTCCTCCAGAATACCCGTACGTACTTTTGGCCTCCGGGGTACTGAACGGCCAACTCTCCCTTGCATGCCTTGTGAATCGCCTCTCCTATCCTCCGAGCAAGATGCTCGTAAGTCGTTCGTATCTCTACTTTGTTACCCTGATCGGTCAAAGAAATTATTCTTTCAAGCGGGCGCGACGTTAGCTCCGCCCTTTCAGTGTTTGTGATGATGTTTAAAATGTCAGACTTGTGCTGCGATAGAAAATCGCCTTCTAAAGTAACGATCCCGCCCTCAAATTTGTCTTCTATACGGCGGCATGCCGGGCAGATCATTTTTGAGGCGTTTGCCGGCAGTTTCTTCACCCACTCAAAGGCTCCGTTCCGGAAGACAACGTTGCATTTTTCACACACAGAAGGGTCGCGATACCTTTGTTTCACGAAGTAGGGGTCGTGTATATCTTCTTGTAACAAGCGGTTTTGTCTTACCATATGGCGCCCTCCGCCTCTCGGAATTTTGTTTCCTGATTAAATATAAGCCGTCAATGCCAAGATATCATGAGTCAAACAGAAAAAAGTTACTCGCCGGATTTAATCAGAACCCGGTATGGGCGATAAACGTATACGAGGGGAAATTGTGCCTAGAATTGCTCTCAAGAACCTAGAGGCCGGCATGCAGCTTTCAAGGGCTGTCCTTAATGGCGCCGGCGCCAAGCTGGTCGATCAGGGAGCCAAGATAACGGAGGAGATGATCCGGAAGCTCATCAATGCAAACATTCGGTACGTATTTGTGACATCCCAGTCAGATGACGCACTGCTTGAGGAAATGCTTGTAGCCCTTGAAGCAAGATTTGCCAAGACCAGGGACGAGCCACACATGGACAGACTGAGACGGCTAATGCGGGACCACTTGCAGGAGCTTTACTCATGACCACTGCACGCTCCGTGAAAGCGCAGATTGAGCACCTTGATACGCTTCCGACGATCCCGACGGTTGTCCGAAAGTTACTTGAAATGTTCGAAAATCCCAAGGTATCGTTGGCTGAGATAGCGACCTTTATAGCCCAGGATCCGGTGCTCGCCGCAAAAATTCTAAAGGTCGTGAATTCGCCCATTTATGGATTTCCCGGACGGATATCGTCCATAACACAGGCTTTGCTCCTGCTTGGGTTGAATGTAGCGAGAGGCTTGCTGCTCGGCGTATCCGTGCTGGAGATGATGCAAAGATCCATCGTCGGGCTGTGGGAGCACTCCGTGGGCTGCGCCATCATTGCCAGGATTATCGCCAAGAGAAAGGGACTCAAGGACCCGGAGGAGGTTTCCGTAGCGGGGTTACTTCACGACATAGGCAAGGTCTTTCTCAGCCTGAAGTTTCCGGATCTATACAGACAGGTCATCGCCGAGGCCGATGCCAGGACCATCTTCGTGGCAGATGCCGAAAAGGAGTTGTTCGGCGTTACACATGCTGAAGTGGAAGAGTGGGTGGGAAAGAAGTGGAATTTTCCGCGGAGCCTGGTTGAGCAGATGACCTACCACCATAAACCCGATCTTTCGAAACATTATAGTCTGCACGCGGCAATAGTCCACTTTTCAGACATCCTCATCAGGGGCCGGGGCTTTGGCTTTGCGGGTGATAAGCTGGTGCCCAGCGTCAACGAGACTGCCTGGCGACTGCTTGACCTATCGGACGCGGATATAAGAGAGATACTAATTGAGATGGAGGACGTATTGGAGCAGACAGAGGATTTGCTCCTCGCAGGTAAGGCAGCTTGAGATCAGTCGTACTCATCATAGCGGACCTTGTTTTAAGGAACAAGCTGGAGCGGTTGCTCACGGATTCCTTCCGCGTCGTTCTCTTCAGCAGTATCCAGTCATCGCTCGACTACGTCTACAGCTCTATGCCCGACCTCATGGTCTGTGAATCGGTCTCTTTCAACGACTCGTGGACGAGAGGCATATTTAATGACTTGAAAAATGACCCCATCTTTGGTCAGATTCCGATCATGGTTATTACTGAAGACGACATGGTTTCGCCTGATTGGCACTATCTTGTTGCGGACGACTACGTAAGGAAGTCGAGTCTAGAGGCCGAGGCCAGGGCCCGAGTGGATTTGTGCCTTGAGCGCTCCGCCCGCTTTGTGGAGATCAACCCCTTGACGAGGCTTCCAGGTAACATTGCCATCCTGAAGCAGATACAGAGCCGGCTTGACTCGGGCGAGGTCTTCGCCGTGGCCTGGGCAGACCTCGATGACTTCAAGCCATTTAACGACAAGTATGGCTTCTCGCGCGGCGATGAGGTGCTCAAAATGGTGGGCAGACTTATTCTCAACACAGTCAAAGAAGAGCAGCCAAACAACAGCTTTGTTGGTCACATCGGCGGGGACGACTTTGTCTTCATCGTTAAGTACGAGGCAGTTGGGGTTGTTTCCGAAAAGATCATAAGAAATTTCGACGGGATTATATCAATCTTTTACGACGACGAAGACCGGACAAAAGGGTACATAGAATCTTCCGACAGGTCAGGGAAGAGTCTTTCCTTCCCCATCATATCGATCTCCATCGGCGTTGCCCATAACCGTTTCATACCCTTCTCCCTCTCTGTTGAGATAACGGAAATAGCTTCTGAGATGAAGCGGTATTCCAAGAAGACGGAGGGAAGCTGTTACAGGGTAGACAGACGCACATCGCGTAGGTCCTAGCTGCTTCATTCTGTCCTAAGTTGACTATCCCGCAGGGCCAGATTAGAATATGAACCATGGCAATCCACCCGGTCAGAAAGTACCCCGACCCTGTGCTGAGAAAAGTGGCGGAGAAAGTAACTGATATCTCCACTGAGCTGTGCCGACTTTCCGGCGATATGATAGAAACGATGCGCGCTGCACGGGGTATTGGCCTCGCAGCCAACCAGATTGGGGTTTCGCTCAGAATTATAAGCATCGAGATGGGGTTGGAAAAGGAGCCTCTACCACTTATCCTCATAAACCCTGAGATTGTGGAAGTTGCCTCAGAGGAGATAGCTGAGGAAGGGTGCTTGAGCCTGCCCGGCTTTTACGAAACGGTGAAAAGGGCGAGGCAGGTATCAGTGAAGGCCATTACGCTGGAGGGGAAGGAGTTTAGCATGGAGTGCGAAGGTCTCTTGGCCAGAGCGTTTCAGCACGAGATTGACCACCTGAACGGGATATTGCTGGTTGACCATTTAAGCCCGATCAAAAGACAGTTATTCCGGAAAGAATATATGAAGGAGTGAATGAGGATACTCTTCTTCGGCTCTTCAGATTTTTCTGTTCCTGCACTTCAATCAATCCTTCCCCTTGTTCCTCATGTTGTGACGAAAAAGGCAAAACCAAAAGGGCGCGGTTACCTCTTAGAAGGTGGCGATGTCGCTCGGCTGGCCCAGCGCTTCAACCTGCCTCTTTTTGAGATGGGTTCCTTTAGGGACTCCACTGCGCAAGAACTCGCGCTGCTCAAGCCCGAATTGCTGGTGGTGGTCAGCTTTGGCCTTATCATACCCAAATGGTTCCTGGAAGTGCCATCTATCGGAGCTATAAACGTGCATCCTTCGCTGCTGCCAGAGTACCGTGGACCGGCACCCATCCAGTGGACCATCCGGAACGGAGAGTCTGAAACCGGCATTACCATCATAAAGATGAGTGAGCGGATGGATGCAGGAGATATTTTGTATCAGGAGCGGTTTCAAATCGGGGCGAGCGAAGATGCCAAAGGGCTTTCGGAGAGGCTGTCTGATAGAACGGCTCAGATTCTGCCGAACTTCCTCAAAGGCGTAGAGACGAAAGGGCTGCCGGATGGGGTGCCTCAGCGGGAGGAAGACGCCACCTATACACCCATGATCACGAGAGAGATGGGATTGATTTCCTGGGCAACCGACGCGAGCGAGATTGTCAGGCAGGTGAGGGCGTTGGTGGTTTGGCCAACTGCGTACACGTTCCTCGATGGCAAGTTGCTAAAGGTATTCGCAGCGGATCTTGGCGATAGGACCGAGGAGACTGAGCCGGGGACCGTGCTGGAAGTCCTGCCCGATGGGCTCTTAATAGCCGCCCTGAGCGGTTCTGTCCTGCTGAAGGACGTACAGTTGGAGAACCGGAAGAGGATGAACGCCTCCGATTTCGCTAGGGGTTACAGGGATGTAGTCGGGAAAAAGTTGACCTGACGAGGCTTTTCAGTGATTTTTTTGTTGACAGATGCAGCTTTCGTCTTTATTATCAGAGAAATGCAAGATGGCTGGTATCATTCTTGCTAGGATAGGGGAGATGAAAAGAGTATTTCTTTCGGTTCTTGGCCTGCTTGGCGTTGCGACCTTGGCGGTGATGCTGAGCGGGGTCGGCGAGCGGGTGATTGCCTCTTCCCCTGTGAATATCCCGATGCTGGAAGACCGGGCGTCTTTGGGCAGGGATCAGAATGCCCCTGTCACCCAGGGCGTCCCCGCCGACAAGGGACGGATGGCTTTGGCCAACGATGGGATTGATCCCGCCGCGTCTGATGAGATCGAGGAAGAAGAGCCATCCCTCCTCGTAAGCCCGGGTTCACTTGAGAATTTTGACATACCGATCGTCTTCAATGAAGCCGTGCAGTACTTCATCCATTTTTTTACCGTGGAAAAAAGAAAAGTTTTTACCAACTGGCTCAGGCGGTCAGAGAGGTATGTGCCGCTGATCCGGGAGATATTGAGGGAGCACGGCCTGCCGGAGGATTTGGTTTACCTCGCGATGATTGAGAGCGGCTTTAACACGAAGGCCTATTCGCCCATGAAGGCGTGCGGCCCCTGGCAGTTCATTTATGAGACAGGTGAACGGTACGGCCTTAAGGTGAACCACTGGGTTGATGAGCGAAGAGACCCTCAAAAATCGACTGTTGCGGCAGCCCGGTACCTTCGGGATCTGTTCAATCAGTTCGGTGACTGGTATTTGGCCGCTGCAGGATACAATGCCGGAGAGAAACGGATTGAAAGAGCCATAGTGCGACACGAGACGTCCGACTTTTGGAAGTTAAGTAAATATAATACATTGCCTCGGGAGACCCGGGACTATATCCCCCAATTGATAGCCGCAGCTATCATTGCAAAAGACCCGCAGCGGTATGGATTCACAAGCATCGATTACGAGTCGCCAATCGAGTTTGTCCAGGAAGAGGTGCCCGGGGGCATCCGTTTGGAGACAGTGGCGCGAGTAGCATCGATAGACGTGGCCATACTCAGGTCGCTCAACCCCGAGCTCCTAACAGGCATAACGCCACCGGATACGCAGCATTACATGATGAAACTGCCGAAAGGCGTCGAGCAGCAAGAGTTCCGCGACAACCTGGCTGATGCCGCGGAGAAGGAGAGAAAGGTAAAAGGGTTTACTGCCTATATTGTTAAGAAGAAAGATTCCGTGCCAAAGATCATGAAGCGTTATGGGGTGACATACCCGGAGCTTGCGCTTGTCAACTACTGCGATACGGGACTCAAGGCAAAACGGGGTAGCGTGGTCTACATTCCATCATTTTACGGGCAGCCCGCATCCAAAGAGGAACAGCCGAAGGTGCAGTTGGCCCGAGTCGCGAAAAGGGAAGAGTCTGTGGCGCGAGTGGAGGCCCAGAAAGAGCTTCCTGCAGAACCGAAGCCAGTGGCCAGAGCTCAAAAAAAAGAGGCCAAGGCATACCACATTGTCAGGAAAGGGGAAAGGCTGGCCGACATTTCGGAAAAATATGGTGTGGATGTGGCCACCCTCAAGCAGATCAACAGGCTGAAGAAGGATCAAATCTATCCGAACATGCGGATCCAGCTAGTTAGCGAAAAGAAGGTGGTTAGCGAGAAAAAGGCCCAACCAAAGATAGCCAGAGCCTTTCACACGGTCAAGAAAGGGGAAAATCTCTCGGACATTTCAGAAAAGTACGGCGTAAATGTGATCACGTTGAAACGGGTAAACAAACTGAAAAGCAATCGCATCTTAGCCGGTATGAGGCTAGCGTTTACCCGAGAAGAAAGGCTAAGCCCCCGGTTTAGACTTTCAAGACCAGGTTAATCATGTCGCCGCGCGTAAATCCCATGGCATGGAAGAATTGAAGTAGATCCCAATCATTCCAATTAACGAGCGTGTAGATAGTATCCACACCGTGCTTCCTGAGGTTGGTAACGAGGGCGTTCGCGAGTTCCTTAGCTATTCCGCGATTTTGGTAGTCCGGGTCTATGCCTATGGTGTCTATCCATCCTATGTTGTTGGGAACCTTGAACTCCCACCCGCTGACTTCACCGAGGATGAAGCCTATCACCTTTCCATCCACCTCCGTAACAAGAGAAGCATCATGGGGCCGGGATTCAGCCTGCTTAATGATCTTTGTTAGCCAGTAGTCTTTCCTGGCCTCTCCAAGTACTTTAGTGTCTATGTCGACGATGGCATCCAGGTCATCTTCTCTCATAAGCCTGATCGTGAGTTTGTCTAGAAAGTTACTCATTAAAGCCTCCCTGGCAGATAGCGGCATGCCCTGATCCAGCCAGCAGCAAGAGTTGTGATCTTGTGAATTCTATAACATAGTGCCGAGGAAGAATCAAGCGCTTTTGTCACAATCTCACTACCGAGAAAGTAAGGTCAGGGGGCGGAATGGAAGGATGCGGTCCGGTCGGCGGGCCTTTTGATCAGGCTCCCGCTCCGGAGTCACTTTTCAGGCTTGCGATCTGGTCGGCCCAGTCGACCGCTTCCAGGTATAGCCTAGGAACAATTGCTTCATCGAGTGACAGCTTCTTTGCGGAACGCGCGAATTGCTCCCAGTTACCGTTCTGATAATCGACCACCAGCTCAAAAACCTCCCGGTACTTGCTTTTCATGCCGAGGAGGGCATATTTGACGTCGTCGGAGAGCCGCATGGTATCAAGGATTTCGCGTAGGGGCCGCCCGATCAGCACATCGAGCATGGAAAACATGCCCACAAAAAAAAGCTCTGACTCGCAGCCGTTAAGACCGGCATGGCGCGCAAGCGCTTCGCAGAGCCTGGCCCGGATAAGGGATGTGACGATGACCTCGGACGGTCTGTCCTGGCCTATGAACGTGAAAAGCACCAGGGACGCCCATTTTCTCACTTCGCTTTCACCGAGCAGTACCATTGCGTGTCTTATGGAAGTGATGGGTTCCCGTAGACCAAAATAGGCAGAGTTGATGTAGTTCAATAGCGTGTAAGAGAGCGAGGTATCCTGCTTTATGACCTTCTCAAGGTTGTAGAAGTCGAGCTCGCGGTGGTTTACCTCCGTTACCACCTGCACGTAATTGAGTTTGATAGTGGGGATATCTTTGCCCGAAACCATGACTGGCTTGCTGAAAAAGTACCCTTGAAACAACGCATAACCTTTTTTGACGGCCGTGTTGAAATCCTGCCTTGTTTCCAGTTTCTCTGCTAGAAACTGCTTTGAATCTCCTGAAAACTGCTGCACAATCTTCCAGCGGTCTTCTTCAGGTGTCAGTTTAAAATCAACCTTGATAATGTCCGCAAGTTGGAGAAAGGATTCCTGCGTGGTATTGGTAAGGGTGTAATCATCCAGGGCAAGCGTAAAACCCGCCTTTTTCAAATCTCTGCACGCGTTAAGCGTAGAGTCGTCGGGCTCTACGTCCTCTAAGATTTCGATGACAGTTTGGTCGTTAGGAAGACTTAGGGCTACCCCACTCACCAGGAGGTCCTTGGTAAAGTTGATGAATGCCTTTTTTCGACCCGTGAGCGCCTGCGGCCCGAGCATGAGGAAGGCATTGCGTATGACGCTCAGTGAGGCTTGGTTTCCGTCTGTGCCTTCATAGGTGTTGGTAGATCCGGAGCGGTAGAGCAGCTCGTACCCATACACACGCTGGCGTGCGTCAAAAATTGGCTGCCGGGCAACAAAATGGTCCATGCTGCTTCACTCCAGTTTTTCGGCACTCCCACACAAAGGGTGCGGATCCAGAGCTTGGCATGCCGTGATATGTGCATGCACACGCGCATATGAAAAAGCCCTCAGCTTTTCCACGTTATCAGCGGACAAAAGGTCTAATTAGCCTCCTTGTCCTGATGAAGCTTCCGCAGATCGTCATTAACCGATGTCTGGTATTCTACGATTGCCTTCGTCTCGATGGAGAGGAGATCGATAGCCCTAATGCCCACTGCGGAGAACCCCTTTTCAAGCTCATCATAATTCTCATCATCCAGGTCTTCGGTGATAGCGAGCAGTGTACCCAAAACTCCTGCTCTTTGCGCAAGTGCGTCCCGGATCTCGCCGGCGAGGCTCAGCCTACCGATCACTTCTTGGAGCGGCTTCCCGAAGAGCACGTTGACTAAGGAGAGGATCCCGGTGATGAAGGCGCTATCGGCAACGGTCTTGCTGCCTGTCACCCGTTCGGCTAGCAGTTCCATCATCCTCCCACGGATCAGTACTTTTTCAACGAGCGGATTGAAGATATGGTCGCGATGATCAATGGTGAACAAGAGCATCCCAACCCATTTCTGCAGGTTCCCGTAACCGAGTAGTGCTATAGCTTGTCTGATTGATGTGACCTTCTGCTGTACCCGGAAGAAGGCAGAGTTGATTAACTTGAGAAGTCCGAAGGTGAGCTCCGGGTTCTTTTTAAATATACCTTCTACGATCCGCATGTCCTCGTCTCTTGCCAGGTAAGCGGACAGCTCCAGTAACAGCAGTTGTGAAGGCGAGATCGACTTTGGGGTGGCCACAGACTGCTTGTGATAAAAACGTCCCTTAAATAGTTCAAAGCCCAGTTTAACACAGTGATTGTACTCTTCCTCGGAGTTGACATCGGAGGCAAGGAGTCTGCTGGACAACTTCTTGACCAGGCCTACGTTTTCTGCGATCCTGGCACGATCCTGTCCTGCCACGCTTATCTGCACGAACTCAGCAAGTTGTAGAAATTGAGAGAACGATTCTTCATGCTGGAAATCATTCAGGCAGAATCGGTACCCATGTTGGTGAAGGGTTTTGCACTGTTCCATCAGCACTGCATTTGTAAGTGGGTCCCCGTTTGAGATCCCAAGCACGACTTTCTCTTTTGGGATCAGTGCGATGATGTGGTCTTTCACCAAATCAGGACCGAGACTAATCATGGCCATTTTATCGCCGGTCAGTTGCTGGAAGTTGTTCGTGTTCAGGAATACGGCCAGAGCCTCACCCGGTGACAGTGTTGGTATGACGTCTGGTCGGAGGCCGTTCATGTCCCGGAACAGGAGCTCGTAGCCGACGATACTCTTGTGTGTGTCTAAAAGCGGCTTTCTGGTGACAAAACACTGATTCATAGAGGCCTTCCTCGCGTATGGGTATGCTATTTGTAGTAAGCTGTGTTCATGCTTATTTCCTGGCAAGCAATAAATATGCCATGTTGTCAGGATCTTTCCCATGAAGGAGTCGTCCGCAATGGCGCTGGCGCGGCGGCCCTGGCGGCCCGCTTCCCAATTAGGACACAACTCTCCTATCGAGACGGGTCGTAGCGCATAACAAGCCATGGCAGTATCTTTCTTTGGGGCTATGCCGTTTTTGGATACAGACTGAAGGCCTTTTTTTCCTCATCGTCTATTCTACAAGCGCAAACAAGCCCTTGACAACTACGCCTGTCATCGGTTAAGCTAGCTCGTGCGTTCAGGGCCCATAGCTCAGCTGGAAGAGCCACCGGCTCATAACCGGTAGGTCCCTGGTTCGAGCCCAGGTGGGCCCATTATTTAGTGAGAAATGGATGATCATATCTTGTACCTGCGTTACGTAGGGTGAGCAGAAGGGGGGGTGTACGGCTCGTACACCCCCCCTTAACTTTTAAGGAGGCTTGACGTTGATAGAGGAATTGGAAACGCTCTGTGAGATGCAAAAGCTGGACACACAATTGATCCAGCACGAGCGAAAGAGGGCACAGGCGCCGAAGCGACTCGCCGAGATAGAGCAAGATCTCCAGAAGGCGAAGGATAAGGTAGCCAAAGAAAAAGAGATCATCGAGGAACTGGACAAAGAAAGGCGGCGGAAGGAGAAGGAGCTCGACACTGAAAAAGAGAGGATAAAGAAGGTCCAGTCGAAGCTCTACGAGATAAAGACTAATAAAGAATATCAGGCGGTTCTGAAGGAAACCGAAGCCGCGCAGGCAGCCAACGACAAGACGGAGGAAGAAATCATTCTTCTGCTGGAACGAATCGAGGAGTTACGCAAAGATTACGATACTTCGCTGGCTTATGCCAAGAAGAGGGACAAGGAAGTCGAGGCTGAAAAGAAGGAACTGGAAAAAGAGATGAGCTCCGTCGAGAGTGTGGTGAACAAGCTGAAGAAAGAACGAGACGCATTGTTGAGCAAGGTCAGCGGCGAGGCAAAAGCTCGCTACAAGGTGCTCATGGAGAAAAGGAGTGGGCTTGCGGTTGTCAATGTCAAAAACGGCGTCTGTCTGGGCTGTTACATGAATATTCCTCCGCAGCTCTTTATCGAGGTCACGAAGAATGCCCGGTTGATCACCTGTCCGAGTTGCAACAGAATCTTCTGTTACCGGGAAGAATCGTGAAGGGATGGCACATTTACATAGATGGTGCTTCTCTCGGTAACCCCGGCCAATCCGGGGCGGGGATCGTCAGCTACGATGAACAAGGCAACGAGGTCTGGAGAGAGAGCGTACATCTTGGAGCGATGACAAATAACATGGCGGAATATGAAGCTCTGGTGCGCGCACTCCGTAAGGCCCGTGAAATGGCCGTTGCATCGGTGTCTGTGTACACCGATTCCCAGCTTGTCGCAAATCAGGTCCTGGGCTCGTACAGGATAAAAAATGATCGTCTGAGAAAGTATTTGCAGGAAGCACAAAACCTGATCGAGGACTTCAACAGGTTCGAGATACAATACATTCCACGAGAAAAAAACGGGCTTGCAGACAAGCTCGCTAAGAGTGCAGCCGCACAGCAATCGGGGTAGACGTGTGGCCGCGGGGGAAACCCCGAGGAAAGTCCGGGCGTCAGAGGGCAGGGTGGTCCTTAACGGGGACTGGGGGAAACCCTAAGGAAAGTGCAACAGAAAATACACCGCCTCGTTGTTAGCGGGGTAAGGGTGAAAAGGCGGGGTAAGAGCCCACCAGCATTCAGGAGACTGAATGGCTTTGCAAACCCCACCTGACGCAAGGCCAAAAAGGGGGCCGCGGATAGGCGGCGGGGATGGCCCATCCCTTAACCCAGGTAGGCCGCATGAGGTTCAGAGTAATCTGAATCCTAGAGAAATGGCCACATGCTGATTCTCTCAGCAACAGAACCCGGCTTATAGTCTACCCCGCTTGCTTGAAACAGGTCTTATCTTCCTTGCCCTTAAGCGACCTTATAGTTTCTCCAAACTCATCCCGGAATAATAGACGCACCCTTGTGAGTCATTACTCCCATGCTCCACGGTGGATTGATAACAGATGATACCTCGAAAAGATAACAAGGGGCACCGTGTGTTATTCTCCTCAGGAAGTCTGAGCCGTTACTCACCGGTGGGTGATAGCGGTGCACAAAATTTAAGTGAGGCGAGTCTTCCTTTCTGAAATCGTTGGTCTGCCCTTTTTCTATCCTGTATGCCTTTAAGGTGGTAATCGCGGAACTTCTCTTTAATATTTCCTAACCAGAACCACTCAAATAACCAAATTGTCGAGTTAACCCCGCTACGCATGATCATACGGCGGATCGGACAGCGACTGGCCTAGGGGATGAAGCTCACTGCCGTTATATTTCCGCCTGCATCATAATCGCGCGGCCGGTGATGCTTCCGATTGCTTTTGACACCGCAAAAATAAGCCATAGGTTTGCCAGAAAGCCTAACTTTCTCATGGTATACGAGTCGTCGTGGTACGCGCTGTCCTTTTCAATATTCGGGCACCCAGGTGGAACCGAATTCTCCTGGCTTTCCGGTTCCTTCAAATGTACCTGGTTACGATGAATGGATAGTACGAGGTGAGATAGCTTAAGGCTAGGGCCGAAAGTGGCGACAACAAAGCATGATCGGTCAATTGCAGGAGAGGGCCGGACATAAATCAGAGATAGAAAATAATACGCCCTTGCATGTTCCCTCCAGCATTCTCATGCTCGAAAGGGGGAAAGACGAGCTCCTTCTTGCTAATTATCTCGACCTCAGCCCTTTATACGTAAGAAAGGGAAGAAGCTACATTAAGAAATTCCTGGAAGCGGTGTCGCAACTGAGGACTTATGGCAATATCGTCAGGGCCTTTCCCGATGAAGTCAGCTTGCTGGATATGCTGATGGAGCATCGGATCATCGTTAAGCGTGGTCCCTTAAGTCTAAGTCTTTTGGAGACCGACCAGGAACCGGGCTTTGAAAATAAGAGGAATATATCGCTTTATCTTCTCATCGCGCAATCCTGCAACATGGGCTGTGTTTATTGCCTCAACGGGAAGAAAACCTACCGCAAAGAAAAAGCGCTGATGATGAGCAAGGAGGTGGCTTTCAAGAGCATCGAAAGGTGCCTCGACGGCTTAAACGAGCAAGGTTTTCTGGAGATTATATTCTTCGGTGGAGAGCCACTTTTGAACTGGCCTTTGGCAAAGGAGATAGTAGTTTATTGCGAAAATTACCTGAAGCCTGGACATAAGCGAAAGAACGTAAGATACCACATCACTAGCAACCTATCCTTTCTTCCCCCAGACCTTGTAGAATGGGCCAAAAGATATAATATTACCTTTCTCTGCGACGTAGATGGTCCTGGGCACGTCCACGATCTGTGCAGGCCGTTCAAGGACGGAAGGCCGTCGCACGGGATAATAGCCAAAAATGTAGAGCGCCTTGCAGCAGCGGGCGTCCACGTGATGCTGCGAACAACGATCACCTCCCTGAACCATGACCACCTTATGGATATAGGCAGGCATCACAAGGAACTCGGTGCTCGTTCGAGCGCCTTTGTTCCGGTGAACCCCTTTAATTCGGACGAAGATATTCTCGACGAACGATTGTTGCCTTCGGTTGATAAACTCATGCAGGCAATGGCCGAGATATATGGAAGCAACCTGTGGAATGAGGCCGATCTCTATCCCTTCAACACGTATGTAGCCCCGGCTCATGTCAGGCACCCCGTCTGTCCAGGGATGCGGCGCACCCTACGGCAATACGCCCGTAATTGACGTAAACGGCGACGTATACCCATGCATTACATTGTCGGCGTCAAGCGGTTCTACATGGGCAATGTCATGGATGGGACCTTTCCGGATATCAAAGTCCTGCAGTCGCTCTATGATCATCTCCATGTCGACAACAGTGAAGGCTGCAAATCATGCTCATGGCGCTATACCTGCAGCGGCGCCTGCCCCATGGGGCGGCTGATGGTGCTGGACAACCCCGCCGCAAGCCAAAAAACGCGAACCTATTGCGAACGGCTACGATGTGAGTATACGCGGAAAATATTCGAATTGATCCTGTGGGAGAAAGGAGAGAAAGTGGCATCAGGCATCCTGGAACATGCGGAGTCCGAAAGAACGGGCACGCCGCATATGATTCGCTGCTGATGAGGGTGAATAGGTGAAGAAAAAAAAGAACAAGAAAAAGGCTGGCCCACAGGCAAACCCCTGTGGGGGGAAGTTCACAAGAACGTGCTGCCGGGCTGCGATCATGGCCGCCTCGTACCAGATCTTTTCACTCGGCGTCGGCACGGTGATGGATCACCCGCAGCTGCTCCTGCGTCGGGAGGAGGGCAGGACCATCATCGAAAGAGTGGCATCCAGGGTTTCTTCGACCCTCAATGACTCCGTCTACGGATGGTGCTTGTGCGCCCACCTCGGGCAGCGGGGACCCGGCGGGGGAGGAGGAGGGCCTGCCCCCCCTACCTGCGTGGTCTGCATGGGAGTCGTCGGGGGCAATAACGGGTCCCAGGGTTACACCGCACCGGCGCAGCCACCGCAGGGGCAGCAGCGTAATGACAGTCAGGACGAGGAGAAGGAGCGGCAGGCACTCGAAGAACAGAGAAAGGAAACGGAGCGCCGGCAGACGCAGGAGTTCGAGGAAAGGAAGCAGCGCGCCCTCCAGGAGTTCAAGGGTGTCGGGTCGGGTGAATTCGATCTGAAGGGGCTCGCCGGCGACACGGGGCTCAAGGGGCTCGAGACAGGCAACGATCTGGGCCTCAAGGACATCAACACCGACACCTCCGTCGTGGATCTCCGCGATAAGAAAAAACCCTACGAACTGGACCTCTCCGTGGTGAAGGGCGCTACCCCCCAACTGCGCGGGCAACTCCTCCGCAACTTCCCCGACACGGTGTCCAAGAGAACGGCAGCACGCGACAACGAACAGGCACAGGAGATACTGCGGTCCCTTCAAACCGGCAAAATATCCTACCCGGCCAAAAGCATAAAGAATCTGGCGCCGGGCAACGTTATTCTGGTGGCCCCCGACTACCTTCTGACGCGGGGCAGAAACGAAACGGCAAGTGACCACCTTTACGCATGGGCCCTAAGCAACGGGATCAACTGGCTGGACAGTAAGGGCTCGAACAACTCGTCCTCGCCCGCCTCGCACGCGGCGGTCTTTCTCGGCAGGCGCAACGGGAAGAGCTGGTATCTCGACAACACCCTCAGCACAGGGCCGATTATCAAGGACGAAAAGACGTTCCTCAGGGAGTACGGCCACCGCGATATGGACGCAGCAACGCTCGTCGGCCAGCCCATCTCGCAGCGCGAGGCGCAGGAGCTCTGGAAGGGCGCACACGAGCTGAGGAACAACGCATCGTACGGTATAAAGATGCTTCAGTACAACGGCAGTGAGGTTATGGTCTGCTCGGAAGCCTCGCGCTGGCTGCTCGTGCGGGCAGGCCGCAGGGTTCCTGAGACGCAGAGCGACGACGTGAGGATAGCGGGCATCGACACCGGCCTGAACAAGAGACAGTTCGTGGCCTTCAGCCCGTCTGATTTCTACGAGCAGGAACAGTATTTTATCATCCACCGCCTGACGTTGAGGTAGAAAAAGCAGCAAGGGGAAAACTCCAAAGCGGGGCGGAAGGAGGGATGACGTGAGACGCAAGACAGCGATCATTCTGTTTTCCTTTATCGTGATGCTTACCCCGCTTCTCGCCTATTCTTCGGACACCGCCGGTGAACAGCTGAACCAGTACCTGTCGGAGCTCCGGAAGAACCCGAACGACGCGGCCCTGAGGGAGAAGATCATCAGGCACGTGCAGACGATGAGGCCCGCCCCTTCCGTTCCTGAAGAAACAAAAAGGAGCATGGTTCGCGGGAAGATGGCCTTCGAAGCGGCGAAAACGGACGCCGACTTCAGGGACGCCGTGGCTGAGCTGCAGAAGGCGGCCGACGCCGCGCCCTGGCTTCCGGCCCCCTATTACAACCTCGGCCTCGCCCAGGAGCGCTCGGGCGACCTTGAGGGCGCCATCAGGAGCTTCAGGCTGTATCTCCTTGCCGCTGCTTCCGCAAACGACGCGGAGGCGGTGAAGACCAGGATCTACGGGCTGGAGTACAAACTCGAGCGGAAGCAGAAAGGCGACGGCCGGGACCGGGAGCTGAAGGAGGTCATGTCCCAGATCAAAGCGCTCGGAAACGTGGAGTGCGAGTTCCTGTTTTCGGGATGCACGATAAAGCTGCATTGCCGCGTTTCCGACTGGGTGTTCAGCTTGTCGGACATAGACTCCGTCAAGGTGTGGGACGTCAAGGTCGGCACGCACGCGATGGTCGAGGTCGGTACCCGTGGCTTCGCCAAGGCCATCACGAACACCACCCACGGCGTTTCAGACGAGACATGCAGATTGGTGAAGATCTGCAACGGGACCGAATACAGAGATGCGGTTGCCCTGTATTGCGAACCCTACCAGGACGCCCCGAAAATGAAGCAACTCTTGGAAAGGGCGATAGAGCTCTGCCGCCCCGCAAGGGGCGAGGAGAATGTCCCACCTAAGGGGAAGCAATGAAAACAATGCGAACCATGCTCGCAGCTTTTATAATAATGGTTCTTGCCGGCCTATGCTGGGCGCAATCCTCTGAAGAAGCCGCAGCCAAGGCTGCCGAGCAGGCAGGCAAATACCAGGAAGCGCTTGACCAATATGTTGCCGCATTGCAGAAAGCACCGGAGGGCAGTGCGGATGAGCAAAGACTGCGTGAATCTGCAATTCGAGTTGCTCAGAGGATCAAACCCGCCCCCGCAATACCTGAAGAAGCAAGACGCTTTTTTGTGCGAGGGCAAACATGGACGAAAGAAGCCAAGTCAACAAGGGATTTCATCGGGGCGGCGAAAGAATTCGCGAACGCGGCTCGCATCGCCCCGTGGTGGGGAGAGGCCTACTACAACCGCGCCGTCTTGCTGGAAAAGGTAAAAAGCTATACGGAAGCCGTCCTCAGCTACAAACTCTATATGCTTGCCTCGCCTCGTGCAGAGGATGTAAGCAAGGTACAGCAGCATATTTATGCCCTTGAAGCACAACAGGAAAAGCCACGCAAGGAACTTAAAGAAACGCTCGACTGGATAATGAGCAAAATCGATTACCTTGAGGTTGCTTTTACAGATGATAGGTTCGGCTACAAGCAGACAAAGCCTTACATGTCGTACAAGGGCTGCGCCGTGACAATGGGCTGGTACTGGCGTGCTTACACGACTAAGGAATTTGGCGGATATAGTACAAACCAGAGCTACCGTTTCGATTTGAAAGATATAGCTTCGGCAGAATCAAGCAGGTCTTACGAGGCTTATTACGTGAAACTCACAACGGGGAAGACGCAAAAAATAAGTCTATCCCAGAAAGGTACCATCAATGAGGGCTGGATGAATAATCGGAACGTTGCGCAGAAGGACGGACAAGAAAACTACTCGCTCTTTAGTTTTTACGTCTCTCAAGGAGACATGGCTGAAAGGATGGTGAAGGCCTTCCAATATGCGATAGAACTTTGCCGTGATATACCGGAAGAACCCACAGCAGAGAAGTTCTGAGCATATCATAGGATGATGCGCACGGCAGACAACAGTTCTAGGCGCAATCTTCACAACAAGACGCGTTCAGCTATTCAACATTAGTGGGTGCATCTGACGACGCCGGGGCAGAAGTACCTCTTTCTGAAGAACCGACAGAACCTTACCGCATCCCAACGTACGCTGTGAGCGTCCCTGGAGTCCACGCCCCGGCAAGACCGTTTCGAAAGAATCATCCACCCGTGGCCTGAATCCCTGACGCGGTAATGAAGCGCATCGATCTTAAAGAGTACATCCCGAACGTAAAAAAGTATCTTTGAGAACGGTTAAAGGGAGACCCAGGGGGCGCTGTAGGTTATCAAGGTGTGGCTCTTCTCTCTAAAGCTCGTTGAACAAGGGTGGCCAATGATGCCATTCAAGCCCAACTTAACAATGTCCTAGTGCCCCCACCAACTGCTGGTATTGCCCGGTTGAGGTCTTCTGGGCCGCTATCCGTGCCGCGTTGAACTCATCGAAATAGAGCATCAGCGTGGAGACTACGTCCCCATCCAGAGCGGAGGCTCTAGCCATGCCTTCCAGTGTCTGTGCGGTCTCGCGGCGCTGCATCCCCTTGCGATAAGGTCTATCCTCGGTGATAGCAGTGAACACGTCTGCTACCGCCATGATCCTGGAGCCCAGCGATAAGTCCTCGGCTTTGACATGGAAGGGATAACCTTTTCCGTCAAGGCGCTCGTGGTGGAACGAGGCCCAATTGTTCAATTCATCCATGCCTTTCACGACTTCGAGGGTGCGATAGGTGAGATAGGGATGACGGTGCACCAGTTGTTTCTCCTTCGCGGTCAGGGTGCTAGGTTTTTCCAATATTTCCCTCGGAATGGCCAGCTTGCCCAGGTCATGTATGTGGCCTGCCACTTTCATGAGCTGACATTGGCCCTCGGGAAAGTGCACTGACCTTGCCAGGCTTTCAGCAACGACGGCGACGCCCATGGAGTGCGTGGCTGTGTAAGGACTTCTGAAATCGATCATCCTTCGTAATGTGTCGCCAAGACCCAGGAGTTCGTCCTTACCAAGTTCGATGGTATGAGGCTGTGTTGTGCGAGAGAGGATAGAACCCAGAGAAGGCGAAAGCAGGTCAAGCCAGAAATATTCTCTCCTATACAGGTCCCTGAAAGCGTCCACAAACTGAGGCACAAACATTCTCCCGGACTGCTCTTCTATCCTCCGGTAGATTTCTTTGGCTTGGCTCAGCCCCCCTCGCCCGCCATTAACCAGTACGGCTATACGGTCAGCGAGATGCAGGATGTGGCTCCCCACGGGCACGGGCTGCCCCCCGACGGATGAGCCAGCTCCCCACTGCCATTGCGTGTGGTGATATCGTATGAGTGTTGCAGCCTGTTGCAACGGTCTGAAAACGGAAAGCAGCAAGTAACCCTGCTCAGCATGCAGTTGGGGGTGTTCCGCTTCGAACTGAAGGGTGTTGATCCTTTCTTTCAGTGAAAGCGCACCACAGTCATGAAGCGCGCCAGCCAGCAGCAGGTTGGTTCTCTCGTGTGATGTCAGGCCCAGTTCTGAAGCTATGGCGGATGCGATGTACGCGACCCGGTAGTGGTGATTACCGAGCGCACGGTTGACCATGTCCATCGTACCTGAAAGAAGGAAAACGAGATCAAAAAGCGGTGTGCGGCTTCGCTCACTCATGCCCTGAAGTAATTGTAATGTCCCGTATTCATAAATCAAGGGTTACCGCCAAGGGGCGTGCACCTCAAAAGGGAGAGCCGACGGGCGATCCTGACGGGGAAATCGAGGCGGCCAGCTTCTGCAACTAATTTCCTGTACTCGTGTTTTTCTCCCCTGACCTCTTTCTACATTATTTCTATTAGTATTAGATAAGTCTTGTGTTTTCCCGCGAACCATTGTAATTAATGTCCTGAATTTACTACACGGAATCCTCGACACACCGATCTGGATAACGGAGGGTCTGGAGCATGATAAATAGATTTTACTCGTGGCCCATACGCGTACATTTAACCATTTTGATCGCCCTGTTGGCGGTCCCATCCATAAGCCTGATTGTCTACTCGGGAATAGCCGAGCGTCACGAAGCAATAGCCGGCGCCAAGGCTGAGTGTTTGAAGTTTGTCAATGACGTTGCGGGTCAGCAGCAGGCCATAGTTGCAGGCGCGGAACAACTGGCGACCGCACTTTCTTTGCTTCCCCCGATACAATCCCGAAATCCCGCTGCCGCCAATGCCCTTTTTGCCGAGCTTTTAAAAAAGAATCCTCAATATGCCAATATTACCGTCTGCGACAAATCCGGTCTTGTCTGGGCATCGGCAATCCCCTTTGAGGGGAAGGTGTCGGTGGCTGACCGGAGATTTTTTCAAGAGGCAGTCCGTACCGGGATGTTTTCTTCCGGTGAATACGTCATAGGCCGGATAGTCGAAAAAACCTGTTATGAGCTTTGGATACCCGGTGAAGAACACCGCGAATGAGCTCATAGCGGTAATAGGAATTATCCTTGACTTGGATTACGCCCAGCAGATGTTCGAAAAGCTTAACCTCCCGCCCGGTTCATCATTCAGCTTACTCGATCACCAGGGCATCATTCTCATCAGGAATCTCAACGATCCCTTCTCGGAGAAACTTATCGGCAGCCGTGACACCAGGGAAGAACTCTTCACCAAGATGACGGAGGGGCCTGATGAAGGAACTTTTGAAGCTATGGGAAATGACGGCAAGTTCCGCCTTGCTGCCTACAAAAAAATCAGTCTGCCCCACGAATCGAAGCCCTATCTTTACATCCGTTCAAGCATACCGCTGGCCTCGGCCACTTCGAAGGCAAACGCCGCAATGTTCAGGAACCTCTCGGCATTTGTGTCGTTATTTCTTATCGGGCTGTTCCTGGCCTGGTTTATCGGGAAGCGCATCATTGTGCGCCCTGCCATGATGCTGAAGGGGGCAGCCGGGCAATTGGCTGCGGGTGCAGATACCGTTAATGTGTCTTCACGTCGTGAAAGGCGGCGAGCTTGGAGAAGTGGCTCGCGCATTCGATGGTATGGCAGAGGCCTTGGTTCAAAGAGAGACTGCCCTGCGCGAGAGCGAGCAACGCTGGGCCACCACCCTGGCGAGTATCGGCGATGCGGTCATCGCCACCGACGTTGAAGGAAAGATCACGTTCATGAACGCTGTGGCGGAAGAATTGACCGGCTGGACGCTCCGTGATGCCTCCGCAGAAGCCGGTAACGGAGGTCTTCAACATCATCAACGAGCAGACCCGCAGCGAGGTCGAGAACCCTGTCGCCAAGGTGCTCCGGGAAGGGATGGTCGTCGGCCTTGCCAACCATACGATCCTCGTGACGAAAGGACGGGACAGAAGTCCCCATCGACGATAGCGGCGCGCCCATAAGAGACGCGGACGGCAAGACCATGGGCGTCGTGCTCGTCTTCCGCGACATCACCGAGCGCAAGCGGGCGGAGGAGGAGCTTCGGAAAAGCCAGCGTCTCCTCCGTGACATTATCGACAGCAGCCCTTCTGCTATTTTCCTCAAGGACCGCGATGGAAAGTTCATTACCATCAATACGCAGTTGGAGAAGATGCTTGGGATGACGCGGGAGGACGTTAAAGGCAAAACCGACTACGACATTGCCTCAAAGGACATGGCCGACTACTGGCGGTCTCACGACGAACAGGTTATGAGGACCGGCTTGCCTATGCAGATTGAGGAAGTAGCCGATTTGAAAGACGGTCATCATGTTTTTCTGGCGAACAAGTTCCCGTTAGTGGACACCTCGGGCCAGATATACGGGGTCTGCGCCATCTCCCACGACATCACCGACCGCAAGCAGATGGAGGAGGAGCTACGTCAATCCCGTAATGAACTGGAGCTGCGCGTCCGGGAAAAGACGGCGGACGCCCTGCGCCTGGCTGTAGCCGTCGACAAGTCGGCAGAGGCCACTGTCATCACCGATTCGTCGTGGGTCGTTCAGTATGCAAATCCCGCCTTTTATCGACTGACAGGGTATCGAAGCGATGAGGTGATCGGCACGGAGATGACGTTCTTGAGGTCGGAAGAGGAGGACCAGTCCATTTACGAAATGAACCGCCAGGCTGCCATCGACGGCACGCCGAGGACGTCACGGCACGTGATAAAAGGCAAAGACGGCACGATGCCGGTTGAATCGTTAATATCATCGGTCAGGAACGATTCAGGAGCGATAACGAACTTCGTGTTCCTCTGGCGTAATATCAGCGAACAGCTGAGCCTTGAGGAGCAACTCCGTCAGGCTCAGAAAATGGAGGCCATCGGCACTCTCGCTGGCGGCATCGCGCATGATTTCAATAATATGCTAGCGGCCATCATCGGGAATGCGGAGTTGGCCATGGAGGACGTGCCCGAGGAGATGACAGCGCGCCACAACCTTGATCAGATATTCAAGGCGGGCATGCGTGCACGGGGTCTCGTGCGGCAGATCCTCACGTTCAGCCGCAAGACCGAACATGAACACAAACCCCTGCCACTGACCCCCCTCGTCAATGAGACCTTCAAGCTGCTGAGATCGTCACTCCCCACCACCGTCGAGATGCGCCTCAACATAGAAACGGTACTTGATGTGGTACTGGCCGATCCGATCCAGATACAGCAGGTCCTGATGAACCTCTGCACGAACGCCGCGGATGCGATGCGCGGTACGGGAGGACGTCTTGAGGTGCGCCTGACCAATAAGGTGTTCGGCGAGGGCGGCCCTCTACCGGAGGCGGGTATGCAGCCAGGCACCTACGTTACCCTCACGGTGAGCGACACGGGACACGGCATGAATGAAGATGTAAAAAATAGGCTCTTTGAGCCCTTCTTTACCACCAAGGAGCGGGGGCAGGGGACGGGCATGGGACTCGCCGTCGTCTACGGCATTGTGAAGAGCCACCAGGGCGTGATCACCGTCTCCAGTCAGCCAGGACAAGGGGCCACGTTCACCGTCTACCTGCCGCACTACACCTTCGCCGAAAAGATGGATGAGCCCACAAGTCGTCCTGTCCCCAAGGGTAAGGAAAGGATCCTCTTTGTGGATGACGAAGAGCTCCTCGTCGAGATGGCGGAAGGGATGCTCGGCCGTCTGGGATATAAAGTTGTTTGCACAACAGATAGCGCGGATGCATTGCAGATATTCGCCAAAGACCCGCACGCCTTTGATCTCGTGATCACCGACCATACCATGCCGAATATGACCGGTGCAACTCTGGCGCAAAAGCTCAAAGAGATACGGCCCGATATCCCGCTGATTCTCTGCACCGGCTATAGTGAAACGATATCCCAGGAGAAGGCAGAGTCCATGGGCATCCACGGGTTCGTCATGAAACCTCTTTCAAAAGATGAATTAGCCGAGGCCGTACGACGGGTGCTGGATAAGAAAGCCCAGGCCTAACCGCTTTTTTTCACGGTTTTAGTCGGTAATGCTCACTTTCCCTAATCTGGGCTCCTTGTGCTCTTCTTGTGTCCGGTCCTGAGACCCGCTGCCCGACCCGTGAGTTCCTTTTGTTGCGGCCCCTCAACCTTTTTTCGATTGACAGTCGGGCCGACCCTTGCTAGCATGGACTATCCCCAAGGTTAGGTGTCTCTTTTTCTATAAGAGGGCTATAGTATCCGCACGGAAGCACTAAGATTGCTTATTTCTGCAAGTACGTTTGTGCAAGAGTGCCTTCATGGAACTTCTTGACGGTGATATGAGGTGAAAACCGGGGTGAAGCGAGAGCTTCCGCGATCCATTCATTAGATAGAAAGGTGGTTGCGCGATGAACACGACTGCTCTGGAAATGAATCTTAGTAAGAGACTGGACCGCATGCCTATTACACGGTTTCACGTTCTTTTTTTGTTACTCTGCGGTTTGGGAACCATGTTTGATGCGATGGATTCAGTGCTCATTGCGAGCGCAATCCCCGTCTTAAGAGGAAGTTTAAAGCTATCGCTGACGCAGATCACGCTAGTAGGGACAATTGGGACGCTCGGCCTGTTTATAGGTGCTTTATTTGTCGGCGGGCTGGCCGACAAATATGGTCGAAAGACTATCTTCCAGCTCTCTCTAATCTGGTTTTCCCTATTTAGTTTGATTTGTGCATTCAGTTTTGACTTTTGGTCTTTCGCAATATTCCGGTTCATTGAAGGCATCGGGTTAGGCGCTGAGGTTCCCATCGTCGCATCTTACGCAGCGGAATTTGTTCCGGCCAAGAAACGTGGAGCCCTTATGTCGCTGTACCAGTCCTGTTTCATACTCGGAATCATTCTTTCATCTCTCCTGGGATGGCTCATTGTCCCACGCTGGGGATGGCGTGTACTTTTGGGATTTGGAGCGATACCAGTCCTGCTGGCGGTTTGGCTTCGCAAGGGCTTGCCCGAATCGCCTCGTTGGCTACTGGCGAGGGGGAGGATAGACGAGGCTACCGCTGTCGTGGAAAAAATCGAGGCGTCAGCAAGAGGGCGCGTGGAGACTAATCCGATCGAACAACAACCTTCTACAATTCCTTCGGCGCCAACTGCCGCGAGACAAAGTCTGTTTGCGGGGCGTCCTTCAACCACCATCATGCTCTGGGTGCTCTGGTTTGCTTGCTTCGCGTCATCATACGGCCTTACCACGTGGCGTCCCGCCATCTTCAGCGCTGCCGGCGTCCCTCTGTCTCAAGCCCTCTTCTGGACGTTTGTGACAACCCTTGTGGGAGTCCCGGGGTTCCTGCTTGCGGCTTGGCTGCTCGATAAGGTAGGCAGGAAAAGTGTGGGTGTGGGTGCTTTTGCCATTTCGGTAGTTGGCAACTTCATGTTCGGTGAGAGTGGCAACCATCTCGCGCCGCTCGTTGTCTGGGCATTGGTACTACAATGTTCCAGCGGGATTACCCAGGCGCTGCTTTACACCTGGACACCGGAACTCTATCCGACGAATATCCGTGCCAGAGGAACCAGTGTGGCCAGTTCTGTCGGAAGAGCAGGACAATACGTTATTCCAACCCTGATCGGCGGATTTGTGCTGGCCGGGTCAATGACAGCAGGGTATGGAATTATTTCCGGCTTGTGTATTATCGCGATTCTGGTGATCATGCTGTTTGGAGTGGAAACCAAGAAGTTGTCCCTGGAAGCGCTTCATAGCCGACTCGGGAGACAGTAAAAGGAATAAGGAGGTTCTTCACATGACGCTACAAATCAAGGGTATATTCGTAGCCACGGTAACTCCGTACAAGGAGGATGGGGCCGTCAACCTGCAACAAGTGGAACAGCATGCACAGTACCTGGCCAAAAAGAAAATTGGCGGCTTGGTCTGTAACGCTCACGCGGGTGAGGGTGAGCTCCTCACCCGGGAAGAAAAAATCGATGTTATCCAGGCCATCCGCTCCGGCGTGGGCACTCAAGTCCCCTTGGTGGCCGGCACCGAAGCCTTGCGAACCGATGAACTGGTGCAACAGGCCCTCGATGCCCGTCAGGCGGGAGCAGATGCGGTAATGCTCTGCGCGCCTCCACTTTTCGCCTGGAACGCCTCCCTCAGCCCTGAGTTCGGCGAAGAGTCAGATACGAGCCGTGGCGGAAGAAACAGACGTGCCTATCATTCTCTTCCAATACTCTTCCAATAACCCCTTCTACTATGCTCCGAAGGATTTACACCGCATACTTCAAGGGGTCGAAAAAGATTATTGCTGTTAAGCTGGCTACTAATCTCAACATAGCGCAATACGAAGAAGATCTGCGAGCCATAAGGAGTGTGGATAGACACATCTTTGCCCTCCCTGCCGCGGCGCTGACGCTTTACTACGGGTTGCTGGCGGGAGCGGACGGGGCACTGTCCGGTTCCGCCAACTTCGCCGCCGAACACGACGTGGAAATGTTTGATGCCGTTCAAGCGGGAGACATGGCCAAAGGCTTAAAAATCCATAAAACGGCTTACCACCTATTCAAAGAAGTCTACAAGCAGCCTTATGCGAACATGCATATTCGCTACAAGTATTGCACGTACATGGCCGGGCTCATTCCCAATCCTCTGGTTCGCCGTCCCTTGCTGCCGTTGCCGCTAAAAGAGATTACGTTGCTGGCGGACGGGATGAAAAATGCGGGAATTCCCGTCATCCACAAAGATTTCGAGCTATACAGCAGGGAGCATCTGATCACCTGGTGGCGTGCGTGATTGTTGAAACCATCTGATCGCGGAGCCGCCCCATCTTTCGAGGGCGGCGCTGGGAATATATCGCTCCCCCGGTACTACTATCCTGTTTGACGGGTACACTTCACCGTTAAGAATATCTGGAGTGTGATGTAACGCCCTCCTTCGCTTCGGTCACTCTAATGCGGCTTTCGGAATGCGCAGCTCCTGGATAAGTCTGTACTGCCCTCCCTTCACCTCGAGGAGCAGTTCAGGGGCTCCCACCATCAGGCCGTTCTTCAGGACATCGTTATTCGGATGGAGGAGCGGCAGTTTTCCCTCTTGGAGGGCCTTCGGGCAGGCAGCGCGGATGGCATAGGCATCCGTGACGCTGTTGCCGAGTTCCATAGCCCTGGCGAACATCAACATGGGATCATAACTCGTGATCGCCGGGAGTCCAAAGTCTTCTTTGTAGATCGCAGCATACTGCTTGAGGAAGTTGGTGACATAGCCCTTTTTGTCCTGATCCGGGTATTTGGCATAATACGTCCACAGCATGGCTTCCACGAGTGAGCCCTCGATCTGGCTGAGGGGCAGGATCTTCTCAGACTTGGGGCCCCACTCCGAGTTGAAGAAGAACTTCCCTTTGTACCCTATGTCGACGGCGTGCGAAGCGGCAAGGGCCATCGGTTCTTCATACATGGTGATGAAGATAATATCCGGGTTCTTCGCTTTAAAGCTCGTCATGATCGAGTGGTAATCGGTTGTATTCTTGATATCGGCGCTTTCAAAGGCCACGACCTTCCCGCCAAGTTTCTCAAACTCCTGGCCGAACCTTTTGCCCCACGAGACATAGGCCTCGTTTATGTCGGTAAGCACAGCGACCTTCTTGAAACCTTTGTTTATGCACGCCTGGGCCATGGTTTCTCCGAAATAGAGGCCTGGCGCCCGCTCCTGGATGTAGAGGGGGTTCCCCCGCTTCCGGACGATGTCAGAGGTCGACATGCCATTAAACAGGACCTTAAGCCCGACATTCACTGTCTGACCAGCCATCACTTGGGGCGTGCCGAAGGGACCCATCATCACCGGTATCTTATACATTTCCGCCAGCTTCCGCATGCCGGGAACGCTCTTGGCCGGATCCCCGGAGTCGTCATAGACGATCGGCTCCAGCCGGTAGCGCTCCTTGCCCACCAGGATTCCCGGCCCGTTACCCACGGTTCCCTTCTCGTTGACCGTCTTCAAAGCCAGCTCGACACCGCGAAGCGCGCTTATGCCGTAGAAAGCAAGGGGGCCGGTCTGCGGGGTGACGATGCCTATTTTGACGCTTTTCTCGACCTGTGCATGGGCCGGCCAGGCCAAGATACCTATGGCAAAGACCAAGACCAGGGACCAAAGATAGCCTTTTTTCATCGCACACTCTCCCTTTTTATGAGATGTTTGAACTCCCAACGGGTCCATTTATAGATTACCATCTCCTACGCCTTTCCACTACAAGAAAACATCGACCTCGGTAATCTCCGAGTCTCGTCGTACAGGTGGCATCCATGCTTTGATAGGTGAAGCAAGGTGTTAGCTGCTTCCTGGAAGTGTGATTCTTGCATCTCCTCCCAAACTGCACCATTACAAAGGATAATCGATACTTTCTGTTGACACCTTTGTTGCAGACGGGTAGTCTGTTCTTGGCAACGGGTGCATAAACCTTCTCAATAGCGGTATCTGTTCCGTCCTTTTATGGACCTTTCGGGGAGAGACTCCATGACCCCGCAGGACGTCAAACGTAAGCTGACCGCCATCCTCAGCGCAGATGTCAAAGGCTATAGCCGCCTCATGGCCAAAGATGAGGCAGGAACCGTCCAGACCCTCACCGCCTACAAAGAGGTGATGGGAGGCATCATAGAGCGTCATCATGGCAGGGTGGTGGATGCTTCGGGAGATACCGTGCTGGCTGAGTTTGCCAGCGTGGTGGATGCCCTCCAGGGTGCCGTCGAGATCCAGACAGCACTGAAAGAGCGCAATGACAAACTGCCGATCCATCGCCAGATGGAGTTTCGCATCGGGATCAATCTCGGGGAGGTGGTTGAGGAGGACGACAAGCTATTCGGAGATGGGGTCACGATTGCAGCACGGATGCAGAGGTTTGGCTGAGGGAGGGGGCATCTGTATTGCCGGTACGGTCTATGACCACGTCAAGGACAAGCTGACCTTACGTTATGACTACCTGGGAAAACAGACGGTAAAGAATATCGCAGAACCACTGCGGGCCTACCGTGTCCTCATGGAACCTCTGACTTCTGCCGCACGCCTTAATACATGGAAGCGGCGGGGCCTCGACTATTGGAAACGCGTAGCACCCGGTCTTCACAGGTCCTCATCGCCCTCTTTGCTTGCTGCCAATGCCGTCTGGCCCCTCTATACCCATTACATCAGCCGACCCGTCGAGGTTGCCTCACCAGAAAAAGCCGTCGCGGTTGCTTCCAAAGAAAAGATGGCCTTTCCTCTGCCCGACAAACCCTCCATCGCGGTCTTACCCTTCACCAACATGAGCGATGACCCAAGCAGGACTACCTGGCCGATGGGCTGGCTGAGGAGATCATCAATGCCCTTTCAAAGCTCAGCAACGTCTTTGTGATCGCGCGGAACTCGACTCATTCACCTTAAAGGGAAGCCGGTGAAGGTCCAGCAGGTCGCCGAGGAACTGGGGGTTCAGTATGTGTTGGAGGGGAGCGTCCGTAAAATGGGGGACAAAGTCAGAATTACCGCCCAATTGGTCGACGCCCTTACTGGTAACCACCTTATGTCCGAGCAATACGAACGTGACGTGAAAGACATATTTGCCATACAAGACGATGTCACCATGAAGGTACTGACGAGCTTGCGGGTGAATCTGACCGAGGGAGAAAGCGCGCGTACCTTCTCACGAGGTACGAAAAACCTGGAAGCCTATCTGAAGCTATTGCAGGCATATGAGCAAAGGGCAGTCTATAACAAGGAGAGCCAGACGCGAGCCCGGCAATTGGCTGAAGAGGCCGTTACCCTGGATCCAGGGTATGCACAGGCATACAGTCAACTTGCCTATATGCTCGTGGGTGAGGTGACTATAGGAGTCTATGACAACCCTCAGAAAGTTCTGGAACGAGCTTACCGGCTCGCGCAAAAGGCTGTTGCACTCGACGATTCCTCGGCCTGGTCTCATGTTGCCCTAGGCTATGTGAGCGTGACGTACAAAAAGGATTGGGACAAAGCCATCGCAGAGGGCCAGCGCGCCATCGCCGTTGAACCCGGCTCAGCTTATGGCTACGGGTTCCTGGCCATGTTCTTAACCTGGGATGGACGCCATGAGGATGCCATCCCTTACTATAAGAAAGCCTTTCGTCTCAGTCCCCGCCCAATGCCGATCTGGCCAATTCATTTGGCGTGGAGTTACATCGCCATGGGCCAATACGAGGAGGCAATCAGGATAATGAAAAGCATAACTGAAAAACAGCCGGATCAGATAATTGCACACATGAGACTTGCGCAGGCGTACGTGTTGAGCGGCAGAGAGAACGACGCAAGGAAGGAGGTGGCAGAGGTCCTCAGGATCGATCCCACCTCATCCGTGGAGCGTATTTACAGCAATTCTCCCTGCAAAGATCAGGAGATAGGCCGCTTGAAAGAAGCCCTGCGCAAGGCGGGGCTCAAGTGAGAAGGGGCTAATGATGCATACTTCTCGTGGTAATGTGCATCGCCTTAGTCACTCCCGAATGCTCACTTTGTAGGTGCATCAAAGCGTCGAGTCCTAATACACCATTCGCTCCCCGAATTTGCTTGCCATACTCAAGTAGCGGTGCTAATCAATAAGCATCTTGGTCCATGCCTTCGACAGACAGGCGGGAAAATAATGGCGATTCCGCCGGGCCAGAAAAAAGAGAGGATACACTATGGAAGTATTTGACAGGCACTTTCTTGAGGAGATGAAGGATCGGTTTGATATGGAGCTGATAGGGGCAGTCGGTATCGAGCATGCCGGATCAACGGAACTGGAGCGAAGGGTTTCTCCACTGCTGCCCACCGCGCGATCCGTCGTCGTGTTCGCGAAAGAGATATATCAGGAGGTCGTGGAGCTTTTGAGGCCAGGCAGCGAGTCTGGAGAAGCGCATGGCGGTGATTTGCTGCCTGCGCACTCCGAATACCTGAACGGCCGGCTCAACAGGGCTGTGCACGAGCTGACTGCCTATTTTCGGCAGCGCGGTTACCGTTCGCTGCCGCTTCCTGCGATCGCCCCAACTGATCAGCGGTTTCTGGAAGGGCTCCTCTCCTATAAACACGTCGCCCAGCTCGCGGGCATGGGAAGGATCGGACGGCACAGTATGCTGATCACGGAGCAGTTTGGCCCGCGCGTGAGACTTGCCTGCGTGGTTACCGAAGCACGCTTAGAGCCTTCGCCACCCACGTCCAATGCTTCTTGTGACGGGTGCGATGCGTGTATTGAAAGCTGCCCCGCAAAGGCTTTAGAGATTCCAGATGACGGCATGGCCTATTCAATGAATAAGTTCGCATGCCGCACGTACAGGCAGGCAGGGCTGACCTGCTCCGTCTGTATGCGAGTGTGCGACGAGACCTTGAGGAAAAGCCGGTAACGTTCTCGACACGGTATAGCGATCAGAAGTGGCAGCGTATAAGGACCCGATGGAGAGCTGTCTATAGGATCGATCGGGGTGACCTATCTGCGAGTCGGTGCCCGATAAGGATAAGGTCCGACATCCCTGCTCAGCTCATGTTCTTGCAATGGTTCCACGCTGACGTTTAGCGGGTCCTGGAGTCTATACCATTAAATCAAAAACTGATTGCACGTTAGTCCGGTTGTGGCATAATGGAAAGAACGGATAGCAAACCCGACCGCAACGTGTAACGGACACAAAGGAAGAGGAGGACTCTCATGGAGACTATCGATCTGTTTTCTGAGCTCGTGATGAAGAGAAGAACGATACGAGGCTTCAAACAGGACAAAGATGTGCCCGAGCAGTACGTCACAAGGATACTCGATATTGCGCGTTGGGCCCCGTCCGGTGCCAACGGACAGCCGTGGGAGTTCATCGTGATCCGTGATGCGTCCACGCGCCAGAAGATCGTGGACCTCTTCCTGAGGCAGCGGGAGCTCAAGACGGAGGCGGAGAAGGCGGTACGGGGAGAAGTAAAGATAGGCGGAGCCGGCTTCAGGGATGCGCCTGTGTTCATTCTGGTGCTTGGTGACCAGCGCGCCGATTTGGCGTACCCCGTGATGACCCGGGAGGAAAAATCGTTTCAGCATCTCATTACGGGTCTCGCAAGCGCAGGTCTGCTCATCCAGCTCGCAGCGGCAGCGCTCGGGCTTGGTTCCCAATACGTGAGCGATGCGAGTTCCCCGTACATGGCCATCATGCTGAAGAAATACCTCGGCATACCGCAGCCCCTTAAGGTCTACGAATTAATCCCTATCGGTTATCCCAAGCGCGATGTCGCACCTCCCCCGAGAAGAGCACTCGAAGAGATCGTCCATTATGAGCAGTACGATCAAGCCAGGGCTCGAACCGAAGAAGACGTGCGGCGATTCCTCCTGGATGTGGCCCGGCTGGGTGCCTATGGCAAAGGTGCAAAGAAGGAAGGGCGGGAGTAATTCGGGAGCCCGTGTCACGCCCGACAAGCTGACCGTTGAGTACATGATTTACAGGCCCGCTACATCCTTCGTGACCGGCGGTTTCCGTATCGTGCAGGGTCATCACGAGAGTCGTCTATAGCGCACAGAGTTCAAGACGTTGACGAAAAACGCAGGCGCCTAGTTCTAATGGGCCTTCCATCGGGGCTCGCGCTTTTCGGCAAAGGCGGCTGGTCCTTCCGCCGCATCGGCGCTGCGGATGATGCCCTGCCAAATGTCGGCGTTTTTCTGCCACAGTTCCTCATCGGTCATGTCCAAAGCGACTCGTGCGAGTGCAAGGTTCGCACGGACTCCAAGGGGGGCGTTCACGCATATTCTCTTCGCGAGATCCATGGCGGCGCTCATCAATCTGTCTGCCGGCACCACGGCGTTGACAAATCCGAGAAGATACGCGGCATGCGCGTCGATAGGTTCCCCGGTGAGGAGCATCTCCATGGCACGTGCCTTCGGCATAACCCTGGGAAGCCGGAACGCGCCTCCTGCGCCTGCGTAGAGGCCCCGCTTCACCTCAGGCTGGCCGAAGACGGCGGATTCTACCGCGATGACGAGGTCTGACGACAGGACGATTTCGCACCCACCGGCCAGCGCTGCGCCGTTCACGGCGGCAATGATCGGCTTCGTTCTCGGATAGGTGACAAAGCCGGCAAAACCGCCCCTGCCCTCCAGGATCTTCGGGCCCTCACCATTCGTGAAGGCCCGAAGATCCATACCGGCACAGAAAGCCCGGTCCCCTGCGCCCGTGACGATGCCTGTCCAGACCTCCTCTTCGGTCTCGAAACGATCCATTACCACGCGCATCTCCTGCGTCATTTCCGCATCAAAGGCGTTTCGCTGTTCGGGACGGTTGAACGTTATGACGGCGATATGATCCGTGACCTCATACAGGATGCGTTGGGTCTTTCCTTCCATAGGGCACCTCTTTGTCTCCATTTCAGGCCTTGCAACCTCTTTTGCTATTGTATCGGACTGCGGCCGGAACCGGCAAGCGCAAAAATCTGTGCTCTGGATCTCTTCATGACTCAGGTGACGTTCACTGGTTCCACCTGTGTCATCGTAAGAGGCTAAGCCGCGATGGCCCCGGTCTGAAAGCTATGCACTTTGTAGCGAAAGCTACTTTTTTCTTACGGCGTCCATGCTACAAGAAGGCGTCGAGGATGTCCACGTGCCGGGCAGGGCCGTCGGGGCCCTGATAAGGACAGGGGACAGAACCCACGATCCGGCGGGAAAGTCCCGGACCGTGTGGTATACTCTGTAGAGGAGAACATGAAGCAGAAAAAGTCCCTGTGCTCGTGCAAAGACGTGCCGGTGTCGGGTGCCATGACCGAGCTCTGTCTCGGGCACGTATGGCTCTTCGAAAGCCTGGAACCTCCAGAACTGGAGGCCCTCGTCAGGGCGGCGGTGAAGAAGGTCTATGCGCCCGGCCAGGCTATTTTCGTCCAGGCTGATCCCGCCGACCGGATGTTCCTGCTCAAGGCAGGAAGGGTCAGGCTGAGCAAACTCCTTGAAGACGGCACCGAGTTCACGCTGGACATCAGAAAAGCGGGTGATTTCCTCGGCGAGAACATGCTGAGCGAAGAAGGCGACCTATCCCGTGTCGGCGTGGTGCATGGAGGAGACCCTCACCTGCGGCTTTACCAAGGAGCGGTTCGAGCACTTGGTGCTGGACCATCCCCGCATCGGCCTCCAGGTCATGAAGAACCTGAGCAGGCGTATTCCTCTTTGTCCAGCCGGCTCGAGAGCATGTCCCTTACCCACCTCGGGGACCGTCTCTACCAGGTGCTGCGCACCATGGCGCTGGAGCACGGCGTGAAGAGCGAGGACGGCCTTGTGATACAGTTCCCGCTGACGCATGAGGACCTCGCCTTTCTCGTGGGCGCCCATCGCGTCAGCGTCACCAGGGCGCTCAAGGAGCTGAAGAAAGCGGGAAGCATCGTGCAGCACAAGCGGCAGCTCCTCGTCAGGAGTGCCTGAAAACACAGGAGGGTTCTATGAGCAACGTGGTGCACACATCGCGTATCAGAATCGTGAGGGAGAAGGGTCCGACGAGGAAGGCATTCGTCGAGGGATTCGGCGAGCCGATTTACTATGGCGTGCATAGCGGCATCAAACGGTTCTATGGTGTCGAGCCGGAGAAGGAGTACCCTGCCACCCTCGACCACATGATCGCTGCCACGGCAGGCTGAATGATGGGAACGCTGGCCGGGAGGCTGGCCAAAAAAGAGATCAAGACGCCCGAGGACCTCTACTGGGCGGAAGTCGAGGGTGATATCGAGAATGTGCAAGGGGTGCTCAAGATCACCCAGATCCGAGTCAACTACCACTTAAGCGCGGGAGACGAAAAGGCCGAGGAGGCCCGGGAAGCCTTTGCTTCGTATCTTGCCTCGTGCCCCGCTGCCCAAAGTGTGATCGGCTGCATCGAGATCAAGGACAATCTCGTCCTTCACCGGGAAGTAGCGTCTCCACGCGCCAGAACGCCTGACGCAGGCTCCTTGCTTCTTCTCAAGGAGCTTCTGCAAGGAGTTCACGAAAGACGGAAAGATCGATCCTTCGGACCTCGAGAGGCACCTGCACCAGATCAAAAAACAAGAGCGTCTCCTCGTCCGTGAGCGGCTCGATCCCGGCGTCAAGGACCAGTATGCGTTCATACCTCCCCAGATTGATGCGCGCGTCGACCTCGTTCCATCCCAGGGCTTCCATCATGGCCGGCCACGCGCGCACCCATCCGGGGGTCATGAGCATCGTCTTCGTATCCTTGAGTTCCGGCGCATCCCTCCCGAGGAGGGCCTCGATGCAGTTCTTCACGGGAAACGCCGCCACTCCTTGGTGTGCCAGAAAAGACCCTATCTCCGGATGACAACCCTGCCCGTAGAGAAGGCACACCTTGCGTCCCGAACGCATCGCCCTGTCTATGGCTGCTTTGAGTGCCGCTTCCAAACGGGGCAGGCTCGCGTGCAGCCCGGCTTCAAGCCAGACAATCTCCACATCCGCACCAGAGGGTAGCGCATGGAGAAGCTCCTTCTCCAGCACCTTACAGGCTATCAAGACCGTCGACATTGTGTGCCCTACCAATCCTATATGGACTTCTCCCAACCCTGTCCGAAGTCAGCAAAGGGCCTGACCTCCTGCACGGCGAAGGTGATTGCCGCGTGCATCATGTTCGCGGCTGCTTCTCCGGCCTTTGCCCTCAGCTGGGCCTTGAGGGAGTCAAGTTTCTCGCCCGACGTCTGGCAATCGGTCATCTTGAGATAGATCCTCACGCCCTTCCATTCGGGAGGGGTCTGCCCCGGCTCCATGATCACGAAGACGGCGTTCGGGTTTTCCTGGAGATAGCGCAAAGGTCCGGTTCTTACCGCACCCCATGAAGATCGTCTTTTCGTCAACCATCTGGGCTGAGCCGAAGTAGGCAACGTCAACCTTCCCGTCTTTGCCCGCGGTGGCAAGGACTCCCAATCGCGGCATCTTGTTGAAATACTCTTTCAAATCCTTCGACATGGTATCCTCCTTGGAAGTAATGGGTTCCGGTCTTTTCCACCCGGTTACCGATAGTATACTCCGGGAAGAGCCGGTCGTGTCTGTAGCGTTTGTTACAAGTCGGCTTTGGAGCGGTGATCTTGGCAGGCATCGCGTACTCGTGGATTTTGGCTATGATTGGGTCGATGTGATAGGTGAAGCCCAGGGAAAGATGGATGCATGCTATGTGCTCTATTCTTGTGGGGAACGTAGTGACCCTGTCTTCATCGATAGTAGTGTAGAGGCTTGCTTCCTGCAATGGTGACTTTGTATTTTTGTTCCACGGCACATCATTACACCTAGAAAGCGATAACTCTTAATCTCACAACTCTGAAACTTAATCAGGTTCTTATTGCCCCATGAGCCTGGTTCATCACCCATTTCATGAACGATCCTGTTCTTATCTTGACAATTGTATTTAGGGATATACAGTCATAAGAACACGTCTAGAGAAAGTGTAAGCTACTCAAGGAGGGAGATATGGCAAAGACTCCTAAACGTCTAAAGACTCCTAAGGGTTATGCGCCTCTCGAAGGAAGTGAACGGCGCCCTGCACGGAACGCGAAGTTTCTTGGCCCGGCCGATGCAAAGGAACAATTCTCGGTGACCATTATTTTGCGGCGCCGGCCCGATGGCCCGCCGCTGCCAAACATGAGTTCCTTTGGATTAACCGCACCCAGCCAGCACCGCCGAATGCTGGAAGACGAATTTGTGTCGAAATACGGAGCAGCTCCTGACGATATCGATCGGGTGACAAAGTTTGCCAATGAGCACGGCCTGACCGTGGTCGAGTCCAACGCTGCCCGGCGCAGTGTGGTGGTTTCGGGCACAGTCGCGCAAATGAGCAAGGCTTTTGCGGTCACGCTCGGGCGCTACCAGCACACTGTTGTCCGCCGCCTTCACGAGGGACCTCGCACCGAGACTTATCGGGGACGCGACGGGTTCATTTACGCTCCCGAGGGACTTGCGGAAGTGATCACGGTGTTTTCGGACTGGACAATCGCCGGATCACGAAAAAACGGCGGAGACCACCCGGGACTACGTTTCCCCCAGGCTTACAGGTCCCACAGATCGCGCAGCTCTATAACTTTCCTACGAACAGCGCCGCGAAACAAATCATCGCAATCTTTTCTGAAGCGGGTTACCAGTACCGGACATTAAACAGTACTTCAAGTCATTGGGGCTCCCGATGCCGACAGTTACGGACATCACGGTAGACGCCAGCAATGATGGCAACGGCGACACCGAGACCACCCAGGACTGCATCGCGGGTTCGGCAGCTCCCGGGGCCGCCATTGCAGTGTATTTCACGACCTACGACCAGGCCGGCTGGGTTGACCTGATCACGCGCGTGGCCCACCCCAAGGCCGGCGATCCGGTTTGCTCGGTTTTGTCCTCCAGCTTCTACGTCTCGAACGGTGACGATGCCCAACCTTAACGACGGACCGTTCGTTAGCGCCGCCTGGGTCACAGCGGCACACCTGGCGTTTCAGGATGCAGCCTTGCAGGGCGTCACGGTCTGCATCGCTTCCGGCGATACGGGCACCGATTCCAAGGTGGGCGACACAAAGGCGCATGTGCAGTATCCCGCCAGCGATCCGTTGGTGCTTTCCGTTGGCACCACCGTTGGGAACGTCAGCGGCTCATCGTTCGACGAATACGTTTGGAACGATACCACCAGCCTCATGGGTTTCAACCCTGCCGGAGCAACCGGGGGCGGCGTGAGCGATTTCTTCATTTCGACGTCCACCTACGCGAGTGAGTTTGCCTACCAGAGCGCTGCCGGAGTCCCTGGGTCACTGAATGACGGTCATTCGGTCGGGGTGTTCCAGACGTCGCTGCCAACGCCAGCCCGAATAGTGGATATCCGATTCCACTCAGGCGCGTCGCTTTTGGCATACCGAATCCTTTTTCGGGAAGCGGGACCAGTGCTTCGGCGCCTCTCTGGGCCGGACTCATTGCGGTGCTCAACGCCGCCCTGGGCGACAATTCGGGTTCGTCAATCCAGCCTTGTACGCCATTGGGGGGAGCGGATTTCGCGATATCGTAGGCTCACCAGGGCCGGCGATAACGGATTCAAAGGAGTGACAGGTTATCCGGCGGGTTTGGGTTGGGATGCGTGCACAGGGTGGGCAGCCCTGACGGTCAAGCCGCTGACTGCGCTCCAGCCGTTTTTCGCGAAGGCCTGTCACCTTTGCGCTCGACCGCGACCATTACGGCCAGGATGAGGTCGACGCCCTGCGCACCCAGCCAGGCGGCGCAGTGGTGAAAGGCGCCTTTTTTGTCATCGTGGACGGATTCACGCCCAGCAGCTCGGCATTACGGACTCCAGCTCGTTCTCGGCAGCGCCGGTGGTGACCTTCAGCCCCTCCACGGGCGTCACAAGCCCGGCGGTTTGCAGCAGTCTCGATCCGACGACCCTTCTTCGGGCCGGAATCCAGCGGTTCCGCTTCGGCTACGACGTCAACTTCGGCAACGACGATAGCGCATTCACCTCGTTTTCCGGCGATAGCGAGACAGTGACGCTAAACACGACCTATCAAGCTATGTCCGCCAGCGCCCAGGTGCAGTTTATCAAGCAGCCCGATCCCTACATTCTGCAAGGCCCCCAGACCTGGTGGCTGAGCAACGATATTCGCCTAATTCAGGTTGCGGATGGAGGAAGTGCGTTCGGTGTGCCACTGGCGAAAGGCGGCGATCCGTTCGCGTTTTTGGCGGCGCTAACGAGTGCGCTCGAAGCGGGAAAGCTGGTGTCCAAGGCATGGCGGGCGGCCAGTCGTTGACTCAACACCGAAGAAGACAGCGAAGTTATCACTGTGGCCCCGACCGAAAAAGCGGGCAAGAATGTCTACAATTTTGCGATCGCACGGGTCCATTATCACGGGTTGATGAGCAAGGCGCGGAGCGTCCGCGTATTTTTCCGGCTGTTTGCCGCCAACAGCACCGCCACCGATTTCCAGCCCGACACCACTTACCGGCGTTACGCAGCGTATTCGCCGGGTATCCGGTGCCGGCCGCAGACTATTTTCAAAACGTCCTGCCGGAACTGGGACTGTCGGCGGGAGAGTACGTCACCGTCCCGTGTTTCGGAGAGGCGCGACAGGACGCGACGCAGAGCGGCGCGCCCAACACGCTTCCGAATCTGCAGACTCCCGACACGCCCAATGTCAAAGACCTCGCGGCCACCGGCGGACCCCTGCACGACACCTTCTTCGGCTGCTGGCTAGACATCAATCAGATGACGCCGGCGCTGCCCGCCATGCCTCCTTCCGGCAACGAAGACGGCCCCTGGCCTGGGATCACCCTCGAACCGGTCCGGCAGGCCTTCATCGTAAATGAGCACACCTGTATCGTGGCCGAGATCGCCTTCGATCCCGTCCCCATCAACGCCGGCGCGCACCGTTCAATTCCGACAAGCTGGCTCAGCGCAACATCTCCTGGAGCTACGTGGCGAATCCGGGCGTCGAAGCTTCGCGCCGGGCCCTCGAACCTTTCGAAGTGCGGCCCACGCCGGCGAAATTGGAGGAGGGTGAACCGCCCGACGAGTTGATGATCGATTGGAATAACGTGCCGGTGGGACAAACATCCGAGATTTACCTGCCGGCAGTCGATGCGGCTGCGGTAATCTCCAAAGCAGCCGAGCTCTACCGAGTCGAGCGCCTCACCCTCGTCGACGCCCACACGATTGGCTGCACCACGGGAGGCGTCACATACATTCCGCTGCCCAAAGGATCGGGCGACGGCGCCAATTTCGTGGCTTGATGTCGGTGAACTTGCCCGTCGGTATCCGGAAGGGACAGAACTTCACCCTGCTCGTCCGGCAACTCACCAATGCTTCGGGCCGAGGCACCGCCGCCGCCCCCGGTCCCACCGCCGCAGATCGCTTGCAGGGCAGACTCGTGGTGCCGGCATCCAGTGGCGGCGCGTGCTGGGCACGTTCCAGGTCAACATACCGGTGAGCACCAAGGAATCCCTCCTCCCCAGAGAAGAGCAACGACTCTCCATCTTCCGGTGGATTGGCGAAGCAATGCCGCCGCAAAGACGATGGTACCCGGCCTTTCAACGATATCTTCAGGGCATCGCTCAACGCGTCCAGGCGTTGGGCGGCGATCCGACCCAGATTCTCCCTTCGCCCACCGGCGACGGAGGCCGAAGCATCCGCTCCTGAAGAACCCGTTGAAAAGCGCATTGCTTCAACAGGCAAGATTGCCGGTCTCATCTTCGACCGTTTCGGGGATTTCGAAGGTTTCCTGCTAGACACGGAAGAGCGAGCACGCTCTTCAGCCGCGAAAAGCACGTGAAGAACTGGCTGAGCGCGCTTGGCGCGAACGGCTGCGAATCACGGTTTGGGTGGAACGCGAAGCACCGCATTGGCCGCTATCCATTATCGTGCATATACCGCCCGCATCGTTCGGGCATTGATCTAACATCATGGGAGCATACGGGTGCGCCCCGTATGCTCCTTGGTTCGGTAGGCATCATGTCACTGATGTGAAGAGTAGTGAACACGCCAACTTTGGCGATGTAGAGATTTTTAAAAATCCGCGACGATAAAATTTCGTTCGTTGCTTCCTGTAAGCTTCACTTTCAACAACAGATTGTTAATCGAAGATTTGAACTGGCAATCGTGGAAGCGATGGAGAAGGGAGGCCGTTGTATGGCCCCGCCCATACTACCTGGGAATCAGTAATTGCTCTGTCCCCCCACGATCTTCCAGTTCTGATCGCGTGACGGTAGGAAGACTCGCCGAGCTCGTCCTGGTTACCCCGTTCATGTACCAGACGCATTCTGGCCGGTCGCGGTGTTGCTCCAGAGGATATCGGGCTTGCCGTCGCCGTTGAAATCACCAGTACCCACGATTGTCCAGCTCTGATCGGTCACGGTAAGGAGAATCGCCCACGGTCAGGGTCACCCCGTTCATGTACCAGACCACGTTCTGAGCCGGTAGCGGTATTTCTCCAGAGATATCGGGTTTGCCGTCGCCGTTGAAGTCACCTGTACCCACGATCGTCCAGCTCGATCGGTGAACGGTATCGAAGACTCGCCCAGCTGGTCAGGGTTGCCCCGTTCATGTACCAGACCACGTTCGGACCGGTCGCGGTGTTTCTCCAGAGATATCGGGCTTGCCGTCGCCGTTGAAATCACCCGTACCCACGATCTTCCAGCTCTGATCGGGTACCGGAGCAGAGCAGCCGAGCGGTCGTGTTGCCCCGTTCATGTACCAGACGGCATTCTCGCCGGTCGCGGTGTTCCTCCAGAGGATATCGGGCTTGCCATCGGGTTGAAGTCACCGGTGCCGACGATCTCCAGTTCGGATC
>CAWIHO010000033.1:0-177540 GCA_963835605.1 uncultured delta proteobacterium | reverse complement strand
GCAAGGGTTACATCTACATCGTGGACAGGAAGAAAGATATGATAGTGACGGGCGGAGAGAATGTCTATCCGCGGGAAGTGGAGGAGGTTCTTTACCGGTATCCGGCAGTCCAGGAAGCGGCTGTCATCGGCGTTCCCGACGACGTGTGGGTGGAGAGGGTGCATGCCGTCGTCGTCTTGAAAGAGGGGCAACGGGCTACCGCGGAAGAGATCATGGGCTTCTGCAAGCAGAACCTGGCGCGCTACAAAGCCCCGAAATCGGTCGAATTCGTGCCGGCGCTGCCGAAGAATCCCCAAGGCAAGATCTTGAAACGTGAGTTAAGGGAGAAATACTGGAAGGGTAAAGAGCGGCGAGTGTAGGGAGAGCGTTCTTGGCGGCAAAGGTGAAAAGAGGTAAGGTCTATCTCGTCGGCGCAGGTCCCGGCGATATCGGGCTCATGACGATAAAGGGACTCAAGTGTCTGCAAAGGGCCGATGTAGTCGTCTACGACTTTCACATCAACGCCCAGATACTCAACCGGGTGAGGCAGGAAGCTGAGTTTATTTATGCAGGCAAGCGCGGCGGTCACCACGCCATGACGCAGGATCAAATCAACGAGGCGCTTATCGATGCGGCCCGGCGGGGGAAGATCGTCTGTCGTTTAAAAGGTGGAGATCCCTTTGTTTTTGGGCGCGGTGGAGAAGAGGCGGAGGTGCTTGCAAAAGAGGGGATCCTTTTCGAGATCGTTCCCGGCGTCAGCTCCGTGATCGCTGTACCGGCGTGCGCTGGTATCCCTTTGACCCACAGGAAATACGCGTCGTCCTTTGCGGCGATCACCGGCAACGAGGCAGCCACGAAAGCCGGCAGTTCAATCTACTGGTCCGGACTCGCGAAGAGCTACGATACGCTCGTTTTCCTCATGGGCACGAAAAACGTCTCGACGATTAGTCGGAAGCTTATCGAAGGCGGCAAGCCTGCAGGTACACCCGTCGCGCTGATCCGCTGGGGAACCAGGCCTGACCAGGAAGTGGTCGTCGGCACACTGGAGAATATCGCCCGGCTGAAGAGGGAGAGCGCCATGAGAGCCCCAGCCATAATGGTGGTGGGCGATGTGGTGCGGCTAAGGGAATCATTAGCGTGGTACGAGAAGAAGCCGCTCTTTGGCCACAGGATATTAATTACGAGGGAATATTCATCTGACTATGAGCCCCTCGAGGAACTCGGCGCCGAGATTTTTGAATTTCCCACTATTAAGGTAGTGCCTCCTAAGAGTTATAAGGAGCTGGATGGCGCGATCAAGAGGATTGAAACGTTTAACTGGCTCGTCTTCACGAGTGCAAATGGCGTCCGCTATTTCATGGAAAGGTTCTTCAAGAATGGGCGAGATGTGAGAGACCTGAAGGGTCTCCGGCTTTGCGCGGTAGGGGCGAAGACAGCAGAGGCTATTGCCGGCTACGGGATGAAGGTAGAACTTGTGCCGGATGAATTCAACGCAGAGGGCCTCTCGGACACCTTTCTGCATTTCTACGGTTCGGGATCGAGGGCCCTGAAAGGTGTGCGTTTCCTGCTGCCGAGAGCCGAGGAGGCCCGGGAAATATTTCCCGCGCGGATAAGCGCCATGGGAGGTCAAATAGAGACTCCGGCCGCGTATCGAACCATCAAACCGGAGAAGCATGGCAAGCTGCTGAAGCGGTTTCTCTTTGAGGGTAAAATATCGGTGGCGACCTTCACGAGTGGCGCTACGTTTAAGAATTTTCTCGACATCGTGGGCCGCGATGCACTCCCGTTGTTAGAAAGAATTACGATTGCCGCTATAGGCCCGGTGACCAAAAGTGCGATCGAGAAAAGCGGGCTGAAAGTGCATATATTACCAAAAGTAGCGACCATAAGCGCGATGGTGGATGAGATCATTAAGTGGGCAGCAAAAAAAGTGAGCAGTGAGCAGTGACCAGTAATCAGTCACCAGTAATCAGTGACAGATGATGGGTGGCGGGAAGATGCCGTCGGCGGTCAGCAGAAGACCAAATAGACTAAATAGACCAGACAGACGAGATAGACGAGATAAACCAGAGAAACTAGGTAGGTACTAGATAGACCAGAGAAACTACAGAAACCAAAGAAACCAGAGAAACTCTGAGATGGGGGAACCAATGAAGCCAAAGGGGAAGGTAAAGGATCTGCAGGCAGAGATCGTGGATGCGATGAAAGAGTGGCAGAAGATGGAAGACGCATCTCTTGCCTCTACGGGGCGTATCATCGAGAGAACGACGAACCCGATCATACGTTTGACCATGGAGGTTATTCAGCGGGATTCACAGATGCACTACAATGTAGAGAAATGGGTTGCAGAGAGCCTTCAGGATACCGCTATCTCACTGGCCCCCGAAGAGCTGAGGAAGGTATGGGCAATGATCGAGCGCCATATTGAGCTGGAACAGAGGATGATCGATACCGTTAAGAAACTGCTTCCCTCGCTTAAGGGGAAGCGTATGGTGGTGCAGGAGTACCTGCTCAACTATCTACTTGAGGACGAAACCAAGCACGCGAACCTGCTCAGGCGTCTGGAAGGCATCAAGAAGGGCATGCTGCCGTAAAGGAAAGTGGCCAGTGGCACGGTGAAAGGCAAAAGGATAAAGGCTGAAGGTACAACCAGAGGGACCGGATGGACCAGACAGACTAAATAGACGAGATAGACCAGAGAAACCAGATCATCTTCTGATTCACGCCTTCTGAAGTGAGGCCCTGCGGCCGGTTTCCGGTATCAGGAAACCGATGAGCGCCCAAATGATTGCTGTGCCCGTGAGCATGTAAAGGGCTAAGTCAAAACTTCCGGTTACATCCACAATGCGGCCTGCGAGCCAGGGTCCGACAAGGCCTCCCACATAGCCGATGGAGAGTACGGTACCACTGGCCATTCCGGCATATTCGTTCGGCAACAGCTCCAGAGGGAGTGCAAGTATCATTGCGAACGTGCCGCTCGTCGCAATTCCGACCAGTACCATCAAAGGCCAACCAAATGGAACGGGGATATATATCGCAATCCACGAAACAAATGCCAAAAGAAGCGCAGAGCCCCACATGAACGGTTTTCTTAATCCAACCTTGTAGGAAGCCCACGGCATCAGGAAGATGAAGGGAAAACCTCCCCAGCCCCTGCATGATGCTATGAGCGCGGCCAACTCTGGACTGGCCCCCTTCTTCATCATCAGTGCGGGGCTCCATCCTGACCATGTGTAAAAATGGATGTCATTAAAAAACAGCAGAAGAGCGATGAACCACATATTCTTATCCTTCCATAGCGAATAAGAAGGAGGATAAGTACGGCTGACTGTTGCCGCTTGGATAGAGGTGCGGGATGGAAAGGGTGGATCTTTGGCAATAATCCACCACAAGATGGTTGCCACTACCGCGGGGATGCTCCAGATCACGAAGGTGCCCTGGATGCTGTTTGTCAGGGGGAAAACCACAGGCAACGTAATCGCAAGCGCGAGGGCACCGGCTGTTGTTATCCCCGTTGAATAGACTCCCGTTGCTAAACCGACTTTCTCACGCGGAAACCAAAGGCCCACGAGCTTTGGGAGATTCGGATAGATGATACTGAATCCAACGCCAAAAAGAGAGGTATAGACCAAAAACGAGCCAAAGCTTTCGGGAAGTGCCCCTTAACAGGCTTCCAACTGCCATCACGATGGCCCCGATACCCACAGCTCTTTGCGAACCCAATCTGTCAGCGAGAAAACCGCTCGGTATGGCAAGCACTACGAGCACGGTAACCGGTACGGAAAAAAGAAGGCCGACAGCAGCGTGGCTCACGTGTAGTTCCTCCTTGATGATATGGGCTATCGGAGGAATACAAAGCATAGGGGTATACATGGCAAAACCGAGCAGCCATGCACATGCAAGCATGATCCAGGCATCTTAAGGCCATTGGTTTCAGGCTTGGCCATTGGCGGATCGATTCTAGAGGCGGACTTGCGCATTAATTAAGAGTTCCAGACATTGGTACTTCCATCACCCGAATCTGATGGTAAAGGCTGTTCCCTTTCTACTAGCCCGAAGTGTGGAATTCCACGGACTTGCCCGTGGGTATCTGCTCTCGACTGCTAGGGGGAAGAGAGATGCCCATAGCTTGCATCCCAACTCCGAGCCTCTAGTTTAGCCCTGCTTCAAAAATTGGCTGCGACCGCTTTGTTGCAGAAAGCTTATTTGAACTTTCCGCAGCGAGCGACGCCTTTTCCGCGAGAGGTTTCAGCGTAATGTCGACTCGCTCGGGAACTAAATGATACCCGCCTCCGGAGATCACATCAACCCCCCAGCAAACGAGTCCGCCGGGCAACAGAATGTTTCCTGCCGAGGCTTTTGATAAGGCGGAGCGGACGGGCAGGGTCACCGTCTCGTAGCCTTCCTTTTCAATGGTTAGGACGTCATCCTTCTTTCGTTTCAGGCTGACGGTGCACGGCGTGCTGCACGTTGAGCCATCGGCCGACCTGACTAACGCTCCGGCCGGAATTGTCGCGCAGCCGATAGTTTGGGAGGTCCCGTGACTCACTATCCCACAACCCGCTAACGCAAGCAGAGCCAAAACCAACAATAAGGCCTTCATCCTACCTCCCCTTTTTATTTCGGAATTGCAGAGAAACGGATTTCCCTGTCTTTCTGGGGGGTTTCGCACCCCTTGTCTGACAGGCCTTACACACGCCCTTGAAGCAGCCGAGCAGTTCCTCCACGAAATACCCGTCGAGCTGCAAGGAATCAGCATGTGTACAGGAAAAATTCATGTCGATAATCTTCCCGCATTTTCGGCACAGGAAGTGACAGTGGGGCTTCCCAGCCAGTTCATACCGAGTGCCCTCGCCGGCGATCGTCAAAACGTTCACGAGCCCGGCCCTGTGCAAAGCATCGAGCGTGTTGTAGACGGTCGTCTTAGAGAGACTGGGCATCTCCCGCACGAGAAGCAGGTAAAGCTCCTTAGCATCGGGATGGCCCATCTTCTCAAGGGACTCCAGGATTCTCATGCGCTGGTACGTGGATTTGATGCCGCACGCCACTAAGGTTCCTTTCGTCTCAATGCAGTTTGTACTCATTACAATATAATATATAATACAAATTAGCAAGAAGTCAAGTGGAGGCGTGCTTCAGGAGACTGCCTGACAGCTCAAACCTGGACTTTTACAAGAAAGAAAGGGTGGTGTGGGACCGTCTTAGAGTATTTCCTCGTTTTCTTCCCGCCAGGCAGGATCCACGACGCAAAGGAACTCAAGGTCTGACTCTCCTGTGTTCTTGATGTGTTGCGTCGAATGCGGTGGGATGTAAATGGCCTGACCGGGTCGCACCGCCTGTGATTCACCATCGACTGACATGAGTCCCTGACCCTCAAGGATGTAATATACCTCAGACGTCTTCAACCTGTGCGGTCTGGTTGTCTGGCCTGGTTTCACGGTGGCGTGGCATAAGCTGTAGCGGCAGACTACGTTGACCTTGTCCGGGTGAAGGAGCTGGCGCAGGACGGAGCCATCGCCCGCTATAAACTCATCACAATCGCTCAGATCTTTCACGAGCATACGAGGGGAAATCTCTTCAACCCTGCTTCTTGCTGTAAAAGGGCGACATGCTCCGCAAGAAATCGACTGCTTTTTTGAATGCGCCGAAAACGATCTCCACTTCTTCAACTGTGTTATCAATACCAAAGGAGAAGATTATCGTTCCCTGGGTCGTCATGTAATCACGACCACAGGAGACGAGCACGTGTGAAGCCCGCAGGGAGCCGGTGGCACATGCTGACCGGGTTGAAACGCAAATGCCTTCTTCGTCAAGCATGAGCACCAGAGATTCGCCTTCCACGTATTTTGCCGAGCAGGAGATAAGATTTGGCAGGCTCTTGGAGGGGTGCCCATTGATGACGATTTCATCTATCGTTGCAAGACGATCTAAAAATGCCTTTTTGATCTGTCTGAAATGTTCCAGCCGCGAAGACATCTCTGACCGCGCCAGTTCTGCTGCCTTACCCATGCCCGTGATCCCGATCATATTGTGCGCACCGGCTCTCAGGTTCTGTTCCTGGATGCCACCATCCAGCAGAGGAATGATGTTGGTCCCGGGTCGGATGTAGAGTGCTCCCACTCCTGCCGGGCCATAGAACTGGTTAGCGGCTATGCTGAGCAGATCAACACCCAGCACGTTCACATCCGTCGGTATCACGCCGCCGGATGCGACCGCGTCGCTGTGGAAGACTATTCCCCTGGCTTTCGTGACCTCCCCGATCTCTGCTATCGGTTCGAGGGTCCCGATTTCATTGTTTGCGTGCATGATGCTGACCAAGATTGTTTCATCGGTGATCGCCTTTTCCACGTCCTTCGGGTCGACCAGGCCATACTCGTCCACCGGAAGCGAAGTCACGTGATATCCCAAACGCATCAGCATGCGCACGGACCGGAGCACCGCCTGGTGCTCGATATTGGAGGTAATGATGTGCTTGCCTTTATCCGCAAGCGCAAACGCCACGCCCTTGATAGCATGGTTAATCGACTCAGTTCCTCCGGAGGTGAAGATCACCTCTTGCGGATTGGCGTTGATGAGCTGTGCCACCTCGCCACGGGCCTTCTCGAGAGCCTCAGCAGCCTGGTCCCCCATGCGGTGCTGGCTGGTGGGATTGCCATATCCGTTCTCCATATAGCTGATCATCGCCTGTTTCACTTCCGGATGAAGCGGTGTGCCTGAGATGTTATCCAAATAGATCATGTGTCGGTCCCCTGTTATCGTTCTGGAGCTGGCCTACATCTGTACTGTCGATTTGCCGCAGTTGGCGCAGACAGGAGCTTCCCCGGAGACTTCGTGTTCACAATAAGGACAGTAACAGTGAGCGTCCTTTATGTGAACGTGCTCGTCCTTCCCGCCCCGCACCTTTCTCGTTCTTCCTGCCTGACGGTCGTAGTAGTTCATGATGGCCTTGTGGAGGGCTTCAGGGCCGAGGTGAGAACAATGGAGTTCATTCTTCGGCAGTTCTCCAAGCTCAGCTTGCCAGCGTTTTGGCGTTGATCTGCAACGCCTCGTCAAGAGTCTTCCCCTTCGCTTTCTCGGTAACGATGCTCGATACGGCGATTGCGGCCCCACAGCCCAGGGTTTCGAACCTGACATCAGCCAGTCGTCCCTCCTTCACTTTTATGGTTATGGTCGTCATATCGCCGCAAACCGGGTTGCCGACCTCTCCGATGCCATCGAAATCTTCTACCTTTCCCATGTTGCGCGGATTCTGGAAATGCTTCTTAACCAATTCTGAATAGGGGGACATATCTGCAGTACCTCCTTGCTTGCGCCGTTCTCGTCTTAAATATAACCTGTTCAGGCCTTTTTTTAAAGTGCTTCGTGCTTCGTTCCATATGCTTCGTTCTTTGTTGAAAGAGACCAGACAGACCAGATAGACTAAATAGACGAGACAAACCAGACAAACGAGAGAAACAAGAAAAACCGGAAAAACATCTTATTTCGCGACGAGGATGACCAGCGAACGGGCAGCGAGCAGGCAGTGATCCTGGGGCTTGAGCACCTTTTCTTCTCCGGGCAGGTTGATATCGTGGGGAGAGCGCTTTGAGGTGTCCACCGCGACGTGCCAGGGCTTGCCGTTCCTCGCCGGCGGCACTTTAAACCTTCTGTCCATGAAATCAGCATGAAACATCAGGTAGAGGTCCTCGTCATCCAAGATCGTGCAGGCGAGACTCCGATTGTCAGGACCCCAGTCAGGGTCCCCTCCGTCCCGGTTGTACCAGGCAATATCCTGGTCCGTATAGAATTTGACCTCCCTCAGCGCAGCATGCCGGTTGCGGAACCGGATCATCTCGCTGGTAAAGCGGAATACGTCCTTGTTCTTCTTAAGGAGTTCCCAATTGTACCATGAGACCTCATTATCCTGGCAAAAGGCATTATTGTTGCCCTGCTGGGAGCGGCGAAACTCATCCCCTCCGAGAAAGAGCGGCACTCCCCTGGAGATAAAGAGCGTTGCGATCATATTCTTGATCTGGCGGAGCCTCACACGTTCTATGTCGGGATCGTGCGTCGGCCCCTCTACGCCGTGATTGTAACTATAATCGGCATCGGCGCCGTCAGAGCCGTTCTGGCCGTTGGCCTCGTTATGCTTCCTATTGTAACTGACGAGATCGTTTAAGGTGAAACCGTCATGACAGGTCACGAAATTTATGCTGTTTACCGGCTCTTTACCGGACCTCTGGTAGATATCAGCACTTCCACAGATCCGGCTGGCGAAATCCCCGATCATCCCGGGATCCCCGCGCCAGAACCTTCTCACATCATCCCTGAAACGCCCATTCCATTCTGACCAGAGACGGCCGGGGAAAGAGCCGACCTGGTAGGCCCCGGCAACGTCCCACGCTTCAGCGATCAGCTTGGTGTGGCGCAGGATCGGGTGCTCTGCGATCTCCTCCAGGAGTGGCGGATTCTTCATTATGTACCCTTCCTGGTCCCGTCCCATGACAGAGGCAAGGTCAAAGCGAAAGCCATCCACGTGCATCTCGAGGACCCAGTAGACCAGACAATCGATAATAAACCCGCGCACCACAGGGTGACTGCAGTTGAGCGTGTTTCCGCACCCGGTGTAGTTTTTGTAAAACCGCTTATTCCTCTCGAGCATGTAATAGATGCTGTTGTCGAGCCCGCGAAAGGAGATTGTGGGTCCACGCTCGTTACCTTCCGCTGTGTGGTTGAATACAACGTCAAGGATCACCTCGATGCCTGCCTTGTGCAGCCCCCGCACCATCTCTTTGAACTCTGTTACCTGCGCTCCGTCTACCTTGCTTGCCGCGTAGCGGTCCTCCGGCGCAAAAAAGGCTACAGTGCTGTAACCCCAGTAGTTCTTGAGCGGCTCTCCGGTGAATGGATTAGCTGTGTCGAGTTCACGCTCGTTGAATTCCTGGATGGGAAGCAATTCAAGGGCAGTAACCCCGAGATCCTTGAGGTACGGGATCTTTTCGAGAACTCCACGGAAGGTCCCCGGGTACGCGGCTCCTGAGGATGCGTGGATCGTGAGGCCGCGCACGTGGGTCTCATAGATGATCGTCTCCGACAACGGACGCCGCAAAGGTGTGTCTCCCTGCCAGTCGAACGTGTCAGAGATTATGACGCATCGAGGAACCGCATCCGTGTTGTCATCGTTCGAAAGAGAGAGATCTTCCATAAAGGAAAGGGGATCGCAGCCCTTGGCCCGGTTAAAGTCCCAGGGGGGCCTTCGCGAAAGCGATTTGGCGTATGGGTCGAGAATCAGTTTGTGTTTGTTGAATCTGTGGCCCTGCCGGGGGCGGTAAGGGCCGCGGACCCGGTAAGCGTAATACTGGCCGGCCTTTATCCCTTTGACCCAGACGTGCCAGATGTCCCCGGTCCGAAAACGTGACGGGTCGAGCTCAATAGTCGCGGATGGCACCGGGTCTTCGGCGTGGTCAAAGAGCAGCAGCCAGACGCCGGATGCGTTTCTGCTGAAAAGATTGAATTGTGCTCCGTCGTTGTGAAGATGGACTCCGAGAGGGAGCGGATAGCCCGGGAGGATGTTACGAACCTGCTCCAAAACCACCTTTCGTCTGGTCACAGCCTTCTGTCGGCCTGGATGCTTTCATCCGCTACGTGCGGTTACTTTTCCAGCCGATATATTCTGTCTCGAATACAGGCGACCAGCTTCTCCAGATCTTCTTTACGCAATTCGTGCAGAAAACGAAGATCGGTATCGGTCTTGAGGAGTTCTTTGATGATGTTTGTCAGTTTCTCTTTTGTAATATCGCCGCTCATAGTTACAGGAGGGAGTTACCTTTATTCCATATCTGGCAGCACTTCAATATTCTTGCGGTACTCGCCCAGGACATGCTTTGCGAACTTGTTTTTCGGCTCTTTGTCTTTAAACAGCTTACCTTTCAGCTTGGCCGGCCCGGCATTATAAGCATGTAAGGCTGTTGCCATGTCCTTGAAATCCTCCATCAGTTGAGAGAGGTGGTACACACCGAGTTTTATATTGCTCTCAGGCTCGCTGAGGCAGTCACGTCCGCTGTAATCTACGCCAGCGCCCTTGGCGATATACTTTGCGAGGGAAGGCTTTATCTGCATGAGCCCACGGGCTCCCCGTTTCGATACCACGTCGTGCCTGAAGTTGCTCTCTACCTTGATCACCGCGAGAACGAGCCGGTAGTCAAGTTCATGGAGCTGGGATTCCTCATAAACCGTGTTCGCCATCCGTGTCAGGGTGTCGTCATGAAGGCGGACGTTCTTCCCTTTTATAAAATGGATAATCTGCTGGACGATGGCCTCCCTGGGGGACTCTTCTTCCTCTTCTGCAAAGGCAGGGAGGACAGGATAGACTAAGAGAGTGCCGCACAGGAGGCCCGCCGCGGCCAGTGCTAAGAAGTAACGGTAAATCTGTTTTTTCGGAAACAGCATGACCCGTCTTTTTACACCAGATTGAAGCTCTGTGTCAACAGTTTAAAATGCAAGCGTCCAGGGGTGGGTACCCGCTTGCGGGTATTCCGGGGTCCGGAGAAACCAGACAAACCACGGATAGTTCTTCGTGCTTCGTTCTTTGTTCTTCGTTTAGAAAGACTGAATGGACCAAAGAGACAAGAGAAATGGGACAAGGATGATTTCTCTCGCCCTTATGCTTATATTTTTTTTACGAGCTTATACAATCTACACACGGGGAGGCTAACATGGTAAATCTGGAGCTATCAGAAGACGAGGCCAAGGTCCTTCAGAACGTTCTCGAAAACTACCATTCTCACCTTGACGTGGAGATCCACAGGACGTACAAGAGAGAATTTCGTGATGCCTTGAAGGAGAGGGAGAAATTCCTGGCCGCCATTATTGAGCGACTGAGGAAGCAGCGGGCCCAGGCAGCGTGACGGAATACTGAGGTCCATCTGGTCTATCTAGTCGTTTAGTCTATTTTGTCATTAACGTCTCCGGAAGGAGACGGACGAGATAGACCAGATAGACCAAACAGACCAGATAGACTAAGTAGACGAATAGCCCATATCGAAGCCTTTGAGGTTAAGCTCAAGCTGGGCAGGCGGGGAGAGCTTCTTCAGAACCTTTCTGGCCACGTCGGCTTCGCAGAAGAAACCACCTCGCTGCATTGCAAAGCCCAGCAACACGAGGTTCGTTAATGCAGGAGAACCCGCGCGGAGGGCGAGCCCGGAAGCATCCACTGAAAAGTAATCTCCCGGGGTATCGGTGTTGACGAAGACGAACCCTTCTGGTTTTACCAATCCTCGGTGCAGTTCCAGGTTCTGTCTGTCGAGAATGAGGCCTGCGTCTGCCTGGCCCTCCCTCACCAAAGGGCTCTTGAAGGGCCCCACCTTCACGTGCGAAACGACCGTGCCGCCGCGCATGGCCATCCCGTGGATTTCTGAGGTAAGCACCTCAAGCCGCATCATCATGGCTGCCTCTGCGAAGAATCTGGTGAGGAAAAGGATACCCTGACCGCCCGTTCCGCTCACTATGATCTGCTGTTTCACGCTTTTGTCTCCTTCTTCACGGCCATTGCCCCTTTTGGGCAGACGTACCTGCAAACCCCGCACTTCACGCAGAGTGCCTGGTCTATCCTGGCTCTGCCTTTTGCGCCGGTTGTTTTGGTCCGGCTGTCTGCCTCAACCCATTCGAGTGCGGGACACTCGAACTGCTTCAGGCAGAGTTTGCAGCCGTCGCAGGTCGCATCTATCTCCATGGTATAGAGCCGCTCCGGTCCAATCGCCCTCTTGTCTACAGGGCAGGCATGCTTCGAAATAATCACTGCGACGCCACCTTGCTCGCTGCGACAGTATTGATCGGCTTCCTCAAGCAATGAGCTGAATGCCGGTATGTCATAAGGGTCACATTGGCGCAGGAATCTGACCCCGCTTGCGGAGACGATATCGGGAATGGAGACTGCCGGTCCCGGTGTGCCATCTGCTTTGATGCCCAGGTGAGGCGCGGGCTGGTGTCCGGTCATCGCAGTTGTACTATTGTCGAGGATCACGATGATGAAGCGAGCTTCCTGAATAACGGCATTGATGAGCCCGGGGATCCCCGCGTGGAAGAACGTGGAGTCGCCGACGGTGACAACGATAGGAGGTATGTTCTCTCCGTCTTGTGCATAGGAGTGGTAAAATCCGGCCCCCTGGCTGATGCACGCGCCCATGCAGTGGCAGGTGTCGACCGCGCCGAGGTTTATGCCGAGCGTGTAGCAACCGATGTCGCTGGGGAAAATGCCTCGGGGAAAGGTTTTCTTGATCGCAAAAAAAGCGGGTCGGTGGGGGCACCCCGGACAGAGGGAAGGCCTCTTTCCCGGTGATACGGCCTTCGGCTTCCGGGTGTGGGAAGGGCCACGCAGGAATCTTTCCAGGGCTTCGTGGATGCAGTCGGGCGTTAGCTCACCCTGCCGCGGAACGAGGCCCGATTTTCTCCCATGAATCTTCTTGTTCTCGAGCTGCAGCTCGATCACCGGGTATGTTTCCTCCACAACAAGCGCCTGCTCATAATCACTCTGTATCATGTCGATGAATCGCCGGTTGAGCGGGAAGGGGAGAAGTACCTGAAAAAGATCGAGGCGGTCCAGAAGTTCCATCTCCTGGAGCAGTTCATATGTATGAGCGAACGAGACACCGGAAGCTATTACGCATCGCTTGTTCCGCGAGGGTAGGGAAGCAAAAGGAACAGGAGAGAGCGTATGCTCTTCAGAGATTTTGTCCATTTTCTCATTGAGAAGTTTGTGCAGGTCGTAGATGAATTGCGGTGTGGCTGCCCATCGGGATGGGTTCTTTTCGAAGTGTGCGCGTCTTTCCAGGAGCTTCGGCTTTTTGCAAGTAACATTCTGCCGGGCGTGGCAGACACGGGTGGTAGGCCTCACCATGACGGGGATCTCATACCGCTCGGAGAGATCAAAGGCCTTTTTGATCATTTCTTTTGCCTCCCGGGGGGAGGAAGGATCGAAGACGGGGATCTTGGCGAAGTGGGCAAAAAGGCGGCTGTCCTGTTCTGTCTGGGAGCTGTGGGGGCCGGGATCATCAGCCGAGATAACGACGAAACCGCCTTTGACGCCGAGGTACGCGGAACGCATGAATGGATCCGCTGCCACATTCAAACCCACCTGTTTCATAGCGACTGCAGCGCGCTTCCCGGTATAGCTATGTGCCAGCGCCACCTCGAATGCCGCCTTTTCATTGATGGACCACTCGACGTGGATAGGCACTTCCGCCTCCCTGGAAAAGGTGACCACGGAGGAAAGGATCTCGGACGCAGGCGTACCGGGATAGGAAGCCACCAACGAGCACCCATTCTCAAAAAGCCCCCTTCCGAGAGCCTCGTTGCCCATAAGCATTCTCTGTTCTTGTCTGTTCATACCAAAACGTGCCTCCTCTCAATACTGGGGCTCGCGTCGCCCCCTCCACCGGCGAAGCCCCACCCGCAGGCGGGTACCCGGCCATCCCCTCTCGCTCGCCGTGCTCGCTAGATAGATTTCCACAAACTGATCCTTGGAAATCTATCCAAAAAAAGAGCCGTGGGCAGCCGATCTCCTGGGCTGCCCACGGCTCCTCATAGGATTCCGTCGCTAGTGGACGAGCCTCAGCCCTGCGTTTGTCATAAACCACCACACAGTCGCACAAGAGATTGTGGGGTTGGCCGTCCTGTCCAGCATCATCAGTACTAAAACACTAGTGAGCGCACAAAGTCAAGACATAAGGCTCGTTTCATTGGTTCAATTGGTTCCATTAGTCTTATTGGTTTTTTAAACGGTCCTAAAACTGAGCGGTTGCGGAAGCCTCAAGTTTTCGGCTGATGCGTCGATAAAAGATAGGATCAACAATTGACCGAATTAGATACGACCTCAGAAAGGAGATAAGCCCAGGTGGCTGCGGTACTCATAATCGTGGCAGTTTTCTTTGTTGCCGTTCTTGGCATCATGGTAAGGACAGAGGCGAAGTCGACGGAGCGACGGAAAGTAAACGCTTTTGATTTTTCATCGAAGAAAAGAAGAACCCAGACGGTTGACGGAACCTACATTCTCAAGTAGATGGAAGCTGGTGCCCTTTTCTCACCGACCCATAAATGTTTTCGCATCATTGATCGATATTGCGAATCCAAGCCGATCAGTATCGGCCTGATTGCTCTTAATCGTCATCGCGTTTATCCCTATGACCTGTCCGGCTTTGTTTAGGAGCGGTCCGCCGCTGTTTCCAGGATTCACTGCCGCGTCCGTCTGTATGTAAGTGATGCCGTTCGTAGCCCTCCTGACGGCGCTGATAATCCCCCGGGTCACGGTGCCTTCAAGGCCTACCGGAGATCCTATCGCGATAACTGACTCACCTTGCGCAGCCTTATTCGAGTCGCCAAGTGGAAGGGTAGGGTAGTTTGAACCGGAAGCCTTTAATAATGCCAGGTCTTTTTCTTCGTCATTCCTTACCACGCTCGCAGAGACACTCTTTCCATCTGCCAAGCGGATGGACGGCCAGCCACCCTGACGAACTACGTGTGAATTTGTTAGAAGATACCCGTCGGAACTGACAAAAAAACCCGATCCGAGCCCTTCATCGGTGATGATCGTAACCACCGCCGGCATTGATTGTCGGACCACTTGGGAAGTATCATCCGACTGAACGGCGGTGCTTGGGCCGGGCGTGGCTTTATCCCGGGTCAATTCGTTTGTAGGTTCTTTGCTTTGTGGTTGTTGTGGCGAAGAAGGGTTAATGATGCGAATCTCGATATGGCGCGGCTCCTGCGCGAGTGCTGCTGTTGCTCCAGCCGTGAGCACTAACCCGACCAGCGTGATAATCACGTATCGAATCATAATCCCTCCGAATGTTTCTCTCGGTCCATCTCGTCTATCTGGTTTATCTTGTCCATTTCGTCTCCGTGAACAAAGGACACGGAACGAAGTACAAAGAGCTGCCTGGTGCATCTTATCTCTTTAGTTTATTCCGTTCGTTTCGGACTTGCAACCAGTCCATACCAAAAACTACCTGACAAGGTTAAGACTACCACTCGTTTGCTGATTTTCTGATGACCCTCAGACGTTGGAGTTGTGCAGTTCTGGCGACCGACTGAGCCGCTCGTTTATCCACATGTCTTGCTTTTGCGCGTTCTTTGACCAGCGAATTGGCGAAAATACTGAAGAGCAAGCTCGTGCCCAGGACGACCATGAGGTAGGGCATCGACGTTCTTTTGATAAGCAAAACTGCTGTTACGCCCAGGATGAGGGTGAGTGACCAGAGGAGTGTCACTATGCCTGTCACTGGAAGCCCCTTATTGAGGAGCAGGTGGTGAAGGTGGGTGGTGTCGGCCTTGAAGGGGCTTTGGCCATTGAAGAGGCGCGTCCCCATGACCCTGAGCGTATCGAATATAGGGATGAGTAGCACGAGCACCGGAAAGAGCGGCTCTACATGGAATTTAGGATCCTGTGTCAGGAGTATCGAAAAGACGGAGAGTGAAAAGCCAAGGAAGAGGCTGCCCGAATCGCCCATGAATATGCTGGCCTGTGTGCCGAAATTATGGAGTAGAAAGCCCGCCAGAGCACCGGTAAACCCCATGCAAATCCCCGCAAGCTCAAAGTTTCTCGAAATATAGGCTGCGACTCCTATGAACAGAGAAGCGAAAAAACAGAGACCGCCGGCCAGTCCGTTGAGGCCATCGATCAGGTTGATGGAATTGGTGACGCCTATAATGCACAGGTAGGTGAAGGGGATCGCAAGTATGCCGAGCTTTACAAAACCTATGCTGCCATACGTGCCGATCTGGTGGATCTGTATACCGCCGCCAAAAATCACCGTGGTAATGGCGGCGAGCATTGCGAAAAACTTTGTCGTGAACCCGAGTTCCCGGCGGTCGTCAATGCCTCCAATGACGACCAGAAAGAATGATGCAGCGAGGTAGGAAAAAAACGCTCTGCCTAACCCAATGAAATAGAAGAGAGGCAAAATGCCCAGAAAGAGCGCAATTCCGCCCCATCGCGGCGTCGGCTCACCATGGATGCGTCTTCCACCCGGCTCGTCCACGCAGTTCCATTTCCGCGCAAGGTGAATGGTGATTGGCAGGAGCGCCAGGGTAACCCCGAAAGGCACAATAAAGAGGAGCATCATCTGTCTGTGAAGGTCGTGGAACATGCGATAACCTTTAACAGTTATCGCACTTTACCTCAGTTTCTTAACCCCGCAAAGAGCTCAGGAAAAGACCCAATCTTTGCTTTGCCAGGCCGAGCCCGTAACTGCAGCCCATCCGCATATGCCGTATCACGTTCCTTAAACGCGCACAAGAACCGTCGAAGCCAAGCTGGTCCCATTGGCCAGGAATCGGTCGGCTGAAGGTCCGGAGGAAAAAACGCGCCTTGTCTCGAAAACGTTCTCTCAGCCTGACGTAAAAGAGGCAGGTTCCCAGCACACCCTGGTCTCCATCACCTTTTCCGAAAATTCTCTCCCGGATAATCTCGGCGGTTTTAGCGGCAGTATGATCTCTGTCGATGCGGCGGAGAAGCTCTTCGGGGACAGGAGCCTCCAGCAGTTCGTGAGCGAGGTGAAGACCGAGGTACAACATGCGCAGCCCCCCGGTTTGCGCTGCCAGATTCATGAGGCCGTCCCGATCAAGCCGATGAGACTTATGAAGGAGTTCCGCTATGTCGCAGACCCAGGCAAGCCTTCCCCAGGAGTCCTTGGCTCCATGAGCGCAAAGCATGAGAATCTGCTTCTCAGCGGGGATCGTTCCGTGGTCCGATTGGGACGCTTGTCCTGAGGAGTGGTCATCCCAGAGGCAGAAAGGCTCTACCGGGAAAACGAAGTGGTCAGGTACGATCTGCCATTGAAGCTCGACAGGAGCCCTGCCGCCTCCCGTGAACGGCAGTTCGTTGAAGTGATGCACGTACGCTGCCAGCTGTTCAGGGGAGAATTGGAGATCTGACCTGTATCCGAGCGCAATCATCAGGTCCGCAGCCTTTCGGACGTCTTCTTTTTGAATAAGGATATCCAGGTCCCCAAAAACCCTCAAGCCTATGTTACCGTAGACCGTGGCTGCCAGGGTTGGTCCCTTGTATGGGATAGCGGTTATCCGTGCGGCATGGAAGTGTCGAAGAAGAGTCGAGAGCTGCTCCTCCAATGCCAGGTTATGCGCAATGTTTTGATAATAATGTCTCTGGAGTGTTTCCATAATGGGCGGTGGGGCAGCAAATGGAGCGAGGGTTCTCAGATTCTTGTAAAGAAGGGGTCCAACGCCATTTCTCAGGGAGACATCCACCACCCAGCCCCAGTCGAGAGCGCTGCCGGCAAGACTTCCGATCCTCTCTGCTGCTTCCGACTCTACGGTGGTTCGTGCACAGGCCAGAATCAGCTCTTCTTCTATTGGCATTCTTGGACACGGTGGGACCCATCTTTCCTGAAAATGGCCTCTCTAGGCAGCCTTTTCAACTTGACCGAGGTGGACCTGTTTCTCTATCCAGGCATACGTTTTCTCCAAACCTTCTCTCAAAGAGATGCTCGGTCCCCAACCCAGCACCGCCCTTACCAATTTGTTGTCTGAGTTTCGCCCGCGCACGCCAAGCGGGCCGGGTATATGCTTAATCTTCAGTTTTTTTCCGGCGATCTCCATGATCATCGTGGCAAGTTGATTTATGCTTACCATCTCTTCCGAACCTATGTTAAGCGGACCTGTGAAGTCAGAGCGCATGAGCCGCAGGGTTCCATCAAGGCAATCGTCAATGTATAGGAAGGATCGTGTCTGCAAGCCATCGCCCCATATTTCTATTTCGCCGCCATCGGGCGTGGAGGCTATTTTGCGGCAGAGTGCTGCCGGGGCCTTTTCTCGCCCGCCGCGCCACGTTCCCTCCAGGCCAAATATATTGTGGTATCGGGATATGCGTACAGCTATACCAAAGTTCCTATGGAAGGCAAGGTAAAGTCGCTCGCTGAAGAGCTTCTCCCAGCCGTAATCACTGTCCGGTGCGGCCGGATAGGCAGAGCCCTCTGAACATTTCGGGTTGTCAGGGTCCATCTGGTTATATTCCGGATAGATGCAAGCTGACGATGAGTAGAAGATTCGCTTGATATTCCGGCTGCGACACGCCTCTAATACGTTCAGGTTGATCAATGCGGAATTGTGCATGATCTCTGCATCGTTTTCCCCGGTGAATACGAATCCGGCACCCCCCATGTCGGCTGCCAGCTGATAGACCTCATTGAAAGGCATGTCAATAGCATGCTTGCAGACGTTGGGGTCGCGCAGGTCTCCGAGAAGAAAATCATCCGCGGCCGTTTCGCCGAATTCGGGATACTTGAGATCGATGCCGCGCACCCAAAAGCCTTCAGCTTTAAGACGCTCGACAAGATGACTGCCGATAAAACCACCCGCTCCGTCTCCAGTCCTTTCATGCGCTACCTCCTGCGTGTGTTCTTATTCTGACATGCGACTCGCTGATGACCGATACTTTTGGAGACATTGTCTGGAAATCGTGTTTTAGTTCTTCGTGCAGTGCAGAGTTCCAGGCATCCATTATGATTTTTTTGGCAAAATAACTTTGATATGTCTGTATCGCATTTTTCTGCCATGAGGCGAGCATATCCGGGTCTTGGTATATCCTAAGGAGCTCTTGAACCACATCCTTGAAATTCTGTTGCGTGAGTACCAGGCCGACATCGAGCTCTCTGACCCATCCTGCTATGGACGAGAATTCCGGGCCCCGCATATATAACCGGTTTTCCAACCGCCAGCGATCCGAAGAATTTAGATGGTACGACGATTCCTTGCCCATTCCGGGCGGAGGCTCAGCAGATGTATGTCTGCCGCATTCAGTTGTTTTTCCAGCTCAGATTCGTCTGCGAATGGAGTAAGGCGGATGTTCGTGTCTCCGGACGTGATTGCTGCTTGAGTTCGGCCATCCTGTTTCCTCGACACGCGAAGCAAAAGATGATCTTTGGATTGATGCGGTTGAGCATCCGAGCCAGGTGAAGAAAGGGCATGAAATCGTGTGCTTTGCCCATATTGCCCGAGTAAAGCAGGGTAAGATCAGCGTCGCCGAACATCGAACGCCTTCACCGGGTCTGGCTGTTCAGGCGCTTCCGGCTCCAACAGGGCCCATGGGGTAAGCGTTTCGCGCCTGGCGCTATGGTTATACAGATTAAGACGCTTGCGCATGCAAAGTCCGAGATCCACCATGAGGTCGACGGAACGGTACGTCCTCTTTATGAAGGGTTGAACCCCGCGTGCCAGCCAGCGCACAGGTCTGGACGCGCCGTCCGCCAGGATGGCCTCCGGGAAGAGATCGAAACACCAGTACACCAAGACTTTAGGGCGGATGAGTGCTTTTATTGCAGGGAAGATCAATTGGGAGAATTGGGGATCACTTCCAACAACGATGACATCGGTTCTGGGTAGTCTAAGGAGTCGCACGAGCCAGCCCATCATTATCCAGAGAGCGTTGCCTATGCGCAGAACGTCATTTGCTTGGTTCCAGCCAATCGCGACACGCGGATGATGCGCACGCCGTGCCAGTTTTCCCGGGCGAGAGATATTTTCGCCTTGGAGTGCCCCCAGCATCTGTTACTGGTCAGCACGGTTACGTCCCATCCCCGGTGGGCCAGTTCTACGGCAAAATCTGAAAATTGCCTGTGCGCCGACAACGTCGTCCGGGTGAAAGAAATGATAGATGAATGGTTACAGAGGGCTTCGTTATGTTTCGATCGAATAGAACGACTGTAAGTAGACCGACGAGGGAAAATCACCCTCAGACGCCGCCATGCCATGGATGTTATTGGACGGCCGGTAATTGGGAAGGAGTCTCTGCAGGTCAGAAGGTCTTTCGTAGTGGAGCGTGCTCAGAGAGGTCCTAAGAGCATACTTTTGGTTGCCTGTGAGAAAGGCATGCAACAGAACACTCTCATTTGGAAAGAAGAGGTTGGTGCTCATCAGGTTTCGAGGATAGTCGTAAGGAAAATAGATATCGTGAAAGTGGACCCAACTACCCATGGGAAGCCGCGGAAGGACTTCCAAGATGAGGTAATTAACCTCACTGCCAGGTTTGACTGTATGCGTGGAGTCGATGAACAACAGGCCGTTATCTTGCAAATCAGTGAGCACATCCAGTTCGACCAGCTGAGCTTTCTTGGAGATAAGCTCGATCTGGCGGTGCTCATGTGCGTCTCGCAAGAACCTATTGGGAAATGGGTCGATACAGACTACCTTCGGAGTGTAGCCTGCTTCCTTCGCCGCCAGAAGGATGACGGCGGTTGAGAGCCCGGCTCCAATCTGAACGATCTTGGGAGGCTTCTTGCTGCATATGAAGCAGTAAAGGAAATCTGCTTCAATCGTTCCGTAACCAGGCTGCCCGTTTTCGGTAGAACAGCATTCGTAGATGCGCAGAGTTTCTTGCCGGGCGATTAAGGTATCGCTGCAACATTCACGAACGAAGGCAAGTTGGCTTTCCAGATCATCACCTTACCCCGACCATAGTTCTCGGATATTTCCAGTGGTCGGTCTGTCTTAACTCTCGGATATCCGGAATCCCCGAGTAGAAATGCAGGGGCAACATATTGAAGCCGAGACATTGTCCCAGCTCAAAGAGCTTTCTCAGACAGAGCTTGGACAACTCCTTACTGTTTGTTCTCATGCTACATGTCCCTGTTTGAACATATTCATAAAGTTTCGCTCTTACCTGAGCGATGTAGCTGGCCCTTATCTGGCTTGCGATGAGTCCCGGTCTTCCTTCGAGAAAGCCCAGTCGAAAGATGTAGTGGTAGAGAAACCAGAGTTGGGGCTCGAAGGGCACGCGCATAGCGATCATCTTCAAGAAGCGTCGCCGCTCCTGATGATTTCCGAACAGATTCGGGCGAACGGCGCTTTGCTGGGTACCGGGCCCATGGAGAAAGGCATACCTTACGTTGGCTTCCCAGGATGAGTATTTGTTGTGTCTGTCTATATAGGCGTCGAGACCTTTGAAGTCCTCATGGATGAGGGGTGTCTTGAAGCCTGCAAGTTTCCCGTTCACGAGAATGCGCTCATGGACCTCCATGTCAAGACTGTCCGCACCGTTCTCAACAAGGCGCTCGAAACGTGCCTTGCCCCTTCTGAACAGCAGGGTTGCCTGATGGGAGAATCCGCCGAAGCGGAATCGACGTCCCAGAAAATGGAAACCCTTCGTGATGAAGTATGCGTCCGCCCCGTTAGACTTCGTAATGGCATATGCAATCTCCTGCCACAGCTCAGGCGGCACCGCCTCATCGGCATCAAGCAAGAGTATCCAGGGAGTTGTGATCGTGAGGGTATCCAAGGCCCACTGCCGTTTCTTGGGGTAGCCACCGCCGTAATCAAATTGAATAACCTCCGCCCCGTATTCTTCCGCGATTCTTGCTGTCTGGTCTTTACTCCGCGAATCGATCACTATGATACGCTCCGCCGGCGAGAGCGAGGCGAGGCACCGTCCTATGTTGCGCTCCTCGTCCTTTGCAGCGATAAGGACAGTGAGGGGCAAGGGCTGAATCACAATGCTCGCCCCTTTAATATCTGTTGATACCTATCCACCAGTTCTACGATCCGTGTTCTACCCCACTCCCGTTCGGCAAAATTTCTGGCTTCGGCATCGGGTAAGGCATGCTTGTCTCCACGATCGAGCAGGTCCAGGATGGCTTCCGAAATGGCCTCAGGTTCGGGCTTCACTCGCCGAACCGGACCGCTCGATTTCCATCCTGCCGCCACGTCAACACCTTCGCTCACCACGACGGGAAGACCCGACGCCAAAGCCTCTGCCACTACCAAACCGAAGTTTTCTTTTTTCGAAACGAGAACGAGGAGATTGGCACGGGAATAGGCCGCCTTGAGCTCCTTTCCTTCCTGCAATCCGGTGAAGAAGATATGGTCAGCCAATCCGAGTGCCTGCGCCTGAGACTCCATACGCTTCTGTTCGCCATCGCTGTCAGGTCCGACGCAGAGAAGCACAGCAGACCGCCTTCTGCGTCTAACGAGCTTCAGCGCATGGACGAGTTTATCGAGGTTTTTAACCCAGTTAAGCCGTCCCACGTAGAGAATCACCTCACACCCGCGGATTTGTGGCAGTGCCTGTTCCAATGTATCTCGTGGCGGAAGCGCCGCCCAGAAAGCAAGATCAATCGGGTGAGGCATTATAAAGGTCCGTCCAAACCGAAACCGGCATAGTTCGGCCTTGGTCCGCTCCGCTTCCGAGTTGAACAGGACCATTGCGGCTCCTTCCACATTCCTCTTCTCCCAAACCATGGACCATGGAAGTTTTTTCCAGCGATTTCTTCTCAGAACCAAGGGATCCAACATGCCGTGCGCCATTATGGCGTATGGCAGTTTCTTTTCGCGCAAGAGCTTCATAGAGAAGGTAGCGATCGGATTCCAGAGGCTGTGCGAAACGGTCATGTCGGACGAACTGCACAAGGAATCGAGAGCGCGGAGCAGGGCGGGAGAGTGTGGGAAGGAGAGGGCTCCTAAGTAGGGTTCGGTGGGAAAGATATGGATCTTATACCCATCCTTCGTCTGTTCGAGGCCTGATTCAGGGATCTGGTGATCCTCCGGCCAAAGGGTGGTAAGCAAGCAGACCTGATGGCCGGCCGATGCCAATGCTTTACAGAGGTTCGCCACGCTCTTGGCCGGCCCACCCGTCAAAGAGGAAAGAGAAGGAAGGACTTTCAGGATCCGCAAGGTTTACCGCTTGATGGCTTCGACGTAAAGCGACAGGTCTATCAGGGATGGGTCGGATTCAAACTGTAAGTGATTTGGACTGAAATACTGGCTTTTGCCGGGTCCTTCCCGATAGGTGAGAGAGAAACCTGCGTCTTTGAGCAGCTCTTCTATGAAAGTAAAATCAAGAAGAGTCGCGTGCTGGTTTCTGCAAAGCATGAGATTATTAAACCTGCCGCCAATCGATCTGTATCTGTCCGGCCAGTCCGGAAGCAGGGCTGGTTTGTCCTGGATGTAAGCTTGGATGGCGTATTCGAGGGAGGGCACGACCAGGCGAAGCGCTCCCCCTGGTTTGAGAACGCGATTGCACTCTGTAAGTAACCGGCGTACATCTTGTACACTCAGATGTTCGAGCAGGTGGGAGGAATAGACCCCGTGCACGGAGTTGTCTCGAAAGGGCAGCCCCAGGGTCACATCCAACCAGATATCTTTCTTACGAAAAATGTTGCCGTCTATGTTGACCATGCCGGGGACATATTTGCTGCCGCAGCCGAGATTTACGTAAGCGTCGGCATAGCGTCCATTGCCGGTAATCCGGCGCCACCAGAGGACGCATATCGATAACCTGCCGGCTGACGCGTAGTATAGAGTCTTAAGTCCCTGACTTCTCATACCAGTTCTCCTTCATTCATGAAAAGAGAAAATATCTTAAGTCGCTCAAGCGCCAGTTGCCTTCAACATGATCCCGGGGAATCTGGAACCGGTCACTTTGTGTGGTGATGGGACCACGTCTCAATGTTACCGCATATCGGTAGCCGGCGCCCCGAACCCATTCAGCCGGTTGCCCTAAGGAACTGCTCAAGTCACCGTAAGGATATGCGAAACCTGCGGGAGATCTACCCGTCCACTCCTCGATTTGCCGCATTGACAAAGTCAGTTCCCGATGCGCGGCTTGCCGGCTGAGGAACGAGAGCTTAATATGGGATTGTCCATGGCTGCCTACTTCGTGCCCCAAGTCTGTAAGGAGTCTAAGGTCCTCCTTTTGCATGGGCTCAAGAGGCAAATTATAGTGGTGCGCTCGCAGGCTATACTGAGCGGCGAGTTCAGGTGACGTACTTAATTGTACGAACCCCGTTGGAATATAGTAAGTAGCTCTAACCCCGTGTTTTTGACATATTTCCAGACAATCGGCCATGAGGATTCTGAATCCGTCATCGAAGCTTATTGCTGCTCTACATCGATCGGCCTCTGTATGCCAATTACGATCGGTCAGTAATTCGGTGACCGTGCACAACGTGAAATGGTCGGAAAGAAACTTCAAATGCTCTTCGAAGCGTTTTCTGTCCTCTGGTAGGACAAGGTGGTATACGAGTATCCTGTCCCCGTGTGGTTTCTTTTTCGGCTTTACCTTAAGGGCAGTGCTGATAAAGAGGTTTTTTGCGGTCTGGCGCGCGGTCAATCGTAAGCGCCCCGGTAAATTGGGAGACAGGGTCAGCCTTTCCCAGGCATGAGGCTCAACCAGATTTGCGTAACATACGGGATCTCCGTTCCTCGTTCGTGTGGTTCCTTTCATCTAAAGCCTGCAGAAAGGCGACGAGTTTCCTTGCCCCGATATCCGGACGGTATGATTCCAGAGATTGTCTGGCGGCTAACCCCATCCTCGGGATAGCTGAGCGGTTCTCAATGAAGAAGGCCATACGCTTGGCGAATGCCTGGGCGTTTCCCGAAGGAGTGACGAAGCCATTCTCGCCATTGTTAATGAATTCGTGGGCCGAGATTACGGCATCGCTCGATACGACCGGAAGCCCGGCTGCCAGAGCTTCGGGAACGACCATGCCCCAACCATCCCAACGAGAGGGAAAAACGAATACGTGTTTCCCGGCGAAGACTGAAGCACGGTCTTCGTAAGGCACCTGGCCAATGAATCGTACCCGCGACTGGTCCCAGCGCTGCGCAAAGTCTCTCTCAAGATTTGCGCGCAACGGGCCGTCGCCGGCGAGAGTCAACATCCACCCATCAGCGGGGAGTAGGTTGCAGGCGTGAAGGAGGAGATCAAGCCCTTTTCTCCCGATCATTTGGCACGAGCTCACGAAGTGCACGGGCTCATGATCGGCGAGTGGTGCGATGGGGGGTATGCTGTAGAAGGAGTCCAGGTCGATGTAATACGGTACAGACTCCGTTAGCTTGTTATCGGGCAGGATATCGCGATACATTTCCTCAGCTCTCCTGCCGGTGCCTGCTACGCCCCATGCCCGCTTCAGAACGAAGGAGAGTATCGGCCGTCTGAAAGAGGTGAGAAGAGCGTTGCGTGGCCGAGGAGGCTCATTTACGTATACCCACGGTATCCTGTGGCGGCGAAGCCACCACGCTGCAAGCAGCGTTGTTGGTGAGGTATAGCACGTGTACAAAACCCACATGTCGACCTTCGTCGTCTTAAGGATATGACAAATGCCCGGGTTCAGTCGTACCCCTCCCGGCCAGTTGAACCCGCGGACAAACCTATGCGGCAATCTAGCCACGGGAGCCCCCCAGCTTCTTCCGGGAGAAGCGCGATCGAGATAGGTTATGTGAGCCGCGCAACCTTCCTGCGCGGAGAGGGCATCAAGCAAGGCAGTCATGTGGGGGCTTGGATGGTCCAATAATATGCCGATGCGCATTGGCACGGGGCCGGCCATATCTTTGTCACCGTAACTCATATTCGGCCCCGAACGGTTTCGGCAAGGAGGTCGTGTGGCGATTGGTCGATGTGCACGGTTGGCCTGTTCTCTGTACGATCTGGATTATTTAAGGACTGACAGCGGAGATGGATGAATCTTTGCGTGATTGGCTATACAAACGTTTTGCTAACTCCTGGTACCGGGCCATGGCCGATTCATGTGCTACTGCTTTGTTTTTTATTGCCCCTGCGAGTGCGACGCAGAGCCAGAGCGTGACGGATACGAAATTGCCCGCGGAGAGCGCGGTGTTGTCGAATTGAACCGTGACGAGCAGACTCGCAGCAATAATGAATGCGATCGCATGATTATGGTATGCAGAAAAGTCAACCCCTCTTGAGACAGAGGGAGGGGCATGGATTTTCCGAAGGAGAAATCGTTCCTGACGCGTGGGTATCTGTCTGATCGATAGAATAACCAATAGAATATAAGCCATCAGGCCTACCACTCCGGTACTTTCCAGGACGATGAGCGTGTCGTTCACGCTATCCCGCGATATGGTGCCGATGGCGGTGAGCTTGGGCTCCCATCGCTGGGGTATCCTGTCATCCGCACCGAACCCCCAACCAAACACAGGCCGCTTTTGGAATCCTTCCCATGCGGCTGACCAGACCGAAGCGCGCGTCTTGAAGATCTGTTCCGAAAAACTCTTTTTCTCCGTGCCGCCGCGCAGGACAAACTGCTTGGCCGCTCTTGGCATGTCCGGCATCACCAGGGCAAGCCCCCCTGCGAGAAGGGTCACCCAGAATACTTTGCCCCTCAGTTTGCTGGGGTAAAAGTAGTTCATAAGGATCAGTCCGGTAATAGACGCCACCATGGCGCTCCGTGCACCGCTCGACCAGACGAGCCATGCGGCTGCGCAGGCCATGATGATGTCAACCCGTCGGAGCCAGCTCGCTTTCGCCGTCAGAAAACTATGCAGAAATAATAAGCAACCAATAGCCGCCACCTGGCCCATTGCATTCGGGTTTCCGAAGACACCGCGGAAGAGTACTATATCGCGAGACTTTATAGGTGATGCAGGCATCAAAAAGGAGACTAATATCAGAAGGGCGACGCAGTACCTTTAAGATGTTTAAGATCCCGATTGACCTGTTTTATAGCGAGGCTCTGCCACAGGAACAGAAGAAAGACAACAATCATGGCAGCGTGTGAAGCCCATTTCAGGCCGCTGAATGAGAAGTTTTCAGCCGTAATCACGGAAAGGAATGTCATAGCGAGATAAACAAGGACTATCGTCGTGCTGTTGTCGCTGCCTCTGGAGGCCCGTAGCCGTTTCGTTGAAAACCAATAAGCGGCGGCTATGACCAGCAGGCATGCCAGAGCCAGCCAGCGCACGGGCATGAAGGCTCGCCCGTACACGGTCTGGGCAATAGCAAGCGTGCCGAGATAAAAGAAAAGGGCAAATTGAACCAGCTTATGCACTGTGAGGCCCTTCCCACCGAGCCTTTGGAGGCTTGCGCGCCACGAACAGCCTGTAATCGCCGCGAGGTGACGGAATTCTGCACATAGCCGATGCCATCAGCAAGAAAGGAAAGACAACTGCTGTGAGTACCCAGGAGTGACTTACGCATTCGAATATTTTGCAGACCTGACGGACACCATCCCCGAAGGTTCGGGTGATAGATACGTCCTCGAAACCGCTCTCTCTTAACATTGCAGAAAGGTTAAGGTCATCAAACAATGTTTTTTCATGTTCTCGGAGATAGCCAAGGACGGGAATATGGCCGATAATGCGACCCCCGGGTATCAAAAGCCGGCAGATCTGTCTGAGTGTGAGAAGCGGATCGGGAACATACTGGAGTACTTCAATGGCGAGTACGCTGTCGAAACCCCTTGAGATGAAGCGGCGGAGGCCGTCGTGCCCGGACCCGACAAAAAATGTCATGTTCTTTCGGCCAATCTTATGTGCTATGGCGATGCAATCATTAACCCTGGCTTCATTGCTGTCCAGGCCTGACACTCGGATTTGTGGCTGTCTGGCTACATGAAACGAATAGCAGCCTGTCCCGCAGCCGAAGTCGAGAACGTTTTCACACGGAGATTTGGCCAGCTCCTGCAATACAACTCTGGCCCTCAGCCGGCTTGGCAAATCGACAACGCCGAAAGCACGCATATAACACCGTTCCAGAAAACCCCATTGAGGACGGTAACTATATTCGGCCCCGAACGGTGCCGGCAAGGAGGTCGTGCGGTGATTGGTCGCTGATGTCAAGGTTGGCCTTTCTCTGTAAGATCCGATTATTTAAGGACCGACGCGGAGATGGATGAATCTTTGCGTGATTGGCTATACAAACGTTTTGCTAACTCCTGGTACCGGGCCATGGCCGATTCATGTGCTACTGCTTTGTTTCTTATTGCCCCCGCGAGTGCGACGCAGAGCCAGAGCGTGACGGATACGAAATTGCCCGCGGAGAGCGCGGTGTTGTCGAATTGAACCGTGACGAGCAGGCTCGCGGCAATAATGAATGCGATCGCATGATTATGGTACGCAGAAAAGTCAGCCTCTCTTAAGACAGAGGGAGGGGCATGGATTTTCCGAAGGAGAAATCGTTCCTGACGCGTGGGTATCTGTTTGATCGATAAAATAACCAGTAACAGATATACGCGATCAAACCCACCACTCCGGTACTTTCCAGAACGATAAGTGTGTCGTTTACACTGTCCCTGTGATAACAGTTCCGATGGCTGTGAATTTAGGTTCCCAGACCCTTGGTATGGTGTCATCCGCACCGAACCCCCAACCAAACACAGGCCGCTTTTTGAATCCTTCCCATGCGGCTGACCAGACCTCGGTCCGTGTCTGGAAGAGCTGTTCTGAAAAAGTCCTTGTCTCCGTGCTGCCGCGCAGGACAACACTTATGATGGCCTTCGGCATCTGTGGCACTGCCAGGGCAAGCCCTCCTACGAGAAGGGTCACCCAGAATACTTTGCCCCTCAGTTTGCTGGGGTAAAAGTAGTTCATAAGGACCAGTCCGGTAATAAACGCCACCATGGCGCTCCGTGCACCGCTCGACCAGACGAGCCATGCCGCCGCGCAGGCCATGATGAGTTCAACCCATCGGAGCCAGCTCGCTTTCGCCGTCAGAAAACTATGCAGGAATAATAAGCAACCAATAGCCGCCACCTGGCCCATTGCATTCGAGTTTCCGAAGACGCCACTGTAAAGGTCTATATCCTCCTGATAGTTGACGGTTGCCGGCTTCAACCAGGACAGGAGAATCAAAATGGCGACGAGCCACTTCAGTATGTTTAAAGCCTGATTTACCTGTTTTACGGTCAGGCTCTGCCACAGGAACAGAAGAAAGACAAGAATCATGGCAGCGTGTGAGGCCCATTTCATGCCGCTGAATAAAGGGTTTTCAGCCGTAATCACGGAAAGGAATGTGACACCGAGATAAACAAGGACTATCGTCGTGCTCTTGTCGCTGCCTCTGGAGGCCCGTAGCCGCTTGGTTGAAAACCAATAAGCGGCGGCTATGACCAGCAGGAATGCCAGAGCCAGCCAGCGCGCATTCATGAAGGCGCGCCCGTACACGGTCTGGGCAATAGCCAGCGTGCCGAGATAAATGAAAAGGGCAAATGGAACCAGCTTATGCACTGTGAGGCCCTTCGCTCCGGGCGACTGACGCGGAGATGGATGAATCTTTGCGTGATTGGCTATACAAACGTTTTGCTAACTCCTGGTACCGGGCCATGGCCGATTCATGTGCTACTGCTTTGTTTCTTATTGCCCCCGCGAGTGCGACGCAGAGCCAGAGCGTGACGGATACGAAATTACCCGCGGAGAGCGCGGTGTTGTCGAATTGAACCGTGACGAGCAGACTCGCAGCGATAATGAATGTGATCGCATGATTATGGTATGCAGAAAAGTCAGCCTCTCTTAAGACAGAGGGAGGGGCATGGATTTTCCGAAGGAGAAATCGTTCCTGACGCGTGGGTATCTGTTTGATCGATAGAATAACCAATAGAATATACGCCATCAGACCTACCATCTCCGGTACTTTCCAGGACGATGAGCGTGTCGTTCACGCTATCCCGCGATATGGTGCCGATGGCGGTGAGCTTGGGCTCCCATCGCTTGGGTATCCTGTCATCCGCACCGAACCCCCAACCAAACACAGGCCGCTTTTTGAAATCCTTCCCATGCGGCTGACCAGACCTCAGTCCGTGTGTTGAAGATCTGTTCTGAAAAAGTCCTTGTCTCCGTGTCGCCGCGCAGGACAAACTGCTTGGCCGCTCTTGGCAAGTCCGGCATCACCAGGGCAATCGCTCCTACGAGAAGGGTCACCCAGAATACTTTGCCCCTTAGTTTGCTGGGGTAGAAGTAGTTCATAAGGACCAGTCCGGTAATAGACGCCACCATGGCGCTCCGTGCACCGCTCGACCAGACGAGCCATGCCGCTGCGCAGGCTGTGATGATGTCAACCCGTCGGATCCAGCTCGCTTTCGCCGTCAGAAAACTATGCAGGAATAATAAGCCACCAATAGCCGCCACCTGGCCCATTGCATTCGAGTTTCCGAAGACACCGCGGAAGAGTGCTGCATCTTCGTCCTGTAAGGGTGATGCCGGCTTCAACCAGGACAGGAAAATCAAAATGGCGACGAGCCACTTCAGTATGTTTAAAACCTGACTTACCTGCTTTACGGTCAGGCTCTGCCACAGGAACAGAAGAAACACAACAATCATGGCAGCGTGTGAAGCCCATTTCAGGCCGCTGAATGAGAAGTTTTCAGCCGTAATCACGGAAAGGAACGTCATAGCGAGATAAACAAGGACTATCGTCGTGCTGTTGTCGCTGCCTCTGGAGGTCCGTAGCCGTTTCGTTGACAACCAATAAGCGGCGGCTATGACCAGCAGGCAATGCCAGAGCCAGCCAGCGCACGGGCATGAAGGCGCGCCCGTACACGGTCTGGGCAATAGCAAGCGTGCCGAGATAAAAGAAAAGGGCAAATGGAACCAGCTTACGCACTGTGAGGCCCTTCGCTCCGGGCGACGGAAGCGGAGATGGATGAATCTTTGCGTGATTGGCTATACAAACGTTTTGCTAACTCCTGGTACCGGGCCATGGCCGATTCATGTGCTACTGCTTTGTTTCTTATTGCCCCTGCGAGTGCGACGCAGAGCCAGAGCGTGACGGATACGAAATTACCCGCGGAGAGCGCGGTGTTGTCGAATTGAACCGTGACGAGCAGGGTCGCAGCGATAATGAATGCGATCGCATGATTATGGTACGCAGAAAAGTCAGCCTCTCTTAAGACAGAGGGAGGGGCATGGATTTTCCGAAGGAGAAATCGTTCCTGACGCGTGGGTATCTGCCTGATGGCCAAAAGGACCAGTAACAGATAACCGATTAAACCGGTTACACCGGTGCTTTCCAGAACGATAAGTGTGTCGTTTATGCTATCTCGTGTAATGACGCCGATCGATGTGAATTTAGGTTCCCAGTACCTTGATATCTTGTCATCCGCACCGAACCCCCAACCAAACGCAGGCCGCTTTTTGAATCCTTCCCATGCGGCTGACCAGACCTCGGTCCGCGTCTGGAAGAGTTGTTCTGAAAAAGTCCTTGTCTCCGTGCTGCCGCGCAGGACAACACTTATGACGGCCTTCGGCATCTGTGGCACTGCCAGGGCAAGCCCTCCTACGAGAAGGGTCACCCAGAATACTTTGCCCCTCAGCTTGCTGGGGTAAAAGTAGTTCATAAGGACCAGTCCGGTAATAGACGCCACCATGGCGCTCCGTGCACCGCTCGACCAGACGAGCCATCCGGCCGCGCAGGCCATGATGAGTTCAACCCATCGGAGCCAGCCCGCTTTCGCCGTCAGAAAACTATGCAGGAATAATAAGCAACCAATAGCCGCCACCTGGCCCATTGCATTCGAGTTTCCGAAGGCGCCACTGTAAAGGTCTATATCCTCCTGATAATTGACGGTTGCCGGCTTCAACCAGGACAGGAAAATCAAAATGGCGACGAGCCACTTCAGTATGTTTAAAACCTGACTTACCTGTTTTACGGTCAGGCTCTGCCACAGGAACAGAAGAAAGACAAGAATCATGGCAGCGTGTGAAGCCCATTTCATGCCGCTGAATAAAGGGTTTTCAGCCGTAATCACGGAAAGGAATGTGACACCGAGATAAACAAGGACTATCGTCGTGCTCTTGTCGCTGCCTCTGGAGGTCCGTAGCCGTTTCGTTGAAAACCAATAAGCGGCGGCTGTGACCAGCAGGAATGCCAGAGCCAGCCAGCGTGCATTCATGAAGGCGCGCCCGTACACGGTCTGGGCAATAGCCAGCGTGCCGAGATAAAAGAAAAGGGCAAATAGAACCGGCTTATGCACTGCGAGGCCCTTCCCACGGAGCGACCGGAGGCCCGAACCACTCGCGCGGTACGTCGCCGCGGAGAAGACCACGGTAGACTCTCTCCAGCAACATGCAGAATTGCTTATGGTTCTTTCTTTCGGCCTCCGAACGCCCAGACATCATCCTCGCTTTTGCTAACAGGATCGAGGCGAGAGCATACATCCGGGCTGACCGTTTGCGCCCTGTCTTGAGAAACCAGAGAACGGTATTTCTCTTCAACATGAACGTCTTAAGGGAGTACGCCTCATAGCCGATCTCCTCTTCGTAGTGCGTCACACTTGGCACGGGAGTGAACACACTTACCCAACCCTTCTGGAGGGCCCTGAAGCTCCAGTCAGCGTCTTCCACGTAACCTCCAAAGGTCTCATCCATCAAGCCGATGTCACGGAGCGCCGATACCCGGCAGAGGACGCAGACACCGTTTAGCATCTGTACCTGCCGCTCCGCTCGAGATTGACGGGGAAGGTGACGGCGGGCCAGTCGCCATGGGAGCCAGATGAGTAGGCTACGAAGGATACTGGGAAACTGAAGGCACGTAGTTTGGTATACACTTGTCGATCGGTAGTATACAAGAGGTCCGATGAAAGCCGCCCGGGGCCAGCGCTTGGCGGCATCAAGTAACTTTGCAACAAAACCGCTGTCTACCACTTCTGTATCGGCGTTCACGATTAAGACAAAGTCGTATCCGCGGTCGATCGCAACTCTTATGCCGGCGTTGTACCCACCCGTAAAAAATAGATTCTTCGGAAGGCGGAGCACGGAGATATCGGGAAACTCAAGCGCTGCCCACGAACAAAGTTGTTCTTCTGAGCCGTTGTCTACAAATATAAGGCTGGCCGGGTCAGCAAGCAGTGATCGCAGACTTTCAAGACAACGCCGCAAAGGATAACACTGTCTGTTTGTTGCCACAACGACAGCAGTGCGCTGTGAAGCTGAGCTCTTGGGACACGACGGCTCGGCCGGTTTTGTGGAGATCCGCTTCATGTTATACGGGTTAGGCCTGTCTATGAATAAATGACTGCAGCCACCTCCCTCCTGGCGTTGAGTAACGAATTGTCCGCGCCAGCATGCGCAATGCACTTCTGAGCCCGGTATGTCTTGCCCCAAAATAGAAAAGGCATTCTCCTAAAGGACGACATATTTTCCCCAGGAAGTCCGTCAACTCCGGATTTCCTGACACGACCATCGTGCATCCGAAGTTCGTGAAGTGGAGTTCGAACGGCCCATCGTTTTGGTCAAGGAGTACGGTCTTGATCTTGTCCCACCCATCGTGCATCCTGGCCATGCCGACGTCGTGACAATAAACCACGCTACTTTCCGCCCGTCTTCCTTTTATGCCGGAGAAATCAGCGACGAGCTGTTCACTCGTATGCATGCCATCAATAAAGATGAGATCGTACTTTTCAAAGCGGCAGGCCTTGGTCAAGTCTTGGGGAGAAAAGCCGGTGGTCAACTGGACGCCGGGAAAATAGTGGCTCGCGATCCGCCGTGTAAGGTCGGACCCCAATCGGTTCTCGCTGCCCTCGATCTCGGCGTCAATGGCATCCACATAGCAACCAGTCGACAGGCTCGCTATTACAAATGTTGAGAACCCAAAGGCGTTTCCAATGACCAGAGCGTGCCGCCATGGGGCAAATCCCGCAACCCACTGGAGCACAAGGATATCGGTCAGCGAGATACCAAAACTCGCGTTGACGAGGCGGCCCTTCTGGTGAAGCTGCGTGGGAAGGCAATCAGGGTTGCTAAGCAGTACCTCGTAACCGCATGCGCTGTAAGCGTCGATCACTTTTGCAATGCCCTTAACGTCAAGGCGGGGGTCCCCGAGGACCTCATTCTCTTGATTCATCCATAGCTCCTTGTGGGGTATTGGTGGCAATTTTTAGGACCTGTTGGTACCAATATTCGCTCGACCAGTGTTCCTTCAATGCTTTCCGGATTTCACGTACGATGGCCTGTCGAAACCCGGGGTCTGACATCTGCACCACGGCGTCGATGAAAGCAGACAGGTTGCCGGGTGGCACCAGGACTCCGAGGCGACCGTGATCGAGCAAGCGTCGAGCACCCGGATAATCCCATGCGATGACCGGCTTTTCAAGCGCAAGGTATTCACAGATTTTTAGAGGCTGAGCCACACGGTACCAATCGGTATCAGGGTTGCAATAGAGGCCGAACGAACAACCCTGCAGCCTTTCAAGCATCATCGGGTACGGGAGCCAACCGGTTACTTCTGTCGAAGAATCGAGGGCGAGACGGATGGTCTGTTCCCGAAAGACTTTCTGGTATCCTGGATCCATAGGGCCAATGAGTCGCAGCCTTAAGCCTTTGACGCGTTCTCTTGCCCCGGCAATGATTTCGAGCAGCGTGTCTAATCCTTGGTCATGAGAGAGAGCTCCGACAAGACCGACCAAAGGCTCACCATTGGTTTGACCCTTATGCGAGCTTTCCTCAAACCAGGTTCGCGCCTCTGTCGATGGTCCGTTCATCATCTGGTGGACAGGGACCCTGCAAATATTGAAATCTCTCAGCGCGTCCTTCTCAATGAAGCAGAAGACGCCGCTAGAGCGCTCCAAAAGCGTACAAATTATTTTGCGACGGAGTCCACGCTCGATCCTTCTGCCGGTTGAGGGTGTTCCGCTATAACGATTCGTGAACGGCGGATCCTCAGCGAATGCATACACAGGTACCCCGGCCGTTTTACCCACCAGAATAGCGAGGCTCAACGAATGTTCGTCAACTCCACAAACGATAAAGTCCGGTTTGGCGGACCAGCTCGCATTAGCCCAAGAGTGGCGCAATTTATCCAACCATCCCTTCACGCCAGCTTTGACCTCTATGACCTCCTGGCAGGCTGCCCTGAATGCCACAGCGCCCCGTTCGGGCTTGTTCCATATCCCTACAAGCGAGGTCTGCTGACTGAGATAAGATGGAAGGCCGGTGTACGGGTCGGTCTGCGTCCGGATCGGTGCGTATCGAGATACGAACAGACAGCGCAGCTTTTTCTTTTCTGATGCGGTTTGTGCTTCAACACCTCCACATAACGTCTGTCTATGGAAATGCCCGTTCAACCCTCTCTCCGTCGGCGCCGAGATAGTTCTTCCTTTCCGGGACCGGAGCGAAAAGGATGGTCGGCAATGCGCAGAACCCACACAACACGTCAAAGAGGGCATAAATGCAGGCCGCCACGCCTTCATATGGGTGATGGGTAACGTGCCTGAGCCCCCTAAGGAGTCGACCCGCGGGCAACGTCACCAACGCAGCAAGCGCGACGCGAAGTCTGGGGAAAGGACCGGCTGGACGCCCAGGGAATGCGAGGAAGCCGTAACGCTTTGCCAGAACCATCACGTACTTCCAGTGTTGGCGCCAGAACCAGCCAGTGCGTAACGTTACTCGACGCCGTGGGTGGAAGACCATAGCCTCCGGCACGAAACCTATCCTTCCGTGTTTCAGCAGCCGAGCTGCCAGTTCGACATCCTCACAAGCCGCTAGTTTGAATGTTTCATCAAATCCACCTGCACCTATGAAAGCACCGCTCCGGTAAGCTATTGCCGCGGTATGGTAACATCCACCTGTTTCACATTGAGGAGCGTCCCAGAGAGGACCCGCGTGACCGTCGGCCGGTTTAATACGAGCCTCGGCAGCAAGCCAGTTCGGATGGGAATCGAGCTCCTCGGTCAGGCGCGCAAGAAAACCGGGGGTACATACGACATCGCTGTCCAGGTAGACAACAATCTCGGCAGTGCTTGATCGAAAGCCCATATTACGTGCTGCAGCTGGCCCACGGGCCTTCTGCCGAAGGAACTGGAGGTGAGGAAGTCCCTCCTGAAATCGATTGACAATGGGTTCTATCTGTTCAGTGGAGCCGTCGTCGCATATAAGGACTTGGCAATCCATCATAGGAAAGGTCTGGTCTACCAAGGAAGTAAGACACCGCTCAAGGCAGTCCAAGCGGTTTCGTACTGGGATAATCACGGTTAGACTGACAGCGGATGAAGTTGACACTCCCGCACCCCCGAGTTTAGCGGTCGATGAAGTTAGGACTTTCAATCTTGAGGGCTGTTCCATATCACTTCATAGATTTCCGTCAGACCATCCCTTGGGCATTCGCCGATACCAATGTACCCGGCACTGACGAAGGACTTGAGTAGTATGGTATGCGATCGCAGGAAGCCGTTAAAGAGGCGTTTCGAAGCCGTGTCGTTTGACTCCAATAGAGCGCGGAAGACAGGCTCGATTACCACGTAACGAACCTGAGTCCGGCGAAAAAGGTCGACGACATCAGTACGGCTCTCGCCATTGACCGATTGATAGTCGAGCGCCCATAGCACAGCATGGTTTGATAGAAGATGGTTCCTCTGCCCAAGGCCATACCACAAGGAGGAGGCCCCTGCAACGACAGCGCCTTCCGGAGCTACAGCCGTTATTTCAGAGATGTATCTGTCATAGTTAGTGTCCCGAGACTTGTACAGCTTCGACAGATCCTGAGTGGCGTAAAAAAGAAGCAGAGCCAGTAGGCCATAGGCTCCCAAATGTCTATACCATTCCAACCCAGGGCGTTTCTCCTCACGCGAGCGCCTGGCCCGAACAAGAAGAACGGAAAATCGCAATGCGGCTGCCGCGTGCAGCACGAAGAGCGGGTATAGAGGAAGGAGATAATATACGGCCTTTCTGTTAACTATAACGGCCATGACACAGACGAGGCACACTGTCACAATTGCCAGATAACGATTCTTGACATTTCGAGACCTTAGCTGGATGCAAATCCCGCCCAGCATGAGAAGTCCCTCTATCAGGCGGAGGTTGTGCAGACCATCCCCAACGAACCATTGGCTGTATCGCACATATTCCCATGAGGCGCTCGATAGAAGGCTATTGACGGTCCAGTGGCCTTGGCCGTTTGATACAAAGAGAAAGCGCATCTGATGGAAGAACAGACTGGGATCGGGAAAGATGTGTACCGCGGCATAATAACAGAGGCCAGCAAGCACCCCCGCAACGAACCAAACCATGCTTTTCCTCAACCGCAGAACGGGCCTTTGTGAGAGGGCGAGAGCCAGGCATAGCGCTGGGGCCAGTATCATCCCAGGCAGGTGCACGTCTATAGCCATGCCCCCAAAAAGTCCTGCTAGACCTAACCACACGGGGGAGCCGTTGTCGAGGGCCCTTCGGCCGCTCCAAATCGCAAAAAGAAAGAGCGCGGCCATGGTGATCTCGGGCCGCGGGATATGGGACCAGCTGAAGAACATGGGTTCTGCCAAGCACAATACCACAGTTGCTATTCCCCAATATTTTCCCAGGGATGACTTTGCCAAAAGCCAGAGGAACCAAAGGGCAACGAGGCCCATGCACCATGACCAGAGCCTGTCCGAGATGAGCGAGGGTCCCAGAAGATATCCCATGAGCGCCAAACCGCCAAGGTGCAGTCTTCCGAACGTCAGCTCAGTCCCGCTAAAAACGGGAACGGCTCGAAGCATAGAATGGGCGAAGCGACCCTCCTGCAGGAAAGTATGCGCAGGCGCTGAAATGAATGTGTCGTCCATGCCGACAGGTGGAAAGCGCTCCAGGCTCAGCAAGCTCAAAACCAAGAACGTGCCGAGAAGAACGAATGAGGGCACAACGATTTTCATCTTGACGCGAAATATTTGAGGCAGGTTAGGAGAATTTTGTAATAGGTTCTGTCCGAAACCCAGCTGAATGCGTGTCTATAAGCGACACGATAGATGAGTGGATACGTTACCTCGCTTGGGAATTTCGGGCGAGAGATTGTTCTCACGATCATTTTTGCCGTTTCCTCATAAGAAGGGGGGCTGAGGCCGAAAGGAAGATTCCTCCCCGCTTTTCCACCGATATGGCCTAGGTGGAATGTCACAATCTTCACATCTTGAGGCCAGACCAGGGCGAGATTGCGCAGGGCCATGCTCACGTAAGCCTTGGTCGCGCCGTATGCAAGGCTGGGCTGGAGGACGGGAGGTTTAAGTGCATTTATGGAAGAGATACCTATCAGGATGCCCCCGTATCGCAGAAGGTGTTCCTGGAAGGCGCATATGGTGTGCCCAAACCCGATGACCCCGACCCGGTTCACCTCGGCAAATGCTGTGTGATTGATGGTCAGGTCCGGCTGTAGGTCCTGGTCAAGGCAAGCCGCGTTGAAGAATAATAACAGCGGCTCAGGTGGCAGCCAGGTTGTCACGTTGTCCAACGTTTCGAGGCAGTTCTGATTACCTATGTCGAGCTGTAGGTGACGGTATCTTTCGGTCGCCGCCCACGCTGAATAATGTTCTATGGACGATTGATCGGTGCGCGCGATCCCCACAACCAGATCTGTTCCCATGCCTAGCAGTTCGCCTACCAAAGCCGCGCCAAGGCCCCGGGAACTGCCAACGATCAAAGCAAGTTTTCCCTCTAATGGCATTATCTCGCTCATTTCCCCTCAAAGTGCAACGTGAAGAGCCTGACGGTAGACCTCGTAGGGTGTGGCACTTCCGGGGTCTATTATTGAACCTCTTGAGTACCAACGCGCGTTCTTTTTCCATCCACCATACCAAGAGGGGATAGAAACCTGGAAACACACGTAATACACTTTACGACAAAATAAGGAATACCACTCATGTCACTCTTAACGACATGCTGAATACCACATCTCAGTATAAATAAAGCTTTGTTAACGGAGAAGAGAAAGGAGGGTATTTTGATGTCTCCCTTTATACGGTAAACGTAAAGGAATGCTTCGACGATAGGACGCCAACTGGTTATTTGCATAACTGTTAACGCATAATTCAGCAATGTTTTGTCATGATCAAGATAGGAATCTTCATAATATCTTTTGGGCAAATGCAATGAGGTCGCCCTGCTATAGAGTTCAGTGTTTGGATAAAATCTAAGAGAATAGAGGAAGAGAGTATAACTACCCCTAAATTCTAGTAGTGTATTGATTATATCTAAAAGGTCACTTTCCCTCTCTACAAGTGGATTATCGACGATAACATCGTAGTAAGGAAAAACCAATTGTCTATGTTTTTTGAACATTGCATGAATTTCTCTATAGCGATCTGGTTTAGCTGGTCGTCCGTATATTTTTAATGCATCCGCGTTCGCGGATTGCAAACCAATTCGGACTCTTTTCAATCCGGCACTTACGAGCATATCGATTTTTCGTTGCGTCACAAATTCAGGGATTATTCCCGTTATGCCGAATGGTAACCCAATTTGCTTTTTATATTTTTTGGAAAACCCTTCGATGACTTCTTCGGACATTGAAAAAAAACCATCATCTGAAAAATTTACGTACTGAATTTTCGACGAAATGGTCAAACCATATTTAATTTCGCTGATGATATAATCTGCGCTGTGATATCTATATTTGTTGTAGCCATGCCCGATTTTTTTGAGGGTGCTATTGATGCAATAAGTGCAGGAAAATGGACATCCAAAGGTTGCGAATTGATAATAAACTGTGCCTAAAAGCTTCTCTTGAATATCTCTAGTTAATTGTGTGATTTTGTTGTTGAGAAGAACATAATGATTATCAATGTCGAAATCCGGGAAAGCCAGTGAATCGAGATTCTCAACTGCAGTTCGAACTTTATTTATTATCAGCTGTCCATCGACCAATTTTGCAATATTATCTATTCCATTATTTTCTGGATCTCTGCAATACTCGACGAGCGAATCATAACCTTCGCCGATATTGATAAGGCCTGTTATTTTAACAGCATCTTCCGGGTCGATTGTGGGGTGAACACCCCCCAGGATGATGGGCTTATTGGTCGTCTCAAGAGACGACACCAATTGCTGAACTCTATCCTTGTCCATGGTCATCATGGTAATGCCGATCAAATCCACATCGGCCGCAAGTCTCACTATTTGTTTAAGAACATCGTCCTTGTAACCACGACATTCCTGACGATAGAATGCCTGCCATATTTCTGTATAACTTGGAAGAAACAGCATCTTTGTTTTGATCCCATTTTGTTTCAGATGAGAAGAGACAAGTCGCAAGCCATATGAAGTAAAACTATCCAAGGGGCTGATTAGGAGAACATTATTCATTTGTCGTGCCATTATTGCCGCCACTCATTTCCATATTCTCCTTTCGGGTCTAACGAGCCTGTAGAGAAAGTCCCAAATCAAACGTCTGTTGTGTACCCTCAACCTTCTCGGATTGCATCATTCCCTTTGGCCCGGTGAGAATTTTGGGCGCGTCCTAATTTTCTCCGTTACGCAGCCTTTATCGCCTCGTCTGCTAATCCGCCGTCAACGAATCTGACTCCTTCAACAGCAAGGTCAGCGTTTCCTTGATGCAACAAGCAAATACTGTCCACAGCAGACAGCGCGGACGAATGGGATGTTTTCAACGCAAGGCTCAACAAGCCTGCCCAGTCTGGCAATAAGGTCTGGAGAGAAGTGTGGCACCATACCAAAGAAACGGATGGATTGAACTACCCCGCCGCTCCTGGTGAGCCATTTTGCTATGGTAGAAGGAGCGAAAGACCTCTCGCCATGTTCGAGATGGTAACGGGAGACCCTCTCCAGAACTTTCACAACGGGATTGAGACCATTCGGCTCAAGAATCACGACGGTTCCTGCCAACTCCAGCCCATGCTGCAATTCTGTTCTCGGATCTGTCACGTGGTGGATCACGCCGCGGTACACCGCGATATCGAAAGACTCTCGTCTCCCGAGCAGTTCAGAGGCTGCGCCATACACAAAGTGCACATTTGGAATCACGCGTCCATAGACCGATTCGGCCCGTTCAACCGCTTTCCTCGAAGGATCTATCCCGACTACGAAGATTGCTCCCGATCGTTGAGCCAGCTCTGCGGTGTAGGTCCCATCCCCTGAGCCGACGTCTACCACCCTCTTTCCGTTGAAATCTGTCGATGAGAGTATTAACTCTGTGAAGCGCCCATTGGCGAGTTGGGCGCTGAGGAGGGACCCTCCGGTGTAAAGATAGGCGCCGGTCCGTTCTATATCGCGGTCAAAGGGCATGTAGCCTGAATCCGGTGCATTCTGAACGGATTGCTTTGTCTCATGGTATGTGTTCACAAGTGGGCTCCTTTCCGGGTTCTCCAAAAACAAGATTGTCAAGAAACGTTTGCTCAGCGGGCGTAACCTTTACGCCCTTTCGACTCATGCATGAGCAGCCTTTTTGCTTCGTGTTCCACTCCGCTTCCAGAATTTGTTCTGCCGACCCAGGTTCGCGGTGATGAACGATGGTCGTTCACCAAAGTGCGAATAACCGGTTGAGGCCTACCTTTGATCTCGAGAAACAGCCTTCCCAGGTACTCACCAAGGATACCAAGGGAGAGCATGATGAGGCCGCCAAGGGCGAGGAGAAGGCTCACTAAAGTCATAAAGCCTGTGGGAGCTTTATAACCCAGAAGGTAGGCGGTGAAGTAAAAAATTAAGAGGCAGACGGTTGCCGCGAATATGCTAAATCCGGTGATGGTAATGAGACGGAGGGGCACGAGGGAGAATGAGGTGAACGACTTGTAGACCCACATCATGTAGTCGAAAAAGCTTTGGGTCGATTCACCGGAATACCTCGGGGGTCGCTCAAAATCGACGCCAGTTTGCTTGAAACCGGCATAAGCGCGCAAGCCTCTGACTAGGCGGTCTCGCTCGGGACAGGAGAGAATCACATCGACAACCACCCTGTCCATGAGCGAGAACTCTCCTGCATCAAGCGGGATATCGATGTATGCAATCCGTCTGAACATGCGGTAAAAAATCTTGTACCCGGCGTTCCGCAACCGCCCTTCGTTCCGCTTCGCTCTTGTGCCATAAACCACCTCATAGCCTTCGATCCACTTCCTGACGAAAGTCTCAATGAGCTCGGGCGGATCCTGGAGGTCGCCATCCATAATGACGACGGCGTCCCCTCTCGCCTGAAGCATACCGGTGGTGAATGCTACCTGGGCCCCAAAGTTGCGCGCATGAGAGATGACCGTAAGTCTGGGGTTATGATTGGCCTGCTCCAGGAGAACGGCTTCAGCGTTGTCAGGACTGTCGTCGTTAACGTAAATCACTTCCCAGTTAGGACTGATCTTTGTCATCGTCTCGGCCAGGCGACGAAGGAGCTCTTCCACGCTACCCCCGTCCCGGTAACAGGTCACCACCACAGAGATAAACTTGTCAGTCAGCACGGTAGTTCTAGTTGATTTGTCCAAACGCATATAGGTTGCCTCCTTTGAGGGTAATTGGTACATTTCTGAGAGCGGCTGGCATCGCGTGTGCCACCTGGTTTGTGACGGGAAGCATGCGCATCCAGTACCCGAGAGGGTATCGGTTGGCCACAGATCCCACTTCCAGCGGGCGGATCTCTGCGCTTCGGAAAAGTCTGCGGATCGTCTGCTGAGAAAACAGGTAGATATGCTCGACGTCAAAAATAGGACTATGTTCGCCCAGTAGCTTCGCACTCCAGCTCTCCACGTCGTGGCAGACGAGGAGAACATAGCCTCCAGGATTCAGAGACTCTTTCAGGGAGAAGAGGGTCTCCAATGGATGGGTTAGGTGATCGAACACATGGAAGCCACACGCCAGGTCGAATCTTTTTCCATCCAAGGCATCAGGACGATAGACATCGTTTATTATGCGGTCCCTGATGGTTTCGCGTGCATGCATCCGGCAATCCTTGCTCGGCTCGAACCCGCATACACTTTCTATACCCATGGCACGCATTTGTTCCAGGAAGAAACCGGTGCTGCTCCTACTTCGAGCACGCTGGAGACTCGTCCATCGGAATGTCTCTTCATCAACCCGGAGAGGAGAGTGGCATATGTGCGCGCAGCATGCGGTGCCTCGTCGGCAAAGATAAAGCAGCTCTCGGCATATAGCGAATTGATCTTGTTCTCGTTGAGGATGGGGTTCGAGCGAACGAGGCCACATCTTTTGCAGGCAACGATCCGGTAATGCTCGCGGCCTCTTTCGCGCCTGGCACTGAATGTGTGAGGCGTAAAACTAGTTTCCCGTAGACGGGGAGGATAGAGGAGAACGTCTTCTCCATCATTACAGAAAAGGCACCTCGTCTCGGTGAGCATAGAGTTTTTCATTGTTATGACGCACCCGGGAGCGAGAGCCGCCTCAGTCGGGGCTGGCCCAGTAACTTCGTGACAGAAGCAACAATGGCCTCGCTGGAGATACCGTATCTTTGGTGCAAAAAGGCCTGACTGCCCGTAACGCCGTCGGGAGTGTTCCAGATGCCAAGACGGAGCAACCGACTGTTGAGGCCATGCTCGGCGATCACCTCTGCCACGAGCGATCCCACGCCGCCCGTCACGTAATGGGCCTCAACGGTCAGCACAACGGGAAACCGGTCGAGGAGAGCTACCAAGTCACCAACCGGTGCGGGATTGAGGCTTGCCACCACGGCCACCGCGGCTGAGATGCCGGAGCGAGTCAGGGCCGAGGCAGCGGAGGCGACTTCGCTGGCGACGCTTCCCATGGCCACGAGCAGGAGATCGCTGCCATCACGGATGAGCTGGAGACGTCCTACTTCGAATTGCCCCTCTAGGCCCGGGACGATGGTCTTGTCATCTTTACCGATGCTGTAGTAAACGGGACCGGGCAGGCTCCGCGTGGAGAGGAAGGCATTCCGTGCCTGTTGGTGGTCGGCGGGGGCGATCACCGTGATACCGGGCTGTAAACGCATCACCCCGATATCCTCAAGTCCGTGATGGGTTGCCCCGTCGTGACCATACTCCACCCCGCCCCCTATGCCGACTATCCGTACGGGAAGCTGGTGGAGGATAGGGCCATTGCGGACAAACTCATAAGGTCTGAGCGCCGCAAAGGTGACGATCGAGTAGACATAGGGTATGAAGCCCGCCTCAGCGAGGCCGGTGGCTAAACCCACCATATTCTGCTCTGCTATGCCAACATTGAAAAAGCGCTCAGGAAAGCGCTTAGAAAAAGGTTCCATTACCATAAAACCGAGGTCGCCCGTCAAGAGCAGTATACTCGGGTCCTTCTCAGCTAGCTCCACCAAGGCCTTTACAAAAGCGCCCCTCACTGTTCTGCCTCCAGTTCATCAAGCGCCCGTTGATACTCCTCGTCTGACATGGGCCAGTAGTGCCACTTGATTTGTCCCTCCATGAAGGAAATCCCCTTGCCGGAGACCGTGTGTGCCAGCAGCACGTGGGGTGGGCCGCTCGCGGTGTCAAGTGCGGCGATCGTTCGGGCCATGTGGGCCACATCGTGTCCGTCAACTTCACGCACGTCCCAGTTGAATGCCTGCCAGCGACTGGCCATGGGCGAAAGATTGAGGACCTGCTCCGTGTAACCGAGCGCTTGCTGTCCGTTGAGGTCAACGATAGCCACCAGGTTGGCAAGCTGGTGATGGGCAGCAAACATTGCAGCTTCCCATAGGCTCCCTTCGTTACATTCCCCGTCGCTTACTACGACAAAAACCCGGCGCATGGAACCTTGGAGGCGCGCGGCCAATGCAGCCCCTGCCCCCATGGAGAGTCCTTGGCCGAGGGAGCCGGTGCAAAAGTCAATCCCCCGGAGGGCCTTTTCCGGGTGTACACCCAGCAGACTATTATCAGAGCAATATGTATTGAGGTCTTCCCTGCTGATCCAACCTCGCAGGAAAAGAGCCGCATAGAGGGCGAGAACCGCATGTCCCTTTGATAAGACGAGTCGGTCCCTATCTGGATCGTCAGGCCCTGGTACGCGCAGGACGTGGGCGTATAAGCAAGCCACGATGTCGGCAATCGACAAGGCTGAGCCGATATGGCCAACATTCGCGCGCTTTGACTGGTCCAAGATGATGCGCCTGATTTTTGTAGCCGTGATGAGTCTATGTTCGGTCATTAGTATTGGGTTCGTGCAATTTTTTGGTGGTTTCCGAACACGATGAATTTGTAACAGAAATAAGAGAGAAGGACCATACACGGCGCCCGCGGCGAGTTGCGCAAAATAGGGGTTCGCCCGCAGTACGTGCGTTGATCCCCATAAAACGGCCAGATTGGAGAGGTAGGCGAAACCCGTCACGGGCAGGAGCAAACAGACCGCCTGGCTCGTCTTCCGCCCGTTCTTGAAGTTGAAGGACCTATTGAGCGAAAATGAAGTAGTGAGGCCAAGACCATACCCCATGAGATTGCTTAAGAATGGGCTGAGTCCGAAGACGCCCATGGCTAAGAAGACGGTAGTTACTCCGACGAAAGCACTTATGAGCCCGATGATATTGAACCTAAGGAATTGGATCATTCTGCTCGATAACCTGACGCATAGTCCCTTTATATGCGGCGTCGTTGCCAGAGAAAACTTCGGCTCGCGCACGCATGAATCTCTTACTCTTCTCCATCCAGTAAACGATATTTCTTTCTTTCTCCACCGGCTGACAGTTCTCTGCCATATTCCTTGATAGATATGGGACGCAGGTCGGTTCTTGCTAAGGGAGGAAGGGAGGCTTGACGGTAGAACCTGAAAGCGGCCTCATACAGGGTGGGGCCCAAGGGAATAAGATCGGTTTTCGTGCCCTTGACAATTTTTTTTGCCAGGACCATGAGATGCCAACCGCGTATCTGCCATCCCTGAATTCTCAAGTCGATACTCTTATCCATTTTCCACCCAGCAAGAATTTCGCTAGTAGGGTTTCTACTGGCCGGAAGGCCTCCAGGATGCCAGCCAATGCCGCACCATTCCGATACAAACCGTTCATCCGCGATCAAAAGGTATGAGCGGGGAGAAGGCTGAGACAGCTCAGAAAGAGGCTGTATCGAGATGTCCCGACGACCGAAAAACCTGTCGAGTGACCAGGTGACCCTCTGTGCGAAGCGGATGTCGCTGGCCTGGTACATGGCCCCACAGTAAAGACAGCGCTCTACCTCCGGAAGTTCATTGACGGACCGCACCATGTCTCCTTCTAGCCGGTCCCAGGCGATCTGAACTTCTCGTGCTGTGAAAGCCGAGGCCGCACTGTTTAGCAGCATGATCGTGGCGATCACCCAAAATACTTTCGTAACCCCCCCTCCATAGAGTGAAGTGGTTGAACCGCGATTGCGGCGCCGAGGGCAATGAGAGGAACCAAGTAACGAATTGGTATCTGCGAAATAAAGGAGAGGCCGACCAACCAGGTTGCTGACGGCAGAAGCAGGAACAGAGCCGTGTACCCGGAACCGCTTCCTGTTTGGAACGTTCGGCAAAAACCGACCGGAAATTCTGCAGGAAGACAAAAGCCGCCGCAATAAACAAGCCGGGAACGGATACCAAAGTTCTCGATGGCCACTATCACTAGTCGCTTGCAAACAGCTAAGGGAAGAAATGTGACAAGGGTCCCGGCAGGTACCCCCGCGCCGCTTGGGCCCACGAAGACAAGGCGGGCAACCCACCACAACGCGGTGACGACAAGAGAACCAAATATGAGCCAAATGGAAGTTCTCTTAGGCGTAACATTCAGTAAGAAAGCGAACAGTGCCTGAAGGATGACCGCTGGTAGCAAAAAAACTGTCGATTCCTTCGAGAAGAGCGCGAGCGCGTAGAAAAGTAAGGCACATAGGCAGTGTACTTTTGGGTTCGTCTCAGTGAGAAATTTGTAAGAGAAAATCAGAAAGGCAAGCACTAAAGGCATTTGCATAGGTTCAGGGTTTAATACCGTCCAGTAGGTAGAGACAGTGTAAGGGTTGAGAACGAAAAATAGGCAGCCCGCGAAGGCTAGTCCGGAGGATTTACTTGTGTATCTTATGAGGTTATACAGAAGATAGCTGCTTATTTGAAAACTCGTCATGGCGAGTATCCAGTAGTCTAGTTGAGGCAAATGGTTTAAGCGTAAAGTCAGTCCCTGGATCAGGAAATAAAGAGGTGCGAATCTGCCTGCTGAACCGAACCCCGCGTTGACCTGAGCCCACGCAGAAAGACCTTTGGAAAGTGCTATTAGCTCAAAGCGATCATGCCAGATAGGATAATCAAACAGCGGCAGACAGAAGGAGCCGTACGCAGGCGCAAGCATCAGAAAGATGGCAGAGTGGAGAAGAATCCTCAATGCCCATTCATGCGCCTCAATCCAGCCTCTCTTTGGCTGTGATGCCGTACTGTCTAATGATTCTTCTGTAGGCAATTTCATGGAGGGTATCGTCCCTGTCGTGTTAGTATTTGTGTAGAAAGCGCATAAGCAGCGCGGAATCAAAGAAATAAGTTAGTATTGCTCAAATCTGCATTTGCGCGAACGAAAATTCACGGGTCAGCATTCCGGTCTGGCTCCTATTTTATGTGCCATTCAACAGGGAATCCTTTCCTGGAGAGACTTGAGCCTCCTGCTCTCTCCGGCAAACCATGATCAGATGAGTGTATGGTATCCGGATGAGATCTTCCCGCATGGTTGCCGTCACGTCGGGAAATACGCGCGAGGCTAAAGCTACGTATGCGTCTTTACCGCGTACGAATTGTCCTCGGTCGAGGTCCAGAAAAAACGAGATAGTCTTGTCTGGCGGTCTGTCCTGCATCCATCACTGGTAATCAGCTTTCCGCCAGGTTTCAAGGAGGCATGCGCGACCTGCAAAAGGTGCAGTGCCTCCGCGTCCCTCAGATGGTGCAATACCCCGACGGAAAGGACGATGTCAAACGATGCCGGGGAGACAGCATCGATATCGGCGATACTGACCGCATGAAACCGCGCTCTTCCGTCATACTTTCTGCGTGCTCTTGCAACATATCCCTGATCCTGATCGATGCCGACGTACTGACATTCGTTAAGTTTATCGAGAATATCCGCCGGTCCGCAGCCCAAATCCAAAATTCTGTCGGCTGGGCATAGTTTGACGAACTCGTCCACGAACCGACTGTCGAAGTTGCCGACAGCAAGCCTTCTGAATAGGCTGTATACGAAAGGGACCTGAAGGCTAGCGTGCAAAGTCCCGAGGATGCTCTTTACCTTGTTTCCTTTCGTCATCAACTGATAGTCACGTTGGAGACAGATTTGTGAATGTGCGGGCTTAATCTGTCGGGTGCGCGAGCTTTCATCGCGCCCACATAAAATTTTGTGATCGATTTTGATACCCGCCTAATCTCATCGTCGGTTATCTCATAGTACATGGGCAATCTGAGAAGTCTGTCGCTTATATGATTCGTGACCTCCATGCTTCCACTTACGCGGCCATATTTCCGTCCCGCAGGAGAGGAGTGGAGCGGCACATAATGGAAAACTGCAAGAATGCCTTCCCGTCTCAAGTGGTCAGCGAGCCTGGTCCTCTCATCCAGCGAATGGGTGATGATATAAAAGATGTGGCCGTTACCGGTGCAGCGGTCTCCGACGAACGGCAGGCGAATAATGCCTTTTTCCGCAAGGGGTCGAAGCAATTCGCTGTAGCGTTGGAAACTCTTCTGGCGCGCCGCAACGATGTGGTCTGCCTGCTCAAGCTGGGCATAGAGGAATGCGCCTATAAGCTCGCTTGGCAAGAACGAGGAGCCTATGTCTACCCAGGTGTACTTCTCTGCCTCCCCACGGTAAGAACTGTTAACGGTTTGTTCCTTTCTGCTCGGATGATCTCGGCCCGCTCTATGAGCTCCCTGTCATTGATGAGAAGAGCACCTCCTTCACCGCTGATGACATTTTTGGTCTCATGAAAGCTGAGGCATCCAAGGGTGCCGATGGTCCCGAGATGGCGGCCTTTATACGTAGAAAAAAGGGCCTGCGCCGCATCTTCAACCACGTCAAGGTTGTGTCGCTTTGCCAAGCTCCATGATCTCGTCCATGGCGCATGGGACTCCTGCGTAGTGGACTGGAACTAGAGAGCGAGTCTTTTCGGTTATCGCCGACTCGATTAACGTCTCGTCAATGTTGAGCGTATCGGGCTTTATGTCTACAAATACCGGGACCCCTCCTCTAAGCACGAACGCATTGGCCGTTGAAACAAATGTGAAGGACGGCATTATGACCTCGTCACCGGGCCTGATATCAAGTAAGAGTGCCGCCATCTCAAGAGCCGCGGTGCATGAATGGGTAAGAAGCGCCCGTCCACAGCCCAGATGCTTCTGGAGCCACTCGTGGCATTGCCTTGTAAAATGGCCATCCCCTGAGAGGTGCGATTCGACGAGAACCGCTTGTGATATATAGTGCAGTTCCTTGCCCACTATAAAAGGCTTGTTGAAGGGGATAGCGAATCGCTGTTTGCTCATCGATCACCTCCCGTGTACGGCTCTTGTCGGTATTTCTTTTTGAAAACGAAGAGCTTCTGGGTGCCGTAATCGCCCCATGAGGGCAGTTGGGCGAACCAGCGGTTCCATTCCATGTCAGGACTGGCCACATCGATGCTTGCACCGAGCGCCTTTACGAGTAAAGGCTTAAGTACTCTGGTCCCAACGTAGTAGGTACTGGCGAAATTCCTGATCTCAACGACTTGAAGACGGTCAGACAGGGCATCCACTACCTTCTGCTGGTCCATATAGAGGTTGAAGGGTGGCATGGGGATATCGGGCAACCCCCATTCGCTCCGAAATTTGTTTAGCTGCTCGCCAGCCCTGCATAGTGGCCTCTGAGAGCAGGAGAGTGCCGCCTGGTTTGAGCACCCTGGCGCACTCACGGAGTCCTTTCATCTGGTTCTTCCAATTTGCCAGGTTAATGATCACCCGGGTGACAATTACCTTGTCGTATGCCCCATCAGGCTCGTGCAAGGCTGTGACGTCACCAACCGCAAACTCCACGTTGCCTATCGGTGCCTGCTTGAGGTTTTCTACTCGTCAGGCGGGCCTGCTCGATCATCTCCTTGGACGACGTCGAGGCCACGAATGTCAATTTTCTTTTTAGTAGCGAACTGAACGGTCGAGTACCCATTGGCGCAGCCCACGTCGAGGACGCGATCCCCGTCCTCCAGGTGTTTCAGTATCTCGCGGATTTCCATTTCGATGACCATGGTGTCGGACCAGGAAGCTGCCGGGGACTGGCGGTGTTTCATGGCCTGTTCGCTCCAATAATTAACTATCTCATCCGGGCCGTATCTGAGACTCACAGCTTTCTCCTTTTCAGGTTAGTTTGTGACTCTTCTCCAGCACATTCGTCGCGTATCACGTATACGGGGCGTTCCATAGCTCCTGAAGTGCATTCGTGCGAGATACTCGCCAATGATACCTAAGGCAAAAAGCTGAGCACCAGAAAATATGGCGATTGTCGAAGCTAGGAATGGGAAACCAGGGACACTATAACCGAGAATCAGATACCGCCCCACAACGACGACCAGAACCCCTATTCCAAAGAGGGAGAAAAAGAAACCCACGAGGCTGGCCAGTTGCAGCGGACGGACGCTGAAACCGGTCATCATGTTGAGGGCATGTGTAAGCAGTTTTCGGAATGTGTAGTTCGATTTCCCGATAGTGCGGGGCTCATGGGGCACACGTATCGCAGTAAAACGGGTAGTGCCCCAAGTGAGCAAAACATCGACCGAGACGAAGGGGCTCTGGTAATTGGCGAAAGCGTCCCGAAGCTGCGTGCGTAGTGCCCTGAATGCACCGACGCTGCGTGCTATGTCTGCACCCATAGCGTTCTGCAGAGCGATCTTGGTGATTTTCGACGCAAGGTCCCGAAAAAATCCGTGTTGTTCCTCTTTTGGAGCACCATAGACCACATCGTAACCTTCGGCAAGGGTGGCGAGGAGATCGGGTATGACCTCCGGGGGATGCTGCAGGTCGTCATCCATTGTGATAACGATAACCTCACCTTTGGCTGCCCGGATTCCGCATAACAGCGCGTTATGCTGACCGTAGTTACGCATCAGGTTGATACCGTGACCCAACAGTGTTGTTCTACTAGGCGACGGACGACGTCCCAGCTCTTATCCCAACTGCCGTCGTTCACGAGGATGAGTTCGTAGTTGACGCGCAGGATTGCAGAACCGTTTGCAGGCGCTGAACCAGCTCGCCCAATGCGGATTCACCGTTGAACACTGGTATAACAACTGACAGCTTTGCGGCTCTAACGGTCATTCAAGTAGCCCTAACGTGCACTCTTGGTCGGAGCCATTTGTAGCCCCTGTGGTGAGAGGAGGTCACTGCTTCGATCGAGAGATCCTACTGGCATTTCTTGCAAATAATCCTGATGTCCTTTGACGTCAGAGTGAAAACCCCTCAGATGAAAGGCTGCATCCAGCCATCTCTCAGATTGCCGAAGCTCATTTGTCTGTCCCTTCATTTGGAAAAAATGGCAACGTCTATTTCCCAATCATTGGGAGCGTCTATGACTTCGTGTTTCTTAAAATATTTCCCAACGGTCTGCCTCACAAACTGCATCGGATCCAAAGAACCTTCTGGAGGAGAGACGAAGGCAGGGAATTGCGATTTTCGTGGAAACCTGCCAACACCGATGACGGCGCTGCTCCTTGTGATAGAAGAGAGAACCAGACCCACAAAATCGAGTGGAACCTTAGCGCTCGTGGCCACTTCGAAAACATCTGGCAGAAGGAACGCGACGTCACAGCCGTCTCTTAGTATCGAGGCCGGTTGGAAAGACCTTTCCCAGATATTGCAGAGCACGGGGAGAAAAGCTTTCCCGTGACGTTGGCGAAGAGAGAAATATCTGTTTGCTGTTTCGACATCAGCGGTGATTAGGTAAGTCTCCGCGGTTGTTTTCATCCCCTGATTCAATCCGAAACCGTACTCCGGATTCAGATCGAAAAGAATTTTGTCATCGAGGTTGGCGAGAACGTTTTTAATCGTCCCTGCAATATTGTCGAAGTTTCTGCCCGCTGCCCCCGACTGGCTGGTGGCTGGATCGAGGGAGTGGCTTCCAATTGCCGAACTGTCGGTCCATCTCGCGATCCTATTCTCTATCAGGTCGAAAAAAGCAGCGTAGCGGCCGGCGTGAAGAAGACGTCGGGCCCTAAATAAGCCGGGCACGGCCATCCATCGCATCGTAAGCCTCCGTATGATCGCAGCAGCCAAGTCCGAAGCAGGCTCTCCAGCCCTCAGAAATTCCAGAAGTCGCGTAGCAACGCGCAACTTCATCGGGGTGCCATAAGCAAGCCACACGGGTATATATAGCGCTGCAGCGACCTGATCAAGGAGCGAGCGGACAGATGTACTGAGACGCCTGTTTTCAATCTCTTCGATGGTGTGGATTGCTCCAAGATCCAGAAACACGGGGCCACGCCGGGCACTGTATGCCATGTTTGACAAATTCTTTAAATCCCAGATAACCAAGTGGCGGCGGAGCAATTCCTTGGAAAGGGCGCACAGGGCGAGGCCCGCCTCGCGGACCATGCCCGTTGTCCACATTGAACGAGAGATCACCGGTCGGACCCTGTCACACTCGATCACACTATCGTAGCCTGGGATGGCAACGTCTGCGCGTTTCATTGGGATCAGGCCGAGGTCAGTGAGCTTATCAATCCAGCTGTCTTGTGTGAGCAGCTGAAAAAGATTATCCCCCCGACTGTACAGCGCACGAAAGATTCTCTCGTCGTGACGAAACACAACACCGCACGAGTCGTAAAGGCCGCTGGAACAGTTGATTGCGCTGTAGTCAATCATGGGTATGCTGCGAACGAGGTCAAGCCAGAGTGGTCGGACCGGTTCAAAATAAGGTGTAAATAAGCGGCGCAATTGCCGAACCGCTGAAGAACATCACGAATCCAAACAAAAGGAGTACCACAATTATGGGGACGAGCCACCATTTCTTGCGCTCTATCAGAAAACCGCACAGGTCTTTCAGAAATGACATAGACGTTGCCCCCTCAGTGAAAGTTTTCGAGTTCTTGGGTTATCGTGCGGACCGTCTTCTCCTTGTCTCCAATCTCTACGAGATTTTGCTCGACTATGTGTTTGGCTACAAGAAGACCGGTCAAATGATTCCCTTTGATGTTCAGATGTCCGTCATACCTCCAGTAGAGGTCCTTCTCTCTATCCAACGATCTTCTCGGTACGACGTCTGCGTACAGCCGAAACTGCGGCAAGAGGTCGAGGTACCGTATACCTTCAAGGGCAAAGAACTGTCGAAGCTTCTTATTTTGGTTTTCCGGGTCGATTCTGTGATAGTTTTCAAGAAAGGGGTATACCTCCTGTTTAACCGGAATAAAGACCACGAGAAGCTCCGCTCCGTTATTATGGGCCATCTCTTTAAGCTCCCTGAAATTCTGAAAATGCTTCTGTATCGACGCCAGATCCAAAAATGGCTTCTTCTGAAGGTAATACGGAGAGATGAGGCCGACTTTGGTGAACAGATCCACAGCAAGAGGTACTTTCGAAACTAGTCGCATTGCCGCGTCTTTCGTAAGGTTAAAAATGATGGAGCGCTGGTACAGCCCCGCCTTGGTTATCTGCAGCAGTGAAGCTGACACCTGAGAACCCATATCAGGACTTTCTGGTTTCTGGGCCGGCCGAAACGTCTGGCCTCCCTGTGCCTTCCTGGGGTGGACCCGATTCTCCCAGTTGTAGTCATCCTCCAGATCGTTGGGACAGTGACCGACGATAACGAGCTTAGGTTGTCGTTTGACTCTTGAAATCACGTCCTGTGCCTTCAGGAGTTCCTGTTTCGTGCCATATCCGGTTACTCCGCATTTCAAAACCCTATGAGCAAGAACGCTTTCAACTACTGTCCCCCATTTGTCCTTGAACGGAGCGTAGCCATGAGTAAAGCTGTCACCTACAAGCAGGATGTAGCCCTTCTCCCCTTGGTAGGGCTCATCGAAGCAGCCTATCTCGTTGGACCACACTTGGTATTTCTCTTCTACGTCCCAATCAACGAACGTACAAACGCTTTTGGAATAGTTTTCAGTGATGTCGTGCCCTCTAAGGGAATCTTCCCGGAAGTAGCCTTTGGGGAAAGAAAAGCGGGTGGCCGCAACAAGGTTGCGGTACGGGGTAAATCTCAGGGCCACTTCAAGGAGAATCAGGGTAATTAGGATGCTTGCCATGAAAAGTCCAGTATTGCTGCCCCATCTCTTAATCCAGTGCATATTCTTTCCGCCACTCATCCCTTTCGTGCCACGCCGGTTGTTGGTTTTTGTCGAACAAATAGTTGCCGATGACGAGGTAGTCCATATCCGTTCTCATGAAGCACCGGTAAGCATCCTCAGGGGTACAGACGATGGGCTCCCCACGGACGTTGAAGCTGGTGTTCACGATGACACTGTACCCTGTCCTCTCTTTGAACTCATTTATGAGCTGCCAGTAACGCGGGTTAGTTTCCTTGTGGACGGTTTGCAATCTGACAGTATAGTCGATGTGGGTGACTGCCGGCAGATCGGATCGGGCGAAATAGAGCTTATCCTTCCAGCCCAACATATGGTAGTCGGCAGGCGTCTGGTTTCTCCTTTCTCCTTTAACCTCGGCGATAAGGAGCATGTACGGTGACGGCGAGCCAATGTCAAAGTATTCGGAGGTGTCTTCAGAAAGGACTGACGGGGCAAAGGGGCGAAAACCTTCTCTGAATTTTATCTTTAAGTTAAGCCGCTTCTGCATGTCGTGGTTTCGTGCGTCCCCTAGAATGCTTCTGTTACCCAGCGCGCGCGGTCCCCATTCCATGCGACCTTGGAACCATCCTATAACTGACCCCCTCTCAAGCGCATTCACGACATCCTGGCTGAGACGGCCGAAGCCTTCGTAATACTGGTATGATGCCTTGTATTTTTTTGCGGTTTTTCTTGTATCAGCGTCTGAAAATTCAGGGCCCAGATACGCCCCCTGCATTTTGTCCTTTCCCTTGTCCGTATCGCGCCCTTGCCCGAAATAAATATGGTAGGCGCAATAAGCCGCACCCAGGGCGCCTCCGGCATCGCCTGCAGCAGGCTGTATCCAGAGATCCTCAAACGGACCGCTTTTGAGCAGCTTGCCGTTAGCCACGCAGTTGAGTGCGACTCCTCCGGCAAGACACAGGTGCTTGGAACCTGTCAGCCTTTTCGCCTCTTCGGCCATTTTAAACACGATCTCCTCGGTGATCTTCTGGATAGCCATCGCCAGGTCGCAGTGCTCCGGCGCATGCTCTTCTTCGGCTGCTCGGGGCGGAAACCCGAAAAGATCCGTCCACTTTGCATCGTTGACCATCTTGAGACCTGTGGCGTAATTGAAAAACTCTTGATTGAGCCAAACGGAGCCGTCCTCCTTGATCGTCACAAGATGGCTTTTGATGATCTCTACATACCGTCCTACTCGTTCCGAATTCGGATTCCCGTATGGCGCGAGTCCCATGAGCTTGTACTCTCCGGAATTAACCTTAAAACCGAGGTAATAGGTGAACGCAGAGTAAAGTAACCCGAGAGAATGTGGGAAATGAAGCTCGCGGAGTATGGTGATCTTGTTGTCTTTGCCGTGACCGATGGATGCTGTTGCCCATTCGCCTACACCATCTATGGTCAGGACCGCAGCTTCCTTAAACGGGGAAGGAAAGAAGGCGCTGGCTGCATGGGAGAGATGGTGCTCCGGAAAAAGAAGTTTCATCTTTCTCTTTCTCAGTGGCTCAATTTGTGAGAGTTCCCGGAGGATGAGGCTCTTAAGCATAAGTTTTTCTTTCACCCACACGGGAATGGCCGAAGAGAAGGAGGCCAGGCCCTTTGGTGCAAAGGCATAATAGGTCTCAAGCAAACGTTCAAGTTTGAGGAAGGGTTTGTCGTAGAAGACCACCGCATCCAATTCATTCAGGGAGAGGCCTGACTCGGCTAAACAGTAGGTGACGGCTGATCTGGGAAAGGATGGGTCATGCTTCTTGCGCGTGAATCGCTCTTCCTGCGCGGCCGCCAGAATTTCGTCATCCTTTAATAGCGCCGCGGCAGAGTCGTGATAAAAGGCGGAAATCCCCAAGAGATACAAGTCCTATCCTCCCTCACCAGACGTTTTCAAAATCTTTTGGTGTGTACTGATGGTGCCTTTCTTTCCAGGAAGTGGGAGCTTGAGCGCTTCGCTCACGGATCTTCAAAGTGTCCCCATGACGTAGCCGATAGAGAAAAGCCAGAGGCGTGAGAATTCCATAAAAGATTATGGTGAGCATCACTTTTGTAGTTATCGTGCCTAGTGCCTCAGCAACCCTCAGCCAGCCGCCGGCTATTTTTTTTGATAGGTCCCTAGCAAAAAGCCCGGTGAGTTGGAGTCCTCCGGCGACGTAAAGCAGAGGCTGCCATTTGAAATACAAGCCGGCTGCAAGGGCGGTAAGGCAAAGCACGCTTATGGTTTCGAGTGCTTTTAAATCATCAAGGTTTCTTTCACCCATGCATCTCCCCTTTCATCCATACATGATGCGAGGTTAGCGGAACGCCCTCACGGGGTTTCGAGAAATGACGGAGGAATCATCAAGGCCGCGAGAGCAACTCATTGCGCCATAGTCAATCATGGGACGCTGCGAATAGGAATCGAGGCACTGTGGTTTGGCTTGTGCCAATCGTTTGTACCTTGTGATAACCTGATTTGAGCAGCCATTCTGAAATCCAGGTTTGCGGATCTGGCTCCATGGCGGGTAGCCGGACTGACCAATCCGCTTCAATCTCGTTTGACTGGCCCATTTCAAAAAAGAGAACGTGGTTGGTTTTTGAAGCCAAGGCTTTGAGAACTTGTTCGGCGAAATCCATACCTTCCGAGAGAATTATATGATGCATTACTGAGAGGCAGATGATTACGTCAAAGCTGGGCATGCGTTCAACGAATGAGGGATCGAGCGTACCACACTCGCAGGATACACGCTTTGCATCAAGAAGGAATGTTGAAAGGGCGGTGTAGTACACAAGGTCAGAGTCTGATTCAAGGCCGTGGCATAAGTAGCCAAGCTTTGCCAGTTCGAAAAGATAGTAGCCTGTATTTGAGCCGATATCGAAAATGTTCCGGCTGTTCGGAGGGAGATGTCTTTTGATGATATCCAGCCGATCGTCGCATGATCTTGTGACGCTCGGACGTACCTGCGACCAGGGGAGCCCGCCTATCGCCGGTTGGTACCTGAACTTCGCGCTAGAGAGTCTCAGAGAGAGTGACTGGCTACCGACGATGCATTTGAGGAGTCCTTTCTTAATCGAATTAGAAATCACGATCGATCTCCTAATATGCTGGCAGGGGCCGATTTCATGTTGGCCGAAAAGACGGTTTTGGTGTCGGGTTGTTATTGTTAACAGATTGCGAGTCAGGAGCGCTTGGTACGCACGGCCCTGCCCGAGTGCTTCACATCCGGGTTGAGGTCCTAACCGATTCGATGGACGATCCTGTGTCGACTTCTGGATTGACAACCCGCTGGCTTGGCTTTGTCAAAGGCGGCTTTCCGTCCGCTTTATCACGCACCCATTTCTTGTAAGCGGTCTTCCATTCGCCAAGGACTTTCAAAAAAATCGCCGTCTCTACAGCAGCGTTTTTGAACGACGTCGGTAGCAAAACCTTCATATTTACAAGAAACAGGTGCATTGCGTCCAATACGTTTTTTGGGAAGTGTTGGTTTTGGTTGGTCAGCTTATAAATGTAGTAGTTTCTTGCTCTAATGCTTATGTGGTGTGCTGCATTCTGAATGCTGGATTTTGTCGAAGCCCCGCCGAAGTGGCGCACACGGGCCGCAGGCGCCAGAACCACTCTCCATCCATGGTACAACGCTCTTCGACAGAAGTCCGCATCTTCCCAGCCCATGTACAGATAAGGATCGAGACAACCGATAGCCTGTATGCATTCCTTACTTACTAGAGGAAAGGAGCCTTCAACCCATTCCACATCTATCGGTTCCTCGGACTGGGCCTCTATAGCAGGGATGGCGTCGGGGCAGTTTCCTTTGATGAAGTCGTTTGGTTCATTGCTATGCCACGCCAGAAGTGCAGGCCCAACCACACCGATGCGTGGATCCATGGTTGCCACTCTCACAAGGTGTCCAAGGCAGCCAGGTTCGATGACGACATCGTTATTTGCCCAGAGTACATAATCGCATCCATCGGCTATAGCGAGGGGTATGCAAGCGTTATACGCAGTGCTGTAACCAAGGTTCTCTGGCAGTCGCAGTACCCTGACCCCTGGATAGTCATGTACTGTCATTTCGCAACTGCCATCTCCACTGTGGTTGTCCACAAGATAGACCTGTTTCTTATCGTAAGGGTCGGCAAAGATGGATTCGTAGAGACCTGGCAACCAGCTTTTGCCATTATGGTTCAGGATAAGGACTCCAACGGTTGGCTGCATATTAGGTTGCATCAATGTTAGGTCCTACTTTCACGTGCCGTGAGATACTGGCAGAGAGCATCAGCTCTCTTCTTTAGCTCGGCCGGCGAAGCTACGGCAACAGCCTCGACCTCGGTTTCTTGTAAGCTCTTGCCGAAATTCGTCCAGATAAGCTGGCGAACTATCTTCTTATGAATTTCCATTGAGCACCATATCTCTGAACTGGCCGGCTCGGATAGCCCAGGAATCCCCCTTCACTGCGTGGCGACGTGCTTCGGGCCCCGAGAAATGAGCCTCAGTTTTGTTACATCTGTCAAGCGCCCGGGCGTAGCTTTCGCCGTTTCCTTCATCGACCCATTCGATGACCTTGCCATACCGGTTGAGTGAGGGCACTCGGGTGCTCAGGACGGGTTTTCCCATGGCGAGATACTCAATTGCCTTCAAAGGACTGCTTGCCCGCGTGAAGTTATTGAGCCGGTAAGGTACTGCACAGGCATCGCAGTGGCGAATCCATGCCGGGATATCGCTGACATCAACTGCTGGATAGTACTGCGCGCGGATCCCGAGCCGACTTACGATCTTCTCAGAAATGCCGGGATCTGTCCGCCCGATGAATATCCAGGTCCATTCAGGCCTTAGGCGCGAAGCAGCTCCAATGCCACCCCAATCAATGCGTTCAGAGATGTGTCCTGAAACCAGAATGCGAGGCCTCGATACTGTCCGCAGTGATTGTGGCTCCGGATATGAGCGATCAGGATCAAATATCCGTTCATCGTAACCATTAGGAAGAACGTACACCGGAGGCCGGTCAGGCGACGGAGCCCTACCGCGCAGGGTTTTGGCCAAGGCGTCGCTGACACAAACCACCAGATCAGCCCTGGCAAGCAACTTCTGTTCGTTTTCAAGTTCACCTTTGATCGGCGCACCAGTCACCGTGATGGTACGATCGTCCACTGCAAAGTAGACGGCCACTACCTCATGGAATTGACCCACCAAATGGTATTGCGATGGCGAATCATAACAAACTACGGTAGGTGAACCTCGAAACATGGTCTGCACTTCGCGGAGCAGTCGCCTCCTGTTGAGAGATTTTAACGGTAGATTCAAGCCAGGGATTTGCTCTGGGGTGTGGAAGGGCCTGTATTCAGTGGTTTTGGCGCCCAAAGGCCGTCGCCGGTACGCGAGAGGGTACGCACCCGGTCGCCGGACCGCGCTCACTGCCTCTTCCACAATAAGTACGGGATTGATCTCACCGAGCCTCTCTGCCAGGCTGCGCCGAGGACCGGCCACATTAGCCCGTGCGGCGAAGAATATCCAGGAGATAGATGTTTCGTTCTTCTGTATTTCGAATGGCTCACTCATAGCGTATATGCACCTGCCTTTGGGGTGAAGGAAAAGACGACTTGACCGATTTCTGCCACAGGATGAAATGAACTGCTGGCCAGAATGGCCACGCATGGGGAAATATGTTTAAGATTAGGAGAAAGGAATTCCGACTAAACACAGACTACATCTTCGAAGCCACGCAGTCGTCAGAGCCGCTAATCATTTGACTTGCTTCGGCAACCGCTGTGCCGATCTTTTCGTTAATGGGCACGGTTTCGTTATAGTAGACCAGCCAGCGAACCATGCTCCTCGTGAACCACGACCTAAGGGGCATGGACGCGCTGCAACGGTCACAGGGTCGACGAAACTGACCCGCCGCCTGCTCTGCTCGAAGCTCCTCAAGTTTGGATCCGCACCAGATGTCGGAAAGGGTTGCCTCCTTGATATCCCCTATGCAGAGGCTCCCCTCAAGGTCTCGACAATGGCAGGGGGTCACGCGACCATCGGGTAGCACCAGGACTTGCGAGTGGTATAGAAGAGCACAGGGACCATGGTATCGCCTCGTCATCATCAGATGAATGTCTCCGCTCAGACCGGAAATAAGTCCTCCCCAGTTGTCAACCCTCCACTTTAAGCCAGGTTTGATGTCCGCATTTATCAGATCGTTATACAATGGGCTGTTGGTCAAATCTTCCTTATTCTCCCAGGTGAAAGACGTCACGGAGATTTGGATTGGGCGTCCCATGGCCTGATGAGCCTTCAATATTTCAGAAATATTTTTACCGAGAATCTCGAAGCTTAAACCGGCACGTATTTTTTCGTACGTCTGCTTATTAAAACCATCGATGCTTATGTTCAAGTTGGTGAGGCCGGCATCCGCAAGAGCTCGATACTTTTCACCCGTAAGCAGGGAGCCGTTGGTTGAAAATCCTATCATTCTGATCGTTGAAAATCTTTTTGCCATGGCAACCCTTTCGACAATATGGGGATCGAGTAATGGTTCTCCGAAACCAGAGAGCATCAGAGAGTGGCCTTTTGCCTGCGCAAACTGTTCGACAGCAGTCTGGTATACGTCCATGGGCATCACTTGTCGGGTTCGCTTCATGAATTTTGCTCCACACATGACACAACGCGCATTGCAAAAATCGGTGGTCTCGAAGAATATTGCTGTAAGCCTTTTTTTCGCGATATCTAATGCGTCGCTGAAATCCCCAGTTCTTTCCCACAAGAGCTTGAGCCCTCGGTTAGCCAGGCGTGGAAAATCAATGGAAACTTTAGAGACTAACTCTTTGAATTGTCTGAACTGGTCAAATCGTCCCATGTATCTTATCCTCACTCATATCCTCACATTTATTGGATTATATAGCTACTCTTCGCGTGGGATATAGTCGCTATCACTTCCATCTCAGCCGATCGCCTTCTGGACCAAGAGAGATGGGCTACTGGCCGCTCTTTCGGCCGCCGGTCTGACGCAGGGCAGTCAATGGGAAAGGCTTATCAAACGATGGACCAAGTATGCCGGCTATTTCACACATGGGAAACGGGGGTGCTCGAGCGCCCACACCCTGCTCAGACGCAAAGGCGAGTCACAGCGACAAAAGAGTGCGTCTATCTGCCATACCGCCCCGTCGGAAGGAGAACGGATCAGCTCTGTGACATCAAAGACGACAAAACCGCGCTGGAAAAGGTATGTAATGACTTCGTGCAGTAGAGGGGCGCCTGCCACTATCGGTATCAGACTGATTTCGCATTGAATAATCTGGCATCTGTAGAAGCTCTCGGTCCAGCCCTCCAGCACCTCGATCTCATACCCCTGCACATCGAGCTTAACAAGATCCGGAGGCTGGCACTGACCAGATTCGATGAGAGTGTCTACTGTCGTCATTGGCTTGGTGCGTGTGAATCCCTTAGGTGGTAGAGAACGCTGCTCCCCGAGCCTATCTCTGGGAAAGGGACGCTAGAAAGATTTCTTCGCCCAAGTAATGTCTGGATCACTTGGGTGTTCCCTGTCTGTAACGCCAGCTCACGTAGCTTGGGCTGCTGTTCGTCCTGGGGTTCGACACAGGTCATTTGCACGTCAGGAAAAACGTCGAGGCACGCTCGTGCCCAATCACCTTGAAAGGCGCCTATGTCCAGCACATGTGACGGGGTAAAACCAAAGTGCTGTAACTGCCTGAGTGACCACCGGACGTGAGGTGCACCCAAGTGGATGCTCAAGCGTTGTTTCCACTCGCCCGGCAGGAGTCTGAGCAACAATGCAAGGGCTTTTCTTTTCAACATTGAAGAATCCGGTGATACATTGCACTGTATTTGGGAATCAACCCAGCCCAAGAGAAACGTTTTAGTGCTATATCCCGTGAGCTCTCGTCCGTCCAGGACTCTAGGAACGTCTGCAGTGTTTTTGTGAGTTCGCCGTCCACCGACATGTCAATGGTGTGCGCTGACGAGCCTTCCGCGATCCATTTATACACCGGGCCGTTATGAATGACGACGGGCAGTCCCGACAGCATTGCCTCTACGGTCACGATACCGAACGCCTCGGTTAGAGATCCAAGGACAAATATGTCTGCTGCTCCGTACAGCATATGAATTGTATCATGAGGCCAAGTCACGAAGCGCCAACGGCCGGCAAAACGGTGTTCCGATTCCTGTTCGAGCGGCGCTGTCTCATCCGTTCGCTGCCCGGCTGCCAGAAGCCAAATCGGGCTGTCAACAGCCGAGACCTCCCTGATCAGGTAGTCAACGCGTTTGTGCTCGCGCTTAAGGGCGGCGACAGTCAGCACCACCGTAACCTCTTCCGGTATTGCAAGCTGCTTTCTGACTCGTGATCGAAGCGCTTTATGTTCCGGAGAAAAGCGACGCGCGTCCACACCGTACGGGAGCGAAAAAGAGGCGCTCATCCGGAATACCGAATTCTCTGGCCTCCTCATATGCGGGGCCCGTGAGGATCTGGGCGAAGTCGCAGCGATGATGATAGTGATTCGGAGGTGACGGAGCCCCATTGACATACAAGAGCTTGAATTTTCCGCCAAACCGGTGGCGCAAATGGAAAAGGGCGCTGCCCATGACCAGTTCATTGTAATGAATGATGTCGTAGTTACCCTTCCTGAGCATGGGATAGAGTGAAAGAGCAAACGAGCGCTGCTCCAGCAGATTAGCTTTGTGAGGATTGAACCAACTTGCTGGTATATCGGCGCGATGGAAATTGGGTACCACTACGCATCGTTGTCCAGCCGAGCCGCCGCCCTGAAAGAGAGTGACCTCAACCTGCGGAGCGTATTGCCGGAGCGCTTGAAAAAGCGATGCAGTGAATGACTCGAACCCACGCAAAACGCGGCCGAGACCTGTGCTAACCAAAGCGATCTTCATGGGTGGCTACACCCAATGGCGTTTGACTTTGGAAGCCCGTCACGGGCGCTCGATAGTTCTCGCTGTCCCGATGTGCCCATGAGTTTTCGTGGAAAAGAGTCTTGGAGTACTGCTGCCCACACTGGCATCAAAGCTTTGTATGAATATTTCTCAATTATGTGTGCACGGGCGGCATCTCCTATTTTTGCTGCGAGGCGTGTGTCTGTGAGCATCGTGCGCAGAACAATTTCCCAATCCCCTTCCGACGTCAGCAGAAATCCGGTCTCACCATTGCGAATTAGATGATTGTTGTATCCGATCGCTGTTACGAGAGGTGGCACCCCCAAGGCCATATATGTCTTAACCTTGTAGTTGCCTTTGCACCTATTGAAGACCGTGTCATCAAGCGGAGCCAACCCGGCTAAAGCCCCTGCTGCGTATGCGGCCTCTCGCGACCTGCTATAAGGCAACCATTCCCAGGGGATGGAAAGAGAAACGTTGGGTCTCTTGCCACCCACAACGATGCGCAACGTGAAAGGGGTATCGCGATAAACCCTTTCCAGCACTCCGTTCAACGACACGAGGCCTTGGAGAGCCCATGGTCTCCCGGTCCAGAGGACAACCCCCTTCTGTGACTCCCTCTCCGGTCGTTCTGGTGCAAGCCTTTCCACATCAATGGGCTCTTCCAATAGCACGACCCGCCTGCCAGGGTATAATTGTAAGATCCGGTCTCGCAGCGAAGGCGTGACAGCCACTGTCAGATCTGCCAGGACCATCCTTGCATCTGCTGTGGGCCTGAGTTTGGGGTCGGAGAACCAGTCATCTTCGAGCCAGAAGACATAAGAAGCACCTCGCTTGATTGCCTGACGCTCAAACCAGCACTCTGTGTCTATTATCGGAAGGGATGCTCCGTTCACCCACACAACGTCATTCGATTGAACACTGGTCAAATGCAGTCTGCAGCTCGCGGGAGCCACAACGCTTCGAAACAGGGGGTACAGATATGGCAGGCCCGAAAAGAACAGGTGTCGCGTCCAGAAATCTGGCCACAACGTTGAGGCCGTACAAGGAATGCCGGCTGCATTCATGGCGGCCACCATTTTGCTGTTAAAACGGTCCCAAAGGCCGAATGCTAAGGATAAGGGCGCCTGAAATATCTTCAGCATGGAATTTTGTTTACTTTCGTTTATGCGGCGAAGGAATTTCGAGAGATCGAGGATCGGTAGATTTCCTCGAAAATAACATCAAGGCTCTTGGTAATACTCCAGGCGGGATAGTGGGACCGCATTTTTCGCAGGTCACTGTAATAGCAGATGTGGTCCCCGATCCTGTTTTCATCAACATAGATGTACCGTTGGGGTTTCCCCGAGAGCCTCTCGATTGTTTCGAACGCTTCGAGGATGGAGCAGCTATTGCCCTTGCCGCCCCCCAGATTATAAACTTCTCCCTGCCGGGGTGCCTTAACGAACTCATAAATGAATCGTGCAACATCGTAGCTGTGAATGTTGTCTCTTACTTGTTTCCCTTTGTAGCCAAAGACCTTGTACTCTCGTTCCTCGACGTTGCATTTGATCAGGTAGCTCAGGAAGCCATGGAGTTCGACGCCCGGAATGGTTTGGCCCAGTGAGACATCCACCTCTCAAGCAACAGGTGGGTATGCCAAAGTAGCGCCCATATTCCTGGACCATGACGTCGGCGGCTACTTTGGAGGCGCCAAACAGTGAATGCTTTGACTGGTCTATGGGAAACGTCTCCGGGATTCCTTCGCTGTAGCCTTGATCCGCATAGTCCCAGCGTGTTGAAAGTTCTTTAAGAGTAACCCGGTTTGGCGCGTCGCCGTAAACTTTATTGGTGGAAAGATAAATGAATGGTGACTCCGGACACGCCTGTCGTGTCGCTTCGATCATGTTCAGTGTTCCTACCGCGTTGGTATCAAAATCATCGAAAGGAATGGCTGCCGCGCGGTCATGCGACGGTTGAGCTGCCGCATGAACAATATGTCGGGCCTTAATTCTGCAACTAGCGCCATAACCGTTGCCCTGTCTCTGATGTCCGCCTCATGATGACGAAAACGTGCAAGAGAAGCCTTCAGTCGTGCCTGGTTCCACCGCGTATCGCCTTGCGGTCCAAAGAAGACGGCGCGCTGGTTATTGTCCATGCCGTGCACAGTCCAGCCCTGATCATGGAAGAAAGTACATACCTCAGAACCGATCAATCCCGAAGAGCCCGTTACCAGAATTTGTTTCATGTACTTATTTCCTCCGAATTGCGTGATGGGTATAGCTTCAGCCTGCCTACCCAGCCCTATATGCCGTCATTTCTGTAAAGTCCATCTATTTGCACGATTTCGCCTGATATCCCAGTGATGTTGTGAACGATGCTGACTAGACGGAACCCGAGGCTCCGCATCAGGGCATTCATATCCGTGATGAGCACGGTCTTTTCATATAAGCTGATCAGGCTCAATTCCAACATACAGTACTTTGCTTTCTTAACTACCTCCGGGCCGCCCCGAATGACCCGGTCTTCAAAGCCCTGAACGTCGACCTTAATGAAGTCGGGTGGAGCAAGCCCATATCTATCAACCACTTCGCACATTGTCATTGTTTGCACCTCGATCGTCCGCGTGTTTCTGGCTAGTGGGAACTCCTCGGCATGGATTGTACCAAGGGGCAACATCGAACTCGATGGGCTAAAGTTGTTACTGTTCATCAGAAAGGTACCGTTCCGATCGGCCAATCCAACCTGAAAACATCTAACTTGGGCCAAGGTTTTGGTTCTTTTCTTCAGATCAGCAAAAACGTCGGGGATCGGTTCGAAGCAATAAATGGCAGAGACGGAGGGCAGTTTGGCGACAAATGCGGCAAAGTCCCCTATGTTGGCACCTATGTCATACACTACGAGGTTTTTTTTCCAATTTAAAGCCTCTTGTAGCTCTAAATATCTAAGGCGCTCAGTATGTTTCATAGAGCGCGGGCTAAAGCCATCTTGAAAGACAAGTACCGCAGAGTGAGCCAGGGAAAAGAGGGTGCGTGCTTTTCTGGTGAGTGTTTCCAGCAAACTTATTGTTCTGTTCCGGCTCATCAAGCAGGCTTCAGCCCGGTCGAGAAATCCGCGGTAGCGGAAGATGGGTATTGGTGGATAAATTGTTGTGTATGGAAAGAGATATGTTGCTCGTGCTCTTTCGTTTTCTCCAGCACCACAAACACATGGTCCTTCATTTGTTTTTGTCTGCTTTGGCCTTGACCCGCATCGGTATAGTTGGTCAATGTTGCGTTTCTTCCGCCCCATTCTCCGTTGTGGCTTGAACTCCATGGTATTTCCAGACACGCCGTCGGGGTCAGTCTGTCCAAAGTGCTGAAGTACGTGATTGATGGGAAGACAATATGTTCGGGATATCTGACATACCACCAATGATTCCTGCGGTTCGCTGCCGATGAACAGCCGATGTTGCCCGTTTGTATGGCCAGTTTGCCACCGTCACATAGGAAAACAGAACACCTGTTGAGGAACTCCGTCAGATTATGGATGTGTTCCACCAGATCAAAGGCAAAAATGAAATCAAAGCGGGCGTTTGCGTGAAGGGCCTCAAGAGAAGCGACACAAGGATAACCTTTCCGTTCGCAAATTGCCCGATCCCTGTCTGATAACTCCACTCCCACAGGTATGCAGCCAAGTCGGGCGGTAAAGTCGAGGAAGTCTCCTTGACCACAACCGATGTCAAGTACATGCTTTCCTGGTGTCAGTTGATCAGTTATGTATTCAACGAGTTCGAGTGGATGAAACTCCTCAAAGGTTGTCTTCAACGTCCATTTCTCAGATGTCTTTGCCCGATACAACGTTACGACCTCCCTCTCGGACATACAATACTGAGTAAAGCCCGACATGCACGCGTCGCACTTCCAGAGTTCTGGTTTCCGCGTCATCTTTATCGGTATATCCGCAAACGTTGCTAATCGAGGATATCTTATTACCCCCTGCTTGACCATCTTCTCACTCCCACAAAGTGGGCATCTGTAGTGATAGCAATGGGAATTATCAATGGAGATCTCTTGCAACCCAGACCTAGCCTTTTTATAAACCTCCGAGAGAATTGCCATCATGTTCCGCACAGTCATCCATAGCGGTCGCGCAGACCGTTTGCAGATGCGCGGCATCTCGTGTTGAACAAGCTTAAACCAGATCCTTCTACCTGAAGACTTCAGAGCCCTCCATGCACTCAGCGGCATCCTTCGCACAAGGAGACGTTTTGCCAATTGGGCCCGTTCGTCGGTCGGGATAGGCTTTCTTGCCGCATCCCTTAAGAGTCTTCGCGCTGCTGCAATAGCATCAATTTGCTCGAGAGTGTCCGACAGCTTCAAAAGTTCATAGTGGTTATGACCGCCCAGTTGGACTTCATTGTCCAAGAGCGTCATTGCAATTGTTCGATTCCCTGCGAGCGCGAGAGAATGAGCTGCCTGGGCCACGATCAAGGGCCGGTCTTTGATGCAAGGGGCAAGCTGCAGCAAAACAATCAGTGTATGTTGGGCAATAGTGGACGTCAGGTTTTGTTTTCCATATAGCTCCCCCGTCCAACGAAAACACGTAAGAACCTTTCCGAGTTCAAGAGCATCTTGCGCTTCACCGCTGAACCGCTGTGCGATTCCCGCAAGGCGTGACAGAGCCGTCAGAGGCTCTTGCTCATGTAACATCTCCGCAGCCCGCCCGTACCAATCAGTCAAAGAGCGTTTTTCTTCTTCAAGAGGGCTGATCGGCACACTCGGAATGTTGCCGTTGGCAAAATAACCCAGCTCTGAGAGGGCGAGATCCGGAAGTCCCATAAAACAATCGTTCTCGTCATCCCCAAAAGCTTCTGTCCATTCATCAACTTCACCTCTTCGGTTGACTCTGAAGGATATGTCCATCCGCCGCCCCTCCAGATACTGCTCTTCATGTGCTTTAGCCCTTTCGAAAGTTGACATCTCCAAAGCTCGGCTGATGTGAGGTCCGTCCGCAGATATGGCAAGATAATTCAGGACCGCGGATATTGCTGAAAAAGGGTTGGCTTTTGAATCTTCAAACCTCATCAACAAACCAGACCGGCTGTAGAGCCGCCACCAAAGCAGAGAAAACAGGGCCCAGGTTTCTGCCGGAGGCAGGCCTAAGCGGGAGTCAAAATCGTTGGCTCCAGTGGTAAAGGGTTTTCTTAGAAAATCGAGAAAGGTCCCTTTGCTCTCCATCCTTTTATAATACGAGTAAAGGGCAGCCTTTCCGTTTCTGACAAAGAGAATGACAGGCCGTCTCAGCGATCTTGCCGAAGGCCATTCGTGGGCCCAGCGGACTGCTAAGGGGTACTCGAAGCTAAATTCTTTATTAGAGTTCAGACTCGGTAGCGATTGTTTCAGGTCGTCTTCCGACTTGGCCAAAGTGTACCCATGCAAACCCTTTCTCCAGAAGTCCTTTGCCTGGCCCCGGTATATTTGGACGCCCAGTTCCAAAAATGTATTAAGAACCCACGCAATTCCGGAAGGAAATATAGGAGAAATGACGAGGAATTCACGCCGAGTAATCATAAGGAGGAACCTGCTTTTGCCTTAACGTACCAATTGATCAGATTTTGCTTCATGTTTGCTTTATTGTGACAGTTTAGTGAAGTACTGGCATATAGTGCATTCTTGTCTCCCTATTGCTTCATTGGTGTTGGGTCACGTTGAAGCTGCATTTTAGATTGAGAAGGCCTTGCCACACATCTAAATAATGGTGGCCTGCGGGTTGGGTTGCAACCACTAGTTCCGGAACGCCTGTCCAGACGTCGGCCATGCCATCATCATCATAGAGACTGACGTGCCAGTAATAGACTCCCGGGCGAATAGGCAGAGTTGGCAGAACATATTCCAGTTGGCCTATACCTGCCTCCATGTGTATATGGTTGAACGCAGTAGCCCACATGAGTTGGCTGTCACCGTTAAAAAGAGCCACGCCATGCCGCCCATTCCGGATCGGTTTATTTATTTTGACAATGAACCTCAGCTTAAGGGGACCAGTAGTTGTTAGGACGTTAGACTGCTGTCCAGAAGGCTCCATGATTTCCCATTTGATAAAGCGAGCAGAGACGTGGTTATCGGTGCTTTCGTCGGCCCCTTCTGGAGGTCTCGAGCTAAGTGCGGCTTCATAGGCGCCAACCACTTCCACTGTGTTGCTGAACTTTTGCAACTCGCCCCGGTCGAACCAAATGCATTTCCCGCACAGACGCCGGATTTGATTCATCTGGTGGCTAACAAACAGGACGGTCCTGCCCTGGTTGGTTACCTCACCCATTTTGCCGAGACACTTTTTTTGGAAGGAAATATCTCCGACAGCCAGCACTTCATCGACCAAGAGGATCTCGGGATCAAGGTGCGCCGCGACCGCGAAGGCTAATCGGACACACATGCCCGATGAATAGTGTTTTACTGAGGTATCTATAAACTTCTCCACTTCAGCGAAATCGACGATTTCGTCAAACTTTGCATCCACCTCTTTCTTTGTCATGCCGAGGATCGTCCCGTTCAGGTAAATGTTCTCTCGGCCTGTGAGTTCGCTGTGAAACCCCGTGCCTACCTCAAGAAGGCTAGCTACCCGCCCATTTATCACTGCCCGCCCTCTTGTTGGCTCCGTTATTCGTGAGAGGATTTTTAAAAGCGTGCTCTTACCGGCGCCGTTTGAACCGATGATGCCGATGACCTCTCCCTGGTGAACCTCGAAGGAGACGTCATCAAGGGCCCAGATGAGATCATCTTTTGAGACCGCTGACCGCTGACCGCTGACCGCAGCCGGTCGGGCATGAATATCCGCATTAAAATGCGTTAACCGCTTGAGCGTGCGGTAGTTATCGACTGGGGACTTGAGCCAGGATGCAATGGCACCGATAAATGTATCGTGCTTTTCTTCCCGCATCCCAATGCGGTAGAGTTTGGACAGGTTTTCGACGCTGATGGCGATATCCGACATTGTGCTTAGTGCTTCGTCCTTCGTGTTTCGTTAAGATACTTGATAAAAGCGCCAATTTTTGATTTTACTTTACCCAACAACTCGTAGAGTTCGGCGAATTCCTGATGAGATATATATCCTTGATCTAAAGCGACATACAGTTCGGATTGAACCTCTGAAGTGGATCTTTGAGTATATGCCAGGAATCTCGCAAATTCGGCATTCGAGCCGGCGTCAAACCCTTCAGCAATATTTGCCATTGTTGATACAGCAGCCCGACACACCTGATCCTTGAGCCCATAGTCCTTCGAAAAGGCGCCGGTCTTTGTGACTTGATAAATACGGTCAGCCAAACTTCTTGCCACTTGCCAAGCCTCAATGTTTTCAAAACGTGTAATTTTCATTTACGCAAAAGACCAGTTCCTGGTTCGTCGTTCTTCGTGCTTCGTTGAACGAGGAACCAGGAACGAAGCACCAAGCACGGTTTCACGCTACATCAGCAAAAACTCTTTCCATCCGACGAAAATAAAATGCTCCAGAAAGAAGAATAACGCCGGTGCTGAGTGTACCCATCGCTATCAGGTCCCAGGGCATGGACTGAGTCGCCAGAAGTGCAGAACGAAACCCTTCTATAACCCCTGCCATTGGATAGAGGCCGTAAAGGAGTCTGTAAGTGGGTGGAATCAGAGAGACAGGCCACACGACGGGAGCTGCGTACAAAAGCAGTTGGGAAAGGAATGGCACCGCGTGCTTCATATCACGATACTGAATTGCTAGCGCGGACAGCCATATTCCAATTCCCGACGCGGCGCATACCATGAGAAGCATGAGGAAAGGCAGAAACACTATATTCCATGTAGGCACGATTCTGAACCAGGCCATCATGCCGCCGAGAAGCACAAAGGCAATTCCAAAATCTACGAGCCCGGATAGAACTGGAGTCATGGGAATGATGAGTCTCGGGAAATAAACCTTGGTGAGAAGGTTAGTGTTGCCCACGAGGCTGTTGCTGGAACTCGTCATGGCCGTGGAAAAATACGTCCAGGGTATCAGCGCAACGAAAGCAAAAATAGGGTAGGGCACTCCGTCGCTGGGAATCTTTGCAAGTCTTCCAAAAACGACCGAAAAAATAACCATGGTGAAAAGAGGACGAATAATGGCCCACGTGAGACCAAGAATCGTCTGCTTGTATAGGACTTTAATCTCCTTCCAGACGAGAAAGTAGAACAGGTCCTTGTAGCGGAGTAGTTCTCGTATGTTAATCAGTTGCCAGCCCTTGGTCGGTTCGATAATGGTCTGCATTTTGGACCCTTTGGTCTATTTAGTCTGTCTGGTCCATGTAGTCTTTTTGGTCTATCTCATCTATCTAGTCCGTTTGGTTGACTCGCTAGAGGTGTGGCTTGCTCGTAGGTATTTAACCAGGGCGGATATAATTCTGGCTGTTTTGTCGGCTTGAGAGTGGATGGTCCTGAACTGTTCCTCGGAAATGTATTTTAGGTCCAGCGCTACATAAAGATGACTTTGAACCTCGGCTGCAGAAGACATCGCAATAAATAAAAACTGAACGAACTCCTTATCAGATTTCCTCACAAAACCCTCGGCTATGTTTGCCATGACGGAAGTAGCCGCTCTTTGGATCTGCCCGACAAGGCCGAAGTCCTTTTTGAAGTCTTTGTCAGTGGAAGAATTGTAGACGTGACGGACAAGTATCCTTGCTTCCTTCCAACATTCCAGATCTTCAAAGCGCGATATCTTCATTCCAGACCTGCCAGACTAAATAGCCTAAATAGACCAGATAGACCAGATAGACTAAATACACGAGACAGACTTCCTTTTTTCGGCTTTTTGCTCAAGTCTGCTCATTGCAACGGCCAGGCCCAAAATGAAGGATAGCAGGATTGCGTTTGATGGTATGTGTAGATTGAAGTCGAATAGACTGAATACTGCGATACTCACAAGGGAAGCGACAAAGGCTGCTTTGAGATACCTCTCGCGTCCTCTCCATCGGACATCCAGGATATGCTTGCCGGCGTGACCCAGAAAAAGCAGCACGAGGAGTGCACCGATGATACCAAGCTCCAGGAGGATTTCGATGTAATCGTTATGAGCATGCTGGTAGAACATCGTAATTCCATCCGGCTTGTACATCGGGAAGATGTGTTGAAAGGTACCGAGGCCGGTGCCGAAGAGCGGAAAGTCGCGGAAGGCGGTCATGCTGGCTGACCAGACCAAGAGGCGCTCGTGACTTGATATGCCCGACTGTGCAAATCTCTGTATGATTGGAGACACGCCAAGATAGATAAGGTACCCCAAGAGCGCGATAACAAAACTGAGGACCGGGATCAAACTTTTTTTTGAGGAGGCGCCCCATACTACAATGAGCGTAAGGATTATGGTGCCAAGAAGAAAGGAAATAATGCCGCCCCTTGAGAGGCTGAAAAAGATGGTGATTGCCATGACAACCGCGAAGAAAATGTAGCGTATCCTGCGGCTCATCGACCTTGACATCAAACCAATCCCAAAAGAGAGAGGCGCCACCATGCACATCCACCCCGCGAAATGGTTTTTGTTGACAAATGGGCCCAAAGGGTTGCCTCTGTTGTAACTCAACTCACGGACCCAGTATAACTTGCCATTCCACGTGGCCTTCTGTGTCACAGCAAAAAGGGCAAGAACAAAGCCGAAAATGGCGAGCATACGGAGCACGCTGTGGACCTGTTCATGGGTGCGTGGTCCAAATGCCGCCATAAGGAATATCATGAAATATATGGTGAGCCGCGAAAGTTCCATCTCGGTGGCAAACGGATAAACACTGACAGGGTGAAGGTTGGCAGCAGCGCCTGGCATGGAGACGAGTTGGAGCAGGGCAGGATGGATAGCGCCGAGCCACCGCAAGGGCATGGGAACAAGCTGAAAGAGGCCGTAGGCAATGATGATCGCCCCCGAGATAAAAAAACCCCTGGATTGTGGCTCGTCACTGAAGCCTTGCCAGCGTATGGCAAATACGGAAAACGCGACTGCCGTAAGCATACCAGCGACCGCAAGGGACCATGGTTCGACGGCTCCGAAACTAAGCGCAGAAAAAATCACGATAGCTAAAAGAGCGTGTGGTGCTGTTAGTATGGCTGACTGCACATTTATTCCGTTACTGAATCGAGGATCTTCTGAGGGTTCTCAAAGAATATTTTCTGGGCGAGGTCCTTGCCGAACTGACGTTGAACTTCTTCGTATGCCCTTGAGAGGATCGGTGCTCTGTGTCCCGTACTGTGAGCATCCGATGCGATGAAGTCGGCGAATCCTTTTTCGATCATGGCGAAGGTAACCTTCCGGACTTCTTTTGCGACATCCTTGAGCAGGCTCATGGCTGTTAGCTGGAACATGCATCCCTGTTCACGTAGTACCCGCAATCCGGTGAAATCCCTCGCGAAATAGGCGCACCTCTCAGGATGGGTGACAATTGGTATCAGCCCATTCTGTCTCAGGTTGAAGATCAAGCCGGCTGGTGTAATGAGGGATAATCTGAGAAGGAAACTCAACGAGCAGATATGGAGAACCGTTGAGGGTCGGCACCTCTTGTCTTGCCAGACGTTCCATCAGATCCGGCGTGATGCGCACGTCGCCACCAACGAAAAGCTTCGTGCCATTTGGCGCCATGCTTTGCAACTCATCTCGTGCCTGTTTGATGCTGTCGGCTTTGGTGTCGTAAACACCTGGGTATACGTGCGGGGTACAGAAAATATGCGATATCCCATCATCAGACGCCATCTTTACCATTTCAAGAGATTTCTCAACGCTTTCCGGCCCGTCATCGATGCCCGGCAGAATGTGGCAGTGAATATCAATGAAACCCATCAGAGAATCCAGGAAAAGACTAAGGCGAAGGTAGAGGTTAGAAAACAGGTAAAGGTAAGAGCAAGGGCTGAGGCAGAGGATACGACTGAGGCGAAGGTTGAAAGCAAGACATTTAGGTTTAGAAACATCGCCTAACCCTTACTTCACTCTCATCGCACTGTCTTGCTTTTCTCTCAATCTTTGGCTTTGCTCTTTCCTAAACCTTCGTTTTAGTCTTTTCCTTAACCTGCGCATTTGCTCTTACCTAATTAGTTACTTTCTGCATTGTAAAGTCGTCCAACCAGACGTCACCACTGATCTTGTTGTCGAACTTTTCCGACCGCTCCCGCTTGATGCCGATTTTGATGAGAGAGCATGCAGCGGGGGTGGTGAATTCAAGCTCCAGGGGCCGCCAATCATTCGTGCCGGTCACCACCTCTGATCTGACTGCCAGGGACGGGCAATTTTGACCCAGGACCTCCAGCAGAATACCGTTGTGGGTGGTCAGTCTATCTGTTCTTATCTGCCCCAAAAGCCTGTAGCGCTGCTTCGGTTCTACAGCGACAACCTGCTGCGCAATATAGATTCCCGGGTTTGTTTTTCCGCTAAACCTTGCTGCCAGGGACGACCGGCCTGACTTCTTGGTCTCCTTGTCTATAAGTGTCTGGACTCCATCGGCGTTGCCGGTCTTCCAATCAAAGCCGCCATCCTGAAGGGGATATTCAAAACCTCCGTTAAAAATCATGTTCGAGGAGTCTCGAACAATGCTCACCGGGTAGACGTGTTCAATGAACTCGGTCCAAACGTCCTGGGCTTCCTGCAACCTTCCGGTATCGATCAGAAAGTCACAGTAGGTAAGATAGTCAGCATTTGCCGGCTTCCATAAGTTTCTTCCCCCCCATACCTCTGATAACGCTGTGCTTTGTTTGTATGTCACGAGAAATTTAAAATAACGGTTGTAGAACTGATATTCGGGCGGCAGCAGCTGAGCCAGCATGAACGCTGGTTTTGCTTCGGCGGCATGCAACATCGTATAGACGTTTTCTTGCTCAGAAGGCATAAGAAGCAGGTAGTGCCTGAAATAGCGCGCGGTCTCCTGAAGGTCTCCTTCCGTCAGATAGAACATGCCTGCTTCCCAGATGATCTTCGGGTTTGCGCGGTCGGCGGCAGCGGCCCTTTTTATCGCGTATTCTGCCCACTTCTGATCACCGCAGCCTCCGTATGCTTTCGAGAGCGCGAGCCAGGTAAGCGCCCTGGTAGGGTCTCTCTCAAGGGAACGTCGATAGCTCTCTATTGCGTTTTTGAAACGATTATCGTCATTTTGCTTTTGATACAAGAAGCCGAGGAGATAATGGTAGCGCGCGTCCTCGTTTGTGATCCTGGATGCCTTTAGAGCCGAAGATATAGGATCCCCGGATTGCCTAGTGGCATAGTATCCGGAAATTACAGGCCGAATAAGCACTGCTATCAGGACTGCTGACAGAAGTAACGCAAAGGATCTGAGGTAACCCATCACAGACTTGCTTGAAGCTTCTTATCCCTGTGTTTCTTCTTGTTGCCTTTCTCCTTTTCCTGATCCTCCTCGTAATAGTAATAGTACGAGTAGTAGTAAGAATATGAACCGTACTTAAGATCCGATTCTCTGACTCCATTGAGTACGACGCCCAGGATGTTGCTGTTTACGTTTTTGAGCAGCTTTTTTGCCTGAATAACGGAGTCCTTCGGGGTGTCCCCGGCCCTGACGACAAGGATTACCCCCTCCGTCATGGTGCTGAGGATCAGAGTGTCAGAGAGACCAAGGACGGGCGGAGCATCGATAATGATGAACGAGTAAATGGGCACCAAAGCATTGATGAGCTCCCTCATTCTCGATGATTCCAGAAGTTGAGAAGGGTTGGGCGGTATGATGCCGGCCGTGATGACATCAAGCTGGGGGATTTTGGTTTCCTGTATGAGCCCGTTGTCGAAGTCGGTGTGGCCTGTTAGAAATGCGGTGAGCCCGTTTGAGTTGTCAAGCTCAAAAACCTTGTGTATGGTTGGTTTGCGAAGGTCACCGTCGATGATGATGCCTCTCCCCTGGGAGCCGGCAAGAACAGTCGCAAGGTTTACCGACGTGGTTGTTTTCCCTTCGGAGCGTTTGGCCGAGGTTGTCAGCATAACCTTCGGTGGTCGTTCAGGAGATGCGAATTGGATGTAGGTGCCTATGGCTCGATACGATTCCAGCAAAGATGATGACTTCTTGTCCAGCGGACTGATGATGGGCCGGGCGCCGTTGTCAGGTGTCTTGGGGAAGGCGGGCACAAGGCCGAGCGCCGGAAGCAGGATCGTCTTCTCGACGTCGTCCGGTGTCTTAACGGTGTTATCCAGATAGTCGGTGAAGAAGGCCAGTCCAAGCCCGCCAAAGAAGCCAATGAAAAGGGCGAGAAGCATGTCCCGTTTCCGGTCCGGCTTGTAGGGAACGGAAGGCACGTCAGCCTTGTCGAGCACCTGTACGTTGCTCCTCGCTAGGTTTGCGTTTACGCCGGTTTCCTTCAGCCTTTGGAGAATGCCGTTGTACAGCTCTTTATTGGTGTCCGCGTCTCTCTTGAGGATCGCGTACTGAACCATTTTATCGGACATGTTAAGGGCCTGTTTCTTGCGATCATCCACGGCAGCCCTAAAAAAGTTCTCCCGCTTCAAGGCCAGGTCATGATCCTTTTTCAGCGTTGCAATAGCTGTTTTCACCTCGACTGAGAGCTGACTCTTCAGCTGCTTCATCTCGTCTTTCAGTTTGATCATCTTCGGGTAATCAGGCTTGTACACCAGAGAGAGCTTGGCATATTCCGCCTGTCTTGCCAGATACTCTTTGCGCAGAGACTCGACGAATGGGGTGCTCGCGATCGCCGATAGCAGGACTTCATCGTTACCTTGCTGAGCCTCTTTGAGTAAGAGCTCCTTCGACACACGGTCTGCTGTTGCCTGCGTGAGCTGATTGGTGAGGCTCTCGATCCGATCTATAGGAACGGAAGAACTCGTGGATCTGGCGCCGAACCCTTCCGGTTCCACTGACCTGTCATCAGTCGCAAAAACCAGGTTGTTCTGGGCCACATATTTATTGAGCGCCTCATCGGACCGCTCGACCTTTGCCTTCATCTCCTGCAGCTGGTTTTCCAGCAGATTCCGCACCCAGTCGGTGGCATTTGACTTTGTTTCCATATTGAGCTCAGTGCACGCTCGCGCAATAACGTTGGCGGTAGTAGCTGCGACAGCGGGGTCCGTGCTGTCGAAACCGACCATCACAAGCCTTGTGTTGGGTACCGGGCTCACCGTCACCTTCGAAAGGAAGTTGCCGACGACACCACTGTCTATGTCACCGTCCCTCCGCACCAACCCCGCAGGCACTGCAGAGCTTGAGGCGAACTGCTTATTCTCCACAAGCTCGTTGATAACGCGCCTTGCCAGGTTCCTGCTCTGTAGGATCTTATACATGGTCTGGAGGTAATCCTCGGACGAGGGTGGCGCATAGAATGAACTGCTCCGGTCAAAGAGCATAATCGCCGGGCGATCATCATCGATCTTGAGAGTCACCGTTGCCCGGTAAATAGGCGTGGTGAGGAACGTGCGAAGCAATACAGTCGTTACGACAACGAGGAAGAAAGTAAAGAACGTCCACTTTCTCCTGAAAAGGACATGAACATAGTCCCGCAAATGGCGTTCCCCCTCCGGCTGGTCAAACGGGTCAGCGAACGGGACGGGTATCGCATTCGGATAGTCGTCCAGTCTTGGGCACGCCTGAGCGCAACATCTTGTCATCGCGGTTATTCATGGCTTCCTGCCTCTCCTGCTCCTCCGTTCCTTGCAATAGTGGTTGCCGTGCACGCTATTGCGGCTCCATTACCGTCCATGGTTGTCCAACGGAAACAGTCTGACCTAGCGTTATCGCCGAACGATACGCCGCCCCTGAAGATGAGGAAGAAGGCTTTGGCAAATGTCTTCAAGCCACTCCTTGGCACCAGAACGATATCGCTGTCTTTCAGCATGTATTTGTCATCCGTTTTCGCGGCTTCATAATCGGCAACGATTACCTCTCGTTCTCCATTTCCTGTCATACGGAGGATCTGTATCTGCGATCGCTCGGCCTCGAATTTGAGCCCTCCGGCCATGGCTATTGCCTGGACGAGGGTGGCGCTATTCGTCAAACTGAAGACGCCCTGGCCTTGCGACAGCGCCGTCCACGAACACAACCCCGGCTTTCGGCACATTAATGATGTCTCCGCCGAAGACCGGGATATTCAACATCCTGTTGCCTTTCTCGACTAACTCTATCAGGTCGATCACGATCGTCTCGGTTTGCGCCGGACCATCCGTCTGGCCCTGTGCCGGCCTGAAAATGTAACAAACATTTCCTGCGCCCCCTGCGCCGTTTGTCGTCTACTGTTGTCATTCCTGCCATGAAGAGCATGTCTATCAGGTATTTCTGGCCGGTGACATTGTATATCTGGGGATGTGCAACCGCCCCCATGACGCCTATCCGCTGCGACTTATACTCTTTGATATAGATGCTTACCTGCGGGTCCTGCAGGTATTTTGCCAGGCGTTGTCCCAGTTGTTTTTCCAGCTGGGTGGTAGTTAGCCCTTTAGCCTGGACCTGACCTACGAGCGGCATCGTGATGAATCCCTGTCCACTAACCCGGACTGTTCTCTTGAAATCATCCGCCTGATACACTTCAATCTCCAGGAGGTCCTCCGGCCCCAGCACATAGTCTGCATTCGGGTCCATCTTCTGCAGGGCCGCTGCCTTCGCGAGAAGGTTATTCAGGTAGTCAGACCTCTTGGGTGGATCCACGGTGCCATTTGTCCCCGGATGTGCGACAAGCTGCTGATTTCCTGTGCATCCAAGCGCCGTGAGGAGCAGCAAGCCGAGCGCCAAAAGAGAAAACATCCGGAAACCGGTTGAAAGCCTATGGTGTGCTCTCACTGCCAACCTCCAGACCTCCAGTTTGTACCTGTTGCAAAATCTCGCCTCCAGTTTTTGCCGGTTCCGCGAGCTCGGGCACCTTTGTTGGATTTTCATAGACCTTGACTGTACCGGACGAGGCCGCTGGGGTCCCCGACCCGGTCGACGTGGCACCCTGAGCTTGAGTGACAGTCTGAGGGCCTTCCACCGTGACCGTATTCCCCTCGGTAAGAGTCGTGGTCTCGGCAGCAGCCTGCATCACAGTGAACTTTCCTCTGAGGCAGATGACCTGTGTCTCTTTCCCGTCATAGGTAATGATGCCGTTTATTTCATCCTTGAACGTATGACGGGTATTTTCGACGCTGCCTGACACGCGCTGCACCACGACCGACGTGCTCGGGGTGGTCACGGAGAGCCCTGTGCCTTGGTATATTTTGAATGCAATGGTGCCCAGTTGAAGTTTCATCGAGTAGTCACTGAGGGCTCCACCGATGACGAGATCGGTTCTCTTACCAATTTCGACGCTGGCCCCGTCTTTCATCGTTACGGACATGGCGCCATCTTCCGTCTTCAGGCACGTGCCATCGACCACAGGATGGGTCTTCTCGTCGACAGGCACCCATCGGTCGAGGCCTGCCTTCATTGATGCGTTTCCTGAGGCGACGACGGTTCCGAGGAGCCTGGGGGCGCCTTCTGCCGCCAGTGCAACCGGGCTATATGCGAGAAGTGTTATCCCGAGTAAAAGCATTGCAGCCTGTTTACATCTCCTGCTGCTCATCATATCTTCTCCGTAGCCCTTAGCATTAGCCATCCGAGTTCCCTTTCAAACTTTTATCGGACTAACCAAAAGAAGCTTAAGAAAAAAGTTTTAAAAACATTTGACTGGGGACAGGCTACCGCCCTTGGATGTTCGGGACATCGCGGAATTAGAGGCCTTGAAGGCATGGTACCCATTGACCTAAACCGAAGGGTTTAGTACGCTGACCTCGCTCCCAGCACCTTCGGTCAGAAGGGACGAAGCAAATCATATGCCAGATGGCCTTTTGGTCATCGGACCGCGGCGCGGTCATCATTAATAACCCCTCTGATACCATTATCGGACGGATTTTGCTGCTGGTTAAGGCCCATCGGCTCACCCAAAAGTATGGTGAGGGTTTTTGGGGGTATCGGACGGAAATTTGACGCCCATCCTGGCTGTTCGGCCGGGGAGCTAGGCAGAATATGTCGCCTGGACTAGGAAAAAAGTACCTGATAGCTTAGGAACAGGCAAGAACAAGAGCCGAGGTTGAGGAAAGATATGAAAGAGGGAAGCCTGAGGTTGAAATGCAGTTAAAGGCACAGACTAGGCCGAAAAAAGTGCAAGAACGAAAGGTTGAGAGAAGACTCTAAGCATGTCTTGATCTCTATCTTAATCCTAAACTCACCCTTGACCTCGGTGATGCATATCTGTTAGAGCAGGCAGAGGGGAAGGCCTGGAAGGGCCATCTTGGAGGACATACGCCACGTGGGGTCCGGCACCTTAATTCATGCGCATTTGCAGAATAACTCTGGGCGGAAAGGATGACCACTACTTCCTATTGCGCTATCGATACGGGGAGAATCTTGAAGGGTTGTATACGGAGGCTATGGCGACGAGCGATCATAGAGACGCCCTTGTTACCAATACTGGTTCCAGGTCGTCTCCACAAGCTTCGATCCATCAGCCCACTATCCGTGATCTCCGGTTATTGAAGTCACCTCTGCGGTCTGGGATCTATATGCATCTTTCTCATCATCGTAATTAGCTGTTCGGTCCTCAGAGTTATGCCATCCTGATTTAAGTGATACTGCGTGTTGTAGAACAACTTCCGAGGAAAGAAAAAATCGTACGGGGTGCCGATGAAAGCGATATCGTTTTCAATGAAATAGTTCCGCAAGCTCTCAAAGTACGTATGATACCTCTTGTCTGTATAATCATTCAGGTAGGGCGAATTGCGTACGGACATAGCAGCGTATGCCTCTTGCACTGCACCATCGGCCGAAATCTTTTATCAATGCCGTCCGTGCGTCTCAGTAAAGGCGCCTGGCTGAATTGGCAAGGGAGCGCACTCGAATTGGGGTTCCTTGGGTACTGCTGCGGTTCCCGCATACCCGGTTGCGTCACCATTTTCATTGAGCACCCAGTGGCGGTCGAGGTGCCTCGCGTACCGGTTGCGCATAATCAGAAATTGAAATATATGAATTGGGACGGTATGTCTGTCGCGATGACATAAACGAAAGCAACGAACAGTAAAAAAACGGTAAACAACACCATTACGGATCGTGGTTGAAAATACTCTGCCATCTGATTAGAATTCCTCCCGAATATAGTCGTAAGTAAGCAGCCTGCAATTACGAATATGCTTTTGTAGCCCCCCTGCGTCGCTCCCAGCCAATCGTGCGTGAACGTGACCCGGTCCGACAGGAAGCCAAGATGGGCAGACAACGAGAAAGGCAACTTTATCCCGTTTATGCCGATCATCCCCTTGAGCACGCCGACAGCATCACCCCAATCTTTGGCTCTAAAAAACACCCAAGAAGCATTGACAAAAATGAAGGTGAGAACCCAGGCCAAGAGAGCGCTCATTCTCAGATTGAGCTTTTTCCAGAGATGGTACACAACCATTGCCACACCGTGAAGGAAACCCCAAAAGATGAAGAGCCATCCGGAACCGTGCCATAATCCGCAGACAAGAAAGGTGATCAATAGGTTTTGATATCTCTTGTAATCACCATATCGATTCCCACCAAGAGGGATATAGATGTAATCCCTCAAGAAGCGGCTCAGCGTCATATGCCACCTGGACCAGAAGTCTTGAATATTGATTGCTCGATAGGGAGAATTAAAGTTCAAGGGCAACTTGAAATTGAACATCAGTGCCGCGCCTAAGGCCATATCCGTGTAACCAGAGAAGTCAAAGTAGAACTCCAAACTATAAGACAGACTTGTGACCCACGCTTCTATAAATGTGAGCACCTGGGCATTGTCGAAGCCGTTGTCCGCCCATTCCGCGCAAGTGCGGGCAAGGACAGCCTTCTTGAACAACCCTATAGAGAACAGGAAGATTGCTGTCGCGAGATTTCTGTAATTCACCGTCTTGTCTGCAACGGCCTCGAGCTGTGGGCTTATCTCCTTATACCGCATTATAGGGCCTGCCAAAAGGCGAGGAAAAAAGGAAACGAACAAGGCATAATTCAGAAGGCCGGATTCTGCAGTTGATTCTTTGTACGCATCGATCAGATAGGCAACCTGAGTAAAGGTAAAGAAGCTTATTCCGAGCGGCAGGGCTAGGTGAAGGACGCGGACGTGTGAGTTTAGGACGTTGTTGATATTTGTAAGAAAGAAGTCCGTATACTTGAAGTAGCTGAGGAGGGCGAGATTCACAAATATGCCGAGAACAAGAAGGCCTTTTCGTCGAGAACCATCTGTGCCATCCCGGTTGCCAGACCTACCAATTAAGATTCCAACCAAATAATTGAATAAGATGGAGCCCGAGATGAGCGGTAGATACTTGACGTTCGCGTAACCATAAAACAGCAGCGAAGCGGAGGCGACCCATATTTTTGAGAGGAGAGGCCAACCTCTGCGGTTAAGCAGGAAGTAGACTATGACCGTCGCTGGCAAGAAAAGGAACAGAAATAGCGGGGAGTTAAATAGCATCGATTACGGGTATCCTATTTTTTTCCAGAGACGTTGATGCTGCATAGGTTTACCAAGACAAGAGTGCGCGAAGCCCGGTCTCAAACTATGTCGCTTTTTTTCTTACACTAAGCCGACTCTCCGGAGGCTTGCGTTTTGCCCGTGCAGCCTGCCGCTGTCTTTTTCTTTCGTCTGTCCTGTGTTCATCGTTTTTGCTGATGCACATGTCATGCCATTTATGCCAGAAGTATAAGGGAGCGTAAGGCCTGGGAGTCTGCGAATCGACCAGTCGGCCCATCAGCCTATCGGCCGATTTTCGTTTGACCCATGACCCTATTTTCTAGAAGCCTGTCGAAGAATTCCCTTTTGAAATAGCGGCTCCCCACTTTCGCCTGCGTTTCGCACTTCTGATGACCAAATGTGACAGAAATAGGCCCGACATGGGCCTTCGTTTCCCACTTTTGGCGACGAAAATGCCAAATGGCTATTTAGATACGCTGCTTGGGTATCCGCCCCGTTAGCGGTTGTTGGTGAAGGGTGGAGTGAATTGGCTGATCGATTCCTTCTCGGGCGGGGAGAAATCTTCGTTAGGATAGAACGTAAGCGCTTTTGACATGAAGTCGATCCATACAGGCAGGGCTGCGGTAGCACCCGACTCTCTTCCCGCCAGGTGCGTTTCCTTGTCGTATCCGACCCATACGGCGCAGAGCAGGTTGGGGGAGAAGCCTATGAACCAGGCATCCCTGAAGTCATTCGTCGTTCCTGTCTTGCCGGCCAGATAGTAAGGCATCCGGGCAGCTTTAGCGGCAGTTCCCCGCTTGATCACGCCTTTCATCATGTCGATGAGCATAGAGACCTGCTCAGGATTAACTACCGGCTCCGGCTCGGTAGGCTGATCCGAGTATACGTCCCCATTTTCCACAGTTGAAATGCTCCGTACTGCTTTCGGTGGGAGGTAGACGCCGCCCCGTGCCACAGTGGCGTATGCCAGGGCAAGCTCCAGCGGCATTACTTCTGTTGAGCCGAGAGCCAGAGAGAGATTCGGTTCGAAATTTGAAGATATATGGAGTCTCTGGGCGAGCTCTATAACGTTTTCCACGCCAATCTTCTCCAGGAGCCGCACTGTTGCCGCATTGAGCGAGAGCTCCAAAGCTCTGCGCATGGGCACGTCGCCGTGGTATTCGTTGTTGTAATTCTTCGGGGACCAAACCTGCCTTGTCCACGGATTCGTGAACGAGACGGGCGCGTCCCTCAGCATGTAATCCGGTTTCAGACCTTCCTCAAGGGCTGCCAGGTAAATGATCGGTTTGAACGCAGATCCGGGTTGTCTCTTGGCCTGGGTCATCCGGTTGTATGGTGAAGCCGTAAAGTCTTTCCCGCCGATGAGTACCTTTACTTCGCCGGTTTTTACCTCGATCGCAACGAGGGCAATCTCCGGCAGCTCAGATGTCTTCGGGTGCCTTTCCCTGTACGAAAGGAGGCCTTTTTCTACTGCCGCATTGGCGAATTCAGTCATCTGGAGGCTAAGGCTCGTCCTGACGTTGAGCCCCTGTGTGTATATCTCTTCCTTGTTCGACATGTGTTCTTCAAGGATTTGTTTCACGTATTCGATAAAGTAGCCGTTCTTGCGAGCGTACGTCCTGAATGGAGCAAGTGCGAGAGGGGCCATGGCCGCTTTCACATACTCATCTTTGTTGATGAAACCTGCCTCAAACATTTTCCGCAGCACCAGGTTTCTCCGCTCCATGGCTTTGGGAACGTTCTTGAAAGGTGACGAGCGCGATGGTGACTTTGTGAGAGAGGCAAGTGTAGCAGCCTCCTGGAGGTCAAGGTCTCGGGTCTTCTTGTGAAAATAAGTGTAGCTTGCGGCCTCAACACCATACGCCCCCTCTCCAAGATAGATCAGGTTGAGGTACATGCTGAGAATCTCATCCTTTGAGTACGTGCGCTCAATATTGACGGCCAGTATGGCCTCTTCAATCTTCCGTTTGAAACTCTTTGTCGGCGTCAGGAAGAGGTTCCGCGCGAGTTGCTGCGTGATAGTGGAGGCACCTTCGGAAAAGCTCTGTCGCATTACGTTCCGGTATGCCGCACGGAAAATGCCCCTGACATCGATCCCCACATGTTGATAGAATCGTACGTCTTCTATGGCAATGAAGGCCAGTCTGAGCTGTTTGGGCATCTCACTGCTGGGAATCGGAATCCTCTTTTCGACAAAAAGCTCCGCAAAGAGCGTTCCGTCGTCCGCGTAAAGACGCGTGGCAGACTTGGGTTTGTAAGTTTCGAGCTGTTTTACATCGGGGAGTTCGAGATAGTTGACGAGACTGTAAGAGAAGCCCGTTCCCAGGGCAGCAGGGATGAAAAAAAGGAGCAGGGCAAATCTTATAATTCTTGACATGAAGCACCATATTATATCTTATATGGGTGGTGGAGGCAAACAGGGAGAAGGTCATTGCGGTTGTCGGACCTACGTGTACGGGCAAATCAGAATGCGCCTTGTGGCTGGCGAGAGAGATTGGGGGCGAGATAGTCAACGCCGACTCCATGCAGGTTTACAAGTATTTTGACATCGGGAGCGCCAAACCTGGCGTCAATGTGCGAAGCGAAATTCCCCATCATCTCATCGATATCGTGGAACCGCGGGAGGAGTTTAATGGTGCACTCTTCAAGGAGGCTGCTGACCGGGCGATACACGAGATCTGGTCAAGAAAGAAAATACCGATTGTTGTTGGCGGTACGGGGCTTTACGTGCGTATACTATTGCATGGTCTCTTTGCCGTGGCGCAAGATACATCGATCAGGGAGGCATTGAGATTGCGATATCAAAAAGAACCGCCACGCGTGTACGAGGAGCTGAAGCAGATTGACCCGATATATGCTTCAAAGATAAGCCCCAATGACCGGATCAGGGTAGTCCGGGCGCTTGAAGTCTACTATGCTTCCGGCATGACGATGTCCGAGTGGCGCGAGCAGCATGGTTTCAGGGAGCAACGGTATGATGCGTATAGGGTTGGGCTAAAGGGGGAACGCGGCGAGCTCTATGAGAAGATCAACGCACGGGTCGACAGTATGCTGCAGGCAGGTTGGGTGCAAGAGGTGAAGGACTTGCTGGAGGCGGGCTATTCCAGCGATTTGAAGCCCTTCTTGAGTATCGGGTACCGCGACATTCTGCTTTACCTGAGCGGCGCGCTCGGTCATGCTGAGATGGTTACCAAAATAAAGCAGGAGACGCGTCATTACGCCAAGAGGCAGATCACGTGGTTTTGCAAAGAGAAAGATCTCACGTGGTTCGAATACCCCGAAGATAGAGGGGAGATAAAGGAAGGGGTGAGACAATTTCTACAACGGAACTGAAAAATATTCTGGAAGCAATTCTCTTTTCTTCCGCAAAGCCGGTGACCGCAAGGAAGTTGCACAAGGGCTTGCAGGAGTACAGCGCCGAAGACATAACCGGCGCTGTACAGGGTTTGATGGCGGAGTACAGGGACGCAAACCGGGCAGTGGAAATCGTGGAGGTCGCGGGTGGATACCAGATGCGAACGAAGGTTGCCTATAGAGACCACGTAAGACGGTTTGTTAAAGAAAGAGAAGGCGGCCTAACAAGGCCCATGCTCGAGACGCTCGCAATCATCGCCTACAGACAACCAGTGGCGAAAAGAGATATTGACAGTCTGAGAGGGGTCGACTCGGCCAGGACCATCAGACAGCTTCTCGATCGGAAATTGATCGAGATCGCCGGAAGAAACGAAGAATTAGGCAAGCCCATCATTTTCAGGACCACCGTCAGATTTCTCGAACTCTTCGGCCTTAAAGATATCAGAGATTTGCCGACAATAAGAGAGATAGAATCGTTAGAGAAATAGGAGGGGGTCTGCATGGACGTTTCCGAACTGCTTATTTTTGCGGTAGAAAACCGGGCGTCCGACGTTCATTTGAGCGCCGGAGAGCCGCCAATGATAAGGATACACGGAGAAATGAGGAAAGTTGAGGTGCCTCCGCTGAATGAGGAGACGATCCACAGGATGATCTATGACATCCTGAGCGATGAACAGCGTAAGATGTTCGAAGAGTTCCTGGAACTCGATTTTTCCCTTGCCCTTGGAGACTATGGAAGGTTCAGGGTAAACGTGTTCAAACAGAACAGAGGGGATGCGGCCGCCTTCAGGCCCATACCGAACAAGGTCCCCAGTTTTGAAGAATTGGGGCTTCCGAGGGTGCTGGCGACCACTGCGCGCCTTGAAAAGGGCCTTGTCCTTGTTACGGGGCCGACTGGTAGCGGTAAGTCGACAACGCTCGCAGCCATCATAGAGCTCATCAACAGCGAAATGAAAGGACACATTATCACGGTCGAGGATCCTATAGAGTTTGTATATCGGTCAAACTCTTGTCTGGTGAACCAGAGGGAGCTTGGACCGCACACGAAAAGTTTCGCCAATGCATTGCGGGCTGCGCTTCGCGAGGACCCTGACGTGATCCTGGTCGGCGAAATGAGGGATCTGGAGACCATCTCTCTCGCTCTTACGGCGGCAGAAACGGGTCACCTGGTGTTTGCCACTTTACACACGAGCGGCGCCCCAAAGACGATCGACAGGGTCGTCGACGTGTTTCCGGCAGCGCAGCAGAACCAGGTGAGGGCGATGCTCGCCGAGTCCGTCCAGGCCATCGTTACGCAGGCTCTGTTCAAGCGGAGGGACAATAAGGGGCGAGTGGCTGCCTTTGAAATCATGCTGGCCACGCCCGCCATACGGAACCTGATACGCGAAAACAAGGTTGCTCAAATGCCGTCGATCATGCAGACGAGCAAGGCGCTCGGTATGATAACCATGGAGGCTGCGGTTAAGGAGCTATTGGCACGAAACCTCGTCAGTGCGGAGGAGGTTGCCTTCTATCTCCCGACCGCGGCCGCTGGGAGATGAGCCTATGGTGCCGCTAAAGAAGCTACTCAAGCACATGACCGAGACTAACGCGTCCGATATCTATCTGACCGTGGGAGTGCCCCCGATGTTCAGGATAGAGGGAACCGTCGATCGTTATGAGGAAAGCACGGACGTGCTGACGCCGGAAGACACGCAGGAAGTGGCGTACAGTATCATGAACGAGCGACAGAAGAGAAGGTTTGAGGAGGAGTTTGAGATGGGCCTTGCCCTGTTTTATCCGGACCTCGGGAGATTCAGGGTGAGTATTTTTAAGCAGATGGGGCATGTCGGAGTGATCTTCCGGCAGATAAAGATACAGATAAAGACCATTGATGACCTCGGGCTGCCGCAGATTCTGAAAGAGATCGTCATGACGAAACGAGGCCTCGTGCTTCTCGTGGGTGCGACCGGCACGGGTAAATCGACGACCCTTGCCGCAATGATCGACCACAGGAACGAACACGAGAAAGGGCACATTATCACGGTGGAGGACCCTATAGAATTCGTGCATCACCACAAGAAAAGCGTTATAACCCAGAGGGAGATCGGTTTTGATACGCTTTCCTATGCGAACGCGCTGAAGTACACGATGCGGCAGGCTCCGGATGTGATTCTTATCGGCGAGATACGGGACACGGATACGATGGAAGCGGCCATAGGATTTGCCGAGACCGGCCACCTCTGTCTGGGAACCCTTCACGCTAACAATGCTAACCAGGCCCTGGAGCGGGTCATGAATTTCTTCACGGCAGAGAGGTACGCGCAGATCTTCATGCAGCTTTCTCTCACCCTGCGGGCCATTATCTCGCAGCGGCTCATCCCCTCTGTGGACGGCAAGAGAGTCGCAGCCATCGAGATCCTCCTCGATACTCCAAGGGTCAAGGACCTGATTGGTCAGCAGCAGGTTTCGCAGCTGAAAGAGGCTATGTTACTGGGCTATCACGAGGGCATGCAGACGTTTGACCAATCTATTTTTGACCTTTATAAGTCCGGCAAAATCGGCTACAAACAGGCCATAGGATACGCGGACAGCCAAAACGACTTGCGCTTGAAGATAAAGACGAGCGAAGTCAAAAGGGATAAGGTAGCGGAAAGGCGTCAGGATAAGAGTCTAAAGCTGGAATGGGACGGGAAGATGTAGGACCGTTACGGGTTCCGGGTTACGCGTTACAAGCAAAAACTGTTACTCTTGCTCTCAGCCTGTAACTGACTCGTAACTCGCAACGCGTAACTCGTAACGGTATTTTCTCTTACTTGATCAGTGCGTTCCAGATGCGGGTGACTACGCCGTCCGGATCCCTTCTTTTCATCGACGTAGATCGAAAAGGTATGATTGCCGGGAAGCAGATCACACGTCATATTCAATATCTGCTGCCATTTGTTGTTTAGAAAGACCTCCGCGGTCCAGCTTTTCAACAGAAACTTACTCGAAATGGTGTATGATCCGTTGGCCTCCAACTCGCCCGTCTTATCTGCATCATCATAGAGCTGCGCAGTCACCTTGATAGGATAGCCTGTCCCGTTGTTGTAAGTGTATGTGTACGCGTAAGCGTCACCCACTGCTGCACAAAAGAGGATAAGCAGAGCCGCGACAACAATCCCTCTTTTCATAGCACTCCGTTCACCTGTTCTTACTCCCCCTCGTACGTCTTAATCTTAGCTGCCTGGACTTTCCACTTAGCCACATACGAAGAGACAAGCTGGAAGGCGAGAAGCAGGGCAACAAGCACCATGCAGACCAAAGAGATTGGGCGTGAAAAGAAGACACCGAAACCACCGCCCGACAGGCTCAACGATTGCCGGAAGCTGGATTCGAGAATCGGACTGAGCACATATGCCATTGCCAGCGGTGCCGGCTCGAAATCAAACTTCTTCATCAGGTAACCAGCCAAACCGAATACGACCATCAGATAGATGTCGAACACCGAATTGTTCACCGTATAAACCCCGATTGCGCAAAAGAAGAGAATGAGAGGAAAGAGTATCGGATAGGGTACCCGCAGTATTTTGACCCAGAGGCCGATGAGCGGGAGATTGAGGGCCAGGAGCATCACGTTCCCCACGTACATACTCATTGAAAGTCCCCAGAAGATATCGGGATGGTCCCGGAGGAGAAAAGGCCCTGGCTGTATGCCGTGTATCAGAAGACCGCCGTAAAGTACCGCCATCACGACATTAGGAGGTATGCCGAGGGAGAGCAGGGGTATTAGGCATGATTGCGCTGCAGCGTTGTTCGCAGATTCAGGGGCTGCGACACCCTCGATGACTCCGGTCCCGAATCTTTCGGGATGCTTGGAGAAGCGCTTCTCCAGGGCATAGGAGACGAAAGAACTGAGGATGGCACCCCCTCCCGGAAGGATCCCTAGAAAGAATCCTACAGCGGTTCCCCGTAGGATAGCCCATTTTGCCTCGACCCAATCCTTTAACGATGACCACAATCCCGTGATTTCCGTTTCGTAGATGTCGCGCTTGATCTTCGTTTCAAGATTGAGGAGCACCTCAGAAATGCCGAAGAGTCCCATAGTGACAGGCACAATCCCCACGCCATCCATGAGCTCCTTGAAGCCAAAGGTGAATCTCGGCTTTGCCGTGAAGGGATCGAGTCCCACCAGGCCGATGAGCAAGCCCAAAAGCGCCACCATCAATGCCTTGAACATGGAGCCCTGAGTCAGAAAAGTGAGGATTACCAAACCCATGCACATGAGGGAAAAGTATTCGGGAGGACCGAATTTGAGGGCGGCTTTGGCGAGGGGATATGCCAAAAATATCAGGCCAAAAATGGTAATAGTGCCGGCAATGAAGGATCCAATGGCAGAGACCCCAAGGGCGAGACCTGCCTGTCCTTTTCGCGCCATCTGGTATCCGTCGAGACAGGTAGTGACGGACGAAGCCTCGCCCGGGATGTTCGCAAGAATCGCAGTGGTCGACCCGCCGTACTGAGCACCATAGTAAATGCCGGCCAGCATGATGATGGCGCCGACGGGGGTGATATGGAAAGTGATGGGCAAGAGAAGAGACATCGTGCCGACAGGTCCGATGCCCGGAAGAACGCCGATCAGAGTCCCGGTAAAGACCCCGATGAAACAGTAAAACAGGTTGATTGGTTGCAGGGCGACTTGAAGTCCATAGAGAATATAGTGTCCGATTTCCATGCTATTCTCTAAGCAGATACCAGAGCGAGCCTCTGGGAAGTGGCAAATCGAACAGGACCACGAAGAGGATGTAAGCGCACGCGACCGTCAGGAGCGAAACGGTGAGAGATAAGCGCAGCGTCTGCCGGCCTACCACCCAGATGAGCGACATCATGAAGATAAAGGTGGCGAAAGGGAAACCGAGAAAATTGAATAAAGCTCCGTATCCGGCCAGGACAACGAGGACCAGCAGCGCCTTCCCCCAGCCGACCTCCTTGAATGCTTCCTTTTCCTTGTAGCCTTTGACCATCTGGACCGCTCCGCGCAGACACAGATACACCGACATCAGACCGAGGAGGGCAGCAATGGCGAAGGGGATAAAGCCTGGCCCGGGATTGCTGCCGCTGCCCAATCCCAGGCGATATGCCTTGACACAGGCACCGATGCTCAGGAGGGCCAGAAACGCACCTGAAAGGAGATTATAATTCTTCTGCATCGGTTTTCAGAAAGGACTATTTCTTTTCACTCTTGTACATTCCTACCTCTTTGATCAACTCTTCATACGTGGCGCTTGTCTTCTTCAGATAGTCGACAAAAGGCTTCCCTGTCATGGGTTCCACTGCCAGTTCCTGATCTTCAGCCACCCTTTTGAACACATCACTTTTCATCCCGTCCATGAATGCTTTTTCCAGGGTCTTTCTCACGTTGTCGGGCATGCCCTTGGGTGCAATGATCATGGCGAGGAGCGGCAAGTCGAAGTCGTAGTGCATATCCTTGAACGTGGTTACCTGGCCGTGTCCCGCAGCGTAGTTTATCTTCTGGCGGGAGAGTATGATCCTTATATTATCAGCCAACACGTGGCTTCGATAAGGCGCAGCCGTTCCACCTCCCAGCATCACGTGGCCGCCTAGCACGGCCGTCATCGTGGGAGCATCACAGGGGTAAGGGACACCCTTGAAGGTGAAACCCTCCTTCTTTGCTATCGCGACCATACCGAAGTAAAAAGATGAAGCGGTGCAATGGCCGAAGGTGAGCTGGCCCTGATTCTTCTTGGCCCAGGCGACCAGGTCCGTCCATTTCTTGAATGGGCTGTCCCCTTTGACCGTCCAGACGGTTTTCCATTCGCCGATCAGCATGAAATTATCGACATCCTTGAATGGATCATATTCCAGGTCCGTAATGTGGGGTGCGCGCGTGGTCGGGCTGTCGGTGTTTATGAGGAGCGTGTACCCGTCAGGTTTTTCATTCATCAGTAGGGAGGTCGCGACGGTGCCGCCCCCTCCCGGCTTGCTGACAACGATGATCTTCTGGCCGAGGCTCTTTTCTGCTCCTTCCGCCAGCGCACGGGCAAGCACGTCTGCCGAGCCCCCGGGAGGCAACCCGACCCAGAGCGTCACCGGCCGCGTGGGGAATTTCGTCTGCGCAAATGCAACGGAGTGGAGAGTCACTATGATACCGAATATCGCCATTACGGTGAATAGGAGATTTTTCAAGGGAACCCTCTTCATATCTCTTCCTCCTTTGATGATTGCGTTTCACGCGGCAGTAATGAAAGCACGTACCCTTTCACGCCCCTTACCATGACACTCGAGAACCTCAAAGGTGTATCAGGGGCGAGCCGCCTGTGGCACGGTACGAGCGTAGCACAACAGGTGGTGATGGTCAACAGGTTAGGAGTGCACTGGTTAGGAGCGCAACCCCAAACCCGTCTTGACAAAGACTCTAAATGAAAGTAACGTTTCAGGAGTTCATCGAGAGAAGCGGGGTCATTACGGAAGAAGACTGACGCGAAGAGGAGCCGCCATGGCGATAAAAAAGATCCGTGAAGACGCCCGGGAAATTGAGGTGAAAGGGGAGTATGACGTATTGATCGTCGGTGGTGGCGGAGCAGGCATAGCAGCCAGCATCGCGGCAGCGAGATCCGGAGCCCGGACGCTTCTGGTCGAACGGTATGGTTTCCTGGGAGGCATGGCCACTGCCGGGATGGTGGGCTCCTTTTGCGGATTTTTTACCACGGGCACCGAAAAGAAACTGATCGTGGGAGGAATCGCGGGTAGTCTGTTGGAGCGACTGAAAGAACGTAGTGCGGTCACTGTAAAGGGGGTCTCCCGGGTCGATCCCAGGATTGCCTCCTTGCGCTTCAATCCTGAGATTTTCAAGTTTGTGACAGAGGAACTTGCCGTAAAGAGCGGGGTTGAACTCCTCTACCACAGCTTTGTGACCGACGTGGCATGGGAACAAAAGGGGAGCAGGCTTTCCGGGGTGATCGTTGAGAACAAGTCCGGACGCTGTGCGCTGCTGGCAAAGGTGATTATCGACGCGAGCGGAGACGGCGACGTGGCCTTCAGAGCCGGCGTCCCGTGTGAAATGGGTGACGAGATGGGGAGGTTGCAGACGCTGACGACCATGTTCCGTATGATACACGTGGATGTGGAGAAGATGCACGATCTGACCACGTCAGTGGTGAAGGAGAAGCTGGAGGAGGCCGTGAAGACGGGAGAATACGGCTTTAAACGGCCCGACGGGATCATAAATCCCACGCTTCCGTCCGGGCTTGTGAGCGCCAACATTGTCAGCGTTCCCGACCTTATCGCCACGGACGCGTGGGATCTGACACACGCCGAGATGGAGGGCAGGCGGCAGGTGCTCGAATATATCAGGGCCTTCAGGCGTTTCCTGCCCGGATTCGAACACGCGGAACTCTCTTCTTTTGCTCCGCAGATAGGCATACGGGAGACAAGGAGGGTTCAGGGTGCTTACGTGCTCCAAGAAGAGGACGTGGTGAAGGGCAGGAAATTTGACGATGCTATTGCGCTGGGTGCGTGGCCCATAGAAATGCATGACCCTGAGACGCGGAGGATCAAATGGAAATTCCTCGATAAGGAAGATGATTACTACACCATACCGATACGATGTCTCATCCCGCGCGGCGTCGAGAACCTGTTGGTCGCCGGGCGCTGTCTATCCGCTTCCCATGCGGCGCACGCTTCAGCCCGCGTGATCGGGCCCGCCTTCGCCATGGGAGAAGCCGCAGGCATTCTCGCTGCGCAATCCGCAGACTCGAATACGATCCCGAAAGAGATTTCACCAGAGACAGTTCAAAAAGAACTGAAGCAGCACGGTGCTATCTTAGAGGCATAGGTGGTAGGCCGGTCGCACTGTTCCTTCCGCTGCACCCGCAAGCGGGGTACCCGGCCGCAGGTCTGACTCCGGCAACGCTCCATTAATGGCCCGGCCTATCTTCCTTTCTTGGCCGCCTTATGGTGGCTTCAGACTGATCCTGGAATAACAGACGCACCCTTGTGAGTCATTACTCCCGTTGCCCACTGGGCTATGTAACGGCGTGTACAGTCCTTCGTGGAAGCGTTAACTGCCTGATCGTTCTTTTCATAATAGATTTCGAGCGCAAGGGGGGCTTCACTTCCTCCATCGTTTCTCGGAATGCGTCTCAAGAAGCATATTATTGAAGCAAACCAATTTTCTTAGCTATGACAAGGGCTCCCGCATACTCTTCGGCGGCCAACTTCTTCTGCTCAGCGGGGGTCCTGTAATCAACAATAAATTGCAGTTTTTCAATCTTGGCCTTTAATTCGGGATTCTTCATCGCCTTCTCAATCGCCGGTATCAGAATCTTTTTTACGTCCTCAGGAAGCCCGGAAGGCCCGTACATCCCGAACCAGGCTGGAACCAGCTGTTGCTTGTAACCTAAGTCGCGAATGGTCGGGACATTCGGATACTCCTTCATCTTAATGGTCGTGAGGAGCATCCTCAGCTTCCCGGATTCGACATGAGGTGTGATCTTGCTGACCGCGTCGAACGTCACCTCCACATGTCCCCCCAGGAGGGCAGTGATGACAGCCTCGCCGCTTTTGAAAGGTACGTGATTGAATTGGGCGCCGGTCAAGGACTGGATCGTCTCTAAATGAAAATGGGTGACTGATCCTATTCCGGAAGTGCTCACACGAAGTTTGTCGGGATTCGCCTTAGCATAATCTAATAAATCTTTTATGGTTTTCCATGGAGAGCTTGCTTGCACTGCAATGACATGGGCGAAGAATAAGTGAAGCCCTAAGGGCTCTAAATCTTTATCCGGGTCATAGCGAACGGTATCCGGACTGAGGATCCGGGCATAGACGATGGCTGGATTATTCGTATAAACGAGCGTGTAGCCGTCTTTCTTGCTTCGGGCCACAAAATCTGTTCCCAATGTAAATGACCCCCCTGGCTTGTTGATGGGAACAAAGGGTGTACCAAAATTCTTCGACAATTCGTCTGCTACGATCCTGCCCGTGATATCTATAACCGCACCAGGGGTCGCAGGGATGACGAACTGGACAGGCCGATTCGGATAAGGCTGAGCAAAAGTTGTTGAAGCTCCTATGCCCAAGCCGACTACTATTAGGAGCATAATCGCAAAAAATAAGATCAACCGTTTCATATGTTTTTCCCTCCTCGGTGCAGGGCATTCTCAAAGCGAGTCTAAATTTTAGGGTGAGGCTCTGTCAAGCAAAACCTGGTTGACGCTATTAAACGGCGTCCAAGGATGTGCGAGCCTTGACAAGTGGAGGCGTACCTTGCGGTACGTCGAAACGACTCGACGCCGCAGCCAACGAAGGTAGGCGCAGAAGACGACTCGGTCTGGGACTAGCGGGCGCAGTCGGCGGTAGAGCCTTTTAATTTGTCCAATGCGTGGGGAAGGGCGTCTTTGATGAAGCCCAGGCATTCTGTCGCCGCCTTCGGGCTTCCCGGCAGGTTTATGATGATGCTTTCTTTCCTGATCCCGCATACCGCCCTCGATATGACCGCGGTCGGCGTGATTTTGTAGCTTTCTGCCCGCATCACTTCGGCGAAGCCGGGCAGGTCCTTCTCTATAACCATCCGTGTTGCTTCAGGAGTCACGTCCCGCTTGCTGAGGCCCGTGCCGCCGTTTGTGATAATGAGGTCCGTACCTATATCATCGACCTGTTCTCTGATAGTGCTCGCGATGATATCAACTTCATCCGGGATGATGACGATCTCGCCCACGTCAAACTCGCTCTTCAGCATATCCCGCAGGGCCGGGCCGCTGGTGTCCACGCGTTCGCCGCATGATCCCTTGTCACTGATCGTAATGATCGCAGCCTTGTACCTCACTGTATAACCTCTATCTCATCTCCGACCTTAATCTCTCCGCCGGTAAGAACCTCGGTAAATATGCCTTCCCGCGGCATCACGCAGTCTCCCACCTGATAAAAGATGTTACAGCGCGCGTGGCACTCTTTGCCGATCTGAGTCACCTTCATGATGATGCCGTCTCCCACCTTCAGCTGTGTTCCGACCGGCAGGGTAAAGAGTTCTATTCCCTTCAGTGGTCAGATTCTCGGCAAAATCTCCCGCATGCACGTCGAGCCCTTTGTCCTTGATCTTCTTGATGCTCTCGGCTGCAAGCAGGCTCACCTGGCGATGCCACGGACCCGCATGCGCATCTTCTGTCAAGCCATGGCCCTCTTTGAGCATACACTGGTTGACGTTGTGCTTCTTCTCGCCCTTGTCAGCGCTTATGTTGACGGAGATTATCTTACCTTTCATATTGTCTCCAAGCGGCGGCGTCAAAAGTCCATCTGCTTTGTCGCCCTTCGCCGTGTCTCGCTCCGACGTACCGCCAGGTACGCCTGCGTTCGCCCCGGTTCGGAGCTTCGCGCATTTGGAGCTTTTTACTTGCCGCAAAGTAACCTGTAATGCACGCGGTGTTTCATGTGTCGTCTTAACCTTTATCCTTCAACCTTTCGCCCTTAGCCTGGCGCTTGTACGTTCCACTCTTTCCCCCGCTCTTTTCCAGGAGGTAAAAAGGACCGAGCTCAACTGCCCTTGTCGATCGCCTTGCACATGTCGTAGATGGTGAGGGCTGTTATCATGACGGCTGTGATGGCCTCCATTTCGACTCCGGTTGGCCCCTTTGTTTTGACAGTCGATGTGATCCCGATGGTCCGTTTACTGTCCGCAAAGTCATAGACTACATCTACGAAATTGATAGCCAGCGGATGGCAGAGCGGCACCAGCTCGGCCGTCTTCTTGGCGCCCATGATGCCGGCAATCTTAGCCACGGCAAAGACATCGCCTTTAGGGCCGTGCCCCTTGCGCACCAGATCGTACGCCTCGCGAGACATCTTCACATAGCCGCGGGCTTTTGCCTGCCTTTCCGTATCCGGCTTATTCCCGACATCTACCATACGGGCCTTGCCGTCCTTATCCACATGCGTCAGCCTCATGATACCGGTTCACCTTCATCGATATAGTTTCGTTGTCTCCTCATCGCTCTCCTCGACGTACCCCAAGGTACGCCTGCGTCAGCTCGTCGTCGTCGCCTCACTCTATCGCCGAATCTGAACCGGTATCCTGGCCCCTGATTTCTGCAATACTCGTCACTTGTCACCTGTCACTGTTCCTCTCAGCCCCCGGTGTTCCTCATGCTGCGCTGGCATTTGCGTATCACCCCTGATTCAAACTTCTTCTCAGGTTTCACTCTAACAACCTCTTCTACGTATTGAGCTATCTGTCGGTCGCTCTTGCCACCCCGCATCAAACTCTTGACGTCATACTCGGCGTCCGAGAAGAGACAAGGCTTTATCTTTCCATCAGAGGTGAGCCTCAGTCTGTTGCATTCGCTGCATATATGCTGAGAAATCGGACTGATGAAGCCGATTTTCCCGCGGTAGCCCGGAATGCTGAACATGCGGGCAGGCCCTCTGTGAGAGTTCACGGACGGCACCAGGTCATAGGTCTTCTTTATGAGCGCCTCCAGTTCCGCGGAAGTGACCACCTTTGAGCTATCCCAGAGGCCCGTATCGCCAAAGGGCATAAATTCGATGAATCGCACTTCCACGTTCTCTGTCTTCGCGAACTCCACAAAATCAAGGACCTCGTCGTCATTGAAGTCTTTGATGATCACCGTGTTGATTTTGACCGGGCATAAGCCTGCGCTCTTCGCTTTTTGTATGCTGTCGAGCACCTTATCGTAAGCATCCACTCCAGTGATGAAACTGAATCTTTCCCGCTTCAAGCTGTCCAGGCTGATGTTTACCCTGCGAAGCCCGGCTGCTTTCAGCTCCAGGACTTTCTCACCGAGACTCACGCCGTTCGTCGTCAGGCTGATGTCATCGATGCCTTCGATACCTGCGATCTCGTGAAGGAGAAAAGGGAGGTCCTTTCTGCGGAGCGGTTCACCCCCGGTGAGACGCACCTTTGTCACTCCCAGGTCAGCCATTATCCGCACGAACCTTATGATCTCCTCGTACCTGAGGATCTCGTCATGCGGGATAAAGGGGAAATCCTTTTCAACGCAGTACTTGCAGTGCAGATCGCACCTGTCTGTAATCGATATCCTGAGGTAATTAATGACGCGACTGAACCTATCCGTTAACATATTTTGTTTTTCCTGTCTGATCTGTATTGTACCCGCCAAACTCCTGGAGCCTCCGGGCAAACTCTGCTGACGTTATAGCCTCCATCACGGCAGAAAATTTACTTTCCTCAGTGAACTCCCTGGCAACGAGAAGGTCGTACTCCTCCTCAACCAGGGGTATAAAATCAAGACCGAATAAGCGAGCTATCGGGTAGATAGCCAGTCCCACGTCCGCAATGCCATCCTTAACCAGCACGCCGACCGCGGCATGGGTGAATTCCTCTCGGTCGTATCCGCGTATTGACGCTCTGTCGATGCCCTGTTCGGCAAGCATCGTGTCGAGGAGTATTCTCGTACCCGAGCCCACCTGCCTGTTCACGAACCGGATATCGACTCTGGAAAGGTCCGGGATGCCTTTGACCCCCTTGGGATTTCCCTTTGCTACCACAAGGCCCTGGATGCGCTTCGCCACGTTGATCAGGAGGGCCGGCCTTGTGCCCAGATATTTTTTCACCACCGGTATATTATAGACCTTTTCTTTCTCGTCGAGAATATGTGTCGTGCAGAGGTCGACTACACCCTTCTGCAGGGCGATGATGCCGCTCAGGGAGCCGATGTGCGTCGAGATGAGATCCATGTCGGGTCGGGTCTTCTTTATGATGTCGCGCATAACATCAAGCGAGAAGTCATGGCTGCCGAGGATGTGGATCCGGCCCCTGAGCTCCGTTTTGGTCCCTCAGCAGCTCACACGACACATGCTCGCCTTCAGGGTAACCCTCCACGTTTTGAGGAATGCGGATCAGCCCGTCTGCCTGGGCCATAGAGGAGAAAAGGCTGGCGCCACGGGCAAGAGGGTAGGCATAGTAGAGCCCGTGCTTCTCTATCAGGTTCACCCGCAGTACCTCCTCCACGCCTATGGAGGAGGGGAGCTTGTAAGGCGTTACACAGGTGATGCTCTCTTTGAGATCGACGGTGCAGCTCAGTCTCTCATATAAGGGCTCGACAAATGTCTTAAAAGCGATGACGGTGGAGACCGGGTATCCGGGGATCCCGAAGACCGGCTTGCCTCTCACCAGGCCGAAGAGCGTAGGCTTAGCCGGCATCATGGCCACACCGTGGAATAGGACCCTACCCAGGTTGTTGATTACGCCTTCCGTGAAATCTTCAGTTCCAGCACTTGACCCGGCATTTATAATGATTACATCATACTCCTCACATGATTTATCAAGTATGTTATTTAAGTCATCTTTATTTCTAGCTATTTCTGCTTTGAATGCTTCGAAACCAAGCTCTTCAGCCAGAGCCTTCAGGGTGTAAGAGTTGAAGTCGATGAGCCGGCCCCTCGTCATAGATTCGACCGGTTCCACGACTATATCGATCAACTCGCGACCGGTGGGGACGATAAGGAGCTTCGGCCTTTTTCTGACGTATACCTCCCGAATGCCGGCACCGATGAGGAGACCCACGTCGAAAACCCTGATACGATAATTGGTGGGGAAGAGGGCATCCCCCTCGACTACATCCTCTCCTATCATGCGCACGTGCTGCCAGAGGGAGGCGGGTTTGCGGATTGAGATCGATTGATCTTTATCTTCCACGTCTTCGATCATGATGACGGCATTGGCGGTTGTGGGAACAGGATCGCCCGTATTGACACGAGTGACATCCTTCTCCTTTGCCAATGACAGCGGGTTGTAAAGGTCCGCGGAAAGGGTTTTTTCGAAATCGACCGCATAGCCGTCCATGGCCGAACAGGTGAAGGGGGGATTCGAAAACCGCGCCAGGATCTGTCTCGACGTTATCCGCCCGACAGCGGCTTCCGCGGCGACCGGTTCCTCACCCTCCAGGGGGGTGACGCTTTCCAGGACTTTGGCCAGGGCATCGTCTTTACGAAGGGTTTCCAGATAACGTTTAGCCAAAGGCGTAGACCTCCACCTCTTCTCCGGCCTCCAGGCCCTCACTGCCTTCGGGCACAATGATGTAACCGTCCGCCTTGGCGAGCATTGATATGACCGAAGATTTGGCGTAGAGCGGGGCGACTGCGCAACCTCCACCAGCATATGAGAGTTTTACCCGGATATACTCCTCGATCCCGTACGAGGAAGGCACGTTGGCTTCCAGCCTGCCCCTGACCGTGCGTCTTGCGGACTCCGCTTCTCCCATGAGCGCGATCAGCATCGGAAATACGAAGCGGAGCAGAACAAGAGAACAGGAGACGGGATGGCCCGGGAGCCCGAAGACGGGCTTATCCCATAGTCTGCCAAAAATGGTGGGTTTGCCGGGCCTGACGTTGACGCCGTGAAAGAGTATGTTTCCTCCAAGTCTTTCAACCGCGGCTGTAACAAAGTCGCTTTGTCCTTTTGAGCTTCCTCCCGAAAGGATTACGAGGTCGAAATCCCTGGCCTCTTGAAGTTTTGCGCTTACATCGTCGAGCGTGTCCTTCGCGATACCGATAAAATGGATAGAACAGCCTGCCGAAGCCACGAGGTTCGATATGGTGTATCGGTTGATATCGCGCACCTTTCCAGGCGAAGGAAATGCATCAATGGGCACGATCTCATCTCCCGAAGAGATGAGTGCAACCTTTGGGATGGCATAAACGGTAACTTCGTCGATTCCCAGGGCGGCAAGCACGCCGATGTCGAAGGCGGAGAGCCGCTTTCCGGGCGACAATACCACGGTGCCCTCCTTGATATCTTCCCCCTGGAAGCAGATGTTCTCACCTTTATGGACCGTTTTCGTCACCTCGAGATCGTGGGCTGTCTGTCTCGTCTGCTCCTGCATAACGACACCGTCCGTTCCCTCCGGCAGCATCGCTCCGGTTGCGACGTATACGGCTTCTCCGGGGCCTACTTTCAGGGCCGTCTGCTCTCCAACCTTCACCTCGCCCCTGGCGACAAGAAGCGCAGGGGTCGTCTCTTTTGCCCCATAAACATCGTTGACCCTGACAGCGAACCCATCCACAAGGGAACGGGTAAAGGAGGGGATGTCCTCAGAAGCGACGATCTCCTCTGCCACTACCCTCCCCAGAGCTTCGTCAATCCTGACGCTAAGCCTCTTCCTCTCCGGAAGGGGAAAAGATTTTATAGTCCCGAGCGCTTGGCTGGGTGTCACTGCAGTCAGAAATTCCATGTGATAATAACACCGATACAGGGCGGGTTAATCGCTGTATAAGTATACTGATTAGCTCAAGAATTGTCAATGACTGCGCTGGTTTGCTTCAGTCTTTACCTCAACCTGTTCTTATTATTATTATCCACCGTCCGTTTGAGGGAAAGCGGCGTTGGAATAGAGGTACTCCACCTTCTCCTTGTGTTTCAGTTCCTCGTTTGCCATCCGGTCCAACATTTGCCGGGTGGTCCCTTCCAGGTGTATGGCGGCAAGGGCTCTGTAAAAATTGTAGGCTCTCAATTCGCGGTGCGCCGCCAGGAGATAGGCGTCTTTCTCCTCCAAGGTTTCCTTGAGATCCGGAGGCTCGAGATGCTCGGCTATGCTGTAATCCACAACGTGGCTGAGGCGCAACGTATCAGGTCCCAAGTCGCCCTTTCGATACCGTGCGAGGAACTCTTTGTGCTTTATCTCTTCTCCCGCCAGAAACCCCAGCGTCTCCCGCGTGCCCTGATCCTTTACCCTGGACTGGAGCCCGATGTAAAAATCGTAGGACTGTTCCTCCTTGTCTATCGCCAGATCAATGATCGCTTCTAACCTTTGTTCTTTCATGGTTCGCCTCGTTATCGTTAATGAATTGCTTGAGCCGGTCCTTGTATTTCATTCTATATTCTTATTCAGGCAGAGGCTATTTTCAATGGGATTGGCCCGGGGATTGTCTGGGGGATTAGCTGGCCGCGCTCAAACGTGTTGATTCCAAAAGGTTTTTGTTCTACATTAAAGTAACGACACGCTGAGGAATCCTTCATACTCCGTTGCGCTTCCATGACGTGAAAAAGTGGAGATAGACTCTTGACGAAGAGGCGCCAACATTTTTTGATTGGCCTGATGCTGCTCTCGTTCCTGCTCCTGGGCCTGGGTTTGTTCGTCTTTCTTGTCACCGAGGTCCCCTCGGTCGTCGCCCTGAAGAATCTGACAAACAGGCCCACCAGCTCGATTTACGGCGTGAACGACGAGCTCGTCTACGTTATTGTGCCCGACAACCGGATTTTCGTGCCCTACGACAAGATCCCGAAGTATGTCAAAGAGGCTTTTCTTGCGGCAGAAGACGCTGAGTTCTTCAAACACGGTGCCGTGAGTCCCGTCAGCATCGGCAGGGCCTTGGTGAAGAATGTACTGCACGGCAGGGTCGTACAGGGTGGAAGCACCATCACGCAGCAGGTCGTTAAATCGCTTATTCTTGGGCCTGAGCGGAGCATGTTGAGGAAGGTACGCGAGGGGATCCTTGCCTACCGGCTTGAAAGGTATGTGACCAAGCAGGAAATCCTGAACCTGTATCTCAATAACATTTACATGGGCCAGGGAGTGTACGGTGTCGAGGCGGCATCCCAGGTTTACTTTGGTAAGCATATCTGGCAGATTTCCAGGGCAGAGGCTGCATTGTTGGCGGGCCTGGTCCAGGGCCCTGCGCGCTTCACGCCTAAGAACCATCCCGGGCTTGCCCGGGCACGGCAGGAGTATGTGATAGACCAGATGGCGAAGAAAGAGTTTATCAGTAAAAAAACCGCCGCATCCTTACTTAAAGAGACAATCTATATACGGGAGGATGACGGGATTTTTGCCGACAGCTACTTCAAGAATACGGTCGTCCGGTACGTGGAGGACAAGTACGGAAAGGGCATATTCAATAGAAGACAGCTGAAAGTCTATGCCACAGTGGACGGATCGCTGCAAAAACAGGCGGAAGAGTCCGTTAAGAAGGGCCTTGCAACGTATGATGAACGAAAGGGCGAGCCGGTCGTCGTTACGCGGCTCGACAGAAAGCGTTGGGAGACATTCGGGGCTGATCAGGAAAAGGACATACATTTCGTGGGGCTGAGAACAGGCAAGGTCTATAACGTGCTTGTCACTGAAAAGATGGCGGACGGTTATGCGGTCTCGTTGGGAAAGCAGAAGGGCCTGCTCAAAGTGTCGGGTGCTGCTTTTCGCCCCGGGGATGTTGTGAAGGGTCTGTATAGGGGTGGCGACAAGAAGAAGGTTCTCCAGTTCGTGCCGTCAAAGGCGTCAACTGTTGAAGGGGCGCTGCTCTGCATGGACGTGAATACCGGGTACGTTGCGGCGGTGGTGGGGGGAAGAAACGCTGAGAAGAGCCCGTACAATCGTGCCGTTCAGGCGAAGGTTCAGCCTGGCAGTGCGTTTAAGCCTTTCATTTATCTTGCCGCCCTCGAGAAGGGCTATACTCCTGATTCGGTGATTCTGGATGAGCCGAAGGTGTATGTCGGGGCTGGGGGGAGGGCATGGACCCCGAGAGATTATGATGGCGTGTACGCGGGCCCCATCCCCTTAAAGGACGCAATTGCTTACTCGAAGAATGCGGCAACGGTGAGGCTTCTCGAAGATGTGGGCATCGACGCGGTGCGCCGCGCAATCGAGAGCCTTGGCATTTCCGCGGACATAGAGAATGACCTTTCCATAGCACTCGGAACATCCAACCTCACCCTCTTAGACCTGGTGAAAGGCTTTGCCGTCTTCGCCAACGGTGGCTTTCGTGTACAGCCCCTTTTCATCCGTAGAATCGTGGATGAGAAAGGGGATACGCTTGAGAACAACGAGCCGCAAAAGAGCCAGGCGATCCCCCCTGAGATAGCGTACAAAATGAACCTCTTGTTGAGGGGCGTTACGACGTACGGCACGGCCAAAGAGGCGAGTCGACTTGGTTACCCTGTTGCGGGTAAAACCGGCACCACGAGCAGCTTCTACGATGCGTTGTTCGTCGGATATTCGCCTCACCTGTGTACCGGGGTCTGGGTGGGGTTCGATTCACGGGCTTCTCTGGGCAGGGCGGAAAGCGGCGGCAGGGTCTCCCTGCCTATCTGGATGAACTTCATGGCAGGGGCGCTCCGGCACTATCCCCCTGACGATTTTACGCCTCCCGCGCCACCTGCGCCTGTGGAGCCGGAAAACCCGATGCAGCCGGGAAGCCGCTGGTTTTGAGGCGGCCAAACCCGATGCAGCCGGGAAGCCGCTGGTTTTGAAGCGCTTCTTGCATAATTGAGGGATTGCGTGCTGGAGGCACTCTGCTCCCTCTTGACCGCCTGAAGAAAGCAGCTTAGTATATGTTACGCTAGACGCTATTAGCAGTGAGTAAGGAATCTTAGGCTTGGCTGACGGCCGCTTTTCGTAGAAAATATTTATGAGAATCTTCCTCATGACTTACAACGCTGACCGGAATGATGAAGTGCTGCAAGCTTTCGAGAAGGTGCAGATTGAGCTCTACCCGCTGCCTGAAAAAGGCAAGGGACGGGGCAAGAATGTGCGCGCGCAGCACGACAGACAGGTCTGGACAGGGACAAAAGCGATGGTGGTTCTGGCAGTGACTGGTGAAAAGGAGAGCAGCCTCTTCAAAGCGCTGCAAGACATAAACGGCAGCTTCAAGGATGCGCAGGTTCGGGCCTTTGCTTTTGAGGCAGAGGAGCTGTTGTGATTTTATTCTTTAAGTAACAAAATTGCATTTTGTTGTTGACATAAATTTTCATAATTTGTATTCATAAATGCTTCCTCGCTTCGGAAATGCTTGTGGCCTTATGAAAAGTATGAAAAGACGGACGAAACATGCTTGAGTACATATCAATCCTGATCATGATGCTGTTTGCCGGCGTGATCGCCGCTTTTATGGTGGGCGCATCCTACATCATTGGGCCTCGGCGAGCCAAGAAGGTTAAGGCGGCTCCGTACGAGTGCGGCATGACGACCTCCGGCCCGACGCGCCGGAGAATGACCATCAGGTATTACATCGTGGCAATGCTTTTTCTTGTCTTTGATCTTGAAGTCTTATTTCTCTATCCCTGGGCTGTCATCACGAGGAGATTAGGACTGTTTGGTTTCGTTGAGATGCTCGTTTTCGTGATTATTCTTTTCATAGGGTATCTCTACGTCTGGAAGAAAGGGGCATTGGAATGGGAGTGACAGGGGTGGAGAAGAATGTGCTCGTCACATCCGTCGACTTCGTCGTTAACTGGGCCAGAAAGAACTCTGTGTGGCCCGTTACGTTCGGCCTTGCCTGCTGCGCCCTCGAGATGATGGTCGCCAGCTCGGCCACTTACGACATCGCCAGGTTCGGCGCCGAGGTCTTCAGGCCCTCCCCGCGCCAGTCAGACCTGATGATCGTGGCAGGGACCGTGACCAAGAAGATGGCGCCAATCCTCAAGCGGATATACGAGCAGATGCCGGAACCAAAGTGGGTCATTGCGATGGGCGCCTGCGCGTGCAGCGGCGGTATCTTCAGGACGTACAGCACGGTGCAGGGCGTTGATCAGATTATACCCGTTGACGTCTATATTCCGGGTTGTCCCCCGAGGCCGGAAGGCCTCCTTGCCGGGTTGATCAAGCTTCAGGAAAAGATTCAAAAGGAGACGATACTCGAGAGAGAGCTGATTTCGCTGCCCAGATGAAGGGTTGATGAAGGGTTGATTAAAGGTTGATGAAGGGACGATAGAAAGATGACAGACGAGAGCAAAGACGTGCGGAAGGTGACCGGGAAGCTCCTTCGACAGTTCGGTGAGAAGTTCATCACCGTTGAAGAAAGGAGTGGCAGTGGTATCCCCAGTGTCATCGTTGACAAGGCCAAGATTTCGGAAGCGCTCTTTTTCCTCAAGAGTGATCCTGACTGCGCTTTCGACATGCTTACGGACCTTTTCGGTGTTGACAACTATAAAGAAAAACCACGCTTTGAGGTAATCTACTTTCTCAATTCCTTGCAGAACAAAGCGAGGCTCGCGGTGAAAGTGGGGCTCGCGGAAGGCGAAAGCCTCCCGACCGCATCCGGCATCTGGAGAGCTGCTGAGTGGTTCGAGAGGGAGATTTATGACATGTTCGGGATCCGGTTCGAGGGCCATCCGGACCTGCGACGGATTCTCCTTGACGATGAGTTCGAGGGGCATCCTCTGAGAAAGGATTTTCCGCTGGAAGGCCCTGACTTCGACAAACCATTTGTCGTTCAACTGGGTGAGGAGAAATAGATTGCGCAGCAATCCTAGCGAGCACGGCGAGCGAGAGGGGAAGGCTCCGACGGCTTTGCCGGTGGAGGGGGCGACGCGAGCCCCAATAATAGAGGAAAAGTAAGAGTGGCTGAGACCCGGTTATGACCATCAACATGGGGCCCCAGCATCCTGCAACGCATGGGGTGCTGCGCATGGTCCTGGAGCTGGACGGAGAGATAATTAAGAAGTCGGTACCGTACATTGGCTACCTGCATCGGGGCGTGGAAAAGCTGGCAGAAGCCAGAACCTACCACCAGGCGCTGACCCTTACCGACAGACTCGATTACACGAATGGCCTGTCAAACAACCTGGCCTATTGCCTCGCCTGTGAGAAGCTCATCGGGCCTGGAGATACCCAAGCGGGCCCAATACCTGAGAGTCATTCTCTGTGAGCTGCAGCGTCTCGCTGCGCATCTGCTCTGGCTCGCGACCCATGCCCTCGATATAGGCGCCATGACCGTGCTCTTCTATGCCTTCCGGGAAAGGGAGACAATCCTGACCATCGTGGAGCACGTTACCGGGGCGCGCCTTACCCCGAGCTACATCAGGATTGGCGGACTGGCGAAAGATGTCCCTCCCGAATTTGACAACATGGTAAAAGCCTTCATCAAGGAGTTTCCCGGAGAGAATAGATGAGTACGAGACACTCCTCACGGAGAATATCATCTGGAAGAAGCGGACCCAGAATATTGCCCCGCTCTCGGCCGAAGACGCCATAAACTACGGTGTCACCGGTCCTGTGCTTCGGGCAAGCGGCGTAAACTATGACGTACGCAAGGCGTATCCCTATTCGTCGTATGACGAGTTTGATTTTATCATACCCCTCGGCTCCAAGGGCGATGTGTACGACCGGTACGTTGTGAGATTGCAGGAAATGAGGCAGTCCGTAAGGATCATCACGCAGGGCATCGAAAGGCTTCCTGACGGCCCGGTAAACGCGCATGCGCTCGATGTTGTACCCCCTGATAAAGAAGAGGTGCAGCGTGACATGGCTGCGCTTATCCGCCATTTCAAGATCATGGAAGAAGGATTCAAGCCGCCTGTTGGTGAGGCCTACGGTGCTGTTGAGTCGCCAAAAGGTGAACTCGGGTTCTATCTCATCAGCGACGGCTCCAACAAGCCGTTCCGCATGAGAATCAGACCGCCTTCCTTTCTCAACCTCGGGGCGGTACCTAAGATGATCGAAGGGCAGATGGTGGCTGACGTGGTTGCGGCCATCGGAAGTGTTGACATAGTCCTGGGTGAGATCGACAGGTGATGGATGGCGGCTTTACTCTTTAGTTCCTGGCAGGGAGAACTGATCGACAACAGGGGAAAGAGCAAGGAAGAGTTCGTCCGCCCCCAAACGGCTGAAGCTCCCGGAAGAATTTGCGGCCGGCGAGCCGATAAAAGCCTTCATGGGCTGGGACGGCATCGCGCTCTTCGATGACGAGGTGGACATCGTCGACATGTGCGCGAAGTACGTCGAGGCTGTGCAGAAGGAGTCCTGCGGCCGCTGCGTGCCGTGCAGGATCGGGACCAAGGTGATCCTCGATAGGCTGAGGGCCATTTCTGCCGGGCCAGGGCAGCAAAGAGGATCTCGCCCTGCATTAAGGCCTTAGCCTCAGAGATCAAAGCGGGCTCCAAGTGCCAGATCGGCCAGACCGGCCTTGTGCCTTTGCTTCACGCCATCGAGTATTTCCGGGATGCGTTTGACCGATGCATTGCCGGACAGAAGGCAAGCGCGGGTACGTACCGCTCATCCGTGACTGCGCCCTGCTTCAGTGCCTGTCCCACAAAGTTGAAAATACCAAAATATATTGAAGAGATCGCGGAGGGGAGATTCACTGATTCTCTCGCCACGATCCGGGAAGATACCTGTCTTGCCGGCATCCTCGGCAGGGTCTGCGTGAGACCTTGCGAGTCGAACTGCAGAAGAGCCAACATCGATGAATCGATTTCGATCAAGTATCTGAAACGTTTCGTGGCAGATTACGAGTTGGAGAAAGAGAAAGAGCCCAACATCAAAAAGGCGCCCGTTGATGGCAAGAAGGTGGCAATCATCGGCGCAGGTCCCGCAGGACTCTCTGTTGCGTATTATCTGGGCCAGATGGGCTATAAGGTCACGATCCTGGAGCGCCTTGGCGAACCGGGTGGCATGGCCGCGGTCGGGATACCCGATTACCGTCTGCCGCGCCCTATCGTGGGCGGAGAAGCCGATCTGCTGCGCGGCCTCGGCGTGGAGATCAAGTACGGGGTCAACGTGGGCAAGGATGTCACCGTGCCCCAACTGCAGAAGGAGTATGATGCGATCTTCATCGGCGTTGGTGCTCATGGAAGCTCTCCCATGGGCGTCGAGGGCGAGGAGAAGGGCTACAGGGGCTTTATACCGGGAGTCAAATACCTGCTTGACGTAAATAATGGCAAGGACCCGTACCCCGAAGGAAAGAAAGTTGTTGTGGTCGGGGGCGGCAACGTTGCCATGGACTGCGTGCGTTCATCCTTCCGCGTGGGCAAGCCTGACGTAAACCTCGTTTACCGCAGGACCAAGGCGGAGATGCCGGCTGACCCGGTCGAGATCCATGATGCGGAGGAGGAAGGTGTCAAATTCCATTATCTCTGTAATCCCACGCGCATCATAGAGAAGGATGGGAAGGTAAAGGCGGTGGAGCTGATCCGGATGGAGCTGGGTGAACCCGATGCAAGCGGTCGGCGGAGACCCGTTCCCGTCCCCAACTCCGAATTTATCATAGAGACCGATATCCTGATCCCTGCCATCGGCCAGGTGATCGACTTCGGCTTCCTCGAAGGGGTTGAAGGCATACAGCTGACCAAGTGGAAGACGATGCAGGTCAACCAGGAGACTTTTGAGACCACAGCAAAGGGTATATTCTCGGCCGGCGACTGCGAGACCGGACCGGACGTGCTGGTGCGGGCTTGTGGTAACGGAAAGCGCGCTGCCTGGAAGATCGACCAGTATTTGCGAGGCCAGGAGGTTGCGCCGCGCATTGAGGAAAGGTTCAACCAGTTTTTTTCAACGGTGAAGGTCTATCAGAAGGATGAAAACCTCGGTATCGTGGGCGGAGACAAGAGGCTTCACCTCAGGATGCTCGACCCGGAGACGAGGAAGTGGACGTTTGACGAAGCAGAAGAAGGATACAAGGTCAACGAGGCTATGAGGGAAGCAAGCCGGTGCCTGCGCTGCTTTCGCATCGGCATGGTCGCTCTATGATAAGGCTCACGATTAACGGCCGCGCGATAGAAACCGGCGAAGGCAAAACAATCCTGCGGGTTGCGCGGGAAAACAATATCCATATACCCACCCTTTGCTTTCACGAAAACCTTTTTCCCATCGGCTCTTGCCGGCTTTGCATCGTCGAGGTGGAAGGGTACGCCAACCCCGTTGCCTCATGCGTAACGACAGCGACCGACGGCCTTTCAATTACCACCCACTCCGAAAAGCTCCTCAGGATGAGACGGGATTATCTCAAATTCCTGCTGATCCATCACCCCTTGGAATGCCCTATCTGCGATGCCGGCGGTGAATGTCAGCTTCAGGACCTCGTATTCGAACATCAGATTGAAAAGGTCGATATTCGCGCAACGCGGGATGCGAAGAAACAGCTCTTTTTTTCCACGCCGCTGATCCGCTATTCTCAGGACAGGTGTGTGCTTTGCCTGCGCTGCGTCCATGCGTGTAGGGAGGTCTCAGGCAGGGGCGTGCTCGACCTCGCGGACAACGGCATCGAAGCGAAGATGATGGTTACCCACCCCGAAGAGTGTATATCGTGCGGCGAGTGTCTTGGCGCCTGCCCCGTGGGCTCGCTCACCGAGAATCTCAGCCCCCTGAAGTCGAGGTTCTGGCAGGTACAAAGAAGCAGCACCACGTGCCCGCATTGCGGTTTCGGCTGCTCCTTTGACCTGGATGTCTTTGAGAACCGGTATGTCACCAATGTCGTATCCGATACGCATCACCTGCCGAATCACGGCTCCCTCTGTCTGATGGGCCGCTTTGGCTACGATTTTGTGAACCATGAGGCCCGTGTAACAGGGGCATCGGTCCGGACGAACGGTACCACAAGGGCGTGTACATTTGATGAATCAGTGGACCTGGCGGCGGACAGCCTGAGACGGCTCGACGAAGCTCAAAAGGGCGTCGGCTTTCTCGTATCCGCACGCGCGACCAACGAGGAGATATATCTCATCAAGGAGATAGCAGGCCTTCTCAAAAAGAGCTTTGTCGCATCGCCTGCTTACTACCATACGGCAAAGGTCTTCAGCCTTTACAAAGATATGGGCATGGTTTACCCGTACGCGTATGATGACTTGATAAAGTGCGATCTCATCATCATTGCAGGCGCAAACCTTTTATCGAATAATCATCTGCTGGCGAACAAGGTGCGCGAGGCTTTCAAGCTGAGCGGGGCGCGCGTCATCGTGGTTGACCCGAGCCCGACGGCCCTCACCAGGATAGCTGACGCACACCTCGCGTTGCTGCCTGGCAGGGACGGCACACTCTTCAACAGTCTTTCACTCCGTCTTGTCGAAGAGCGGAAGTATGCTGCAGAAGCGGGGCTTGTCGAAGGCTTTGCAGGGTTTACCGCGATGCTTGAACGCTGGAAGCTGGAATTTGCCGGTGCGGATACCGGAGTTTCGGAGAAAGAGTTTGAGAAGGCATATCGCCTTATCCGGGACTCGGTCTTTACCTCGGTGATATTCGGCTCCGGCATTAGTTCCTCCGTTGACGGGCTTCCCGCACTTCTCAACTTCAGCTTGCTCAAGGGCATGCCGACGAAGGGAACCGTCATGCCGGTGACGTGTGAGTCAAATGCCGCGGGCGCTTGTGCAATTCTCAATGGGAGTCTTCTTGCCCCGGAGGCACTCCTCGGCAACGAGGATATCAAGGGATTATTTGTCTATCAGGACGATCCCTTTCACTATTTGAACGGCCGGTTTGTGAAGGAAGTGCTTTCGAACAAAGAGTTTCTGCTCGCTGCCGACGCGATGACGACTTCCACCATGGACATTGCCCGCCTCACGGTGCCGGTCGGCACCTTTGCAGAGAAGTCAGGGACCTTCGTTGCCCAGGATGGATACGTGCGGACTTTAGGGAAGGCCATGGAAACGGGGCCGGGCGGATTTGAGTTTCTACGGGCGTTGCTGCAGAAACTTGGAGGGGCCGTTTATACCGACGTCCAGGCTGTGACGAACAGGATCAGAGAGAAAAAGCTCTTCGAGTTTGCGGACCAGTGCAGGGAGAGACTGGCGAGCGACGGCTCAGGGCCAAAATTCAAAAGTTATGAATTCGAGAAGGCGCCCGTTCCGGATCCTCCCTACAAGCTGATCCTGAGGGACATATTCTCTAACCACCACTTGCTCGGCAAGGATGTTTACTCCAAGGGAGTCGGCATGGTCTACTCGGCTCCGGGTTATCCCGTCTCCGGGGACAAGCTCTATATTGCGCCTCAGGACGCACAGAAGCTTGGTGTCGAAGAGCGGGGTCAGGTCTTGATCGAGTCCGCCGAAGGCTCGATCACGAAGGCTGTCTCAATCAAGAAAGGCTTAAGACAGGGCGTCCTCGAATACGTCGCTTTCAAGGAGAGGCGCGACGCGCTCGGGCTCGCCAAACATATGCAGAAAGTTCTGAACGTGACGGTGAAAAAGGCGTAAACATGGAAACCCTCTTCTACCTGATCGTGTCCGCCGCGAAAAGCATCCTTGTGATATCGCTCCTTTTGCTCTTTGTGGCCTACATGACGCTTGTCGAGAGAAAGGTGCTCGGCCGTGTGCAGGTGCGATTCGGGCCCAACAGGGTAGGGCCGTTCGGGCTCCTGCAGCCCATAGCCGACGGCATCAAGTCATTTACCAAGGAAGACCTCGTACCGGCGCAAGCGGATAAACCTCTCTTCATTATTGCGCCAATGATCTGTATTTTTACGGCCCTCTGCATGTTCGCCGTCGTGCCTTTCGGTGCGTCCTTTGAGCTTTTCGGCCGGCAGATAAATCTGGTGGTCGCTGACGTTGATATCGGCCTGCTTTACGTGTTTGCCATGGGCACGCTGGGGGAATATGGCATCGTGCTCGGCGGCTGGTCGTCGGGGAACAAATACGGCGTGCTCGGATCACTCCGGGCCGCGGCCCAGATGATCAGCTACGAGGTCCCGCTGGGGCTCATCGTGATCGGGGTCTTGATCCTGGCCGGTTCGTTGCGCTTGACGGAAATAGTTGAAGCACAGCGGAACGTCTGGTTCGTCTGCTACCAGCCTTTTGCATTCATCCTCTACCTCGTCGCAGCCCTGGCGGAGATCAACAGGACGCCGTTCGATATGCCCGAGGCGGAAAGCGAGCTGGCATGCGGCTTCAACATCGAATACTCGAGTATCAAGTTTGCGCTCTTTTTCATGGCCGAGTATGCCCACATGATCACGGTGGCGGGCGTGGCAACCACACTCTTTCTGGGGGGCTGGCTGGGTCCGGGTCCGTCTTTTCTCGGGCCAATATGGTTCCTCATTAAAGTATTCGCTATCCTTTTCTTCTTCGTCTGGGAGCGGGGTACGTTTCCGCGGATGCGTTATGACCACATCATGAAATTCGGCTGGAAGATACTCTTTCCGCTCGCGCTGGCGAATGTTGTTGTAACGGCATTTGTCGTGGCGATGTGGAGGTGACGGGGATGGCGTATATTCTTCCATTGCTCAAAGGTCTCAGCTTAACGCTCCGAAGGTTTTTTTCGAGACCGGTCACCATTCAGTATCCCGAGCAAAAGAAAGAGATGCCCCCGCGATGGAGAGGCATGCACTATTTTGACAAAGATGAGAAAGGCGAAACGACATGCGTGGCGTGCGGGCTCTGCGTCGCTATCTGCCCGTCCGTCTGCATCAGCCTGGAAATCGGAGAGAGACAGGACGGAACGAGGTATCCCTATACGGTATGAAATTGACGCCCTGCGCTGCATATACTGCGGCTATTGCCAGGAGGCCTGCCCGGTGAACGCTATCAGGCTGGGTGGCGGTTACGAGTATGTCCACTACCGGAGAGAAGATTTTACTTTGGATAAGGCGAAGCTGCTTACGATGTACGGGGCCGGGCGTGATCGAGGTAAAGAAATGATTGCCACAGCGTTCAGCTGGCTCGTTTTTATCGGCGCGGGGCTCGTCGCGATTGTGGCCTCGCTTCTCATGGTGACGCGCCGGAATCCTGTGCATAGCGCTCTCTGGCTCATCCTTGCCTTTTTTTCGCTCGCCATTATCTACCTCAGCCTTAATGCGCAGTTCATAGCGGTCGCCCAGGCCATTGTTTACGCGGGCGCGATCATGATGATGATCCTTTTCGTGATCATGCTGATCGTTCTGGAAGCCGAGCAGGAGCTTACGAGAAAGATAACGGGTGCAAAGATCATAGGCGCCTTCATTACGATCATCCTTTTCCTCGAAATCATAGCAGCCGTTCTTTCATTTCAGGTCACGGGGACAAAGGGTCCTTTTACGCCTGAAATGCTTGACGGCTATGGAAACGTGAAGGCCGTAGGAATGATGCTATACGGGAAATATATGTTCCCCTTTGAGATCGCATCCATCCTGCTTCTGATAGGCATAGTTGGCGCCGTAGTCTTGTCCAAACGGAGGAAAGAATAGGATGCCCATGCTGCCTGAAGTACCCATCAGCCTCTATTTCGGATTGAGCGCAATCCTGTTCACGATAGGAGCGATTGGCGTTATCACGAGAAGAAATGCCATCATTATCTTTTTGTGTCTGGAGCTGATGCTGAATGGCGTCAATCTTGCCTTCATCGCCGCGGGCAACGCGCTCCATTCCCTTGACGGCATCATCTTCGTCTTTTTTGTGATGACTGTTGCCGCGGCTGAAGCCGCGGTGGGTCTGGCGATATTTGTGATGATCTTTCGGTTGAAGGGAAACGTCAACGTCGATCAGATCAATCTGCTGAAAGGGTAAGCATGGAATTTGGGGTTAGATATGGCTGATTACATCTGGCTGATACCGGTATTCCCGGCTGTCGGGTTTCTCATCAACGCCTTCCTCGGCAAGAAGCTGCCGAAGGCGGTTGTCTCGTGGGTTGCCTGCCTCGCCCTTTTTGCCTCGTTCGTTGTGTCGGTTACGATCCTTTTCCAGTTCTTCCAGTTGCCGCCTGAGGAGCGCATTTTTGAACGCAACATCTTCAACTGGATCACGTCCGGGGAATTCAATGCCACGGTGGGCTTCAGGATCGATCCGCTTTCCATCATCATGTGCCTCGTCGTGACAGGCGTCGGCTTCCTGATCCACGTCTATTCAGTTGGATACATGCACAATGACGAAGGCTACCCCCGTTACTTCACGTACCTCAATCTCTTTGTTTTCATGATGCTGATCCTTGTGACCGCGAACAATATCCTTCTTATGTTCGTCGGATGGGAAGGCGTGGGGCTCTGTTCCTACCTCCTGATCGGTTTCTGGTTCCGCAAGGATTCCGCGGCGAACGCCGGCAAGAAGGCCTTCATCGTCAACAGGATCGGCGATTACGGCTTTCTCCTCGGTATCTTCTTGCTGTTCGTGAGCCTCGGGGCCCACGGTATCTGGACGCTCAATTACGGGGAGATACAAAAAAATGCCCACCTGCTGGGTGCCTCCGCTGCCACGCTGATCACGCTGCTTTTCTTTATCGGCGCCACGGGTAAGTCTGCGCAGTTGCCCCTCTATATCTGGCTGCCCGATGCGATGGAAGGTCCGACCCCGGTCAGCTCTCTCATTCACGCGGCCACCATGGTCACGGCAGGCGTTTATATGGTAGCGCGCCTGAACTTCCTGTACAGCATGGCGCCCCAGGTCATGTTCATCGTTGCCCTCGTCGGTGTGCTGACCGCAATCTTCTCCGCCTCCATCGGCTTTGCGCAGAACGACATAAAGAGGGTACTCGCCTATTCTACGGTGAGCCAGCTGGGCTACATGTTCGTCGGCGTCGGCGTGGGAGCCTATGCCGCAGGCATCTTTCACCTGATGACCCATGCATTCTTCAAAGGGCTGCTCTTCCTCGGCGCGGGAAGCGTGATACACGCGATGAGCGGCGAGCAGGATATGCGGAAGATGGGTGGGCTCAGGAAGAAGATCCCCATCACATACTGGACCTTTGTGGCTGCCTGCATTGCTATCGCCGGAGTACCTTTCATTGGAGCAGGCTTTTTCAGCAAGGATGAGATACTCTGGAGGGCATTCAGTGCAGGCGGTCCCTACCGGATTGTCTGGGTGATCGCGGCGGTAGCCGCTGGCATGACGGCCTTTTACATGTTCAGGCTCCTTTTCGGTATTTTTCACGGCGAGTGCAGGGCATCTGAAGAGGTGAAACATCACATCCATGAGTCTCCGAAGGTGATGACCATACCCTTGATGATCCTGGCAGTGCTCTCCGTTGTGGGCGGCTATGTGGGTGTGCCCCACATTCTGGGCGGCGCGAACCGCATAGAGCAGTTTCTGGAACCCGTATTCGGCGGAGCCGGCGAGCATACGGCGCACGCGGCCGGTGGCGGCCTGAACATAATCACTCAGGCGTTTGCCTCCGGCGGAGGAAGCGAAGCGGGGTCGGCTGAGATGACGCTGATGATCCTCTCCGTCGTCATCGCGTTCATCGGCATATATATCGCGTACAGGCTCTACATTAAGAACCCGGAAATACCGAAGCGCTTTGTGGAAAGATTCTCGGGGCTCTACCGCGTTGTCTATAACAAGTACTTCGTGGATGAGATCTATGGGGTGGTCTTCGTGAGAGGCCTTTTGGGGCTCGGCACCGTGTTGAAGAGTTTCTTTGATGAGATCGTTATCGACGGCACGATCAACGGCGTGGCAGCCTTGCTCGGCTGGGCCGGCGGCCTCTTGAGGCGGGTGCAGTCAGGGTACGTGCAGGGTTATGCCTTCGCGATGATCGTAGGCGCCATCATCGTGATCGGGTATCTCGTTGTGCGAGTGATGATGTAAGGGAGTGTTTATGGGTGGTTCTTGCTTTCCCATTCTGAGCCTTTTGATCTATGTCCCCTTGCTGGGTGCGGTCGCCCTGCTTTTCGTGCGCAGGGAGCACGAGGCTTACATAAAGGGTTTCACTCTTGTTCTTTCCTTGATCGAGTTTGCCCTCTCGATACCCCTCTACTTTTATTTCAACGAAAAGACTGTGGGCATGCAGTTCGTGGAAAAGAGAGCCTGGTTCCCGGAATGGGGAATCACCTACTTCCTCGGGATTGATGGTATCAGCCTTCTGCTTATCCTGCTTACCACCTTCCTCACGGTGCTCTGCGTGCTCTGCTCCTGGCGGGCGATAGAGACGAGGGTCAAGGAGTATTACATCACCTTCCTCTTTCTCGAAACAGCGATGATCGGAACGCTCTGTTCCCTCGATCTTGTCCTGTTCTACATCTTCTGGGAACTGATGCTTATCCCCATGTACCTGCTGATCGGGGTCTGGGGAGGCCCGAAACGGGTATATGCCGCGATAAAGTTCTTCCTCTTTACCATGGCTGGCAGCGTGCTCATGCTGCTTGCGATATTCGCCCTCTACTTTCAGTTCTATAAGGCTACGGGCACCTACACCTTTGATGTACTCCAGCTCTACAATGCCCATATCCCCGTGAGCACACAGTACTGGCTGTTCGCCGCGTTTGCGCTCTCCTTTGCCATAAAGGTCCCGATGTTCCCGGTCCACACGTGGCTGCCCGATGCACATACGGAGGCCCCGACGGCAGGTAGCGTGATCCTGGCCGGAGTGCTCCTGAAGATGGGTACGTACGGCTTCCTGAGGTTCGCTATACCTCTCTTTCCCGCTGCTGCGCACGCGGCAATACCGATCATCTCAATCCTCGCTCTGGTGGGCATCATTTACGGCGCCATTGTGAGCATGATGCAGCCCGACCTGAAACGGCTGATCGCCTTTTCGAGCGTGAGCCACCTGGGCTATGTCATGCTCGGTATGTTCGCATTCAATATGCAGGGAATGGAGGGGAGCATCTATCAGATGCTGAACCATGGGGTAAGTACCGGCGGCCTGTTTCTTATCGTCGGGATGCTCTATGAGAGAAGGCATACGAGGATGATCGCCGATTTCGGCGGTTTATCCACACCCATGCCAATCCTGGCAATCTTCTTCATGATTGTCACGCTCTCCTCGGTGGCGCTGCCCGGCACGAACGGGTTTGTAGGAGAGTTCCTTATCCTTCTGGGTGCGTTCCGGGCGAACATGCTCTTCGGCATACTCGGGACGACCGGCGTGGTACTGGGTGCTGTTTATATGTTCTGGATGTTCCAGAGGGTGATGTTCGGAGAGGTGAAAAAAGAGGAAAATAAGAAACTGATCGACCTGGGGAAAAGAGAGGTGCTGATCCTCTGCTCGGTCGTTTTCTTCATTGTTCTGATGGGCGTATATCCGAAGATGTTTTTCAAGAAGATGGATACATCGGTCGAAGGTTTTCTGAAGTTTGTGAAGGAGAGAAACGCATACTACATGGCTTCCGAGGCCATGCCTGTAAAGGTTGTCCTCGAGACGGTCAAGAAACCTGCGGAGTAGGGCCTCGTTATGGATTTCATGCAGTTCTTCTCAGCATTCCGGTGGATCATCCCGGAAATTGTCGTTACGGCCTGTGCCCTTCTGGCGCTTATAGTTGAAGCCTTTCGCAAGGGTAAAGGGGCAAGCCTGGCGTCGGGGATCATCTGCCTCGCGGGTTCGCTTGTGGCCCTTTATTATACCTGCTGCCTCTGGAATCATAATATGCATCTCTTTAACGGGCTTTACGTTATAGATGACTTTGGTACGTTCTTCAAGCTCATATTTCTCATCATTCTTATTCTGATTTCGATCGTCTCGCTGCGCTACACAGTCAGGGAAGAGATCGGCTTCGGCGAGTATTACGCGCTGCTCTTGCTAGGCGTGCTCGGTATGATGGTGATGGTCTCCTCAAACAGCTTTATCACGATCTTCATCGGACTTGAAGTAATGTCTCTGGCGATCTACATCCTGTGCGGCCTCCTAAGAGATAACCTGAAATCAGTAGAGGCGTCTCTGAAATACTTCTTGCTGGGTGCTTTTGCAACCGCGTTCCTGCTTTACGGCATTGCAATGACGTACGCCTCTTCCGGCACTATTGACGTCAAAGAACTGGGCCGTCTTGCCAGCGAGCAATGCTTTGCTATCACACCCCTCTTCTTCTGCGGTATGTCCTTGCTTATAGTCGGGTTCGGCTTCAAGATCGCTTCCGTTCCCTTCCATATGTGGACGCCGGATGTGTATGAGGGAGCGCCCACATCGATCACCGCGTACATGGCTACGGGCGTCAAAGCGGCGGCGTTCGGCGCTTTCTTGCGAGTCTTTTACACGGGCTTCTTTCTTTTCACGGAGGACTGGTCCGCCATCCTCTGGTTCATAGCGGTATTGACCATGATTGTGGGGAACATCATTGCCCTTGTGCAGAACAACATTAAGAGACTGCTTGCATACTCCAGCATCGCTCACGCCGGTTACATCCTGGTGGCTTTTGTCACCGGGGATAAGGCCCTCTCGTCGAGCATACTCTTCTATCTCATGGTTTATGCGTTCACGAACATAGGGGCCTTCACGATCGTGATACTCCTGGGAAGGAAAGGAGAGCCGAACGAGGAGATCGAGAGCTACGCGGGCCTTGCTGCGCGCCATCCGTTCATAGCGCTCTCGATGAGCATATTCCTGCTCTCTCTGACAGGTATTCCGCCGCTTGCAGGTTTCATGGGCAAGTTCTATATCTTCAGCGCGGCGATCAAAGCCAACTATTACGGGCTCGCCGTCATCGGTATTCTTAGTAGCGTGGTGGCAGCGTATTACTATTTAAGGGTCTTGATGTACATGTATTTCAAAGAGCCGGAGCGGGAGCTCGGCGCCATCGACTTGTCACCCGCTTACGTTATCGTCATACTGGTCAGTATAGCCGCTCTATTCTATATGGGGATATTACCCAGAGACAGTTCTTCTTCTCGCCCAAAAATCCGTCAGTATTTTCTAAGATGAGATGCCGGGCTGATTAAGATCAGCGCTTCCGCGCCTCGCGGCCTGAGCGCCTCCGGGTAACCCGTGGGGCTCTTCCACGGGTGGTGGAGCTTTTTACTTGCCGTCCGGATACCATGCCGGTTCGAGACAGTCAATATTTTCCTCTCCCGACTCAAACGAGCACTGCCGATTCCCTCCGGCGCCACCGGGTGGACTGCACCGGGTTACCAAATAACTGCAGTCATTTTGTGAGAGAAGAGAATTGACAAGATCAGGGCGTAAAGGGTATAACTAGCCATGGGTGCTGCTATGTCTGAGAGAACACAGGTCGTAATACGCTCGGCGGCTCCTTCTCGTCTCGTTCTTCTTCTTGACCCTTGCCGCTGTATTTCCTCCACGCTATTTGAGGTGGAGCTGGTCGTCAAAAAACTGCGTAAAGCATAAGCGGGTATGGTTATTGCAAAGGTGAAGGTATAACATGCTACTTCTCAAGCATCTCAAAGTCCGGATTTTGACAGTAGTGCTTTTTCTATGCGTCTTACTGATCTCCGCGGTCGTACCCGCGGAGGCTTACACTGATCCCGGTTCGGGCCTTCTTCTGTGGCAGCTGATTGTCTCTGGCTTCGTGGGATGCATCGCCTTCCGTTTTCGGAAGATAGTCCATTTCATTTTCAAAAGAGGTCACAAACAAGAGGATAAATGATCGGCGGCAACTGTTCTCTTCGTGATCCGGCCGGCCGGTTAGTTGTGGTTGACGGCCGTGTTCTGCGCATTGTCGCAAAGCCTGCCGTTGACAGCCTTTTGACCCTCCTTCGTTCCCCGACTGCCAAACAGTTCACCGATCGCGGAGCCCTTATAGAAACCAGAGTCGCTGAAGACATCGACATAGCGAGCCTTGACTGTCAAATGGGGGATAATTTTCGATTTGGTCATTCGGAGCCGGGCATAATCGTGGAGCACCCGCGGGTAGACTTCCCTTCTTTTCCCCATGAATGGCCCGTGGAGATGCTCCATGCGGCAGCACGGTTAACGCTTGAGCTCGCCGAGGCTTTTCTCGTTGAGGGGATAGGGCTCAAAGATGCGGACCCCCGTAATATCCTTTTTCGCGGTCCCCGACCAGTATTTGTCGATATCCTGTCCTTCGAGAAAAGGGACCCCGGTGATCCGGTATGGCTGCCATATGCACAGTTTGTTCGTACCTTTCTTTTGCCGTTGCTCGTCAATAAGCATTTTGGTATCCCGCTGAGCCAGCTGTCTCTTGCCGGTCACGACGGCCTTCGGCCCCAGGATGTTTATCCCTTGCTTGGCCTGGCAAGAAAGTTCCTCCCGCCGTTTATCACACTAGTTTCGCTTCCTGTGTGGCTTTCGAAAACAGTTGATAAAGGAAATACGGCCATCTATAAGAAGAAACGGCAGAGAGACCCTGAAAGAAGCAGATTCATCTTGCAGTCGCTCTTCGACCGTTTGAACAAACTGACAGAGCGGGCGATGCCCACTGGCGGCGAATCGGTTTGGTCCTCTTACATGAGCTCGAAGGGTTATTCTTCGGAGGAGTTTTCGGCGAAAAAATCATTTATCGAAACAGCGCTTGCGGAAACCCGTCCAAAGAAAATCCTTGACGTCGGATGCAATACCGGATACTTCAGCTTGGTTGCGGCCAGGCAGGGTGCACGCGTTGTTGCCATCGACAGCGACCCTGTGGTAGTTGGAGAAACCTGGCGCCAAGCCCTGAAAGAAGATTTGGATATTCTGTCCCTTGTCGTCAATCTGGCCAGCCCCACACCCGCTCTCGGGTGGCGCAACCGAGAATCTGCCTCATTCCTTGAGCGTTCGTTCGGCAGTTTCGATGCAGTCATGATGCTCGCCGTCGTCCATCATCTGCTGGTGACGGAGCAGATACCTCTGCATGAGATAGCAGAGCTGGCAGCGGAGCTCACCAAAGATATTTTGCTTATCGAATTTGTCGAGCCCAATGATCCTCTCTTTCAGAGCCTTACGCTCGGGCGGGACTACCTCTACCAGGGGCTTACCGCAGCAGCCTTTGAAACTCTTTTCCGTCGTCATTTCGACATCATTCGCGATCTGCGACTGTGTAAAGGTACCCGTTCGCTCTACGTGATGAGAAAGAAACCATGTCAATGATAAGAAACGCTGCAATATCGTTATCGTTGGCTAACCTTTGCCTGATAAACATGTGGCACAGCCTTCTGTATCGCGCACCGACTTCCTCCAGCAATGACTATTTCCTGAAGTCCTCTCCGTACCGCCTCATGGCGTCCGCTGCCATTCTTGACGTTCTGCTGCTCGGTGCCGCAATTCTTCCGGTTATCATTCTCGCGGGGCGAAGAAGAAGCATTGGTACGGCACTGGCGCGACCTGTCGTCCTCGGGATGCTCTTCTTTCCAATCTATTATATCCTTCTGTACGGACGATCGCTTTATGTCGGCTCCTCCCTCTCTGCCAATGACGCGGGACTCAGCTTTATAGTCGCGTTCCTTACCCTGCTTATTATCTACTTCCTCTGGCACCATAAACCTCAGGTAGGCGCGGCGGTAAGAAATGTGCTCCTTGTGCTCTCGCCGTTTGTGCTCCTTACGTTTTCTCATGCAGCCTGGCATCTGGCTGAAGGTGAAGGCGCATTCATCGACAAACCTCTGGCTCCCCTTATCCAGGGCACGTCTGCATCGCCACGGGTACTCTGGTTCATTTTTGACGAGATGGATCAGCATCAAACCTTTGAGCGACGTCTGCCTGATGTCAAACTGCCTGAGATCGATCGTCTTCGTAATGAGTCCCTTTATGCCAACAACGCCTATCCGCCGGCAAGCTGGACTATCAGGTCCCTCCCTGCCTTGTTCATCGGAAAGAGGATCAGCAAGGCTGAGCCGCTCAGCTCTGATGAACTTGCCATTACCTACTGCGGAACCGGTAGAACCGTAAAATGGAGTCATCAGCCGAATGTGTTCTCTGGCGCCCGAGCGATGGGGTTCAACACAGCGGTGGTCGGCGGCTATCACCCTTACTGCCGCCTCATCAATAAAAATGTAAGCAGCTGTTTCTGGCAACCATGGGATCCTTTTGACTCCGGCCCTAAACCAACGCTGGTGGGGACGATGGTAGAGCAACTCGCGATAGGCCTGGGCGTCTTTGATCCATCTCATCGACTGTTATCCAGGAGATCCGAAGAGATCCGTGCAGAGATTCTAAAGGGCGTACTACACGAGGTTCAGTACCACGCGGGGATATACACGAGTATTCTGGAAGAAACCAGAAAAGTGATGGCGGATCCCAATTTCGGCCTCATCGTGATTCATTGGCCCATACCGCATCCGCCCTCCATCTACGATCGCTCTACCCAGCGTCTCCGAGACTCCCAGGTCAACGTTACCGATACCAGCTATGCGGACAATCTCGTGCTCGTCGATCACACGCTGGGTTTGATACGCCGAGACCTGGAGGCTTCGGGCCGATGGGACAGCATCACCCTCATAGTCTCTTCCGATCACTGGCTGAGAAAGTCGCTTTGGCGGTACGAAGGTGAGGTAGACCACCGGATACCCTTCATGCTGAAGTTGGCCGGACAGAAGGAGGGCGTAACGTATGAAAAGCCATTCAACACCGTTCTGACCCACGACTTGGTGCTTGCCATCATGAAGGGTGAGATCACCTCAACCGACGGAGCGGTCACCTGGCTCGATGGAAACAGGACAGCGACAGAGGGCACGTGCGGTTATCAGGATGACGTGGAATAGACCTGATTTTCCTCTCGGCTGGTCCGAACCTCTCCAGGCCAAAGAGTTCCCTGCCTCCCTGTAAGGTTGCTCGATGAACCTAGTGAGCATCTTTGGACGGTCGCCGTAAAACCGGTCGTGAGGGTGGAAGGTTCCACCCGGGTTTACGCTGCGTCCGTCCCTACCTCCTCTTATTTCTCCGTTTTTTTTGTGCTATTATTTTTCTTATGAGGATATGCATGCGCACTTCTTCGACCACGCGTATGAGAACAGAGCTCTCCCGATCGGCGATGGCCAGACCATCAGCCAGATCCGTTCGTGGTTGCCTTCATGACGCAGGCTCTTGAGCCTCAAGGGGAACGAACGGGTGCTGGAAGTGGGAACGGGCTCCGGCTCCCATGCTGCGATCCTCGTGAGAATGATCGTGAGAGGCGGAATGGACGTGCACGGTCGGATACCTCATCCATGAGGAGTTATCCCGAAAGAGACGGAGAGCGCCTAGCAATTAGCTCGGGATGCAGGAGTTGGACAGGCTACCTATCGTGCTGTTAACCCTGCAGGAACGCTCCAAACACGACCACAGAAAATTCTTCCTCCGCATTCTACAGTTTCTCTTGAAATACAAAGATTCGAGTGGTAATGATATAGAAGACGGGCTCGCTTTATTTCGTAGAAGCCTCGCCGTATGAGGCCGAAGCAAAAGGCGACCATAATCGAGCATAAAGGAGGAGGTGCAGTATGACAGCTTCGGTTTTGGATGGTAAAAGGATTTTGGCCGTAGATGACGAGCCTGATGTGCTGACCGTGCTGGAGCAGGAGATCAAGGATTCTTGCCCGAACTGTCAGGTCGACAAGGCGACCACCTATGAGAAAGGCGCCGAGTTGATCAACGCAAATACGTACGACCTTGTGATTCTCGATATTATGGGCGTACGGGGATTTGACCTTCTTGGCCTGGCCGTAAAAAGGAAGTTCAGAGTAGGTATGCTCACAGCCCATGCCCTCAGCCCCGAAGCCCTCAAGAAGTCCCATGAACTGGGCGCGCATGCTTATCTGCCGAAGGACAAACTGGGGGAGATCGTTCCGTTCCTCGAAGACATCCTTAATCAGGACTATAAGAAGGGCTGGAAGCTGCTTCTGGAAAAACTGGGGACTTACTTTGACGACCAGTTTGACACTGACTGGAAAACTAAAGCTGGTGTCAATGTCTGGTATTAGGGAGGGGCTGACCGCCCTTTCCTAGAGTGGCCGCTTGCGCCCGCATGAGAGAAAGGCAGAGCGCGTGTCACATGCGGGCCTAACCGGCGAACAGGCCAAAAATTGGTCAGCGTAATCGAGCTAAGGTCAGAAAACTCAAAGACGTGAGGGACAGGTCTATGGCAGAATTTACTGTCAATCCGCAGCGATTTGATCCTTATAAGAATTTCAAGTTTCGAGTCAAAATGGGATGGCCGTTACGTGGCTGGCGTGAGCAAGGCAAGGCTAATGGAGCAGCCAAGCAATTGAACAGATCAAATCAGAGTGCGAGGGCTGAGAGCGGGATTATGATGTTCCCGAGCCGCAAAAGGTCAATTTCACCGAACCGGCCTAAGATCAGTGCTCCTTCTTCAGCTTATCGATGAACTCGGGCACCGGTATGGCTGCGAGCGTCACTATCTGGATTGTGCCTCGCGCACCCAGCTCCATTGAAACCCGCGCTATGACCTCGTTATTGGGTGCCTCGATCACATTGACAAAATCATAGGGTCCCAAAACCGCGTATTGGGCGTGTACCTTGGCCCCCATTCTTTCTATTTCTTTGTTTACCTCGAGAATCCGCTCGGGGTTCTTCTTGATCGTTTTTCTGCCTTCATCCGTGAGGTTGCTTATCATGATATAGAGTCCCATCTCCGTACCTCCTCATGCTCCCTTTAGTATAATTCTCTTCCTGGTGAAATCTTTTTAACGGGCTTGGAGAATCGTACCCCCTCCAAGCACCGTATCTCCCTCGTATAATACCACAGACTGGCCCGGTGTGACAGCTGAAACGGAATCGTCAAAGGTAACTTCCAGCCGACCGTTGCTCACACTGTATGTGCAGGGCTCCTCCTTCTGTCGATATCGGACCCTTCCAAGGGCCCTGCCGGAAGACCGGGTGCAGAGCATATTTATTTGATCTGCTATGAGCGTGCGGCGGCGCAACTGTTCCTTTGGTCCCACGATCAGCACGTTCTCTTCCGCTCTGATCTCGGTCACGTAAAGAGGCTCTGCAAAGGGGATATTGAGCCCTCTTCGCTGGCCTATGGTATAAAGCTGAACGCCCTCGTGGTACCCCAGGTGTCTGCCATCGTGTAGGAATATGTCACCCTTTCTTACGGGTATATACCGGCTTATGAACCGCCTGTAGTCACGGTCCGGGATGAAGCAGATGTCCTGGCTCTCTCTCACCTTTGAAGAGTCCCACGCTAATCCCGTCATATCGAGCCGGACGGCTTCCTTAGTGTAGCCGGACATCGGGAAGAGGAGGGTTGGGAGCCGGTATTGCTCAATGGGATAAAGGAAGTATGATTGATCCTTCGACCTGTCTTCTGCCTTTTTGAGAAGCCAGCCCGTTTCCGATTTCTCTATGGTAGCGTAGTGGCCTGTAGCCACCGCATCGGCTCCCAAAGCCAGTGCCTTCTGAACGAAGGCTGAAAATTTTATGTACTGATTGCAAAGTACACAGGGGTTAGGGGTTCTGCCTGAGCGATATTCGGCGACAAATTTCTCGATCACGTGCTTTTCGAACTGAGGCCGCAGGTTGATCACGTAGTGGGCAATCGACAGGCTGTCCGCCACTTTCCTTGCCCTGTTTGTGCTGTCGAGAGAACAGCACGCCTTTGGGTTCCGCGTATTGGCCAGGGTTTTCGGAAGGAGGGCGAAAGTCACCCCAACTACCTTGTATCCCTGTTTCTTCAAGAGGTAAGCGGAAAAGGAGCTGTCGAGCCCACCGCTCATAGCCACGAAGACTGTTTGCATCCGGTAATAGTACCATGTGTCGGTATGGATTGAAAGTTGCAGCAGATTATAGTATTATCACGAGACACAAGGAGGCTGTGCATGCGTACGAAACTTAAGTTTTCACTTGTCGTGCTTTTAGTTGGCGTATTCTTCCTGGGGTTTGTCGTCGGTGCTCAGGACAAGAGACCAGCCAGGGGGGCCGAGAATAAAGAGATATACGAGTACTTGAAGACATTCTCTGACGTCATTGACATCGTCAAGAAGAACTACGTTGACAAGACACAGGATCGGGACCTGATTTATGCTGCCATAAAGGGCGTGCTGGAGTCACTCGACCCGCACTCCTCTTTCTTGACACCGGATATGTATAAAGAGATGCAGACCGAAACCAAAGGTGAGTTCGGCGGCATTGGCATAGAGATCACGATCAAGGACGGGTTTCCTACCGTCATCACGGCTATAGAAGATACTCCGGCTTTTAAGGCAGGTCTGAAGCCGGGTGACCAGATTATTCGGATTGACGGCAAACCCGCCAAGGGCATGGGGCTCGTCGATGTGGTGAAGCTTATTCGCGGCCAGAAAGGGAAGCCCGTCTCCTTAACGATCATGAGGGAAGGCTTCGCAGCACCTAAGGATTATCAAGTCGTGCGGGATATTATCGTTGTGAAGAGTGTCAAATACAGGATGCTTGACGATGAGAACGGCTACGTCAGGATAACGCAGTTTCAGGAGAAAACAGGCAAAGATCTTGATAATGCCATCAAGGAGCTGCGGAAATCTGAGAATGGAAAGCCGGTTAAAGGGATTGTTCTGGACCTGAGGAATGATCCAGGCGGACTTCTCGACCAGGCGGTTGACGTGTCTGATAAATTTATGAGCGACGGCTTGATCACATACATCGAGGGAAGAAAAGCAGATCAAGAAATGAAGTATTACGCAAAGAAGAAGGATGATGACTTTATGGGCCCGCTGGTAGTCCTCGTGAATGAGGGTAGTGCAAGCGGATCGGAGATCGTGGCCGGTGCCCTTCAGGATTCAAAGAGGGCCATCATTGTCGGCACGAAGACCTTCGGCAAGGGCTCGGTGCAGACCATCATTCCTCTTGGAGATGGCTCTGCCGTGCGGTTGACAACCGCTAAGTATTATACTCCCAAGGGACGTTCGATCCAGGCGGAGGGCATAGCGCCAGATATCGTCGTCGAGAACGACCTGACGAGGAAACGCGACAGAATAATAGTGCCCATTAAGGAGAGAGATCTGGAGAAGCATCTTGAGGGCGATAGTCAGAAAAAACCAAATAATCAAGTCGTCCCAAATCAAGCTGCGCCTTCGGACGCCGAAAAGAAGAGCCTGGAAGACGAAGATTTTCAGCTTTACATGGCGGTGCAAATCTTAAAGAGCTGGGACACCTTGAGAGGCAAGTAACACTAGTTTGCCTTCATCCATATAGCTTCGTTGCCGGCGCCCCGTCTCACTCCGACGTACTTCAGTACGCCTCCGTTCGCCGTGGCTTGAGCGCCTCGCTCTCTGAATGAATGCAAACTAGTGTACCAGCTATCTGGAATGGCAGGGTTAAGTACTCTCTCGGCGTGAGGACTTATACCAATTTGTATTCGAGATGGACGACCCCGCCTTCGGCCGGGTACCCCGGGCGGCAGTGAGGAGCTTGCCGCAGGCGTACTAAAGTACGTCGAGGAAAAGCGACGGAGCGACAACGAAGGTATACACTTGAAGACGAATTGGTATCATTCTTCGCCGAGGAGATAGTTCATCTTGCAGTGTGGGCAGTTCCACACCTTCTTGCTCACCTTAAAGAGGAGCTCGTTGCATTGTGAACAGACCGGCGGCTGACCATCCGGGATGGCTGGTTCCTCTTCTGCTGTTTTGGCTTTCTGTTGGGTCCCCTTTGTCCCGGAGCTGGAAAGGTCTACGCCGAGTTTCCTGGCAAGATTTATGAGGGCGTGATCAAATCCTTCCCTGTACCGGTATAAGGATTTTACCTGCTCCTTGTCCCGCGTGGAATTAAGCAGGCGCCACCAGAGTTCGTAACTTTCTCTGTGTGCCTTGAGCATTGCTTCTCTTATTTCATCGTCATTGAATGTTTTTGGCATGCAAGGAGCCTTTTCTTGAAATCGTCCGGTATCCGCCTGGGTTTGCCTGTTGCATCGACGCAGACCATCAGCGTTTCGCCGCGCGTGATTGTTTTGCCGTTTTTTATAATTGCGTGGGTGAATGTGAACTGAGCATTCTTGACATCAGAGACCGAGGTATGTGCCTCGAGTTCGTCCCCATATTGAGATTTGTCGAGCAAATCGAGAAGCACCTTTTTTACGAGGAGGAAGGTACCCTGTTTTTCCCATTCCGGGAGCAGTATGCCGATGGACGAGAGATACTCGAACCATGACTTTTCGAAGAGCTTGAGGTAGTTGGCGAAGTAAACAACGCCGCCGGCGTCGGTGTCCTGATAATAGACTCTTGTCCGGAACATGGCTCAGTAATACCATGATTGCAGGCTGAGCGTCAACACGGGAACCGTAAGCTGTGAGCCGTAAGCAGTGAGCAGCAAGTGGCAAGCATTTTGGTTTCATTAGTTTGATTAGTTCCATTGGTGCAATGCACCCTTTGACTGACACGACTGTGTTAGCTAATAATCCGTAAAGGGGGTGTAGGGATGCAACCAATCAAACCAATAAAACCCAATAAAACCAATTGAACAGCAGTCCTGAAACTGAGGCCTTGCTGCCCGGTGTTTTTCCTGGTGTAACACGCAGGTTTTTTGTTGTATAGTGTTTTAGTCGCCGTTCGTACGGCTGGCGCCACCCGCAAGCGGGTACCCGGCTCACGTGGGGGAGGATACATGGAGGTCGACCCGAGGCTCATCGAATTCCTTCTGAATCCTGACAACTATCCTGAAAAACCACGCACGATTACGCATCACGAGACCCACATCTCTCATGTGTTTGTGGGCGACAGCCACGTGTACAAAATTAAGAAACCGGTGGATCTCGGCTTTCTGGATTTTACTACCCTTGATAGGAGACGCCACTTCTGCCGTGAGGAGGTAAGGCTCAACGCCCGCCTTGCGGCAGATTTTTACCTGGGTGTGAGTCCCATATACAGCGAGGGGAACACGTACTCTTTCTTGAAAGGGGCTGATTCAGGGGTAGCAGAATACGCAGTGAAGATGAGAAGAGTGCCGGAAGAAAGGCTGCTTCATCAACTTATAGGAGAGGGGCGGCTGCTCTACAGAGAGCTTGAACCAGTTGGACTGAGGCTGGCCCGCTTTCACGATGAGGTGCCGGCATATCGTAGCGGGTTGTACGGAGGTTTGGGGTCGGTCATTGCCACTACCGAGGAAAACCATGACGAGATCAGACCCTTTGTCGGCCTGACGCTGGATCAAAGGTTATACGATGACCTTATCGACTACACGAGAGGATTTATCAGACAGTGGAAAAGCCTTTTTGCGAAGCGTACGAAAGACGGTCTTATTCGTGAAGGCCACGGCGACCTGCACTCCCAGCATATATGCTTAACACATCCACCGGTCATCTTTGACTGTATTGAGTTTAGTAAACGATTCAGAATCAGTGACATCCTGGAAGACATAGCTTTTCTCTTGATGGATCTTGAATTCAGGGGAAGGTTTGATCTTTCGCGAGCTCTTTTCAAAGCATACTTCTCGGTACAGCGGGACGCCCTGGTCAGCCAGCTTCTCCGGTTCTACAAGGTCTATCGAGCGGTGGTGAGGGGTAAGATCGAAGGATTTACTGCCCGGAGTTTGGTGGATGAAAGAGGAAAACGAGGGGCTATCCGCAGGGCGAGGGAGTATTACGCGCTGGCTGACCATTACATGAAGAGTGAGGGTGCGCACTTTAACCCCATTCTCTTTATGGGCGCTTCCGGGTCCGGAAAGTCAGCGATAGCTACCGGACTTCTCCCCGATGCCCTTGTCCTTCGTTCTGATGTGGTACGGAAGGAGTTGCTTGGGCAGAAGCCTGATCAGCACGCGTACGTGGATTATGGCACCGGGATATATGCAGACGACATCACCAGTGAGACCTATCGCATGCTCGCGCAACGTGCAGTTGAAGAAGCCCGTTCTGGGAAAAGGGTTATTGTGGATGCAACGTACTTGAAGGAGGAACAACGGCTTGCCTTTTTCGGCGCCAGCTGCGCAGCCGGTCTGAACCCGTTCTTTGTACACTGTTTCGCCCCGGAACCTGTGCTGAAAAAGAGGGTGGAGCGGCGGACAGCGGCGGGCGCAGATGTCTCTGACGGCCATCCGGCGATTCTGGAGAAACAACTTGCAGTCAGAGAAGAGCCCGCAGAGCTTCCCTTTTTCAGGGTGTTCCGGCTGAATACGGATGACGATCTGGAGACCATCCAGAAGGCCCTGCGCGAATTGCTTATTTAGCGTGTCGCGCCATGAGGTCAGTGGCCGCAACGTTATGTCTGACCGCATGTAGCGACCGTGAACAGGGCGCGTTGCCTATCCCACGCCATATCTGCTACAATATACTTCGTAATGTTTTCACTTAACACTTAACACTAGTCACTCTCTCTTATGGCCTTTCTTCCCGTCTCCAAAGAAGATATGACCGCCCGCGGCTGGGATTATGTCGACGTGATCCTGGTGACGGGAGATGCGTACGTGGATCATCCAACTTACGGCGCAGCGGTGATCGGAAGAAGACTCGAAGCCGCAGGCTTCAGGGTCGGTATCATCGCTCAGCCCGATTGGCGCTCCACCGATGACTTTAGGCAACTTGGCAAGCCCCGTCTTTTTTTTGGCGTTACTTCCGGGAACCTCGACTCCATGGTCGCCAATTACACGGCCAATAAGAGACGGCGCACCGCTGATGATTATTCGCCCGGCGGCAGGGCAGGGCTTCGCCCTGACAGAGCGACCACTGTTTACGCCAATCGGATTCGGGAAACCTTCAAGGATGCGTGCATCGTGCTGGGAGGGATTGAGGCAAGCCTCCGCCGTTTTGCTCACTATGACTGGTGGGATAACAGCGTAAGACGCTCCATTCTCATCGATTCGAGAGCTGACCTCTTAGTGTTCGGGATGGGAGAGCAACAGGTGGTGGAGATCGCGCGCCGGCTGCAGGCAGGTAAGGATCTTGCCGGTATCCGGGGCACGGCAGCCGTGGCAAGAGAGGCGAAGCTTGCGCATGAGATTGTTGAGATCCCTTCGTATGAGGAGGTCTCACAAGACAAGGAGAAATTCAACCGTGCCTTCACCATGCTCTCGGAGCACCAGGACCCGGTGAGGGGCAGTGCTATTCTCCAAAGGCATGATACCCGCTTTGTCGTTCAGTTTCCTCCAGCCCTACCGCTCCCGCCGGACAGTCTGGATGAAATCTACGAAATGCCCTTTCAGCGTGCATGGCACCCGCGATATACAAAGCTGGGGGGTGTTCCCGGTTTCGAGACCGTAAGGTTTTCTATTACGTCTCACCGCGGCTGTTGTGGAGCATGCGCGTTCTGTTCCCTCGGGATGCATCAGGGCAGGATCATCCAGTCACGAAGCCCTGCTTCGATCCTCAGAGAAGCAAAGCTCCTCTCCGAGAGGCCCGATTTCAAAGGGACAATCACTGATGTGGGTGGACCGACCGCGAACCTGTTCATGGCGCGCTGTCGTCGCTGGGCCAAGGAAGGAACGTGTGGGCAGCGGCAGTGCTTAATGCCGCGCAAGTGCGGGAATCTTGAATTGGGATATAAGGAGAGCATGAAGCTCTTTCGGAGCATCCTTGATCTGCCCGGGGTGAAACATCTCTTTATCGAAAGCGGGCTGCGCTATGATCTCTTATTGAGGGCCGGAGATGAGACCGTGTTCCTCGAGCAGCTTTGTGCGCATCATGTGAGTGGCCAGCTGAAAGTTGCCCCGGAGCACACTCAAGAAAAGGTACTTAGTCTGATGAATAAGCCCGGCCTTGCGGTCTATGAGGAGTTTGAAAAGAAATTCAAGGAGACGAACCGTCGCTTGAAAAAGAGCCAGTACCTTGTCAATTACTTTATTAGTGCCCACCCGGGGTCGTCCCTCGGTGATGCCCTGGATCTCTCGCTTTATCTGATGAGACGCGGCATCAGCCCGGAACAGATACAGGATTTCATACCGCTTCCTCTCACCGCCTCCGGCTGCATGTTTTACACGGGTCAGGACCCCTTCTCGGGCCAGGAGGTTTTTGTTCCAAGGAGCTTCCGTGAGAGGAAGATGCAGAGAGCGCTGATTCAGTGGCGTAATCCAAAAAACCGCAATCTTATCCATGAAGCGCTGAAGGTCCTGGAGAGAGAGCACCTCTGGACAGAGTACCAAAGAGCATGGAGCAGATATGCCAGGTAGCGCGAACGCGAGTGAGCTTTCTCTTGAGATACGTGACATAGCCTTTCCGCAAGGTCACGGTGTTGCACGAAAAGGTGATTTTGTTTGTTTTGTGCCGGGTGCGCTGCCCGGAGACATAGTGCGGGCGAAAATGGCCAGGCAGAACAAGCGCTTCGGGTTCGCTCAAATCGTAGCGATTGAGCGAGAATCTCCATTTAGGGTCGTTCCTGCCTGTCCCCATACGGGGGTTTGTGGGGGCTGTCTGTTTCAGGGGTTGCTTTACGAAAAACAACTCGAACTGAAGCAGGATTATTTGTTGCAGACTCTGCGCAGGATCGGGCGCGTGCCGCTTGAGCTGGTTGACGTGGTGCCCATAATGCCATCCATTGAACAATACTATTACAGGAGCAAGGTCGAGCTTTTCTTCGGGGAACATGGCTCAGTCAGTGTTGGCTTCAAAGAGAGGGTGTCACCCTTTGAGCCTTATACGGGGAGACTGGTTCCCGTCCGGCGATGCCCCATATTCAGCAGGAGCCTGGAGCGACTATTGCCGCTTTTTTCCGAGTATGCCGGGAGAGTCCGTGCTGGCGCTCGTGGAAAGCAGACAAACCGGGCAGCCTTGAAAAAGCTCATTGTCAGAGAGGCCAAATGGAATGAAAAGCTTATGGTCAGTCTCGTTGCTGGGGGAAACGATGTGGCAGAGCTCCCATGGCTGCTCCAGGAGATGCAGAGAGAGGTCCCTGAAGTCGCAAGTTTCTGGGTGATTAGCGATCGGAAGAAAGAAGTCCTGCTCGGAACGCCCTACCTGGAGGAAATGTTCGGTCAGCGGACGTTCAGGATCTACCCGCAAACCTTTTTCCAGCCAAACACGAGAATGGCCGAGAGGCTTTATGAGTCAATCGCGGAGCTATGTCGCGCAGCAGCGAGTGAGCGGATCCTGGGACTATACTGCGGGACGGGGCCTATCGAGATCTCCCTTTCACCTTTTGCGCGAAAGATTGTCGGCATTGATTCTGACGCGGAGAACGTTGCGGTTGCTATCGAGAACTGCAGAATCAATCAGGTTCGAAACTGCCAGTTTTACAGGCAAACGGCTGAGCAGGCATCAAGCCTCAGCATACCAGGCCCCTTCGACCTCATCGTTGTCGATCCTCCAAGGGCTGGATTGACTCCGGAGGCTTTGAGGTTCATAACAGGTCTGGCTGTTCCTCGACTCATCTACGTATCCTGCAATCCGTCGACACTGGCGCGGGACCTGAAAAGTCTGAGCGAAGCGGGGCATATGGCGAGAAGGATCCTGCCGTTTGATTTTTTCCCCCACGGCGCGCACCTGGAGACGCTCGTGCTGCTGGAGAAAGGCTAGGAGGTTGCTTCCCAGGAACAGATGGTTTGGGTGATTCGGTTGCAATCCTTTGAGACCACCGACTGCGGGGTTGAGATTGCCAGCACTTCCTGCTTGATGATAGACCTCGGAACGGCCTGATCGCTGGTGATGGAACCCAGGTATTCTAATGGAAAACCGAGGAACTTCTTGCAGGTGTTGTCGATCTGGGAAAAAATCTTCAAACCTTCTTTTTCATTTACTGTAGAATTCACAATGACGCTGAAGCAATCCCGCGCGAAAAGCTGGTACATCACTTTGATCATGGCATAGGCATCGGTTAAGCTCGTCAACTCGCGGTTGAGTACGATGATGTTCCGGTAACCCAGAAGGTTAAACTGAAGGACCATCTCTGAAATGCCGGCCCCTGTGTCGAGTAGCACGTAATCGTAGGACGGAAAAAGGGGTCTGAGGGCATCCTTGATAAGCTGGATCTTTTCGTAGAGCGGCTGGGCCATCTCCTTGACCCCGGAACTGCCGGCAATCAGGTCGAAGCCTGCTTTTGTCGTGATGATGGCGTCACGTATCGTGCTACTTCCAAAAACGACATCCTTCAGAGTCAACGCGGGGTCCAGCCCCAACATGATATCCATGTTCGCAAGGCCCAGGTCACAGTCGACCGCCAGGACCCTCTTTCCTTTTTTTGCCAGTAGGGCAGCCAGATTGATCGTTACGAAGGTCTTGCCAACGCCACCCTTTCCGCTGGCTACGGATGTGATTACGGGGATGTGCTCATCCATGATTAACTCCCTTTCTTGAGGTCCGCCTTTCCCAAACTTACTGTTCCATTGTCCGGCAGGGACGCACTGAACAGCTGCTCAACCCGCCATTTGGTACTGCGCGCCAAGCTCCATTTCTCTTCCTGCGTAACGGAGTCGAGATCTACAGTTTTTTCCTGCTGGCCCTGCGTAGAAGACCTGATTCTTACCGTTTTTCTTCGCCTTATAGAGGGCCATATCCGCCTGGTGCACGAATTCATCACTGCCTCCCTTTGATGGCCGCGGAGTATTCCGCAACGCCGATGCTCGCTGATACCGGAAGCAGCTTCTTCAGGGGGATCACGGTTATTGCCTGTTGCAACCTGTTGGCAATGCGGACCGCATCAAAGAGGTCCGTGGCCGGCATGATGACCGAGAATTCGTCACCTCCGTAACGACAAACGATATCAGTGGGCCTCAACTGCTCTCGCAAGGTGGTGGCTGTCTTCAAAAGAAAGCGGTTGCCCTGGACGTGTCCCATGGTATCGTTCAACAGCTTGAAGTTGTCGAGATCGATCATCATCATGGAGCTGGGTTGGCCTGTACGCCGCGTTCGGGCTATTTCTATCTCGAGCTGCATAGTAAAAAATCTCGTATTGTAAAGACCCGTGAGCGCATCCGTTAGGGTCAGGGACCGGAGATGGTTATTTTCCTTTTTTAGTTGGGTGAGCTTATCGAGCAGATCATCATCAACGCCTACCACCAGATGGGCCTGAGCGAGCAAGGCGGCCCTGTCAGGGTCGTGAAGCTCCTCGATGAACGTTATCACCACGTCTGCCTTCCGTCCCTTTTCAGTGGTAAGCCACATGGAAAGTGACTCGTTAGTCCGCAGAATCTGCGCAAGGGTCTTCGGCGGCTTCAGACCCTTCTGAGACCGTCTTTCCGCTTCAGGTTGAGCTGGATATGGGTCTTTAGACACCGTCTTTACAGTTTCGTCTCCCGTTATCAGTGCAGGCGGATAGCCTGAACACGCATGTGTTATATCTATTATCGTCAATCGCGGTCTTTTATGTAAGGGGTTGATAGCAAAATAACGACAACACTGAGCCGAGGACGGTGAAAGACCGGTTGCTACAGGCTATCAGCAGCGCCGGGTGTTGACGGGCATGGCCCGGCGTGATAAAAGTTTCGACGACAGATTAGACGAAGGAGGTTGCACAGATGGACGAAGAACTGAAGAAGAGAACACAGGCCACGGCTGCCAAACTCTTTGGCAAGGGTATCAAGATGGACCCGCCCTATCTGATGTGGAAGGAGTTTGATCGGGACCTGGCGAATGATTTCTCCGGATTCATCACGGGAAATCTCTATTCCAGGACGGTATTGACCCTGGCAGAGCGGCAGATGGCCGCCTGTGCCATGCTCGCTGCCCTTAGGGCGACTGAGGAGCTGAGACTCCACGTTAATGCTGCTCTCAATGTGGGGTGCGATCCGAAAAGGCTTACCGAAGTCTTCTTTCAGCTCGCGACCTACGCGGGTATGCCAACGGTGAATGAAGCGCTCAAAGTCTTTCGCGAGGTGCTGAAAGAAAGAGGGGAATGGCCCATAAAGTAGGAAGGGTGACAGGTGACAGGTGAATAGCGGGGGCAGGAAGGTCGGTTGCTCCTGTAGAAAGTTGTGTCCATAATGCTTACACATTGTGGACCAGGGCCTTTCCGATAGGCGAGAAAGCACAGAGGAGGAAAAGATGCTCATCGTTGGAGAACGGATCAACACGAGCCGAAAGGGCGTTAATGAAGCAGTGGAAAGGCGGGATGTAGCATACATCCAGGCTGATGTGAAGGCACAGGTGGAGGCCGGTGCCGACATCATCGATGTGAACGCCGGTTCGCGATCAGCATCGGAGCTTGATGATCTCCGGTGGCTCATCAGCGTCATAGAGGAAGCTGTGCCTGCGAGGCTTTCTCTCGACAGCTCGAACCCGGATGTCCTTGCCGCCGTCGTCAATACGGTACGCGATATGCCGATGCTCAATTCCACAACTGTCGAGAAGACGCGCTTCGACAAAATGGCCCTTGTTATCAAGGAGCGGGAGTGTGATGTAGTGGCGCTCTGTATCGATGACCGAGGCGTGCCCAAGACTTCCGGTCAGATATTGGAAAACGCTACGAAACTGGTTAAGGGGCTGGAGGCCATCGGCGTCAAGCGGGAGAGGATACATCTGGATCCGCTGGTTCAGGCGGTGAGCGTCGATAACAAGGCTGCCCTTGCCTTTCTCGATGCTATCGAAATGATTAACCGGGAGCTCCCCGGCGTGAAGACCGTCTGTGGGCTTTCAAATGTCTCTTTCTCCCTCCCGAAGAGGCCGCTGGTCAACCGGACATTCCTCGCGCTTGCCATGAGGGCGGGGCTTCAGGGAGCGCTGATCGATCCCCTGGATAAAAAACTTATGGCGACGCTTCGAGCGACCATGGTCCTCCTGGGGCAGGATCCCTTTTGCAGGACCTATCTTAAGGCTTTCAGGGCGGGCAGGCTCGAGGACTAAGGAAAGGCAGGCTAATTTAAAGGGCTTGACAGCAGGAGCTTCTACGATGTATATAGTGTAGTATGTCTCTATGTACCGGTCGGTACAATCCAAATAAAAAGTGTTTCCACCACGTTCAGTCGTTAGTATTACCAGTCAAAAAATGGGTCTTGACAAAAGTGGACTGATTGAGGCCTATGACTGATTTACGGACCAGGGGGTATTACTATGGCAGGACTAGCAAAGACGAGAAAGACAAGACAGACCGCTGCGCGCATCATCGATCTGAGTCAGCCCATAAGCCAGACCCCGCCTGGGTCTATGCTGAAGGTTGATATCCAGTACCTTTCGCATGAGGATGGGACCAGGCTTCACGGGGCATTTTTCGGCCTCACCCCCGATGACCTTCCAGACGGGAAGTTTGCGGCGGTCGAGAATGTAACACTTACCACGCACAGCGGGACCCATCTCGATGCACCCTGGCATTACGGCCCCAAATCAGGAGGCAAGCCCGCAAAGACGATTGACAAGATCCCGTTGGAGTGGTGTTACGGTGATGGTGTCCTGCTCGACTTCCGTTACAAGAAAGCCGGTGAAGAGATTGGTGTGGAGGATCTTCAGAAGGCGCTCAAGAAGATAAAGTACACACTCAAGCCTTTTGATATAGTGCTGTTGATGACCGGTGCGTCCAGGCACTACGGCAAACCGGATTACATGAATGTGCACCCAGGCGCGACGCGCGAGTCGACACTCTGGCTGATCGAGCAGGGCGTCAAGGTGATGGGCATTGATGCGTGGGGCTGGGACAAACCCTTCGACGTCATGGTTGATGAAGTCAAGAGGGGTATCAAGGGCAAAGTGTGGGCAGCGCACTACGTCGGCAAGGAGAAAGAATACTGCCACATCGAGAACCTTGCCAACCTGGAGAAAATAGGCCGACCGTTCGGCTTTAAAGTGGCTGTCTTTCCCATCAAGGTCGAGCGGGCGAGCGGAGCATGGGTAAGAGCCGTGGCTATTGTTTGAGAGAATACGGTAACAGAAAGAGGAGGGAGCATGAAAATCCAAAAAGGTGTCAGAGTTTGCTCTATGGTGTTGTTAGTGACGATTGTTATGGCGAGTTCCGTTTTCAGCCAGGCACCAAAGCCATCCGTTTCAACAGGCAACCCTTTGAGGATTGGCGGTTCCTTGCCGCTCACCGGCATTTACTCTGAGACGGCCAAGTGGATCAAAGAGGGCTACGAATTCTGGGCGGAGGATGTTAACAAAAGAGGGGGTCTTCTTGGCCGCCCCGTCAAGTTGACCATCTATGATGATGAAAGTACGGCTGAAAAGGCCGTCACCTATTTTGAACGGGCCATCACCGTAGATAAGGTGGACTTGGTCTTCGGAGGCTATCCCGCGACGTCTAACGTGGCGCTCATGCCCATGATGGAAAAGTACAACAGGGTCTTTGTCGGCATGGGAGGCCAGCTGCCTTCCTTTGAACAGGGTTACACTTACAGCTTTGCCAGTCCGCCGCTCATCAGCGACTGGACAGCCATCGCCTTTGCAGGTGTGTACGAGGAGCTTATTCCAAAGGCGGAGTGGCCGAAATCGGCAGCCATCCTCAGCATGAACAATGTGATCGGCCTTTCGACGAAACCGAGCCTTGTAAAATGGCTTGAGAAGAACAACATCAAGATCGTCACTGACGAAACGTACAATCTTCCCTTGAGTGACGCGACACCTCTGGTAAGCAAGGCCAAGGGCAGAGGGGCTGAGGTACTGATATGCCTGAGCATGTTCGACGACGGGGTGATGCTTGCCCGCGCCGCCAAGGCTATGAATTACAACCCGAAGATGATCTGGCAACTACTTGCCTCCACGATACCCGCATGGATGAAGGAGATGGGTCCGGACGGCAACAGCGTGATCGCGGAGATGTGGTGGAATGCCCGCCTTCCTTTCGCGTATAATGATTTGATCAATGCAGGGGCCAAGGCAAAATTTAATCTTCCGGCTGCGCCCACGTATTTCGGGCTCGGTTTCTCATGGATGAAGACGCTGGAACTGGCCGTGGCTGGTGCAGGGACGCTGGACAGCACAAAGATACGGGATTATCTCAGGATAAACAAGTTTGATCTCCCGTACGGTAAAGGAATCACCTTTGATAAAAGGGGCCTGCCACCGCCATTTGCGTTTGCGGTCCAGACCACGAACGGGCAAGTGGAGCCCATCTGGCCGAAAAGTGTGGCAAAGGCAAAGCTTGTTTATCCAAGACCGGGCTGGAGCCGATAGAACAGGTTGAGCTAAGAATAGAACAGGTAAGAACTAAGGCAAAGGTTAAGGAAAGAACTGTTCTATCTAGACTTTCCTGTCTTTCCCCACCCAGTACTTCTCACGTAATTCCCGCTTCAGTATCTTGCCCGACGGGTTCTTGGGAAGGGCCTTGAGGAATTCAACTGACTTCGGGGCCTTGTACCGGGCGAGACGCTCCTTGCAAAACTCAATAATCTGCTGAGCCGTGGCTTGTGTACCTGCCTTTAACACGACGGCAGCATGCACTCTTTCTACCCAGTAGTCATCAGGGATGCCGAACACAGCGGCTTCGTGCACTGCCGGGTACTGGTAGAGGACCTCTTCTACTTCGCGCGGGTATACATTCTCACCGCCTGAGCAGATCATGTCGCGCTTCCTGTCCACGATGTAGATGTACCCCTTCTCATCGTAGCGCCCCATATCACCCGTGTGCACCCAGCCGTCCGTGATCGTCTCCTTTGTTTCCTCGGGCTTGTGCCACCACTCTTGAAGCACGGCCTTGCTGTGCACGATGATCTCTCCCACCTCGCCGGGTTCAAGATCTTCCATGGCGTCGTCAACAATGCGCACGTGCACGCCGATGTGTGGGAAACCTGCTGAGGTGAGTATATGCTGCTTTTCCGGCTGCTCGAGTCCTATCCGATGCTGCTTGACGGAGAGCATGGTGACGTTCGGTCCATCCTCCGTTCCGCCGTAAAACTCCAAGAATATCGGACCCCACTTTTCCAAGCCCCGCTTCAAGAGCTCCAGCGGCATCGGAGACGCTGCGTAGAACATACGTTTGAGCGAGCTTAGGTCATACTTATCCACGTCAGGCATCGCAAGGAAGGCAGCAAGGTGCGTTGCTACGATATGGATGTCGGTCGCCTTCTCGTCCTGGACTGCCTGCAATGAGGCTGCCGGATCGAATGAGATCTGCGGCATAACCACGTTGCTCCCGCCGACAAAAAAATAGCCCCAGAAGTTCGACGTGCCGCCCACATGAAAAAGAGGCATGATCTGGATGTGTTTGTCGCCCTGCTCAAGGCTGAGGGCAACGGCGAATCTCCTCGTGTTGTCTATAGAACGCCGCTGCGTGTAAAGCGCGGCGCGCGGCACACCCGTTGTCCCGCTTGTGTAGAAAAGGAAGACGGGATCGTCCTCTCGCAGGTCGATCTCGGGCTCATCCTTCGGAAACGTAGCGAGAAGCTCGCGATGGGAGATCATTCCGGGCACGGGTTTCTCAAAAGAGATGAAATGCTTAACCTTCGGTATGCGCGGCTTGAGCTGCGCTAGAAGATCGACGAGCTGCGGGCCCACGAAAAGGGTATTCGCCTCTGAGTAGTTTATCAGATAGTCAAGCTCGTCCAACTGCAGCCTTGGATTGAATGGAGACGAGATATAGCCGAATTTCATTGCCGCCCCGTACACGTCCGCGTAATCGAGACAGTTCCATGAAAGGATACCCAGGACATCGCCTTTTTTTACGCCGAGCGATGAGAGGGCGTGGATGAGACTATTTATCCGTTCGTTGAGCTGTGCGAAAGTGACCGACTCCGAGCTGCATTTTATGGCCATTTCATCGGAATAGAGGATCGCGTTCCTGTAGATGACGTCAGCATACGTGCCCGTGTCATAACGTGAGAGCTCCTTCAGGACTAGTCGCTTTGACATATCTCTCCTGTTTGGGCTTAGTTACGGGTTACGAGTTACGACGCCTGCGGCGTTGTTACGGGTTAAAGGAATCAGCTGCATTAACTTGCAACTCGAAACCGTAACTCGTAACAGTATCGCTATTTTCCCTTCCACACGGGTTTCCTTTTCTGCGAACGCCGCGAAACCTTCTTCGCAGTCCTTTGTACCGAGTATGTATGTCTGAATATCATCTTCGATCTTGAGCGCCTCGTCAAGGCTCACATCCATACCCCTGTGCAGGAGTTCCTTGGCGCACCTGACGGCGAGCGGGGCTGCTTCGCATATGGTCTCCGCCATCTTCTTGGCTTCGGCCATGAGTTCCCCGAGAGGGACCACCTTGTTGACAAGACCTATGCGGTAAGCTTCCTGAGCGCTTATGGTTTTCCCGGTAAAGAGCATCTCTGCTGCAAGCCGTCGTGGAATGGTGCGCGGAAGCCTTGCCGTGGCGCCTCCTCCCGGACAGATGCCGACCTTCACCTCGGGCAGGCCGAAGTTCGCGTTCTCCGCGGCGATCATGATATCGCACGCGAGTGCCATTTCGAGACCTCCACCGATAGTCAGACCATTGCACGCAGCGATCATCGGCTTCCACAGATCCATGCCGCGCATGATGGCAGTGGGTCTCTGCCATTTGCGATCAGGAGTATTTCGGATCATCGGAAGAAAATCTTTGATGTCCACGCCGGCGCTGAAAACCTTCTCTCCCGTACCCGTCAGAATGCCCACCCACAGGTTGTCGTCGTCGCGAAACTCTTTGAGGAAGTCGGTGAACTGCCGCATGGCCTCAAGATTGAGCACATTCATCTTTTCCGGCCGGTTGATCGTGAAAATGGCAATCTTGCCCTCTTTCGTGTACTCGATCACTGCCATAGTGCCCCCTTAAAAATTTATGTGCAGGCCGCAATGAATAGGGATGGTCTGCCCTGTGACAGCGCGTGCCTCGTCCGAAGCAAGAAACACGGCCATCGCGGCCACGTCGGACTCTTCGGTTATCCGTCCGAGGGAAGAGTTCTCAGCGATTTTGCTCATGAGTTCTTCAAAGGATACACCGGTTGCCTGGGCCCTGCCTTTGATTACGTTGATGATCCGTTCGCCCTTGACCGCCGCAGGACTGATAGCATTCACCCGGATGCCGTATTGTCCGACTTCCACGGATACGGATTCGGTGAGGCCGATGATGCCCATCTTGGAGCAGCAGTACGGAGTTCTCATAGGATAGCCCGACTTGCCGTCTCCGGCGCGGCCGCCTTCTGCCGCAATATTTATGATGACACCGCTCTTACGCGGGATCATGTATTTGAGGACATGCTTGGAGCAAAGCATACTTCCGGTCAGATCGATCTGGAGAACCTCCATCCAATCCTCCAGCTTGAGATCTACGACCGGACAAGTGACCCCGCCGATGCCGCTGTTGTTGACCAGTATGTCAACTTTTCCGAATGCCTTCACGGTATCAGCTACCATCCGCTCTATCTGTGCCTCAATCGTCACGTCCGCTTGAATCGCCTTTGCCTTACCCCCCTTCGAGGTTATCTCCGCGGCGGCCTTCTCGAGATTCGCCAGGTTGCGGGCTGCCACAACAACGCTGGCGCCCTCGGCCGCGAACGCAAGCGCAATGGCCTTGCCTATCCCCTGTCCGCCGCCGGTCACAATCGGCTACCTTGTCCTTGAGTCTTGTCATAGCAAACCTCCCGTTGAAGAAATTGTTGCGAGTTCCGAGTTACGTGTTCCGAGTTTAAAGAAAGATTTTCCTTGACCAACTCGCAACTCGTAACGCGCAACTGTCTTATTTCCTCCACTTCCCCGCTTCTTTGAGGGCCTTCACGATCTTCTCCGGCGTAACAGGCTGTTCCTTGAACCAGATGCCTGTGGCGTCGTGGATGGCGCTCATGACCGATGGCGGCGCGCTGACGTGGGAGCCCTCAGAAGCCTCCTTTGCACCATAGGGTCCGTCCGGATCATCGGTGATGATGTCGATGATCCTTATGTCCGGGACGTCCATAGAGCGGGGCATCTTATAGTCGAGGAATGTGGAGTTCTGGGTTTCACCTCGCTCCATGATAAACTCTTCATAAATGGCCTGTCCAAGCCCCTGGACAGCGCCCCCCTCATTCTGCGTCTCGGCGCCGATAGGGTTCAGGGGTCTTCCGCAGTCGTGGGCGATCAGGAAGTCGGTCACGGTCGTGTGACCCGTCTCCAGGTCGACCCCGAGCCGCGTTGCCTGTGCAGTGAAGCTATACGAAGTCCCGCCGTTTCCCGCGCCAGTCTTGAAATCAAGCGGCTCAAGACCGTAACTCGAATATCCCTTCCCCATGATGACCGCGCCGGATCCTGAGTACGAGGCTATCTTGGCGAGATTTTCAAAGGTCATGTTCTTGTCGGGGTTAGACTTGAGAGATACGAGCGAGTTTCGAATCTGAATCTCTTCCGGTTTCACGTTCCATGTCTTTGCCGCGGCTTCGAGAAGCTGCTTTTTCACCTCAGCTGCCGCTATCTGGGTTGCCTGGCCGGCCAAAACCGTGACGCGGCTGCCGTAACTGCCCGGATCGCATGGAGTGTATGCGGTGTCAACACGCTTGATCACTACATCATCCAGTTTCACGCCCAATTCCTCCGCGGCTATCATGCAGAGCACCGTGTCAGAGCCCTGGCCGCAGTCTGTAGCGCCCGTCAAGAGATTTACAGTGCCGTCTTCGCACAGCCTTATAACGGCCCCGCAAGCCTGGTGGCCCAGCTGGCGCGCCCCGCCCACATAAGCGGTGCCGGATATGCCAACTCCGAAGGACGTGGAACCCACTTTCTTCGGGGCGTGCTCCCTCTGTGCCCAGATGGGGTCCTCCTTTATGGCGGTAAGGGCCTCTTTCATGCCGCAGGTTTTCAGTGTAACGTCGTTGACCGTCCTGTACACCGTGCCGGGCTTCGGGTTATCGATGGCGTTGCGAAGCCTCATCTCCATGAAGTCTATGCCTAATTCCTCCGCGATCATCTCCATCTGGAGATCGTGCGCAAATCTGGTATGGGTAATGCCGTGGCCCCGCATTGCGGCGCAGATCGGGTTATTCGTAAAGACCCGGTAGCCGTCGTATTTGAAGTTCGCAAGCTTGTACGGGATGGCTATGGAAGCGCCGGCCAGATACATGGAGAGCGGGCCGATCGCCGTGTACCCGCCGCCTTCGGCAATGACCTTCGCCTGGACAGCCGTGAGAAGACCATCTTTCGTGGCTCCCATCTTGCTGTAAGTGATCATGGCATGACGCCTCTTAGACGTCATCAGCTCCTCTTCCTGCGAATAGATGAACTTCACGGGCTTGCCGGTCTTTTTGGAGGCCATGACCGCGCAGAAGTCGCCGGCAACCGAGTCGTTCTTCGTGCCGCCGAACCCGCCGCCGATGTAAGGCTGGACCACCCGCACCTTGGAGAGCGGCAGACGGAAGCAGGCGGCGAGGTGGCGATAGTGGAAATAAGGGCTCTGCTTGGCAGCCCAGACCGTAATGGAGCCGCTCGGATCGTAGTATGCGAGCGACGCAGGCGGTTCCAGATACCCCTTCGTCACCCTTCCCGTCTTAAACCGATCCTCACGCACGATATACGATTCAGCGAAGGCCTTTTCCACGTCACCGTAATTCCAGTGGTACTCGACGCTCACGTTGTTAGGTCTGTAATCGTGAATGACGGGCGCCCCTGGCTTCATAGCTTCTTCCGGATCGAAGACACCGGGAAGCTCCTCATAATCGACCTTGATCAGCTCCGCTGCTTCTTCCGCGATCTCCTCGTCGATCGCCGCAACGCCGGCAACGCCTTCATGCAGATACCGCACCTTACCCATGGCAAGCGGCGGCTCGTCCCGTGTTGTGGCCATGAAGCCCCACGTCCATCCGCCGAAGTCTTTCGCGGTAATTACTGCTTTTACACCCGGCAGCCTTTCGGCCTTGCTCGTGTCGATGTTGAGAATCTTCGCATGTGCAACAGGACTGCGCAGCACCTTGCACCAGAGCATGCCGGGCAATGAATAATCGGCTGCGTACTTGGCTGCTCCCGTGACTTTTTCTCTTGCGTCGACCCTTGGGACCCTCTGCCCGATGACTGCGTAATCCATGCTTACCTCCTTGATTTCCGGGAAGCTTCCCTGACTGATTCAAATATCTTGGTGTAGCCCGTGCAGCGACAGAAGTTTCCTTCCAGGCCTTTGCGTATCTCCTGATCCGTTGGTTCCGGCGTTTCGGCAAGAAGGGCCTTGGTGGACATAATCATGCCTGGGGTGCAGAAGCCGCACTGAAGTCCCCCGATTTCGTAAAAGGCCTGCTGGATCGGATCGAGTTTCTCGCCTTGAGCGAGGCCTTCTATGGTCGTAATCTCTTTGCCGTCCGCCTCCGGGGCAAGCACCAGGCATGCGTTGACCGTCTTGCCATCCATAATCACGGTGCAGGCACCACACTCACCCACGCCGCAACCTTCTTTTGTGCCGGTAAGTCCCAGGTCCTCCCGTATAACTTCAAGGAGCGTTGCCCAGGGCCTGACGGAAAGCTCGTAAAGCTTTCCATTGACCGTGATCCGTATCTCTTTCATAAAGCCTCCTCTTTAATCTGGGTCAGCGCCCTTCTGGTAAGCACGTAAACCATGTCACAGCGATACTCTCTTGCCGCCCTGTGGTCGTCTATGGGCCTGCATTCGCTCGAGGCTGCGCTTGCTGCCTCCGCAATCGATTCGTCCGTCAGCTTTTTTCCGAGCAAGGCTGATTCAGCTCTCGCCTCCCTGATTGGAGTGGGCGCCACTGCCCCGAGAGCGATGCGCACGTCTTTGCACGTGTCGCCATCCTTGACGACAAACGCAGCGACACCGACGACGGCAAGATCCATCGATTTGCGCGGGGAGAGTTTCAAGTATACCCCGCGAGACTTGGGGGGCGGGGCGGGGATGCGGATCTCCGTGATAAGTTCGTCATTCGCGAGCACGGTCTGGCGCGGCCCGGTAAAGAACTGAGTGATGGGAACAAGCCGTTCCCCTTTTTGGCTCACCACCTTCAGCACGGCCTCCAGGACCAGGAGCGTTGGCGCGGAGTCCGCGGACGGGACTGCGCTGCAGATGTTGCCTGTCACCGTGGCACGATTACGCACCTGCGGAGACGCCATCGTTGTCAGCGCGTTTGAGAGCATAGGGTAATGTTGCTCGGACAAGGGGAGAGCGCTCCACATTCGTGATGGTTGCCATCGCGCCTAGGGTTAATCCTTTTGTCGCGTCGTACGTGATAGCTGTCGAGCCCGTGTATGCCTTTCAGATCGAGAAGAATGCGGGGGATCGACATTTCTCTCCGCTTGACCTGCGGGATAAGGTCCGTGCCGCCCGCAAGAGGCTTCGCCTCCGCCTTGTAACGGCCGAGCAGGGAGAGGGCCTCGTCAAGGGAGGCTGGCTGTACGTAGTCAAATCGCGGTAACCGCCGATAGAAAGTTGTCATGACATACTCCTCAGATAAAGGATTTAATAAGGGTAAGTAGCTTACTCTAGCAACCTATACCGACCGGTACATATAAGCACCCCGGCCGGGGAAAGTCAAGGGTTTTTTGGTGCTTTTTCGGGTGCTTTTTGCGGTGATCTTATACCGATTTGCATTTAAGTTGGAGACCGAGGCGGCAGCGAGGAGCCGACGCAGGCGTACTCAAAGTACGTCGAGGAAAGCGACGCAGCGACAACGAAGGTATACACTTGAAGGCAAATCGGTATTCAGTCAAGAAGGTTGACAAGGCTGACGAGGACAGAATCCTCAAGCCTTTTTACTGCTTCGGCTGCCCCGCTATAATTGTTGATCAAGATAGAAAAAGCATACATCCTGCCTTCTCGACCTTTCACGTAACCCGAAAGGTTAAGGACGTGGGTCATACTCCCTGTTTTAGCGATTACTTTGCCCTCTGCCGGCGTATGTCTCATCCTTTCTCTGAGTGTCCCGTCAACGCCCGCAATGGGCAGGGAGTCGAGGAAGTAAGAGAAATTCTCATGCCGGTACATGTATTCCAGCAGCGCCAAAAGGGCCGACGGCGTGACCAAATTCATCCGTGAGAGGCCCGAGCCATCATATACAACCACCGAATCCGGCGGAACGGACATCTTCGCGAGGGTGGCATTCAACACCTCAGCGGCTGCTTTTGCTGAACCACTACCCCGGAAACTTTTTCCCAGTGTCCGGAAGAGTAGCTCTGCGTAAAGGTTCCGGCTGGCTTTATTGATCTGGGTGATGACCTCTCGAAGAGACGGAGAGGTGTATGAGGCCACGATCTTCATCGATCCATAGACGATGGGCCCGGAGAACGGCCGGTGGTCGGTGATGGTTCCGGTCACTCTTATCCCCTTCGATTCCAAGGCCCGTTTCAGATGCGCCGCGGCAAAAAGCGCAGGGTTGTGGATAGTGACAAAAAATCGCTCTCCTTCGACGTTCGCCGGTATTCCTCCCGAGACTGTCAGGAGATTGCCTCCCGGTTCTCGTGAAAGCCGGAGACTTGACTCCTCTCCGGGAGGCGTAGTGACCGCCTGACTCCGTATTATCAAATAGCCTGAGCCATCATCAGCAGAGATGAAAGGCGTCTCTCCGGCAGCAGGGCCTGGCCGGACGGAAACAGCGACGCAGTTGTCGTTAATGGATAGGGCGCTGATCTCCGCGGAGTAACAATATATGTCGTCATCCCAGGCCCAGCCTGCGCCCAGGTACTCTTCATCAAACAGGCTCCCATCTCCGATAAGGTCGCCTCTAATCTCCCTGACGCCCAATCTCAGAAGCGCCTCCGCCCAACCGCTAAAGATTTCATCCGCACCTCCAGCATGAAACCGTCCTGAGAGTGTCGGATCGCCGACACCCCTGATGATCAGGTTTCCGTTGAGCAGACCGTCACGGATTTCACCATCCGCATAGAGGCTCGTTGAATAGCGGAATTCCGGACCAAGCAGAATCAGGGCGGCAGCGGTGGTAAAGAGTTTCATGTTGGAGGCAGGGAGAAAAAACTTTTCGTCATTTGAACGAAAAAGATATGTAGCGTCCGTTAGCGACTTCACCACGACGCCTGCGTGAGCACGGAGAAGGGCTGGATTTTCCGCGAGGCTGCCCAGGCTCCTGTGAACTGGGGTAGTGCAAGAGGCGAGGAAAAAGAGGTTGAAAACCAGGATGAGTGTTTGGGTCTTATACCGATTTGGGGTCATCTGTATACCGCTCGGGCACATTATACAGCATCTCGTCCACAGTGCGCACCCTTTTTGGATCAAGCACCTTTTTTGTCTTGACAAGGACAGCCGCTTATCCCATAATTTCACAACTCCGCGAAGCCATCATGCGCAGAAGGCTAGAGCGGTGCGGTTGTGGCAGGGGATGGCATGCCGAAGAAAAGCCAGGACGCGTTCCTTGAATTCCTAAAGAAGAAACGAAAAGAAGTTTCCAAACAACAGGTCCGGGAAGAACGGGACTACCGGAGCCCGATTCCTCTGACGTATGCGGAAAAAACGGCGAAGGAGAAGAGTTGGTTCTCCCTGGGCGGAGTTATGATCGGCGGGATGCTCCTTCTTATCGTGTTGAATGGCGTAACGCTGGTTTTGCTGCTGAAGGAACGAAGCAAGACGACAGAACTTGCCGGTATCGTCTCTCAGACAGAAAAGGAGCTCACCTACATCAGTGAAGAAGTACCTCGCCAGACCATAAGGAATACCCAGAACTCCCTCGTCGAAGCGCAGAAGAAATTGCGGCTGGCCCTGGGAGATACGAAGATAACCGGGCCCACGGCTGACGTGGTGCCTGAGAAGAAGTCGATCACGCCCGCAACTGCTCCCGGCGAGGAGAAGGCCGCCCCTGAACCTTCTTCGGCGGCGCCGGAAAAAGCTCCCACTGGCCCTGTTGCAGAAAAGCCCGGGACGCCTGCTGCCACACCTACTCCTTCTGCCCCGGCCTCCCCTGAAAAGCCTGAGAAAAGGGTAGCCGATTTTTCCGTGCCTCCCGGACAGATGCTCTTCCCCTTTGTTGCCATGGATTCCGGAGAGCAGCTGGTGCTGGTGGAGAAGAATAGCAGGACCCTATTTCTCTTGCGCTCAGTGCAAGGAAAGCTGACTCTCGCGAAAGCTTATCCCTGTATCGTGGGTAAGAACATCAAGGATAAGGCCAAGGTGGGGGACATGGCGACGCCGGAAGGGATCTACTTCTTTGTTGAGTTTGTTCCGGGAAGCAAGCTTCCCAAAAACTATGGCATGGGAGCCTTCGTCCTGAATTACCCGGATTTCCTGGACAAAAAGGAAGGCAAGACGGGTGAAGGGGTTTGGCTTCACGGTCATGACCCGAACAAAAGATTGGATGAGGTACAGTCAACCAAAGGGTGCGTGGTGATGGATAACGATGCTCTGCGTGAACTCTCGACTGTGATTAAGCTGGGCACGACCCCTATCGTTATTGTTGACCGGCTTGCATACAGGAGCGCAGATAATCAGAAGAGAGTGGCTCAGGATATTATTACGTTCATAAACGCCTGGCAAAAAGCCTGGGAAGCCGTCGATATGAAGAAATTCCTCCGCTTCTACTCGCGCGACTTTAGGGCGCCTGATGGGACGGACCTTGAGACTTTCGGGCAGCGCAAGGAGCAGGTCAGCAAAGGAAAAAAATTCATCCAGATACGACTCGACCGGAAGGCCGTCTTACTCTCTCAAAAGGACCAGGGAGATATGGCGGTCGTACGGTTTCGTCAGATTTACAGGTCGAACAACTTCAATGGTGTAAGCATCAAATCACTCTATCTTAAGAAAGGCCAGAAAGGTTGGCAGATTGTGGGCGAAACCACCTTGCCCTCTTAATCATCCTTCGGCCGGCCTATGTTTCATGGGCTGGGTGATTCTGGCATCCCGTTTGCATTAACTCTTATCCACAGTGTCCACAATTTTTTCAGGAAGGTCATTAATTGGTTTTCGAGGGATTGGTGCGTCCTTGCGGAAAAGAGGCGCGAAATGGAAGGCGGCATGCGCGTACTGATTGTGGATGATGACTTCATAAGCCGCAGGCTTCTGCAGAAGATCCTGTCAGCGCACGGGGATTGCGATATCGCTGTTGATGGAGCTGAGGCTATAAAGGCTTTCGAATTGGCCTGGAACGAAGGCAAGCCGTATGACCTCATCTGCATGGACATCGTAATGCCTAATATTGACGGCCAGCAGGCTCTCAGGACTATACGCGAGTTGGAAAGGGAAAGATCGATCCACTTTGCGCACGAGGTAAAGGTCGTCATGACCACCTCGCTCACAGACCCTGAAAGTGTTTCAGATGCCATTTATAAAGGGGGTGCCACCGCCTACCTGGTTAAGCCGGTTAGCAGATCAACCCTGGTTAACGAGTTACAGAAGCTTGGGCTCATAGAATGATCTCTCCCGAGGAATAGTATGGCCAAGAAAAAGAGCGGAAGACCGATCAGTCGCATACGATTGGTCCCGGGTTTACTCCTCGCAATGGCTTTGATGACCGCGGCCGCATGTCTGTATGAAATTCTTGCGCTCTTGTGGGGGGAAGGCGCCGCAACCGGCCGCACAAACCATTTTATTGGAATCGCTTTTTTCATGATTGTGGCCTGGCTCATCGTGTACTATCTCCTGGGGCGTTACGAGGACCTCTACAAAAAGACTCAGGAAGAGATTGCCGACCGGGAACGCGCCGAAGAAGCGCTCCGGCAGGTACCCACGATGCTGGAAAAGCAGGTTGCCGAGCGGACTGTTGAACTCGCCAGAATAAACACTGAACTGGAACGAGAGATATCGGAACGAAAGAAGGCGGAAGCAGAGCTTCTGGCAAGTAAGGCCAAGCTGCAGTTGATTACGGACCAGATGCCCGGTATGGTGTGGACCACCGACAGGGATCTGCGCCTTACGGAGATAGCTGGTGCGGGCTATTCCGGGCTTAGGATCGATACGGCAACATTTCTCGGAAAAAGACTTCACAGGATCTTCCGCGACGGGAAACAGGGCGGTGACAGGCTTTTAACGCACGTCGTGGCGCTTGAGGGAAGGTCCGGTCGCTACGAGATAGGACTTCGCGGCCACCAGTTCGACGTAAGAGTTGAGCCGCTTCACGATGGCGCAGGCAAGGTCATGGGCTGTATCGGTATTGCCCTTGATGTTACGGCGCGGAAGAGATTAGAAAATGCCGTGGAAAAAGCCAAGGATTACGCGGAAAACCTGATCGAAACCGCCAACGTCATGATCATGGAACTCGGTCTGGACGGAACCATCAATATATTTAACGAAGGTGCGGAGCAGATCACGGGCTATGCCAAAAATGACCTCGCCGGGAAAAATTTACTCACTCAGGTATTGCCGCATGGCGAATACAACTATGTGAGGGAGAAGTTTAAGGAATGGCAAGATGGAAAGCTCCTGCTCCCTATCTCCTTTGAAAGCGTAATATTTACTAAATCAGCGGCTGAGCGTTTCATTTCCTGGCAGATCAATGAAATCCGGGATCAAAATAAGCCTGTAGGGGCGATATGTTTTGGCATAGACATCACGGAACGGGTGAAGGCCGAACGGGAAGTCGCATCAAGGAACCAGGAACTGTTTGCCCTTCACCGCATTTCGGAAATCATCCTCGGTACGGAATCCATAGATGAAGCCTACCAGGCCATTATAGAAGAGATCTGTCTCGCTACCGGTTTTCCGGTGGGATCGATCGAGATCTATGATGAAGACCGACAGACGATGATTGTCAAAGGAATGACTGGTATATCTCCCCGGTCAGGTGGCAATGCAGAGACGCCCCTGGATGAAACCCTCTCCTCAATTGCACTAAAAACGCATAAGCCCGTCATCGAAACGGCAGTACTTTCGAAACCGGAATACGCGCATGGTTTGGTTAAGGAGTTGGGTATTCAAACGTTCGTCTGTCTGCCGATGGTCGTCAAGGACCGTTTTATCGGTGCCCTTGTACTGGCACACCCTTCAACAGTGGAGGTAGGCGGGAACCTTCTTTCCTTAGGCTCCAGCCTCGCAAACGAGCTTGCAGTCTTTACGCATCGCATCCAGATCAATGAGGCACTGAAGGAGAGCGAGGAACGCTACCGTAAGCTCGTGGAACACTCTCCCGATGCAATTATGGTTCAGAGCGACGAGACGATCATCTTTGTCAACGCTGCAGGGATAAGGCTTCTCGGTGCAGCCTCTGAAGAGGAGGTTCTCGGCAGGTCGATTTTCGACTTTGTGCACCCGGATTCGGTTGCGCTGGTTAAGGAGCGGCATGGTCTCTTGGAGGCAGGGGCGGACCTCCCTTTCGTTGAGGAAAAGTATATTTGCCTTGATGGGAGAATCATCGACATAGAGGCTTCTACAGTCAACTTCTCTTTCTATGGCAAATCCGCCGTTCTCATCCTGATAAGAGACATCACCGATCGGAAACAAGCAGAGGAGCAGATCAAAGCTTCCCTTAAGGAAAAGGAGGTCTTGCTGAAGGAGATCCACCACCGGGTCAAGAACAATCTGCAGATCGTGTCGAGCTTGCTTTACCTGCAATCCCGGAAGACTTCCGATGACCAGGTGCTCTGTGTGCTCAGGGAAAGCCAAACCCGCGTGAGGTCGATGGCGCTTATCCACGAGAAACTTTACCAGTGCGATGACCTCGCGAACATCAATCTCGGAGACTATATACGTAGCCTTACGAGTTATCTTCTAAACTCGTATGGCGTAGCGTCCCATATGGTCAAACTGAAGATAAATGTGGAAAGCGCACCTCTTGGGCTTGATCGGGCTATTCCGTGCGGATTGATCATCAACGAACTCGTGTCAAATGCTCTCAAATATGCATTCCCGCAAGGAAGAAGGGGGGAGATTTTTGTGAACCTTCTGCGCGACGGGGATGGGAAACTGGTTCTCATGGTGAAAGATGACGGCGTTGGGTTGCCGGAGGACCTGGACATTGCTGATACGCCGTCCCTCGGTTTGCAGCTGGTAAACACGCTGGTAAAGCAGCTTGACGGTACCATTGAGGTAGGTAGAAAGGGTGGCACGGAATTTAAGATGATCCTCTCGTGAAGGGCAGGAGATAGCGCATGGCCGGTGAAAAGATACTTATTGTTGAAGATGAGGGAATCGTAGCCAGAGAGACCGAATACCGGTTAAAAGATTTGGGCTATATTGTCTGCGGGCTTGCAGCCTCCGGGGCGGAAGCAATAAAAAAGGCAGAGAAGGCCCGGCCGGATGTGGTACTTATGGACATCATGCTGAAAGGGGAGATGGATGGGATCGATGCTGCCGAGCAGATCCACTCCAAACTGAGTGTCCCGGTAGTTTACGTGACTGCGCACGCAGACGAGACCACGTTGCAGCGTGCGAAGCGCACGGAACCCATGGGCTATCTTCTGAAGCCTTTTAACGAGCGCGAACTGCACGCCGCCATAGAGATCGCCATATACAAACACACGACGGAAAAGATGCTCAAGGATAGGGAGCAGTTGCTCGGGCACCACTCTCAAGAGTATAGGCGATGCTGTTATCGTCACGGACATCACAGGCGCTGTGACCTTCATGAACCCTGCTGCTGAGCTCCTGACGCGGTGGAAGCTGAAAGAAGCATCGGGAAAACCGGTGACTCAGGTATTTTCGGTGGTGAGCGAAACGACCCACGCGCTTGCCCAGCATCCTGTCATGCGTGCCCTCTCGGAGAGCATCATTACGACGGCCCGAAACCACGTGCTGACGAGCAGGGGCGGTAGAGAGATTGGCGTGGACGGCACAGCTACACCGATCATGGACGACGCAGGCGGCGTCCATGGTGCGGTACTCGTCTTCAGGGACTCTACAGGATATCGGAAGGCCGATGAAGCCCTTCGTATCACCCAGCACTCCGTTGACCTTTTGTCGGAAGCTGTTCTGCGCTTTGGGTCGGACGGCCGAATTTTTTACGCCAATGATGCTGCGAGTCGAATGCTTGGTTACACGTGGGACGATCTCGCCTGGATGAGCATACAGGATCTTGATCCGAGCCTTAAAGGATCGCGCTGGGATCTCCACATGGAGCGGTTAAAGGAAAAGGTTACTCTGACTTACGAGACAAGCCTTCAGCGGCAGAAGGGTGATCCTGTGCCGGTAGAGGTAAGGGCCCATTACTTCCTCCACGATCACGGCGAGTTTGTTGTAGCGCTCCTTCGTGATATTGCCCAGGAAAAGGCTCTGCTCGACAATAGGCTGAGAGAAGGTGCATACGTACGGGGACTCATTGACAGTGCTAACGTGATGATCATCGGGCTTGACCGCGAGGGTGCTATCTGCACCTTTAACAAAGAGGTGGAGGCTGTAACAGGGTACGCGAAAAGCGCTCTGGATGGAAAGAATCTTTTCGAGGTAATCCTTCCCATATCAAAAAATGTGTCGATCTGGCGCAGCTTTCTTGACTGGCAGGCAAGCCGCCTCCAGCTCCCCGTGACGTTCGAAGCCGCCCTGGTAACGAAATCGGGTACGAAGCGCCTCATCTCCTGGTGTATCAACGAGACGAAGAGACGAAGAGGTTATTACGGGTCTGGTACTGGTCGGGTTTGATGTTACGGATAAGAAACAGATGGAGCAGCACCTCTCCCTCCGTAACGAGGAACTCCTCTCTCTAAGGCGCATTTCAGAGATCGCAATGAAAGGCGCTGTATCTGCAGAGGAGGTTTTTCAGGCAGTGTCAGAAGAGGTAGCCTCGGCAATCGACTATCCTTTCGTGGCAATTGAGCAATACGACGAGGAGCGACAGAGAATGATCCTGAGAGGGATCAAGAGCCTCATACCTGTGCCGCCCAAGATGGAAGTTCCTCTAAGCGAGACGCTCTCGGGTGTGGCTGTACGGACGGGACACCTGCTTGTCGAGAAGGCAGCCGCGAAAAGACCGGAATACGCCAACGGGTTTCTAAAAAAGCTGGGGATTAGCACATACATCTGCGTCCCGATCACTATAAATCAACGGGTCTTTGGTGCATTGACCCTGGGTCACACCGAAGCGGCCGATGTATCTGAGCAACTCCAGCACTATGCAATTGCCGTCGCCAATCACCTGGCGTTGTTTCTCAGTTCGAGAGCTCCCGATGAGGGCAGAATAGGCAGCGAGGAAGCGCTGCATGAATTTTTCGGTGCGTGGCCCGAAGCGGTTTTTGAGTGCTCGGACGGAAAGATCACTGCGGCGAACAAGGCAGCCATAACGTTATTTAAGGCGCAGAATCCGGAGGAGATTGTTGGTAAGCCCCTGCTCGATTTTGTACACGAGGATGATAGAGAGTTGTTGGAGCCATATCTTCAGAAGGATGCTGAAGATATGGCCCCACTTCCGTTTATCGATCTCCGCATGCTTGCAGTGGATGGGTCTCCGCTGAATACGGAAGCCGCGGCGAGAATGGCAGGCCTGCTGGGAAAGGGCAAAATGGTGACAGTGATACGCGACATCAGCGGGCGTAAGGATGCAGGACAGAAAAGCGTGGGCCATGGCGGAGGATTGGCGGAGGCTCGTAGATGAACAGCCGGATGCTGTTGCGGTCCTGCAAGCAGACACATACGCGTATTTAAATCAGAAGTGCGCCGAGTTTTTTGGGTATGAGAATCCCGGGGAGTTGCTGGGAAAGTCGGTGAAGCTCAATCTGCGTACGGAAGATGCGGAGCGCTTGCTCGGTGAACAGGCGCCCCCCGCGCATGTCCGGCGGTTTGAATTCAAAGGCATTCGAAGGGATGGCAGTTCATTTGAAGGCGAAGCGCTTTTGAGAGCGATCACCTATGAAGGCTTAGAAAAAACGTGGGTGAGGTTCGTGGATGTCTCGACCAGCAAACGCGTAGAGAGGGAACAGAAGGAAACAGAGGCAGAGTTTCGGGCGGCTTTCGAGATGGCAGCCGTTCCGTTGCTGTTGCTTGACGGGGCTATGACTATTCTCAACCTGAACACGGCGTGCGAAAAGTTGTTGGGTGTTCGCAAGGATGAGGTGAAAAACAAGAGAAGCCTGACGGAATTTCTTGCCGCGGAAGACGTGGAAACCGCCGGAGCAGAGGTGGGTCGGGCAACAGGTGGCTTTGATACACTCTCCCTTCACGAGCATCATCTTATCAGCAAGGACGGTGTGGTGAAGACCGTACAAATGGCAGTCTCACCCATGCCGAACAAAAGGGGACGCATAGTGGCGCTCATGGAGAGGGCGCAAACATCGCAGAAAGAGGTGGTTCAGGAAGCGGGCGATGGTTATCCTGCCATTTTTGAAAACATCGGCATCCCCGCGTTTGTCGCTGGCCAGGACTCAATTATCTCCTTGGCGAATGAAGAATTCGAGAAGCTTTCCGCCTGCCCGAGAGAGGAGCTTAAGAGCGGGAAAAGCTGGCATGATTTCGTCGTAAAGGACGACCTGCCTGCTGTGGAGGATTATTTGAAGCTGTTGCTCAGCGACCCTGATCAGGCCCCGCGACGCCACGACTTTAGGGTGTTGAGCAAGGATGGTGCAATAAAGGAGATGCGACTGACGGCCACGGTGATCCCCGGTTCGGACAAGATCGTCTTTTCTTTTGTTGACATGAGGGAGCGTAAATGGGCAGAGCAGGCTTGGCTGGAGAGTGAAAAGAAGTATCGCCACATAGTAGACACGGTTCTGGAAGGTATCTGGATACTCGATCCGGATGGCAGCACCGCGTTTGTCAGCGATCACATGGCCGAGATGCTCAAGTACGACCCGGATGAGATGATCGGGAAACGCTTTTTTCTTTTCATCGATGTCAAGAATGCGGAAAAGGCTGGTCAGCGATGGGAGCGGTGCAAACAGGGCGTAAAGGAAGAGTACGAAGCAGAATTCATGAGCAAGGACGGCAAGTCGGTCCATACCAGGCTCTCGAGTGCCCCCATGTTGGATGATGCGGGTACGTTCCGCGGCTCAATGTTTTCCGTTACCGACATCTCGGATAGAAAAGCGGCGGAGGAAAAAATCAAAGCGTCCATACAGGAAAAGGAAGTCTACCTCAGGGAGATCCATCACAGGGTCAAGAACAACCTTCAGGTTGTTTCGAGCCTGCTCTACTTGCAATCTAAGAGTGTGAACGATCCCAAGATGCTCGAGATTCTTTTGGAAAGCCTGGAGCGTGTGCGTTCCATAGCCCTTATCCATGAGCAACTCTATAAATCGGTAGATCTCACGCACGTAAATTTTAGAGACTATTTAAACAGTCTTACTACGAATCTTTTTCAGACGTATAGCATCCAAGGTGGAGGAGTGAAGTTGAAGATCGAGATTAACGAGAGAGTCTCACTCACTGCGGATAAGGCGATACCCTGCGGGCTCATTGTCAATGAGCTCGTCTCAAATGCTTTGAGGCACGCATTTGTGGGCCGTGGTAAGGGCACGATTTCTATAGAGCTCCGTCAGAACGATAATGAAACAGCCTCTCTCATCGTTGGTGATGATGGCATAGGTTTGCCGCCACATATCGATTTCCGTCATACGCCGTCGCTCGGTCTCCAGTTGGTAAATACGCTTGTAAATCAGTTGGGTGCCACAATAGAGCTCACGCTCAAGAAGGGAACCATTTTTACCGTCACCTTTGCTTAGCGCGAGCCATCCGAGAGGACAACATGCAGCAAGGAAATGTACTTATTGTGGAAGATGAACAGATCGTAGCGACCGAGTTAAGAGAGATTCTTATGGGTTTGGGCTACCGGGCTGTGGCTGTTGCGTCGACAGGTTCGGAAGCCCTTGCCAGGACGGAGGAAACGCATCCGGATCTGATTCTCATGGATATAAGAATTAAGGGCGAGATGGATGGGATAGAAACTGCCAGCAGAATCACGGCCCGCTGGGACATCCCCATAATTTACGTCACCGCCCATGCTGATCAGGAGACGCTTCGCCGGGCAAAAGTGACAGGGCCTATGGGATATGTTCTGAAACCTTTCAGTGAGAGGGAATTGCAGATTGCTATCGAGATGGCAATCTATAAGCATGGTATGGAAAGAAAACTGAAAGAGGAAAGACAAAGGCTATCCGCAATGCTTGACAGCATCGGCGATGCCGTAATTGCCACCGATGCTGAGGGGCTTGTTACGCTCGTCAATCAGGCAGCCTCAGCACTCACGGGCTTGACGGAGGCGGAGGCACTGGGGCGGGATATTGCAACGGTGCTCACCATCGTCGATGAAGGCACACGGACCAGGGTTGGAAGCCGTGTGACCAAGATCGCCGAGGCTGGCAAAGACATGATGACGGCACACTATGCCTCTATCATAATCGCGAAGAGTGGCAAGGTCGTCCCGATCGACGGGACGACAAGTCACATAGTGGATGAAAACGGGGCCAGACGGGGAACAATCTTTGCCTTCCGCGACGTCACCGCCCCGAGCAAACAGACGGAAGCGGCCCGCATCACGCATTTCTCTATCAATCAGGCACCTGACCTTGTATTGCAGATTGCATCGGATGGCCTCATTCTGGAGGTCAATGAGGCGGTATGCAGCATGCTCGGCTATGCCAGGGATGAGATTTTAAACAGGCACACGTACGAGGTGGAAGTATACTCAAGCGAATCTCAGTGGGGACAGCTCTGGGAGCGAGGTAGGCGAGAGCGTGTCCTTACCTATGAAACCTCTTACTGGGCCAAGGATCATGCAACCCTTCCCGTCGATGTCAGGGCTTGCTACGTGCGATTCATGGGCAAAGAATTCCTCTTCACGATCGCTCGTCCCGTTGCCCAGGCAGAAGGTCTGGCCACGGGGAAGCAGCACACGGGCACCGACTTCCACAGCGCCTGATCAATACCGATTCGCCTTCAAGCGTATACCTTCGTTGCCCTTCGGCCTGTTCTTACTCGACGTACCACCAGGTACGCCTGCGTAGCCCAGGCCTCGGCTCGCCTCGGTCTCCATCTTGAATGCAAATCGGTATAATACCAGGTTGCCTTGATTCCTTTACTGGTATTAACCAACCGTCCTGCTTTGACTTTGTAATCCATACACGTTAGATTTCTGGCATGACAGGACGATTCACACCTCAGTGTCGCCACCGAGTCAGGGCGGGCCGGCGAGGTGGTTTATCTTCAGTGGACACAAGCTGCTCGTGAGGGTGGAAAACAGCATGCCGGATATACCCGTGCTTCAGGATGGGCCGCAGGACCTTGGTCTGGAGGCGGTACGTCTCCACTTCCTTGGCAGCCTTGATGGGGAGGCCTGTTATTCGGCGGAAGTACCGGAAGGCATCGGATCCGCCGCCGGGGATGCTCTTCAGCGGCCTGCGGAATCTGTTTGATTCCCTGGATGATGCGCTCTATCGTCTGGCGGTGGTTGCGGTCCAGGTAGTGGATTGGGACAGGATGCACCAGTTCTGCGGCCGCTGCGGAGAAAAGACTGAGTACAAGGAGGGCGTGAGGGCCAAAGCATGCCCGCGCTGTGGTCTGGTCAGTTTTCCGCGCATTTCTCCTGCTGTGATCGTGGCCGTGGAACGGGACAATAAACTTCTTCTGGCCAGGGCCAGCCGTTTTCCCACCCAATTTTACAGCGTTCTGGCAGGTTTCGTAGAACCGGGTGAAACGCTGGAAGAGGCGGTCGCTCGGGAGGTAAAAGAGGAAGTGGGCATAGAATTGGCGAATATCAGTTACTTCGGAAGTCAGCCCTGGCCGTTTCCCGACTCACTTATGATAGGATTTACTGCGCAGTATGCGGGCGGCGAAATCTGCATCGATGAGTCAGAGATCGTTGATGCAGGTTGGTTCGAGGCGAACGAGCTGCCTACACTACCGGGCAAGATAAGCATAGCCCGCCAACTGATAGACTGGTTTGTGGTGCGGAAAAAGCCAATACCGCTGAGCAGCGGTTGTGCCGGTACGGGAATAGACCACGTATGGGGTTATATCCCCGCGGTCCACGAGCCGATGGGGTGGACCCTTGAAGACCTCATCGAAGATCACACACAGATCATAGCACGGGGTCTCATAGACAAGGAGCTGCTGTATCTGGTAGCCAGCGAGGCCTACGACCGGGTACTCGACCTGGAAAAATTCGGCGTCAATTTCAGGTACAAAGATAGCAAAGCGCCAGGCAAATTCAGAATAGTAACACAGTTTCACAGCGTACCGACCACATGGAACTTTGATGGAGTTGACATAAAAATTAAGCTCACCAGGGAGGCCAAGAGGAGGGGCGTCACCATCATCAACCGCGTTATGGTGACCGACCTTCTGAAGACCGATAGCCGGATAGCCGGTGCAGTGGGGGTGGACACGCGCAACGGGAAGCAATATCTGTTCAAGGCGAAAGCGGTCGTGGTGAGCACCGGCAGAGTCAACAGACTGTCGCGTACCGTTACCGGTGTGTGGGGTAATCATCGGGTGCCCGTCAACGAGACGGGTGATGGCAGGGCGATGGCGCTTAGAGCCGGGGTTCCCATCATCAATATGGAATTCTTTACGCCACCCGTGCTATTCCATCGGCAACTTCGAGCTGAATCTGGGCTCTCCACGAAACACGGTCCAGCCGGCCGGTTCGGTGGTTGGCCCAAAAGGTGAAGCGATCATACCCAGGACCCATTTCTATGACTGGGATAAACTGGGTAGCAATAAAGTGCATCCATCCGAAAGTCGACGCAGGTTCGAAGCGGGACGGGTCTCACCGCAGCTTTGGTCTCAACTGCATGATAAGGGCGGAGGTCCTTTTTATCTTGATCTGACCGGAGGTACCGAGCAAGAGATTAACTATATAGAATGGTCTATCAGCAATGAGGGAAAGGGTTCTTACTTCCTGGACTACCTGAAGAAGCAAGAGAAGTTTGATTTCAGAAAAGATAAGCTGGAATGGCTTCCTAACAGTCGGGAGTTGGCCGGCACGGCAGCTTCCGGACTTCTCGTGAACAAAAACCTGGAAACAGAGGTTAAGGGACTATTTGCCGCGGGAGACGATGTCGGCGGCGTGCCGTGGATGTGTTCGCCCGGGGCGTTCACCATGGGCTGGAGGGCCGGTGAGATGGCAGCGAAAGCGGCGCGGAAACAAAAATCTTTTGTCCCAATGAGCAGCGAAACACGGGCGTCTTTCACGCAGCTTTGTTCCCGGACATTACGGAACAGTGAGGGAGTCTCTTGGCAAGAGGCTGAATTGGCGCTGCAGAACATCATGGACTATTACGCAGGTAATGTGAGATCTGAACTGATGTTGAGACGGGGCGTCGAACGTCTCCAGGACCTCAAGCAGAAACTATCGTTCAGAGCGGAGAATCCGCATGAACTTGGGCGCTGCCTGGAAGTGAGGTCGATCATAGACAACGCCGAAATGATAGTCAGGGCTTCACTGGAAAGAAAAGAAAAACAGCAGAAAGTAGATTGAAGCTAGTGATCAGTGACCGGTGATCAGTGGTCAGTGAAGGAAAACGTTACGTGTTTCGAGTTCTCCTTATTGTTTCGCGGAGCTCTGTTCGCAGACGTTAAGGAGTGGCTAGGGAGTCTCCGGGGGCCAGAGCTTTGCCCCGCCTTTTCTGGGAGGCTAGTGCATGGCAGTCAGACTCATCATTTTTGATCTTGATGGCACGCTTATCGACTCCGCTGGAGATATCTGCGCAGCTGTCAATTATGCGATAGGTCCATACGGCCTTCCGCCTGTCACTTTGGAGGAGACAAAGGCATCTATCGGGGAGGGGGTACCGATCCTGATAGAAAAGCTTCTTACCCTGAAAGAGGCGACTTCCCTGGACGGGAAGAGCATTACAAAGCGCGTCCTGGAATACTATTCTCGGCACCTCGTCGCCAACACAGCGCTCTATCCGGAGGTGCGGGAAACGCTAGAGCACCTGAGCGCCTGCAGGAAGGCTGTTATTTCCAACAAGTTGACCTATTTGGCTGAGAAAACACTTGCAGCGCTCGATCTCCTTAAGTACTTCGAGCTCGTTGCCGGAAGCGATAGTTCTCCTGAACGGAAGCCTTCCCCTGTGCCGGTTCTTCGCGTTCTTTCCCTGCTCGGCGTGGCGCCCCACGAAGCCCTGATGGTCGGGGACAGTGTCTATGACATGGCTGCCGGCCGCGCAGCCGGCCTCAAGACCGTGGCTGTGACTTACGGCTACGGCACGCCGGGCTTCTCAGACGGCTCCGATTTTATCGTCGACAGGTTCTCCCAGCTCCTTGAAGTAGTACAGGGCCTATAATCTTTATAATCCGGTCTTGCGAACCCACCTCACAATGTGTTACAAGTTGCCACAGGGACCGGAAGAATGAAGAGCAATGTCACATAAACTTGTACCGTGGTTAATCGTTACGCTGGCCTACCTCTGTACGATAGCAGTCTGGGTGGAGCCGGTTGGAGCTGAGCACTTAACCGGGAAAATCACGACTGAGCAGCTTTACATGAACGCTCCTGTATTCAAACAAAACGCGCAGAAATTTTATCCAGACCCGATGACGACGGAGAAGGTCGGGCAGATAGGCTGGAATCTAACGATCGTGGTGTTTCTCGGTACCTGGTGTGATGACTCGAAGCGGGAGGTGCCGAAGCTGCTGAAGATGCTGGAGGCGGCGAACAACCCGAACATATCCCTGGAGCTGTATGCGGTCGACACGAAATTGCAGGACGGTGAAGGTCTCGCAAAGAAGTACGGGGTCAAGGCGGTGCCTACGATAATCTTCTTTGACCATGGCAGGGAGCTGGGTCGGATCATCGAGTCCCCGAAAACCACTCTGGAGAGGGACTTTCTCGATATCGTCGGAGTGAAGTAGGCGGGTCCGTCGTCCCTCTGAGGAGACATCGATGTGAAGGGAATCATTCATGGCATGGTGGAAGTGATTAGGGGAGAAGAAAGGTAGTTCACGCACATATCGTAATAACAGAGCGAGAGGAGGTATACCATGAAGTACGGTGCAAGAAATCAATTGACGGGAGAAGTGACGAATATAAAAGAAGGTGCAGTAATGTGCGAGGTTAAGTTAAAGATTGTGTCGGGTGATGCTATGGAATCGGTTATGACAATGGAATCACTAAAAGATTTGGGTATTAAGAAGGGTGATAAGGTTAGAATTCTAGTAAAAGCAGTAAATGTTCTATTGGTAAAGGAATAGTAGGATTTCTCGCCGATTTAGTTTTGGAGTTCTTGGAGAAGTTAAGTTGATTCCATTTGTTAATGTTCAACCGCACAGTACGATCAAGGAGATGGATCGCCGGTCGGGAAGAATTTTGTAATTTCATGAGTGTCTCTCTTGTGTCCCTTCCCAACCAAATCGTCATCTTGTTAGGGCCCTAAGCTATGACTCGCCATGCAGATTCTCGGCACCTCTGAGTTGAAAAATTCTTCCTCTAATCGTTGGCGACCGGGTGATCTGGAGGATCCAACATTACGTTCGCAAATCTTGCTGCCATAACCACCGTCGACCAGAACCTAACAAGAATGTTATTATACCTGCCGTGTATGACGATATTCTATTCGGTATTGATCAATAGAGATGATAATGAAAAAATGTCGTTTCTGCGCTGAAGACATCCAAGACGACGCGATAAAGTGTAAGCACTGCGGCGAGTTTCTGGATGCCTCCAACCACTCACGCTTTGCAGAGGAAAAGATTCAATGGTATTTCCGAAAGTCCTTTATTATCATGGCAGTCTGTTGTGTGGGGCCTCTGGCGTTGCCCCTGATTTGGTTGCGCCCACAAACGACGCGGGCATGGAAGATCGGACTCACCATAGGAATCCTCGTTCTCAGTTGGATCTTGTTCCAAATTACGATGGAATCCATCCGTACTCTGAAGGAGTATTACAAACTACTTGAAGGGCTTAAATGATCGACAGGTAGAACAAATCAGTAAGCACCGACCGGGCTTACGTCACGTTGCAACCTGTGTAATGAAGACTATCAATAAAAATGGTGATAAAATAGAATAATTCCATCATTGGCTGAACTGTAGCGTATGAATAAGTTGGAAAAAGGACGCGTCGAACAGCGGTACTTATTTACCCATATCACTCGTTAAGGGGAAGCGGTCCGGCCGGTAGTACCGGAACGCATCACCCTGCATGGACACGGCCGTGCACGCGACGCGATGGGTCCACGGGTTGGATGGGCAGGCGCTTTTCACAGCTCCGGTGAATCTGCTATCGCCGAAGGTAACGACCACATACTCTTCAGCATTCTTGGTCTCTTCGCTCCACTTGCCTGCTATGGTGTACCTGAGTGAACCTCCGGAGTCGTCCTGACACCCCCCTGTGAAGACCCGTATTCCGGGAAGAGCGGGCAGATTGTCTCCTGCGGTAGCCGGTCTTGTGCAAACGATCGGCTCATAGGTGCTTTTCTCCTTCCGGTTCACCAGCGCATATGACAACATACAAGCGAGCAGAAGCACTATCACGATTGCGACAAACAGCGCTCGCCTCACGTATTTCTCTCCTTATAATCTCGTACAGCATGATCACAGTGTAGACCTTCTTAAGAGAGATTACCACAACGTTTTTTTGGGTACCCCTGACACGGAGTAAATGAAAACGCCTCTCGGCGCCATGGATGGTGAGGACCGGCCAGTGCATAACCTGCTCTTCTGTCCACACGAGAGCGATGCTCGCCAGGATACGACAGCCTTATTTGACTCTAAGGCAAACAATAGTGTATGGTAGTACACTTCAGCTGAACTAATCCGCAACAAATAATAAACAAAGGATAGCACCATGGGCGAAAAAAAAGCGACCGTGATAGGAGCCATAGAAAAAGGTAAGGGCAGCGCTATGATCCTCATTGAGCATGAGTTTGCCCTCAAGTTCGACATCAACGAAACCAAGCTGCGGTTACTGGAGCTGCTGGTCAGGGAAGCCAAAGGAAGCAGGCTCAAAGGGAGCATGGTGTACCTGGATCATGTTGCCCTGATGGGGAAGCTCGGTGTCACGAGAACCAGCGTCTTTAACTATATCAGGTCGCTGGAGAGCGTTGGATTGATCAAAAAGGTTAAGCCGCGCCAGGAAGTCTACGAGATAAACGCTGACCTGATGAGGGTCTGTACGATACGGGATGCAACGGCCAAGCCGAAGAGCATCCGAGGAACCTAGGCGGAGGAACTAATGGAAAACGTAGAAAACCATGAGACAAGCGCAGCCCACGCGGCGGTGTCCCTCGCGAAGTACGCAGTGCTGCTCGTCTGTATGTCAGTGCTGTGGGTACAGTTTCACAGCTTTACCGAGTTGATCGTTCCGGTGCAGGTAAGACCCGTGGGCCAGCAGCAGGTCGACAGAGTGAAGCAGTCGCTATTGAAAGTCGGTGCCCCACCGGAGAAGGTCGACGAACTGGCCATGGCTATCAAAGGCGCCTCGGCCTCGGCTCAGGTAAGTCCGATACTGCTGGTCGCCCTGATGTACACGGAGAACGAGAACTTTGACTACAAGGCTGTGTCCGAGAAGGGTTACAAGGGTCTAATGCAGACGCCCTGGGCCTCCATGCGCTGGGCCGATGTGGACACTCTGCTGGGGGCAAAGATACTGCAGGAGAAGCTTAAGCTAAGCGATAACAACGTTCTGGAGGCATTGCGCCTCTATAAAGGCGGAAAGAATCCAGCAGCCACAAGGCAGGCGAAGAGGACGATCGAGGTATACGAGAGCCTGCTGAAAGAAAAGGATACGCTGTAAGAAGTGGAGGCATGAACCATGGAACGACGACTAGAACTGGCGACCACAGAAGGGGCAGGCCGTGACAAGCAGGAGCCGTCACCAACACGGAATAAGTCACCGAAGCTGGGCTTCTGGGATAAGATGGTGATCGTGCTAATCCTCGGGGCTATCATCGGGGTTGCCGGATCAAAGGCCTATTACGAGCGACGTCTCGATGAGGCGATCAGACTGCAGCGCTTTGTCCACAAGAGTGTAATGTATGAGATACGGGAAGTAAAGCCTACGCCGAATCAGTAGGTGCAGGCACCAGCTTAGGATGGATAAGAAGTCATAGTATCGCGGGTCAGGATTACGGGCAACGGCCAGGGTGCAAGAAAGCGAAAGGGCGGGGAGAATGGAGCCGTGGGAGAAGAACGGACTGACAGTCATAATGAAAGTTCTCAAAGAGGAGTTGCACCAAGATCCATCGAGCCTCACCATCGAAAAGGAACAATACTCTTTTTCGATACCCACCGGCGAGAATCAACCCTCGATCTACATCACAAGAGGTGACATCGACGATTACCTAAAGGCGTCGATGAAAACGGCCCGCCCTGCCGCGGTGGAGGAAATCGCTAGGAAATTGCGGAGGGAGACGAAAGCCCCAAAAAATCGAGTGGTTCATGCGAGACAGCGAAAAGAAGGAGTGGTTATCTGATGCTCGCCTACCCGGTTCGGGTCCAGAGAAGGTCTTATCGTGGGTCGGAAGACCCGATAAAGCAGGCGCGAATCGCTGAGCTTAACCGTGTCGCCGGAATACTCGAAGACTACCTAAATAAGCAAATCGAGGAACGGAAGGAAGAACATCAAAAATATCTCTATTCTAGGATAGCCGCCGATCTCGGTTTCGAGGTTGAACTGGTCCGGAGTATATTATTTTCAGTCGCCGGCGGCAAGGACGGTTTTATTGTCCATAAGCGGCCACCCTCTCGTAGCAACCGCCACAAGTGACCCGCCCTCTTCGCTGCTGCCTCTGTGCGTCGTGTTTGGCATGTCCGTGAGGCCTAGGTTTGATCATGCCCCTCAATGCGCCACGAGCCCCTGGTTGCGACCTTCTTCCTCCTATGATAAAAGTCAAGACAAGAACAAATCTTTTGCACAGGTTTGTTCTACCCGCCTTCTCTTTCATATACGTGATCAGGTCATAGCTCTCACTCCCTTGTGATGATTCCTTCGAATCATCGTTTGTGTACTCCTCACGGAGCACGAGGCCAATGACGCCTCCAGGGTGCGTCCGTTGCCGAAGTGCGACGCCCGGGCCGAGAGAAGAAAAGGTTCTTTACAACCTCCTATTCGTGGTCTGGCCACAAGTATCTGCCTGCGGAAAGAAGGAACCGGTGTCAACACACTGAAAAGCGTGGCATGCGCCACAGGAAGAACTCCGTTGTACACCGTCGTTCCGCATGGTACCTTCAAGACCTTATCTCCTCTGTGCATCCTTTGTCGACTCGATCACGTAACCACCTAAAGAAGACACGTTCTCTACACTGTTATTCCTCCTTATATACTACGCAGCAACGCCAATCACATAAGGTGTGCCAGACATAACGCACGTTCGAAACCGTACGATCAGCATCCGTGCCACCGCGACAATCGCCTTCTTCCTGCTGCCGCTCGCATGCCATACCCGCGTGAACTTCGCAAGGAGCACCGGATCCTTGCGGATCGCCGCCCACGAGTTCTCGATGAGGGTGGCCCGGATGAACCCCGAACCCATGCCGGTGATGCGCCCCTTGTGTTCAGTCTCTCCCGAGGAGTGTTCGCTTGCGGTGAGTCCCACGAAACTCGCGATCTTCTTCGCACTGGTGAAATGGGAGAGATCCTCCCCCAGTTCGAGCACGAGCCTGATGGCGGTGAACCAGCCGATTCCCGGGAGACTCCGGGCGATCGTAAAGGCTCTATGGTAGCGCTCCTTCTTGCAGAGCTTTCTGAGGGCAGCCCTTAAGGAAAGCTGGTGGGCCCAGAGTTCCTCCAGCTGGGTAAGAAAGATGTCAAGACTGATTCGTAAAGGCTCGGAGAGCTCAAGCTTCTTGAGGGCACGGAATTCTTCTCTTCCCCATTTATCGGGAAAAGGAACCTCGATGCCGTGAAACTGGAGGAGCTTACGGATGCGATTCCGGGACCTGATAATATCCTTCTGCAGCGCGATCAGGGTGCGGCTCACCTGGCGGTCCTCCCTGCGCTCCTTGTCGGGGACATGGCAGCCATCTTTGAAATCATGATTCTCCAGAACGAGGGCGAGACGCCGCGCATCCCTCTTGTCGGTCTTGATTCTGTTCACCTTCGGTTCTGTCACGACGTGGGGAGGGATGACCACACAGTCTATGCCGTCATCGGTAAGCGCATCATAGAGATTAAAGCCTTTGAAACCTGCTTCGTACATAAGGTGGATGGTACAGTCGAGAAACTTGTTCCTGAGGTAGCCGATCAACACAGGATATTTAGCCTCCATCGACACCTGGTGGATTACCATTTTCTCCGAGCGTACCGCAAGCTTCCAGGTCTTCTTCGAATCCTCGAGTCCCACAAAGACCTCCTTGCCTTTGACCACGAACTCTTGTAACCTATAGCTCTTCATATGGCTACCTCCCTTTCTTTGATTTGGTAGTGGATTCAGCCCACTATCACTTCTCTTCCGAGAAAGAGGGTAGCCTTTCTTTTACCTGCTGTACAAGCAACTTTTATAGCATAGAGACTGAAAGGGTGAAAACCCCACATGCTTACAGAGTTGCTCGTTATCAACGGTAATGTATAATCCACCTGCAACACCGATAGGGCCGGCATCTACCGCGTGCTGAAGTCGGCTTCGAGGGATAAAACGCAGAACAAAGAGCGCGGCCACCAAGACCATGAGACCGAATGGGACCCCTGCATGAGGCCTATTTGTCGGTCACGCAGTGGGGCCTATCCTGCGCATATGCTGCTACTCTTTCTCTGATCCACTCCTCCAGTCCTGCCGTCATGTAAAAGCGGGGGAAGAGAAGATCGTCCCCTGCCGCAATAACCCCTTCCTTTCTCGCCTGTTCCGCCAAAAGGGTATGGGGATAGATGCGGATGCCGATCGTAATCTTCAAGAAGTCGAGGCCAAGGGAATCGGCAAATGCAAGGCTTTCCTCGACGGACTGACGGGTTTCCCCTGGACCGCCCAGAAGGAGAAACCCCATGCGGCGGATACCGTGCTTACGGAGAAGATGGTTTGTCTCTACCACCTCCTTGAGGGTGAACCGCTTATGCATAGCCCTCAGCATCCGCTCACATCCGCTCTCGAGCCCGATGCTGGCTTCGACACAGCCTGCCTCAGCCATCGCTGAAACCAGCGATTCCCCTATGTTGAGGGGATAGAGAATGCATCGCCATGTCAACCCAAGGGAAGCGCGGATCAGCTCTTGGCAGAGCTGCTCTGCATAGGAGACGGGAAGGTTAAAGGTATTGTCTACGAAATAGAACTGGCGGGCGCCCTTCTCGGCCAGGCGGGTGATCCATTCCACTACTCGCTTGGGCGACCTTTTGCGCATCCTCGTTCCCTCAATTGCGGCCGTGGAACAGTAGGAACAGCCCATAGGGCAGCCCCGCCTCGTTTGAACGGGAAGCACGGCTGCGCCCTGTGAGATGAATACCTTGGGGTCGGGGAGCGGGAGTTGATCGAGCTCGTTCACAAAGGACCTTGGGCCCTGAAGCCCTTTGCCTTTGACATAGAGCCCAGGCACTCCCGCGAGAGGTTGGTTCCTCTCCAGCCTTTCCAGCAGCTGCCGGAGCGGCTCTTCTCCCTCCCCCTGGATGCCCATGTCGGCTTGAGAATGCGAAAGCGCGGCCTCCGGGAATATACTGTAGCCGGCCCCACCCAGCACGACGGGTGCTGAGGAAAAGCGCTTCACCTCTTCGATAACCTGATTGGCTTCATCGAGAAAGTGCCGGGGGGAGCGCATGTTCTGATCGTCGATGTTGCGCAGAGATATGCCGATCGCCTCGGGTCTGAATCCCTCAATCGCCTGGGCAACCGGCCGCGAGATGTTTTCAACCTGCATCAGATCGAGGAGTTGTACCAGGTGTCCCGAGCGTGTGAGGGCGGAGGCAACGCAGCCGAGCCCCAGGGGAATCGTGCGCATGTTAACGTCTGTTCGATTGGCGGAGATGAGAAGAACTCTTATTGTATCCTCCCTCTAGCTTCGCTGCCCGCCTCTGTTCGCGAGTCTGCGTTCGAGAGCTGATCCTCGTGGCTCAGCAAAATCACTCCATGATTACACCACTTCCTGCTCGACAGTTCAACCAAACCAGTGCTTCCTTATTTATCCAAGTCAAGTCTTTTTTATCTGTCTTTAGGCGTTTAAGGTTTTAGGCGTGTAGGCGGTTGTCCCCGTCGTGCTACGACATCCTACCCAACCCTTATAAGAATTGGAAAGTCGCTCTCTGGCGCTTTTACCCTGCTTAATCGGAGTTAGGATGTCGACGGGGAGTCCTGTTTCTGTAATGGGAGGTCGCTAAGCGCCTCAATGGAAGAAAACGAAGATCTCCCCGCCTACCTATAGTTTACCTTACGCTGCCTTTTTTATCACCACCCTCTTTGGAGATGCATAGTTGTGTATGTAGTCACGGCCATCCCGCAGCATCGCGTGGATGATCCGCAAAAGCTTCTTGGCGACGACGATGAGTGCCGAGGTCCTTACCATACCCCTCGCCGATGAGGCGCGCATAGTAGTCGCACATGATCCCGTTCTTTCGTATGGTCCCGACCGCCGCGTTGTAGAGGATCTTCCGAAGGAGGTGCCGTCCCCGCTTCGATATCCTCTTCTGTCCCTTTCTCTTTCCCGAGCTTATCTCAAAGAGGTCAAGCCCGGCGAGCTTCATGATCTCCGACTGGGTCCTGAACTTTGAAAAGTCTCCCACCTCTCCGATGAGCCCGGCCACGGTGACGACCCCCAGACCTTTGATCGAGAGGATCCGGGCACTGTAAGGTATACGGTCGAGCGCCTTCTTCATCTCCGTTTCTATCTCCTCGATAAAAGCATTGAGCGCCTCAAGCTGCACGAGGATGTGCTGGATATCCAGGGCTATGCCTGCTACCCCTTCCTTGATACCCACGGTATCTCTGGCGAGATTGATCAGGGCTTCCGCCTCGCGCATCCCGAACTTGCCCCAGCTCCGCTTCCTGATCTCTTCGCCGAGTGCATCTTTATCGAGCGTACGTATCCTCTCCGGCGTGGTATAGTTTTCAGGATGTGCCGGGGGGTCTTGATGGTCACATCCTTGAATACCTTCTTGAACTCGGGGAAGATGAGGAAGACCAGTTGCTGGATCTGGTTGAGCAGTGCGGTGCGCTCCCCGACGTGCCGTTCCCGTCCATTGTTCAGTCTCCGTAAATAGGCCGCATCACCTTCGGGGACGACCACGCTCAAGGCGTGGCCGAGACGGAGCACATCGCCGATCACCCGGGGATCCTTGTCATCGGTCTTTCCCGGAGAGTTGTCGTTTACCTCCTTCAGCCTCTTGGTGTGCAGGGGGTTCACCTGGACCACGGTGACCGGCTTGTCCATGAGGTACTGGGCGAGCGGCTCCGCATAGGGGCCGGTTGATTCGTAGCCGACCATGACCTCGGTGCAACCAAACTTGTTCTTGCTGGCTACGATCATATGCAAGAACTTCTCGAAGCCTTCCCTCGTGTTCTCGAACTTGAAGGGCTTTATGTCCCTGCCATCGATCGTGGTGCAATAACCCGTGTTGGTCGTCATGCCGATGTCTACGGTCGCGATCAGTGTCCCTTCCTTCACCATCCTTACCTTCTTTCCCCGTATCCCTCTCATAGCCTGGCCTCCTCCTTGGATTGCTTGCTTGAATAAAGAGCTGCTACAAGGAGGATATATATCTCTGATTTCCTCATCTAGTTCAACCGTGAACTAGAATATAGCAGGCTGTAATCGTTGAAATTGGGTCTCTATAAAAAAATACAAGATTACAATAAATCAGCAATCGGAAAATCGAGTAGGCGGGGGCCTCGCGACCCCAGCCTCTCACAGTCGGGTCGGAGGAGGCGCCCATTGTATGGGCTAACCTCCGTCCGCCGCTCAAACCGGACGTGCGGGTTTGCCGCATCCGGCTTTCACAAAGACTGCCTGCCAGGCAGCTGCTTTTGAAGGTATCAGCGAACGAAGGACAACAAGACCCATCTGGTACAGACGCCTGTCGGGCAATTCTTTCCACCCGGTATTTCGCCAGCGTTTGTACCTTTGTGCTCTTATACGTTGCATTATCCATCCATCAAGACGGGCAAAGAGCCTGCGGACATTGGCTTTGCAAAAATAATTTCCCCATCCGCGGATAACTGGATTGATTTCTGTGATCACCTGCTCTGTGGTAATAGGAGCATTTCGTCTGGTAAGCCTGCGTATCTGCTCCTTGAACTTGGCGATCGATTTCTCTCGAGGATAGGCATAGAGTTCGCCTGCTACTACACCGCCGCGGATCTTCTTCGGAGAAAGTTCTCTTGTCGCAGTTCCTCTCCTGATCAGAAAGCCGAGGAACTCAAACCCTCGCCAGACATGCACAATGCGTGTCTTCCTGACGTTGAGTGTGACCCCTAGCTTCTCGAGGATCCGTTGAGCAGCGGCAAGCGCTGCCCTGGCTTCTGACTGGGTCCTACAGGTGACAACCCAATCATCGGCGTATCTGGTCAGCCTGTAACCTTTCCTCCTCATCTCCCAGTCAAACGGAGTTAAAAGGATATTGCTCAGGAGGGGTGAGACCACTCCACCCTGGGGCGTTCCCTGTTCGGTAGGAAGTGTTTCGCCGTCAGCAAAGCAGCCGGCCTTCAGCATGCTCTCGATAATCCCGAGCACACGGCCATCGGCTATCCTCTGGCGGACAAGGAGCAGCAGTTTCTCGTGATCAACAGACCCGAAAAAGTCTTCGAGATCGGCGTCCACGATCCATTCCCGTCCCTCTTTCAGCTCCTTCCATACTTTCCTTAGGGCATCCTTTGTCGATCTGCCTTTCCGGTAGCCGAAGTTGGCATCATCGAATATCGGTTCGAAGATCGGCTCCAGCCGGTTGTCAAGCGCCTGTTGGCACACCCGGTCATAAATACGGGGAATGCCTAATGCGCGCTCTTTTCCCGGCTGACCTGGTTTCGGTATCAGCTTTCTCCGGACGGGCTGGGGCTTGTAGGTATCGCTTTTGAGCTCTTCGTGAAGCTTTGCAAGGTTCTCTGTAAGATGTTCTTCGAACGAAGCGATGCTCTCACCGTCAATGCCCCCGGCGCCGCGGTTTTCGCGCACCTTGTCCCAGGCTAACTCCAGGTTCTTCATCTTGTACACCTTGTCCACCAACGAGTGCACCTTCTTCGCACCGGTCGGGTTGATCCAGTCCGCAAGTCTCCTCGGGCGGTGATGTACGGGTTTTTCACGCATGGAACTGATCCTCCTCACCATCCTTACTCATCTTGCGCCCTTTCTCTCGCCAACCATCCCTGCCAACCGCCTTCCCCGGGCCACTCACACCCGCCGGATTATCCGGTCACAGGGCTTTCACCCTGCTTGAGGTACTATTCGGTTGTCCGACTACTCATGAGGCATCGCTTCCCATTTCGCTTGTGCTTATAGGGTTGCTTATCCCGACGCCCTATCGGGAACCTCATGAGTTCTCCTGGGGTCACGCCCTGATCTTCCCTACCGTGCCGCCCGCACTCACCTTGGTACGATGGGTGGATGAGAAGCGCCTTCGCCTACGGTGGGCAGGCTCGACCTTGCCCCATCTTTGGCCGACCGGTTTATCTGGAGGATGCCTCCCCCTCAATTACGGCCCGGTAGTTCTCCGCAAACCCTTCGGATTCCACCTCGCAGTGGACACCCTGTCCTCCGGCTCAAGAAAAAGCCGGCCAGCGAGGATCTCTCCCGCTTTTGGATATGACGCCCCTCATCTGGGCGTCAGAGGGACTTTAACCCTCCTGATCAGTGCGCTGCCCAGCGCACCCACCGTACGTGCCGTCCGGCATACGGCGGTTCATAAAAGCTTGTTAAAACTCCGATGCATGTCAAGGAGACTCACGAGTCCCCGCTGAGCAAACCATGTGGCCGGCAGTGCTTGGTTCATGTGGGAAGCTCCGGCGTTCCACCACGGGCCGCGACCGTTGTAAGCCGAGATACGGGCGCGTTCCTTGTCGAGTCCCCGTTGTATGAGCCTCTTCATTCGGGTGCGTGGTTTCTTCCAGTGTTTCCACAGTACACGGCGCAGTTTCCTGCGCAGCCATTCATCCAGGGATTCGAACGTACCTTTCACTGCTGCGAGTTTATAGTACTGCATCCAGCCGGTAAGGAACGGTTTCAGCACCTGTATCGTGGTGTCGATTGACCTCCCCCTACCCTTACGCAGCAGCTCCCGGATGTGGTCCTTAAACCGCCGTACCGATTCCGGCGCCACCTTCAATCGTGTCTTCCTGTCCCACGTCATGGCATAGCCCAGGAACTTCCTTGCCCAGGGCCTTGCGGCCGCGCTCTTCTTCCGGTTCACCGTGAGTTTCAGCTTCGTTTCGATGAACCGCGTCAGCGACTCCATCACTCTGTCCGCGGACTTCTGCGATTTGACATAGGTGTTACAATCGTCCGCATAGCGGCAGAAGCGGTGGCCCCTCCGCTCCAACTCCTTGTCCAGATCATCAAGCAAGATATTGGAGAGCAGCGGCGAGAGTGGCGACCCCTGCGGTGTCCCCTTCACGTGCACCTCGACGAGACCCCCGTACATGATACCGGACGTGATGAACTTCCGGATCAGCTTAAGGAGCCTCTTGTCCTTGACCCGTCTTGCCACTCTGGCCATAAGTATGTCCTGGTTAACGTTGTCGAAGAATTTTTCCAAATCGAGGTCGATCACCTAGCGGTAGCCCTCTTCCACATACTGCCGGGCTTTCAGCACCGCATCATGGGTACTTCTGCCCGGGCGGAAGCCGTGGCTTGACTCGCTGAAGTGTGGATCGAAGATCGGGGTGAGCACCTGGAGGATCGCCTGCTGGATATAACGATCAAGCGCAACCGGTATCCCCAAGGAACGGACACCCCCTCCACCGGCCTTCGGGATATCGACCCTCTTGACCGGTTGTGGTGCGTACGTTCCTGCGAGGATTGCCTCCCTGATACGTGGTCCGTGTTCCATGAGGTAGGGTCCCAGTTCATCGACGGTCATGCCGTCAATGCCCGGTGCTCCCTTGTTGGAGCGCACTTTCTGGTATGCTCTTTTCAGATTATCATCGCGCAGAACCTCCTCAAGCAGCATCGTCGTCTCCGGAGTGGATGTGTCCTCTACCGCTGCGGGTGCTTGACGCTCTCTGCCCGGCTCAAAAGGGGTTCCGTCCCTCGCCTTCCGGGAGGCCTCGGGTATCTCAACCTTCCTGTATGCGTCTTCCTCATCCGACAAGGTGTTGGTCCCTCCGCTCTTTCATGTTCGGGCCTTTGCCTCCTGCGCGGAAGCTCCTATGCCCTCTGCTGACTTCTGCCCACCCTTCATTCCGCCTCGCGGCGGAGCTAGCACAAGGCAGGTGAGCAGATCTCCCCGGGTATTGCGCATGCGCTTTCGTCCCATGTGCCCGTCGCATCTACGTCAGTCTCTTCCGGATGACTATCGGACTTTGGGGACCTTTGCCCCCTCGTCCAGAGACTGCCGCCTCGTATGCGCAGCGTGTTCCTCAGGCCGGGATTTTGCTTACACCTTCCTTCAGACCCCACCTCGCGATGGTAGCCCTTGGTGTTCGGCTCATGGTTCCCGTCATCAGGGTCCATAGAGGACTTTCGCCTCCGAGTGCATGCGCCCTGCCGGGCGCACAAAGCAAAAAGGCCGTGCTCCCGTGCGCGGCCTTTCCTTGAATGAATCCGAATCTGTTCGCGTCCCACTATAAAACCCACAAGAATCTGTAAATAGATAGTACCATGGGGCAGGTCTGCATCTAGCCGGCTTTCCTGAGAACGACAATCCACGATACGTGATGGTGATTCCTGCCTTCGTTCCTGTATTCCTCATACTCAAGTTCGTATAATTGTTGCAGAAGGAAGCTGCCGAAATCTTGCTTCAGCTCTTCCTCCGTAAAGAAATGTGAGTATTTTCCCTTCACAAATGAATGATTCTCTCCGTCGACGATGTCGCCTTTTCCGTACTCCTCTTTGTCATTGACTGATAAAGCATTGAGGAATAGATATCCACCCGGCCTCAGGAGCCTCGACGCTTTGTTCCTTAATGCCAGCCTATCTGAAGGCCTCAGGATGTGATAGAGGTTTGACGCAAACAGTATGTCAAAAAGTTGCGTTTCTGCCGTTTCCATAAAGTCGCAGCAGATAAAGCTCACCTTGGGCTCTCCCTCGTGCTTACTTATGAGCGCAAGTCCGTTAGCCGCTGTATCGATCCCCACCACGTGCACGTCCAGTTGATCTGACAGGTAGAAAGAGTCGCGGCCATACCCGCAGCCTATGTCGACGAGCGTAGTGTCCCGACTCCCGGTCGAGTGCCCTTTCAGATACTTTATTGTTTCACGGGCCAATTCGCTCGGTGCGTCCCCCCAAACCCGCCCCTTCTTTTTATACTCCGCGTTCCAATCCAACTCGATAATCCCTGTTCTTACTTTTTACATATCCCGATACAGAAAGCATGGACCCTGCGCCCCATCCTGGTTCGTCTATAATCCGATACTACTTTTCAATGCCCATCTCTTTCCAGTATTTTCTTTGTGGGGGCGCCGGTAGTGATGTCCCCTCCGCTTCTTATTTCCTTTCAAGCTATTTTTCCTGCGTATCCTTTCATCGGGTCACCCCTCTTTAACTACGCCTTTAGTTGAGCGCCGAACCGCCGTCTACAATGATCGTCTGTCCTGTGATGAAATCGCTGTCATCTGAGGACAGAAAGACGATGGTACCGGTTAAATCTTCCGGTGTCTCCGGACGTTTGATGCAGCGCACGGCCGAAGCCATCTTGATCACATCAGGTGAATCCTGTGGGTTTTCCTTTAGGAATTCGGTCTCCGTGTACCCGGGCGCGATGGTGTTGACGTTGATACCCGCGTCTCCTACCTCTCTTGCCATAGAACGGGTGATCGCCACATTGCCGCCCTTCGATACCACGTAATGGAGAAAATGCGGCAACCCTTTATAAAACGTGCCTGAAGCCACATTGATGATCTTTCCCTTCCCCTGCTTTTTCATCTGGGGGTAGACGGCTTTAGCGCAGAGGAAAGGCCCTTTCAGATTAACGGCCATTACCTTATCCCACTCACTGGCAGGGATTTCCCAGAAGGGCTTTTTCACCAGATCGGCAAAAAGGGCCGCGTTATTCACGAGAATGTCGATCCTGCCAAAGTGTTCCACGACCTTGCGGGCCATCTCCTGCGTGCTCCCCTCACTTGTAACGTCAGTCTTCACGTAGAGCGCATCACCGCCGATTGCGGTAACGGCAGCTACCGTCTCTTTACCGTCGAGAATGTCGGCCACAACCACCTTAGCTCCTTCCTTTGCAAGTCTCAAGGCATAGGCCCTTCCCAGCCCCCGTGCTGCCCCGGTTATGATAGCTACCTTATCTTTAAGTCTCATTAACGCCTCCTCTCAGTTATGATAGGTTTCCCCGGGTAAGCCGGGTACCCGTGGTGTCTTTCCACTCTGCCAATACCTGGGGAAAGATCTTTTTAATGTCATACTTTAGGCGTCTTTCTTGTCAAGGAAAAAATAGCAGGGGTTCTCCATCATGTGATGGCTTTGGATCCGTAGGGCGCGGCAAATTGGTATTACAGATACTTCTCCGCCAGTATTTCCGCGATCTGCACTGCGTTGAGGGCTGCGCCCTTCCTGATGTTGTCCGCAACGATCCACAGGTTGAGCCCGTACTTTACCGACTCGTCCTTGCGTATACGGCCCACAAACGTCTCATCTTTGCCCGCGGCATAGATCGCCAGCGGATACTGGTTCTTTTTCGGATCGTCAACTACCTTGACGCCGGGCGCCTTGGCAAGGAGCTTGCGCGCGGCCTCCGGCGTCAATTCTCTTTCGAATTCAACATTGACCGACTCTGAATGACCATAAAAGACCGGCACTCTGACCGTCGTTGCCGTCACCTGGATCGTCTGGTCCTCCATGATCTTCTTGGTCTCGTCGACCATCTTCATCTCTTCCTTGGTGTAGCCATTTTCAAGGAAGACATCGATGTGCGGCAGGCAGTTGAAGGCTATCTGATGCGGATAAACCTTCTTTTCAATATCCTGATTGTTGAGCAAGGCGCACACCTGCGCCTCCAGCTCATGTATTGCTTTTTTGCCCGTACCAGAGACCGCCTGGTACGTTGAGACCACCACCCGCTTGATCCGCGCGGCATCATGCAACGGCTTCAGAACAACCACCATCTGGATGGTTGAACAGTTCGGGTTGGCAATGATCCCCCTCTTCTTGTACTCCTTGATGGCGTGCGCGTTTACCTCCGGTACAACCAGGGGGATATCAGGCTCCATCCTGAACGCACTCGTGTTATCGATGACGACGCAACCGTCTCTGGCCGCGATAGGCGCAAACTTCTGGCTTACGGAGCCGCCCGCCGAGAAAAGCCCAATCTGGATGCCTTTGAAGGAATCCTCCTTCAGGACGTCCACCGGCACATCCTGACCCTTGTAGGAAATACTCACACCGAGGCTTCTTTCCGATGCGAGGAGCTTCAGGTTCCTTACGGGAAACTTTCTCTGCTGGAGCGTCTCGATCATCTCATTTCCGACAGCCCCCGTCGCACCGACAACCGCAACGTTGAACTCTTTCATGCTCTCGTCTCCAACTTCTTCTTAAGATAATTCATCAAACCTCCCTCATTGATCAGCTCAATCATGAAGGGCGGGATCGGCTTTGCCACTACGTCTATGCCGGGTCCTGATATTTTGCCTGCCAACAGGTCGATCTCCAACAGGTCCCCGTCTTTCACCCTGTCTACGATGTCAGCCTCCAGCAGCGCGAGTCCCTTGTTAAAGGAGTTTCTGTAAAATATGCGCGCAAAGCTCCGGGCGATCACCAGCGGGATACCAAGGGCCAGAATGGC